>CAZHJL010000031.1:0-50661 GCA_964532795.1 uncultured Phycisphaeraceae bacterium | reverse complement strand
GCATGACAACCCCAACCGACCAGCGGAAGACGCGGTTCATGGAACGCTTACGAAGACAGGAGGCCAGTAGCCGTCGTGCACTTGGTGGTCCGACAGGAATCCTCCATCATCCGCCAATACGCAACGGATTTGGAGAGGGAGCGATCTGTCCCTACTGCCGCGGCTCAGGTTGCGATCACTGCGAGGGCTCGGGTCGTTTCTGATATGGTGTGGGACGAGTTACACACTAGATCGGCAGGTGGCTTCCGCAAACACGTTGTGCCTGTCCGAGGTCCCACAATCACGAAGCTTGTCTGTGGCCCCCGCGGTGAATGATCCGCCCTACGAAGCCTTGAACGTGTAGCGGCCCTGGTCGTCCACCTCGGCGTCGAAGGTGTGGCCGCCGGCCTCGACGTGGAGTTTGCCGTCGGCCCAGTCCATGCGGATGGGGGTGTTGCCGCCGTCGGCGGGTTGGTAGATGCCGCGGTGCTCGCTCCAGTCGTGCGCCTTGCCGTTGCGCCAGACGCGCGGGCGGTTGCCTTCGACGTATTGCATCTTCACCGATGCGCCGTCCGCGGCGGTGTAGCTGACGACGCCGTTGGCAAGCTGCGAGGTGTCCAGCTTCGCGCGCTTGAGCGCGGCCTCCTTGAAAGCGTCGTAGCTCTTGTGCGTGGCGGCGTCGGCGAATTCCACGGCGAAGCCGCTGGGCTGGTTGCCGCCGTTGCCCTTGGCGCTGATGATCTTCACGTCCGGCCACTTGGGCTTCTTCTCGGTGCCGCGCACGCGCTGGGTGAGCGCTTCGTTGACGCCGTCGATCTTGAGGTTGATCGGGTGGATGGCGAGCCAGGTGCGCTCGTAGCGGAGGAACGTGACGCCGCGCACCTGCTCCACGCCGGTGGTCTGGTGGGCGAGAAAGGTGAAGGGGCTGTCGCCGGGGCCGGCCAGCCAGATGGCCAGGTTGCGGTACTGGGCGACGTTGTTGCGCTCGACGCCGCCGCCGTACTTGGCCGAGCCGATCTTGAACGGGTCGCCGGTGGCGTTGGCGATGAAGTAGTCCGCCCCGCGCGCCTCGCTGTGGATCAGCGCCTTGAAGCCGTTGACGTCCTGGTCATGCGTGCCGCGCGAGAGGGTGCCGAACTGGTAGGTGTCGGCGAAGAACTGCGTCTCGAGATAGCGCGGCTGCTCGATCGCATCGCTGCGCAGCGCGCCGTAAGGCGGGTGGGCGACGAAGACTTCGACCGGCCGCGTGAAGTTCTTGCGTCCAAGCTCGTACACGGCCATGGGCGGGCGATAGGCGCTGGTGATGAAGTGCACGTTATCGCTTGCCCAGTGGAAGTCGACATCCTTGTTGTTGAGGTTGTCCTGGTAGTGCTTGCCGTAGTCGCCGATGTAGAGGCCGATATGGTCGGCCGCGCTGCCGCCGTGGACGTAGGGGTGGTTGTAGTCGCGCTTGGTCGGGCCGCCGAAGGCGCCGCGCCAGTACTTGAAGGCGCCGGTGGTGAGCAGGTAGTCCATCGCGGCCTTGCCCATGAGCTTGACCTCGGGGTCTTTCGCGAAGTCGTAGAGCTGGATGTAGCCGGTCATGGTGTGGCCGTGGTAGTTCTCGCTGTCCCACTCGCCCATGCCGGTGCGGAACATCTTCTTCACGGCGGTAGCGATCTTTCGCTTGTAGATCGCGGCGACTTCCTTGTTGCCGGTTTCCTCGGCGAAGAGGTAGACGGCGGCGATGCGCATGGCGTGGAGGTTGTCGGTGCCGCGCGTATCGACGCAGACGCCGGTCTTGGCCGCGCCCCATGACTTGTTCTGACTCTGGCCGCGCTGGGGGTTGGCGCGGCGACGGGGGTCGGTGTCGGTCCACTGGCGCGCCGCGTCCTTCATCCTGGCGCGGTAATCGTCGGACAGGTAGTCGCCGAAGTAGAAATACTTGCGGCACTGGCCCTTGAGGGTGAAGCACCAGTAGAAGTCGATGCCGGGGGTATTCGAGTCGCGGCCGTTCTCGGCGTCGCGCGACTCGAGGAACTTCACGGCCTTTTCGGTGTTGCCGGCCAGCAGGTCCATCATGGCGTTGGGATAGCTGCGCTTCTCGCTCTCGCCGTAGGTGCCGCCGTAGCCCTTGCCGGCGAAGCGGCGGATCATGGCGTCGGCGCGGTCGCGGAAGCGGTCCTCGGCCTCGGCCGTCCAGTCGGTGTTGAGGAAGCGGGCCTCGGTCTTGAGCGGGACGGCGACGATGCGGCCCTTGTCATCCTTCGTCACGCGATCGGCGGCGAAGGTGACGGCCGCGCTGAGCGCGAGGATGGCGATGATGAGCAGGTGTGTACGGCGCATGGGCTTTCTCCTGTTCAGGCGGGATTGGCGGCTGGTGCGACAAGGCAGCCGCGCGATCGTCTTCAGACACTGGCGGTCGAGCCGCCGGTGGCGCCGGACTTTCAGACACTGGCGGGACAAGCCGCCAGTGGCACCGGGCCTTCCGCAGGCTCCGTGGGTCTAACGTTCCACCAGCACGGATGCTGCGAACACCTTGTAGCCGTTCTGGTTCTCCGGGTCGGCGCAGTGGAACTCGACGAGCGTCTCGGGCTTTAGCAGCGCGGCGTCGATCTCGACTTCCTGCACCACGGCGTCGCCAAAGTTGCTGCTGGAGAACGGCAACTCGTACCAGCGCCCGTTGATCACCACCGCGCCCTCGCCGGCGTGGACATCGCGCGTCACGACGCGCAGCCAGGCCTTGCGGATGTTGTCGAACGCCCCGCCGCGCCAGAGGACCTTGCCGATGACATCGCCCTTGGGCGTGACGTCCACGAAGGCGCGGTTGACGTAGTGCTGGTCGATGCGGATGACGCCGCCGGGGCGGTAGCCGTCCATGGTGAATGTCCATCGCACGGCCGAGCGCGGGGGTAGTGTCAGTGTCGTAGCCGCATCATCGGTATCCACCTCGCGCAGCACGGTCTTGCCCGCGGCCGGCGCGGGGATGGGCTGACCTTCGATATCGTTGACCCTCAGCTCATCCTTCGGCACATCGGCGATCAGGAGCATGGTCTGCTCGAGGCTGAAGCCCTTGGGCATGGGCATGTCGATGGCGCGGTCGTCGCCGGCGTTGTTGAAAACGAGCACGACCATCTTGCCGTCGCCGGGCGCGCCCGCGACGACGAGGACATCCTCGTCGCTGCTCGTGGTGCGCAGGATCTTGCCGCGCAGCGGGCTGAGCAGGCGCATGGCGTGGTATTCGCCCTCATCGTTGAGGTAGCCGCGCCACAGCGCATGAATCGCGCGGCCCCTGGCGATGTCCGGGCAGTCCTGGATGCAGGTGAGGATGTCGACGATGTTGTACTGCGCCTTGGCCGCGCTGGAGCCGCCGAGATCGTTGGTTTCGGTGTTGTAGATGGGGTAGCGCTTGCCGTAGTTGATGTCGCAGTACGCGGTGGCGACATCGTAGCTTGCGGCCGGGCTTTGCGGATTGCCGCCGTAGTGGTGCTCGGTGAGGAAGTCGATCTTGTCGTGGCAGGCGTCGATCCAGTGGCGCACGTAGTTCTCGAAGACGCCGAAGTCATCGCCGCTGAAGGCCGGGGCGCTGGGCCCGCCGAGCTGGACGTGGGGGTTGGTCTTCTTCGCGGCGTCGACCGCGGCGTCGAAGAACCGCGCGTAGACGGTAGCGCCGAGCTTGCCCGGTACGTAACCGTACTGCGTGGGGTCGTCCCACGGCTTCCTGCCCTCGGGCAGTTGCGCGCCGATGTTGATGTGGCGGCCCCAGAAGAACGGTTCGTTCCACACCTCGAACCGGCGGAAGGGATTCCGCTCGTCGCCGGGCTTCCACGACACCTTCGCGAGGGCCTCGTAGAACTGGGCGACCTTCTTCTCCCACTTCTCGACGCCCTCGTCCATCCACGCCGGCCGCGCGAAGAGATCGACCGTGTGGCACCAGACGATGTTGTCCAGCGCGTTGCCGGCCTCGGCGCGCCGGAGAAATGCCTCGCTCGGCATGTGCACCCCGGTGCCGAAGCCCACGTGGTCGAGCGGGCGCAGGTAGCCGGGATTGATCAGCCGCATGTACTCGAACGGGTCCGGCTCGCCGGTGCGGGGATCGCGCGGCATGTTGTGGTACACATCGTGATGGCCGAAGAGGCCCTTGGGGATGGTGTCCGCGCCGTTGAGGGACACGGCGTTGTCCGGATCGACGCTGATCGCGACCCGCTTCGTCGTGTCGAACAGCGGGCGGCCGCCCTTGGGGCGCAGCAGTTCGATCTTCCGCACGGTGAAGGCGACGTCACCGACGCCGTGCGGGCTGGCCACGCCGATCTGGATCGCCTGCACGTCATCGCGTCGCTCGGCGGACGGGCCGAAGTGTTCGAAGGGGATGGTGAAAGTCGCCTCGCGTCCGAGCAGCAATGCGGCGCTGGTCAGCCCCACCCAGCCGCGCGTGCCCTGGCGGAAGGCGAAGCGCACCGCGGCGTCGTCGCGTCGGCGCTTGCTCTCGACGGTGATGCGCACCGCCTTGAAATCCGACCAGTCGCGCGGCGTGGTGAACGGCTTGACGGCGTGCGCGCTGTACTTGGCGGCGACGCGTCTGCGCGGCAGGCGGGCGAGCACTTCCATGCCGTGGCCGCGCGGGGCCGGCTCGATGACGCAGTTGCCCTCGGTGCCGAAGACGCCCGGCGTGGGCGCCGGGGCGACGGCGCCGATCAGTTGGCCGGCGAAGGTCTTGCCCTCGCGCACCGCTTCGTAGCTGCCGTTGAGGATCTCGCCGCCGAACGTCGGCGTGTCGTTGCGCCACGGCGGGTTGGACGGTTCGGTGTCTTCAAGGTGCGGCATGGGCTCGTTGAGTTGTCGCCGCGCATCGATGCGGATGACGAAGGTATCCGGATGCGGCAGCCAGTTCTTCCACTTCTCGCTCCACTGCCTGGTGGCGGGGAAAGGAAGCGGTCCGGCGCCGCGTGTCGGGTTGGGCCGCGGGCGATCGGCATTGATCGTGACGAGCATGGTGCCGGTGAGGCGCTCGCCGTCGAACCGCATTCCCTGGAGCTTGACGATGTTGCTGCTGCGCTGGTTGTAGTCGGCCGCGGCGTAATGCTCGGCGTCCGCGGCCCACTGGCCGTCGCGGCGCTGCAGTTGCACGGCGATGTTGCCCATCAGGCCGTTGGGCATCGGGCGGATGTCCTTGAGCCACAGCGAGAGGGTGACGTTGCGGTCATCGCGCGGCAGGTCGTCGGAGAAGTCGGTGAGCAGGACGGCGCGCATCTCCCGTTGCGGCGTGGTGGCTCCGGCCTTCGACGACTGCTCCGGTGACGACGCGCAGCCGAAAGCGATCGCGGCGATGCCGCACAGAAACAGGGCGCGTGGAATACGCATGAGAGACCTCCTTGCTTTGCCCCTCCGTCGGCTTGCTCGGATTCCTACTTCGACCAGGGACGGTAGACGGGCAGGTCGCCGGTGAAATCGACGACGAATCCCCGCCGGCCGTCGTTGACGCTCAGCACGCTCTTGTCGTGCTTGATGTACGGTCCATCGTACACGGCCCAGTCGCCGAAGGACATGGCCTTGCCGTTGATCACGACATCGGCGGTGCGGTTGCCGTGGGCATCGCCGCTAGGCGCGGGGTCGAACTTCATGTCGATGCGATCGCCGTCGGGGCTGGTGTAGATCACGTGCATGTCCGCGGCGAAGCGCGAATCATCGATGCGGGCGGATGACAACTGCTTTGCCAGCGCGGTCGGGGTGTCGCGCGGCAGCACCTGCGCGATGAAGCCGCTACGTTTGCCATCGATCTTCAGGATACGCGTGGTGCGTCCCTTGCGATCGGGCGGACTCTTCGTGTCCACGGCCTTGCCGCCCAGCGGGTAGAGGGCGACCACGGCGTTGCCCGCGCCGATGGTGGTCCACTTGCCGAAGGTCTGCGGCTTCGCGTCATCCGGCAGCGTGAAGTAGGAGTATGTGGCGGCGTCATCGTTGTCGGGACAGAGCGACATGCTGATGACGGCCGCGCCCTTTTGGGCATACTGCGTGTAGCGACCGGTGCCGTCGGCGAAGCCGATGTCGGTCTTCTTGCCGCGGTGATCGCTCTTGCGCGGGTTGCCGCCGGAGAAGACGATGCCGCCGTCATCGCTGCTCGCGACGACCATGAAGCAGGTCATCTGGCTGCCGTGACCGTTCCACAGGCTGGCAACGGTGAACTGGGGGGCGATGTAGGCCGTCTCGTGGTAGACGCTGCCCTGCGGCTTTCTTCCCTGGCCGTACCAGTAGTTGGGCTTGCTGTTGCGGAACTCGGCGGGCAGCTTGGGCAGGTTCTTGCGCGCGATGTTGGTGATGACGGCGTTGGGCCGCCATGAACTGGTGATCGCGTGGAGGGCGTAGCGGCTGTTGCGCATGTCCTGGGCGGTGTAGTTGCCGTTGGCGTCCCACCAGATCCATCCGGTCTGGTCGCCGATCGTTTGAACCGGCCCGCGCGGGTAGCCGCGCTGGTTGGGGGCGCAGTAGACGCCGTCGGTGTACTTGAGCGCATAGCCGGTCATGTACCAGTCGAGCGCGGCCTTGGCCAGCAGGCGGCATTCATCATCCTTGGAGAAATCGTAGATGTTGAGCATGCCGTTGACGTCGAACATGAGATAGGTGGATGAATCCCACTCGCCCTGTCCCGCGGCGTAGAGGCCCTTGACGTAGCTGCGGAGCATGCTCTTGGCCTGCTGGAGGGTGGCCTTCTTGTTCCGCCGCGCAAGGCCGCCGTCGATGTAGTGCGGCAGGACATTGGCGGTGGTCATCCACATGACCTTGTGATTCTCGGTGCCGCCGGGCGAGAGGTAGGCGCTGTAGGTCGATGCGGCCTTGGTGACTTTCTGCTTCGTTTCGTCGGTCAGCGTGTCGCCGAAGAGCGGCAGGTAACGGCCCCAGTTGACGGCGGCGAAGTGGTAGTGCTCCTTGAAGGCGCGGTTGTCGTTCTGGTACTTCTTCGCTTCGGCGGCCAGCTTCGGATCGCCGCTGAGCAGCTTGGCCATGGCCGCGCCGGGCAGGTACTTGCCGGGGTCGCCGCCGGCGAAGTAGCCTTTGCGCCACTTGCCGAGGTCCTCGGTCTTCAGGCCGTCGATGACGAGCCGCGCTCGGGCGGCGAAGCCCTTGGCGTCGGGGTAGGTGGTGGGCGAACTGGCCGGCGCCTCGGCGGCGCCGGGGTGTTCGGCGTTTTCGGGAGCGGGGATGGCGTCCGCGCCCCATGCGGGGTGCTGCTTGCCGCTTGGCGATTGCGCGGCATGGGCCGCGACGGCCGCGATCAGGACCGCGATGGCGATGGGGAGGCTGTTGCGATTGAGCATGATGCTTCCTTTCCTCGTGGTTCCTCAGACCGCTCCCTCACGGTCGCGGCTCGTTGGGGCACTCTACTTGCTCACGTCACTTTCAGTGTAGCGCGGCCGGTCGCCGGTGAAATCGATCGTCAGCATCTCGTTGCCGTCATTCACCTGCAGGATGCCGCTGCCGGCTTCTTGCTTGATATACGGCGATTCGAAGACCGGCCAGTCCTTGTAGATGAGTGCCTTGCCGTTGGTCCACGCGTCCGGCTTGCCGCCCGGGCCGCCGGTATGGCGGAGCTTGAGTTCATCGCCGTGGAGATTGGTGAACCTGACGGTTCGTTCCTGTTCGTTGAAGTCGGACAGGTCGAGCTTGCAGTTGTCGAGCACCGCCCGCCTGAACGCTTGCAGGCTCTGGTACTGCGGCTGCTGTCCGAGCTGGATCACCCAGCCGCCGAGGGAACCCGGCGAGACGAGCCATCGGAAACCGCTGGGGCGCTTGGGGGTCTTGTGCATCACCTGTTCGTCCGACTGCCAAGCGGCCTTGCCGTTGAGCGGCCGCGCGGCGATGAAGGCGCGGTTGACCTGCCAGAAGTACCAGCCGCCCTCTTCGACGGGCTTGCCGACCGCCTGCGACATGCCGAGGATGCTGCGGTCTTTCAGCCGCGCCCGTTGCTGGGGATCGTTGTCCAGCACCTTGGGATTCACGTAGCAGACGTTGATCGCGGCGTCGCGCTTCTGGTGGTACTGGTCGAACGGCGAGCGGCCCTCGAGCGGGAAGTGGCCGTGGAAACCGTTGCTCGCGCCGAAGACGCGCACGTCGTCGGTGTCCTTGAGCAGCACCTTGAACATGGTGGTCTGGGGCAGGATGGTGCCGCTGACCCGCACGCCGCGCTCGCTGCTGTAGAGCGTGCCCATGGCGAACTCGTCGGCGAAGTAGAGGTAGTCCTGGTCCTTGTTGCCGCCGGGGAAGTTACCGTCGTCATCCGGGCCGCCGTAGTACTGCGGGTGGCTGCCGCGCGCCTCGTAGGGCAGCTTCACGTTCTTGGTGGCGATGTTGTGGACGATGCGATGCGGGCGGTACTTGCTGAGGGCGAGGGTGACGATGGCGTGCTCGTCGACGGCCACCGATCCGCTGTCCATGTGCATCGGCTTGACGCTGCCGCCGAACCACAGCCAGTTGAGCCAGTCGGTGTGCGTGCCTTCGGTGGCGTACTGGAATTCGACGCCGCTCTTGGTCTTCGCCGGCTCGTCGCGTTTGACGGCGCCGACGGCTTCCTTCGCGAACCCGCGCGCTTCGGGGCAGAGGTAGCAGCCGTGGAAGTACTTGTTGGCCATGGCGACCGACAGCCAGTCCAGCGCGGCCCTGCCGGTGTCGCGCATCGCGGGGTCTTCGGCGAAGTCGTAGACGTTCGACCAGCCGCCGGTGGTGAAGGGGTAGTAGGTGGAACTGTCGTACTCACCGGTGCCGATGTTGTACCAGCGTTTGGCCTGTCCGATCAGCCAGTTGCGAACCCACCTGGGATCGCGGCCCTCGCGCGTGGCGGGGTTCTTCACGTACTGCGAGAAGACGTACGCGCTGGTGCGGTGCATGAAGCCGTGGTTCTCGGTGCCGCCGCGCGTCATGATGTGGTAGAAATGCTTCGCGTCGTACGCGTTGGACGCGACGACATCTTTCGGCAGTTTGTCGCGGAACTGGCAGTAGAGTCGGGCGCGCAGGTAGGCGGCGAAGTGGTACAGGCCGCGATCGCCCTTGTTCTTGTCGACGACCATGAGTCGCCGGTAGGCGTTCAGGGCGCTCTGGTCGGTCGGGTCGAGGGCAATTTCGGCGATAATGACGGGCAGCACGTACTTGTGCGGATCGCCGCCGCCGGGCGCGGGCCAGACGCGCTTGGCCCAATCCATGGTCTTGTCCGCATCCTGCGCGGCCAATTGCTCGATGTAGAACGCGGCGCGCTGCTCGAACTCCTTGTCGAGCGGCTCGGCGCGAAGGCCGCTCGATGCGCAAGCGGTCAACCAGAGGGTGAGCCCGAGGGCGAACATTCGCATCGACATGCGGCTGCCTCCATTGATCATGAGCTGCACAACTGACCGGCCGGTGAGAGCCCCGACCGCATCAGGCACTGGCGGGCAAGCCGCCAGTGGCACCTTGCTTCACTAACCGTACCGACATTTCGATAAACGTCAATGCGACTCGGACATTTCGTCGATCTGGATCTCGACTTCATCGCGATTGGCGATCTTCTCGACCCGTCCGTCGCGCATCCAGATGATGCGGTCGGACTGTGCGAGCATCTTGTGATCGTGCGTGGAGCAGATGACGGTGACGCCCTCCTCGCGGTTCATCTCTTTCATGAGATTAATGATCTCCTCGCCGGTGTGGAGGTCGAGGTTGGCCGTCGGTTCGTCGGCGAGGATGATGGCCGGCTGGTTGGCGAAGGCGCGGGCGATGGCGACCCGCTGCTGCTGGCCGCCGGAGAGTTCCTTGGGCGTGTGGAGGATGCGATCGCCCAGGCCGACGCGGGTGAGGATTTCGACGCCGCGATCCTGCGCCTCGTCACCGGGCACGCCGGCGAAGAGCATGGGCAGCGTGACGTTCTCCAGCGCGGTCATCACCTTGATGATGTTGTAGCTCTGGAAGATGTAGCCGATTTTGCGACAGCGCAGCCAGGCCAGTTCGTTGGCGTCGAGTTGTGCGACGTCGATCTCGTCGATGAAGACGTTGCCGCCGGTGGGCTTGGTCAGGCCGCCCACGCAGTTGAAGAGCGTGGTCTTGCCCGAGCCGGAGGGGCCCATGATGCTGATGTACTCGCCGGCCTTGATGGTGATGCTCACATCATCGAGCGCCTGGATTCTCGCCTCGCCCATGATGTACGTCTTGCAGACGTTGCTGGTCATGACGGTGTTGTCGACCTGTTCCTGCAGGTCGGAGAACCAGTCGATGCCGTTCGGGGCGGTATGGGTTTCGGTCGCTTGGGTCATGGCGTCTCGCATTCGTTGGTGCGTTCGGGGGTCACTTCTCGCCGCGCATGGCCTCGATCGGCGGCATCCTGGACGCGATGTAGGCGGGCACGGCCGCGCCGAAGGTGGTGAGCAGCATGCCCACGACGAAGACGAAGAGCACCTTGAGCGGCAGGCCGGTCCAGTTGACGTGGGCGAGGAATTCACCGCCGTAGTCGGCGAGACTGAGGGCCATCGAGATAGCCAGTCCGACGACTACGCCGATCACCGCGCCGATCAGTCCGAGCATCGCGGCCTCGAAGAGCACGCTGAAGAGCACGAGCATATCGAGGCCGCCCAGGCACTTGATGGTGCCGATCTCGCGGTAGCGCTGGGCGACGGACATGAGCATGGTGTTGAGCACGCCGGAGGCGGCGACGATCAACGAGAGCACGAGCATGAGCATGAAGCCTTCGATCTCGATGGCGGCCTCGGCCGCGTCCTGCCCGACGGGGATGCGCAGGCCCATGAGGCCGGCGATGCCGGGGGCGGTCGGGTCGCTGGCATTCTCGAAGGGCATGCTCAGCAGGAACATCATGAAGGCGGTGGCGGTGGTGATGGTCAGGCCGGTGATGAAGGCCCGTGCCAGGCGCACGCGGAGGCTGGACAGCGCCAGCGACCAGACGACGCTCCAGTGCAACTGCAGTTTGTCGATTTGCCACTGCTTCTCAGCCATGCCTGCATCTCACTCAAGTCGGCGCGCACCGTCGCTGTCGGCGCGCTAGTATCCGGTTCCGACGCTGACCCACAGGAAGTTGATGGCGATGGCCAGCATGCCCGTGAGCCCCAGTCCCGCGCCGAAGCCCACCGCGAGGATGGGCGCGTAGTTGGTCCATTTCTCCCGCCCGAACTTGCGGGCGAAGTAGAAGCGCCCGAGGCAGGCGCCGATGAAGATCGGCACCGCCATGTGCGGATAGCCGTTGATGGCGCTGATGCCACCGTAGATGTACTGGGCGCTGATGCCCAGCCACCCGAACAGGCCGAAGAGCGCCGTCGAGCCGATGAAGGCCGCGGCGATGGCTTCCGGCTTGAGCGCCTGCATCAGTTCGCTCTGCCCTTCGCGCAGGCCGGTCGCCCAGACCGCCTTGAGCTGGGCGAACTGGGGCCAGAACTTCTGCACATACGGGTAGTTGTCCGAGGGAATCGGCCCGAGGCTGCTGATGTAGTTCCAGAAGATGAACGAGGCGACGAGCATCAACGGGAAGATCAGCAGCTCCGCGCGGAGGATGGAGGTGTAGCGCGTACGGGTGAGCTGGCAGATGCGCAGTTCGTCGGCCATCTGCCCGAAGTTGCGCAGCGGCAGCGGCGCGAACCAGATGTTCAATCCCTTGTGGCCGCTGATGAACACGGCGCTTTCGAAGATGAAAGGCACGCCCGCGTGAACGCCGGCAATGCCGATCATGCGGGCGTTGATATAGGTGTTGATCGGCGTCCAGAGGAACGCGAAGCCGACGAGCCAGTAGATGCTGAATGGTTCGGTGCCTGGCTCGAGGTCGCTGTTGATCAGGTAATTGGACAGGAGAACGAACCCGAGGGTCGCCAGCAGCCACACACCGATCGCGACGATGGTGGGCGGATCGCCGCGCGGCTTGTCGCGTCGCCAGAAGCCGCCGGGGTCGACCTCGGTGTGGTCGAAGTCGCGCACGACGGTGTGGCCTTGCTCGTCGGCCTGCTGGGCGTATTCGCCCTCCACTGAATCGCCGGCCTCCCGGGCTTGCCGTTCCGCCTCGAGCTTGGCCGCCTTGGTTTTGCGCGAGTAGCGCACCCATCCCTTGATCATGGCGATCAGGCCGACGGCGAACACGGCGAAGGCTGTGCCGATGCCCACGGAGAGGTAGACATCGAGCGTGCACGCCACGTGGGTTTCGATCGCGTCCTTGCCGGGTTTCCAGTGCGGCAACAGCCCCATCGGCTGAAGGATGAGCGGGTTGACGACCAATTGGAACGTGATCGTCGTGAAGAACATGCCGATGACGATGCGCCACGGGAGCACGAACCCGGTGAAGAGCAGGCCGAGGTTCAGGGCCACACCGATGGTGCCGCCGGGCAGCCAGGTTTCGAACGTCTGCGTGAGATCGAGGAACGGGATGGGGATCAGTTCAATCGTCTTGTCGAGGAAGGCCTGGGAGAGTGTGGGCACGGCGACATAGAAGATGCCGAAGACCGCGCCGATCATCACGCCGATCGAGAAGCAGTACTGGCGGAAGCCCTTCTTGTTCTTGTCCTGGCTGGTCTCGGCCAGGGCGATGGCGCCTTCGGCGTGGATGGGCGCGAGGGGGAACGGAAGCTTTTCGACATCGGAGGTGACCTTGTAGGAAAGGTAACCCAGCGACAGTTGGGTGAGCTTGCTGAGGACCATCGCGCCGACGACCACACCGATGACCGGCCACCAGACCTCGTCCATGAAGTCGGAGTAGGCCGCGTCGCCGAAGGGCGCGAACCAGCCGGGTACCTTGTGGGAGATGCCGAAGTTCTTGAACGCCTCGGAGTTGCGCAGGTACCGGTTCCAGACCAGGTGGGCGAAGATACCGCCGCCCAGGGCCATCCCGCCGGTGATGTGCGACAGGTGGCTGACGGTGTATTTCAGGATGTACAGTTCCTGCTTGCGAAGCTGCAGGAAGGATCGCCGGGCGAGTTCGACGAACAGGATGATGGTCACCCAGTCGGCGGCGTGGCCCAGGTCCTGGCCGATCATCAGGCCCATGAAGATGACGCCGGGCAGCATGACGAAGGCGATGAACAGGGCGCCGATCACCGCGCGCCAGGTGAAGCCGTTTTCGTACGGCTCATGCTGCATCGCCTCGATGCTGAACTTGGCGTCGTAGAACGTCTCTTGTTTCGGCGCCGCGTTTTGGTTCGATTCAGCCATGGGTCAGCGCCCTACCTCCCTGAATAGCTCCGCACCGCGTTCGATGTGCGATTCGCGTGTCTTGTTATCGAGGTTGCGCCAGATCAGGAACTGATGGCGCACGAGGTTCAGGAATCCGTAGTTTGTCCGCAACCACGCTTCTTCCGTGCCGCTGTGCCGGTCGAGGGTGATGACGACGGCGAAGACGCCTTCGTTCTCGGTCGGCACCACCTTCATCTCGAGGCCCTGCGACACGTCGAGGTCGTAGGGGGCCAGCCACATGTTGCAGGCGATGACCAGGGCCTCTTCCTCGCCTTCGCGCCGTGACAGGTTGATGTTGCGGCAGTTGTAGTCGAGGCTGGTCGCGTCGGTGTGGTTCAGCAGGTACTGGCGGAAGAAGGACATCATGCCCACCGCGTTGCCGCGCGTGAGCGTGAAGGGCAGTTGGAACTGGATGCCGCCCCGGTCATTGGGCTCGGGCAGTTCCCACTTCTCCATGCCGCTGGGCGCCGCCAGGGCCGCGGCCCGCTTGGCCGGGATCAGCGTCGCCATCAGCACCACCACGCCGGTGGCCATGGCCAGCAGCATGGACATGACGCTGGTGAAGTTGAAGGACATGCCCATGAGCAAATCGGTGTCGAACCAGCGGTTGGCCGCGGGGATCATCCAGGCGAAGAGCAGACCGGTCAGCGTGCCGAAGATGATGCCCAGCACGGAGAAGACGGTTGATTCGCTGAGCAGCAGGAACGAGATCTGTGACGGCGAGAGGCCGATGGCCCCGAGCATGCCGACCTCGCCCTTGCGCTCGTCGACGGCGCCCATCATGGTGTTGAGCACGATGAGCACGCACAGCAGGACGGGCACGATGATCTTGGCCAGCCCGCCGACGCTCTGTTCGCTCTGGCTGGTGATCATGTTGTACTGGCCGGCGCCGAAGCTGCCGAACATGGTGCGATTGATCCGGAGTGCCAGGTCCTGTCGGAACTGCTCGATCTGCTCGTCGGTCATCTGATCGGTGTCGAGCTTGATGGCAACGCTGCGTTCCTTCATGTCGACGCGATCGCCGCCGGCCATGGGAATCATCACCAGCTCCTGCCAGGACAGGTGGTACGACGCGCCTTCGTTGGCGACATCGCCCGCGGTGCCGGTGGTGAACGCGCTGCGGATGTGGTCGACGATGGCCAGGGACTGGCCGTTGATATCGCGATAGCGGTCGGCCCGGCTGGTGTCGAGGATGCCGATGACCCGCCAGTTGGTGTTCTTGAAATTGACCAGGGGCAACTCGTCATCCGGACGCAGCAGCGCGTCGCCGGCATCGACCTGCTGCTCGAGTGTCTGGCCCGGCGCATCGGGGTTCATACGGTAGAGATCGACGAGGCGGATATTCAGTCGCTTGGCGGCCACGTCCGGCAGGATGACCTTGAGCCGGTCTTCCGGACGCGGATCATCGCCGCGCACCTCGCCCTTGAACCATTCGTGGTTCGACACGGCCCGGTGGATGCCGCTGAACTCGGTCTCGTTCGGCTCGAAGCCCATGACGGCCTTCACCGTCATGCGTGATTTCGTGCGTGGGATGCGCAGCGTGGCCCCGGGCGTCAGTGGCGCGTCCACCTTCTCCAGGCCGTTGGGCCCGAGCAGGGCCTTGGGATCCACGAACCACTTCTTCGCCACGTCGGCGAGCGTCTCGCCTTCCTTGACCACGTGCCGGTCGGGCAGGCGGCGGACGGGTTCTTCGTTGGTGCCTTCGCGGTCGGCGTTGTTGCCGCCTTCTCTCTGGATGTAGAACCCGCGCACCGTCACTTCGTGATTCGCGCTGAACTCGCTGCGGATGGCGGAGACGAAATTGCGGTCCAGACTGTGCCACTGGAAGTCGCGGAACAGCACGCCGGTGTAGGCCGGGGCCTGGATCTGCTGGGGGTCATGCTCGACCGGGCCGTCGGGCAGGATCACCTGCGTGGCCAGCGGCACCGCCTGCTCATGCAGGTCATCGCGGCCCTTCACCGAGACGAAGGTGATGATCGAGAAGGTGAGGACGGAAACGGTCATCGCCGTCAGGAAGGTGCGGCTGGGGCGTTTCTTCAGGTTGCTCACACCCAGCGACAGCGCGGTGCCCAGCGAGGCCAGCAGGCTGATCTCCTCGCTCTCGACTTCGCCGGCCGAGGCGCGGGCCCGCCGGACGAGCACCTCGAAACGCTGGTAGCAGATCGCCAGCACGATGACCGCCATCAGGATCATGATGAAGGCGATCATCACGATGAAGGGCGAGACGGCGATCTTCAGGGCCGGGTGCGTCAGCTTCAGGAAAACCATCGCGACAATGAAGATGATCGTCGTGCCGACAAGTCGGGCGATGATGCCCTTGCTGCCGATGAGCAGCCGCTCGAGGAACGCCGCGCACGGCACCATGAGGGCCATGAGGATGACGGCGCTGAAGACCGCCTCGCGCCCGAGGCCGAGGATGCGCGGCTGAATCTTCACCAGCATGCCCCAGGCCTCGCGGGCCTTGCCGATCGACTCGCGCCACTCGCGGGCCTCGACCGCCTCGTCGGCCGCCGCCAGCTTTTCACCGGCCCGGTCGATGGCCACGTTGATTGCCGGGTCGCGCAGGTTGCGCGCCTCGAACTGGTCACGCCGGAACCTGTTGAGCGCCCGCATCTCGCGCGCCACCTGCAACTCGGTGTTGACCAGGTAGACGTTGGGATCGTAGCCCGGTTCGCCACGCGTGCCCTTGGGACCGATCAGGTGCCCCCTGCCCTTCTCCCATGCCTTGACGCGCGGGGCGTCGGGATCCTCTTCCCGTGCTTCGCGGGTGCGGCGCTGCGCCTCCTCCTCGGAGATGACCTCGCCGATGAGCAGCAGTTTGTAGTCTTCGTTCTTCTGAACGATGACGCGCGCCCGCCGGCCCTGCTCCATGTAGAGGATATTCGCCTTGAGTTCGCTTTCCTTGTACTCCTTGGCCGGGTTGTCCTGGGCGTAGTGCGTCGGCTCTCCGTTGAGCACCGCGTCCATCACCCGGACATCCTGCTTCTGCCTCGTATCGCCGATGACCGCGTAATCCATCGGGTCCGGCCCGGGGAAGAATACCCACGGGTAGACCTCGGTCATGATCAGTTCCTTCTGTTCGTCCTTGCCCGGGACGAGCTGGAACCTCGGCGACTTTTTCTGCGTACCGATCTGGCCCTGGTCCACCACCATGTAGAACAGGCCGAGATCGCGGTCGAGTTTGTAGCCGTACACGTGCGGCGTGGACTTGTCCGTCTTGTTGAATTTGGTCGTCTCCACCGGCAGGCGGTATTCGCCGTTGAGTTGGGACATGACAATCACGCCCCGGCGGTAGCCGCGGAAGGTCGAGCTGTTGTCCGCCTCGTTCTGCTGCACCTTGTTGCGGATGGCCGGGTAGTAGACGAGCACGTCGACGACCTCTTCCTGGGCGTCGATGCCGGATCGCGCGTTGAAGCGAACCACCTTGCCCACAAGCCGGCCGCAGTCGGGCGGATCGATGCTTTCGGGCGGCTGTGAGTTGAGCGGGCTCTCCACGCCCAGACCGATGAACGCGGCGATATGCTTGCCCTGTGTGGCAAGGTTCCCAAAGTTCGTGCGATCCACCGTATCCCACGGCGTATCCAGCCTGAAGTGCTGTTCGTTATGGGTCGCGAACGGCAGGTACGCGACCTTGCCCACGTTCCAGAACTTCGAGTAGTTGGCCGGGGTGACCGCCTCGACCACGGGGAATTCCACGCCGTCTTCATCCGGGTTCACGAAAACCCAGTCCTCGGTCCACCCGGCCGTGTTGGCGGCATAGGCGGAGATTTCCTTCAGCCGCTCCTTGTAAGACCCCGCCAGCTTACCGTTGGCGTAGCCTTCACCGCGGAAATGGTTGGATCCCGGGATGCCGAAGGAGGAAGACCCGTCCGACAGCGCAAACTGCCACCCGAACGCGCCCTGGCCCAGTTGCACACCATGCGTATCCGGCTTGGCC
Source organism: uncultured Phycisphaeraceae bacterium (assembly GCA_964532795.1). Taxonomy (GTDB): domain Bacteria; phylum Planctomycetota; class Phycisphaerae; order Phycisphaerales; family Phycisphaeraceae; genus CAZHJL01. The sequence goes on along the minus strand of CAZHJL010000031.1, from coordinate 33,590 downwards.
TGGGGATGGATGGTTCCGAGGATCTGCTTGACCGCCAGCAGGTTGCCATGGTCGTATCGCTGCTGGCGCCGCTCTTCCGCGCGTTCGCGGTTGAACCGCGTCCTCAGCCGCGCCGGGGAGAGCCGGCGGCGGTACTCCGCTTCCAGTTCCTTGAACACCGCTTCGTCGAACGATTGGCGTGTTTCATCCTCGGGCAGCTTCGCCAGGTAGCCCCGCTGCTCGATCTCCTGCAACTCGCGCCAGAAGCTGTTGACGCGCTCCTGCCAGTTCAGGCTGCGGCTGTAGAGTGTGCGGTCCTTGATCTCGACAAAGGCATCGAGCAGCCGGTCGGCGCTGTTGATCTTCCGCTGCAGGGCGCGATAGGCGTCGCCACCGGTCGAGCGCCCCTGCTCGATCAGTTCGCCCTGCTGCTTGCCGAACATCGCGGACTTCTCGGCCGCGTCGGTGCGAACCTTGTCGGCGCGCCGGATCATCCATTCCTCGCCGAGCCACGTCGCCGCGTTGCGCGTCAGCGGGTTCGCCTCGGGATTCTCCATCCATTGCGCGCATTGGTCGTAGTAGGCCAGTCGCGTCTCGGGCGACAGCACCCCCGCGGTGACTTCGCCACGGACGTAGGGCATCAGCGCGATCACGCAACCGACGATCGCGCAGCCGCCGCCGGTGATCGTCGCCGGCAGCGTGCGCTGTTTGAGAGGTCTGGGCTTGTCCGGATCACCCATCGCGAGCATGGCCCCGACGAACGCGCCGATGCCCCCGCCGAGCAGGATACCGAAGACAATGCCGAAGTACGGGAAATCGGGCGTTTCCTCCGTGCCGCCGAGCTGGTCCTGGGCGAGCATCACGTACTCGGCGAAGAGCCGGCTGCCGCGCCCGCCCAGATGTTCGCCATCCAGCAGCGCGACCATCACGCCCTTGCGGCGAACGGTGGTGTCCTTGGCCAGGTGCTCGACGGTCTTCAGCAGCATGGCGAGATTGGCCGCGCTGGTCGCGCCGTGCGGCGCATCGGGCACCACCGACACCGAATCGATCGGCGCCATCAGGAAGATGGTCTGGCCCGGCACGGCGGGCACGATCAGCTCGGCGCCCGCTTGGATGCCCACCCCGTCACCGATGACCGCCGGGTCATTCGCGCTGATGATGGCCTTCGGGTCCACGCCGAACTCGTTGGCGATGCGCGTGATGAGGTCGTTCTTCTCGATGACGTAGGTCTTGTCCAATGCCGAACAGACCAGCTTGTCGCCTGGCACAAGCGGCTTGGGATTCTCGCTCGTGACCAGTTGCCGGACGATCTCGTTGTCCTCGGTCAGCTGGTCGAGGGAGGCGCCCATCTCCGACCTGATGCGATTGAGCAGATCCCGGTCCTTGACGGTGTAGGCGAGCAGTGCCGCGCCGTCGGGCGTCGTGGCATCGTTCGGCGGAAGATAGAAGAACATGGACTCGACGGGTCGTCGCTCCCAGACATGCCCGCCTCTGAGCGTGGCCGTCTCGCCGTCGGTCGGTTGGCGCACGCCGTTCCTGTGATCGATGCGCGTACAGCGCTTGACGAGTTGCTCGCCCTGCTCGCGCTGGAGGAAGAAGCGCGGCGACGGAATCGGCGTATTGCAGAAAAGCCCCTCGGCCCTGTCGCGGGTCACGCGATCGTCTTCGACCACGATGATCGCTCGCGCGCCGAAGTAATGCAGTTGCTCGAAGTTGCGTGCGCCCTCGAAATCCATCACGGCGATCGCGCCTTCGAGGTCGAGCCCCTCGATGTCGCGCAGATCGCCCTTGCGCACGTAGACGAGCCTCCCGGTGATGCCCTCCTTCGGGCAAAGTGACGGCATCGCGCCGTTGGGCCACAGCGGCAGCACGTCGAACCGCCGCGCCTGGTCGCCCTTCCCGACGGTCAACGATGTTTCTTCCTGCCCGCCATCCGCCTCGAGCTGGTTTTCCACCAGCACCGGCGCCACGACCTCGCTCCGCATGGAAGCGACGTGCTGCAAGCCGCGGTCGGTCAGCCACTTGTGGACGAACTGGTGGACGCCGGTGCGCAAGGCATCTTCGGCCCGGCGCCTGGCGACCTTGTCGTCGCCGGCGGCCTGGAAGGCCCGGGTGTAGGCCGCTTCCGCCTTGCGGATGGCCTCGGCGTCACGCGCCCCGACGGCGAGCGACCCCGCGTCGAGGATCTGCCTCGTCAGGCTGCGCAGTTCATCGGCCGACAGGCCGGCGGCCACTTGCTGCAGCACCTGCCTGTCCATGGACCGCAGATCGCCGAGGCTTTCCTTGAGCGACTCGGACAGCTTGCTGTAACGTTCGTCGGTGACCGGTCCGCCGCGCACGAGCGCGCCGCACGCGAGCACGAGGGTCGCCAGCAACACGATGCCCAGTTGTTTGCGCATTGCGATCATGTCAGTAGACCTTCGGGCTGTAGGGCGTCTTGTCGAGGAAGTGCTTCAGGAACGTGCCTGTTTCCTCGCTGTTGGCGGCGATGATCGACGCCACGAGATCGATCATGTTGAAGGTGAAGTAACACATCACGGCGCCGACCACCATGCCGATGAACAGCGGCTTGGCTTTCTTGTAGGTGTTCATGCCGCCATACTTGATGATCAGTTTCTTGCACAACCACGCGACGAAGACACTGGCCCAGATCAGGTTGCCTTCATTCCCGACGGTTGTGTCATGCTTATAGTAGGGGCTGTGCCACTGGTAGTAGATGCCGACGAGCAGAAGAAAATACCCCATGGGGTGGAGCGGGAACTTCAAGAACCGTCCGCGCAGGAACGTCAGCAAGCCGAAGACGGCGATGCCCGCGAAGATCGCCCACACGCGGATCCAGTGAATCTGCGTCCACTTGTCCAGCCCCGGCTCCCCGAGAAAGTGAGCGACCCACATGCCGTAGGCGGCGAACGAATACGGCGGCTGGTTGCCCTGGTCGGTGTAGACCCCTCCCGAGATGGCCCAGAAGTCCTCGCCGGCGAAGTAGCCGGCGGCGAGGTAGAAGAGCATGCCGACGCCAATCGCGACGAGAAACGCCGCCAGGCTGCCGCCGGCGACCCAGCCGAAGCGCAGGCGGTGCCGCCGCGCCAGTTCGAGGTTCTCCAACTGCTGGGGCAACGTCCGGAACAGCAGCGTCATCGGAAGGAAGGCCAGGGAAGCGAACACCGTAAATGCCTTCTTGCCGATTGTCATCCCGTACCACGTCTCGGAACCGCTGGGTAAGCCGAAGACGATGGGGAACTTGGTGAACTCGTAGGAAATATGCTGCGTGGGCAGCCCCGTTTCCGCCCGGGCGCGGGCCAGCGCGATCGTCTGTCCCAGCACGACCACCAGCAACAGGAGCGTGAACGGCACATCGGTCAGCCCGACGTGGTACAGCAGCAGGACCAGGACGATCGGCAGCACGATCAGCAGCACGATGTTGAGCTTGGGCGTGATGTACGCCCCGCAGGCCTTGTCGCTGACGGCCTGGGTCCGCGCGCGGATTGATTTGTACATGACGATCGCCGCCATGCACAGGCAGGCGCCGAGGAACTGCTCCAGCATGAAGGGGAACTCGCGCCCGGCCGCCCAGCCGGTGTACACCGGGTCGCGCAGCGCCTCCTCGGCCACCTTGTTCCGCGTGATCAGGATCACCAACTGCAGCAGGATGAACATCACCCAGACGGAGAAGGTGATCTCGAGGCTGACGAGAAAGGCGATGCCGATGACGATCGGCGACAGGACGAAGAACACCTTGTCCATCCGCTTGATCGCGCCTTCCTTGAACCATTCGTGCGAGATGTTGTAGCTCGTCGAGTAGACGGCGGGCTGGATGAAGTCGTAGTGCTGAAGCGCCTCGATCAGCAGCCACCCGGCGCCCAGAAGCAGGCCCACGACGAAGACGGGGTTGATCATCGTCGCGCGTCGGTCCGGATTGAGCGGATCCTCGGAGGTCTCCAAGGCGCAGTCGGGACGGATCACATGGTCGGCCACGTCAACCAGGGGGAAGGCCAGGTTCTCCCGATCGATCCATTTGCGCCGCAACCATTCGGCCAGCGCCATCATGATCAGGAAGATCACGGTCACCAGCACACTCCAACTGATCAACGGGCGGATCCAGATGTTCCACGGCGTCTCTTCGTAGACCTTCTGCAGACGCTCCCGCCATGATGCGCGCTTGCGTGCGCTCTGCCCTTCAAGCCCCGTCCACAACGACTTCATGAATCCGTAGACATTCTCGTTGGGCCGATCGGTCGCCGCGCCCGTTGCGGTGCCCGTCAGCACGTCGCGCCGCTCCTCCTTGGTCATGCGGTAGATGAGCGAGCCCCAGACGTCGTGGAATTCCTCCTCGCCCATTTCCCGGAACCGCACGAGGTACCGGTCGCGCAGTTCGTTTCGCAGGATGCGGCGGTCGCTCTCGGCAATCGCGGTCAGATCGTTGCGCAGCAGTTGCAGCAGTGTCTTGTCGCGCTGCGACGGGTCGCCATAGTGCGCCTCCACCAGCTTGCGCACTTCGGGAAAGATCGGAAGCTCGGCCACCGCCGCGGGCAGCGGCTCGTCCCGCGACACGCGGCCGTCGATGATCTGCCCGACCGGCGTTTCCAGCAGTTCGATGCGTCCCTGCAGGTTCCGCAGTGCGGCTTCGCCCCGACGCGCACGGTCGGCCTGAATCCGCCGCACGTCGAAGAGCTTCGTCTCGCGCATCGCCTCCATCTTCTCGGAGGTCTGGCTGACTTCGTCCTCGTGGAAGAGCGGCAGGAACTCGCGCAGTCGGACCATCGCCTCGTCGCTGGCCTGCTCCGCGGCGGCGCGGCGGGCGAGGAGCACTTCCTCGGTCAGTCCCAGGTGGACGAGCGCCGCCTCGGTGTATGCCTCATCGCGCTCCATCACGCGCAGAAGCTGCTCGGCGCCCTCCACCGTCAGCTTCGGCAGAAGCTTGGCGACCTCCTTCTGGTCATCGGTCCACTGGCTCTGGTCCGCGGCCGGGGGCTGCACGTCGGTCTCGTTGCGACGGCGCAACTGCCCGGCGACGGTGGTGACCTTCGTGGCGATCGTGTCCGCCGCCTTCGACCGCTCGCGCACGGCCTTGCTGTCCTCGAGCTGCGCCAGCAGGCGATTGGCCTTGTGCCAGGCGGTGCCGCCCATGGTGGGCACGATCGGGTACCAACTCTCGCTCTTGGACTCGTAGACCGTTCGATACGTGCTGGTGCCCTGGTGCATGTACTCCTGGGTGGGCACGAACATGCCCATGAAGATCGGGCGCACCAGGCCGATGTTCATCACCGGCGCGGCGATGGTCAGCATGCAGTAGAGCAGGACGACATTCGGGCGGGAGACCTTGCCGGTCCGGGCGATCAGCCGCACCAGCAACACGCCGATCATGAGCGCGAAGATGACGCCCAACGCCCAGCCGACCGGAGAGCCCGTCTCCAGGTCCATGTTGAGCGTCTTGATCGCGAGGAACTGGCTGAGCGGCGCGATGAAGAAGATCATCACGAGTCCCGCCAGTATCGTCGCCACTCTGGACAATATCATGTACTCGCCTTTCGCAAAGCGCCCTGTCGCGGGAAGACCCGCACCAATCGCGCACCCTTCACGCGTCGATCGATCCGATCGAGATCTTCAGGTCCGCACGGGACACAATCTTCTCCACTTCCCCGCTTCGCAGGTACACCACGCGATCGGAAACATCCAGCATCCGGTGGTCATGCGTGGCCGAGACAACCGTCACGCCGTGTTCATCCGAAAGCTCGCTGAGCAGTTGCACGATGTCGTAGCCGGTCTTGGAATCGAGGTTGCCCGTCGGCTCATCGGCCAGGATCAGTTGCGGATCATTGGCCAGCGACCGGGCGATCGCCACGCGCTGCTGCTGCCCGCCGGACAGTTCGCCGGGCAGGTGGGTCAGACGCTCACCCAGGCCCACGCGCGTCAGCAGCTCGGACGCCCGGTCCTTCGCATCGCTGTCCTTCGTGCCCTTGAGTCGCATCGGCAGCATGACGTTCTGCAGGGCGGAGATCACCTCGATGAGGTTGTAGTTCTGAAAGATGTAGCCGATGTTCTGGCAGCGCAGATAGGCCAGTTCGGGCCCGGACAGTTCGAGCAGGTTGCGCCCGCCCAGCGAGACCGAGCCCTTGGTGGGGAAATCCAGCGCCCCGATCATGTTGAAGAAGGTCGTCTTGCCTGACCCGGACGGGCCCATGAGCGACAGGTACTCGCCCTTGTAGATGTCGAGCGTGATGTCGCGCAGCGCAAAGACCGAATCCTGCCCGGTCTTGTACTCACGCTCCACGTTCTGGGCCTGGATCAGTATCTCGTCAGTTGGCGGCATGGACTGGCCTTCGGTAACGGACGCAAGCACGTGTGGGGCCGTTCTGGAGCAGCAGGTCGGCGGTCACGATGCAGCGCGCACCTGTGTCGCTGTCATGGTCTAGTCCTTGCCAGACAGCCACTTGTGTCAGTGAACCTTCCGTGGCGATACGGGGCCGCTCCTTAGCGCATTTCTCGCGTGCGGCCGATCATCGAGCGTGGCAATTTAACGGGCAATCGCCACCCGTTCAAGCGGACGATTTATCGGCGAATCGCCCGGCACAGGGCCCTTTCAAACGACCGCTGGAACCGCCCGGTGCAGCCCGATCGGATCGTCCGCTGGTCAACGGTCGGACGTCGCGCGATATTGCTGCCCGAACAGCAGGTTGCTGCCCTCTTCCCGAACGCCGCGCCACCGCGAACCCGGCCGGCTCGAAACGACCTCGACAGACGCCTCCGCGGCGATACGCTTGTGGTTGAACCGAGGCGCGGCTCCCGTCTCGGCTCGGGGCTCGTGGTCAGGACCGCGGTGATGAGTGAGTCTTGTTGCCGCCCAGATCAACTTGAGCACAGCGTCGCTCCACGGCACCTGCGAGGCGCCTGCCCATTGCCCTCGGCCTCTTCCTCGGCACTCGCTGACGTAACCGCGAGATCTGCTTCACCCATCCGGGCATCGTACCGTTTGGTCCGGCCTTCCGCCCTCGTACAATGCCACGACTCCCGCAAAGGGAGCACGGATCTATGCACGATGGTGGACCCAGCCAAGGGCAGGAAGAAGTCGAAGAAGCGCCGAAGCGCCAAGCGCCGGCCGACGGCGGCGCAGCTCGAGCATGCCGCGAAGGTCTACGAAGCGCTGCGCAAGCTGTATTCCACCGCCCATTGCGAATTGAACTTCTCGAATCCGTTCGAACTGCTCGTGGCCACGATTCTCTCCGCGCAGTGCACGGATGTGCGGGTGAACTTGGTCACGCCGCAGGTGTTCGAGCGCTATCCCGATCCCGAGGCGATGGCGCAGGCTGACCCGGCCGAACTCGAAGCACTGATCCGCACGACCGGCTTCTTCCGGAACAAGGCCCGGAGCCTGCGCGGCGCGAGCGAGCGCATTGCCCGCGAATTCGGCGGGAGGGTCCCCGACGAGATGGACGACCTGCTCTCGCTGCCCGGGGTGGCGCGGAAGACGGCCAACGTCGTGCTCGGCAACGCGTTCGGGAAGAACGAGGGGTTCGTCGTCGACACCCACATCGCGCGGCTGTCGAAGCGTCTGGGGCTCACGCGCCAGACCGATCCCGACAAGATCGAACAGGACCTCATGGTGCGCTTCCCGCGCGAGGCGTGGACCGACCTGTCGCACATGATCATCTGGCACGGCCGGCGCGTGTGCGACGCGCGCAAACCCGACTGCGATCGCTGCACGCTTGAGAACATCTGTCCGAAGATCGGTGTGACTGCCGGGAAAAGCAGCAAGCGGGGGACCGCGCGAAAGAAGGCGGCCAAGAAGAAGTGAGCAATCGTCACGTCTCGCTTTGGCGATCCCCGCACGGATGCCGCTTACCGGACGACAAATCAACGGACAAACCGGCCTGTTCTGCCGCTCACTACGACGCGGCGAGAATCTGTCCGATTCCTATTACCGGCAGGCGCCGCGTAAGACCGAGTCCACTGCAGGAGTGGCCGGTCCGATTCCGGGTCGCTAAACTTGCACCCACAGATCGGGAGTTGGGAGTTGAGTGGCATGACCGGGTCGGCGGGCACCGCAGGCACATCATCCATCGAGGCCAAGCAGTCACTGACGCACCGCGTGGTCTTGCCCGTGGGTATGGCGCTGTTCGTATTGCTGATCTACCTGACTTCGCTGGACATCCCGCGCCAAGCCGACGATGCCGCGGCGTTGCGCCAGAACATCGGCAACCAAGTGCCCACGCCCGTCAGCCTGAGGCTGTGGACGCGGCCATACCACGATGGACTGGGCAATGACCCCAATCTCTACCGCCCCGTCACCGTCTTCACCTACTGGCTGGGCGATCGACTGATATCGTCCGGGCTGATCCAGTTGCGCGCCGTGAACCTGGTGATCCTCGCCCTGCTGGGCTGGGCGATCGCGAGCTGGTTCGGTCGGTACGTGCACCCCTTCGCCGCGTGGCTGGCGGCGGGGCTGTTCGTGGCGCACCCGAGCAACGCAAGCAACATCCATCACATTGTCGGCCGCGCTGATCTGCTCGCGATGCTGGGGGCAGTCGGCTTCCTGCTTGCGCAGCGAGCGGCTTTTGCCCGCGGGCGCTGGCAAGCGGGGCACGCGCTGTTCGCCATGTTCTTCGCAGCCATGGCGTTCGGGGCCAAGGAGACCGGCCTGCTGCTGGCGCCGGTGGCGATCGTGCAGGCCTGGCGGCTGCGCACCGAAAAGGTCGGCGGCGCCGCGACCTCGCGCACCCGTCTGCGGGCGATGGGCGCCCTTTATCTTCTCCTGCCGCTTGCCCTGTACCTGGCGGCGCGCGTCTACAGCGTCGGGTGGTGGCAGCCATATGCGTCCGGACCGGATGACATTACCGGCAATCCGTTGCGCGGGGTCGGCTTCTTCGAGCGGCTGCCGGCCGCGCTCGGCGCCGCGTGGTTCTACTTCCGACGGACGTTCCTGCCGCTGCCGGGCGCCGACTATGAGGCCATGGCCGTCAGCCAGTGGGGTTCGCTGTCCGCCTGGCTCGGGATCGCCGTGTTGGTGCTGTCGATCGCGCTGCTGGCGAAGGCCTGGCGGCGTCGGCAGTGGGTCATCGTCGGCATGCTCTTCGCCTTCGGGCAGTACCTGCTGGTGAGCAACCTGATCACCCCGGCCGGCGTGTACGTGTCGGCGGATCTGACGGTGCCGTTTGTCTTCTCGGCCACGGCGACGATCGCCTGGCTGGTGGCCCGCAAGACGGTCGGCTCGCCCCGTCGTCGGGCGGTGGCCGTGCTGCTGTTCCTGGTCATCGGATCGGGCATGATCGCGATGGTGCAATGGAAGGCCTTCCATCCGCAGGATCCCATACGTCTCCTGGAGGCGCGTGTTGAGCGGGATGAGACGGACGTGCAGGCACAGTACCTGCTCGCCCAACACCGCCGGGAACAGGCGATGCGCATGACCGATCCGGCCATGCGGGAACAAAGGCTGCGCGCCGTGGCGACGCAGTTGGAAAGGGCCGCCGACCATGCCCCGGATTCGATCCAGATCTGCTTCGCGCTCACGCAGGTCTACGAGGAAGCGGGACGCCATCAGGACGCGAGCTACGAAGCCGCGGCCTGTCGAAAACGCGTCGTGGCGTTTCTCATGGAGCATCCGCACAACCGCCCGGCGCGCGAGATCTACGAAGAGCTGAAAGAGCGCTGGCCGCCGCTGGAGGAGTTCGGCCAGGAGTTGGGGCCGCCGCTTCGCCTTGATCTGTCGCCGTGAATTCAACGCACGATCTTGTCTGCCGCGACCGGCCGGGGTAACGTGAACGGGACACGCACGGAACCCCCGCATGAAGCATCGCACCAGTTGTGTTCTTTTCGTCCTGTCCGCGATGGCATTGGCAGGCTGCGCGACGACGCAGACCTACCATGCGGATGCGCCGCAGGTCCTTTCGTTCACGCTGGGTGAGGCGCTGCCGGCCGGCGACGCGCGTCATGATCTCAACCTGTATGTACGCTACGAGGGTACGACGCCGACGGCGTCGATCGCGCACGCGCCGACGTGGAACCGATCCAGCCACCGAGCGCGCATTGTCGACATGCGACTGACACGCAGCACGCTGGACGCCGTCGTGGACCTGGAGCTGCAGCCGGACCAGTGGTTCCCCGCAGACGCGAAGGCGCTGGGCTTGCGCATCGCCATCCGGGCGTCGCGTGGTCGTGACGGATCATTCGAGGGGGCCTACGAGATCGCCGACGGTTTGCCGCGCCGTGGAGGTCGCGTGAGCGGCGAATGGCGACCCGAGTCAAGACCTGTCCCTGCGATCCATCGCTTCCGGATCGAGGGCGCGCTGCCGCGCGGGCATTCGTGGTGGCGGTGGTTGGACGTTTCGATCCACGAGGATGAGCATGGGATCGACCGCGCCTGGGCGCGCTCGCGGAACGTCGAAGGGGGCGATCCGATCGTGATCGACCCGTCGCAGATCAAGCGCGAGGGCCGCGAACTGCACGGTCAGTTCAGCATCGAATCGAAGCGTCAGGGCACGCTCGAAATCGCGTTCAGCACCACGCACATCGGGCCGCACGTGCAGGCGGCGATCACCATCACGCAGCGAAGCGAAAAGGGCAACCAAACCTGGACGCGGCTGGCGCACGGCCGCTCGCGCGCGCCCGGTCCCAACGACTGGCTTGAACTGCCGCAGCGACTTGCCTTTCCCGCGTGGGCCGATGGCTTCAACTGGTCGAAGCAGATCGACATCACGGACCTGCCCGGCGACAACTGGGATGAACGCTTCGAACAGGCGCAGGGTCTGCTGTCCGACGGCGGCGGGGTCATCTACTTCCCGCCCGGCGAATACCGGTTCGCCGATCATCTGAAGCTGCGGCCGAGCATTGTCATACGCGGCGATCCACCCGCCGGTCCGGACGACCCGCGGCAGGACACCTACACGCTGAAGACGCGCTTCATCTTCCCGCGCTACCAGCCGACCTTCGAAGGCGACGGCACGCCAACCGACACTGCGTTCAAGGGCATTCGCCTCACCGAGCCGCAAACCGCCAAGCACTGCGGCGTGATGCATGTGGATATCGACAACGGGCACGTTCACTTCGGCGACCCGAAGTTGTTCAGACGCGGCGCTGAAGCCTTGCCCGACTGCGGGCGATGGTTCGTCGTCGGTTGCATTCTGCGCAACGCCGCGACGCTCGCCTGGGGCATCCCGCGCGACTTCCAGCATGGGTGGCAGCGCATGACGCATCGCGATCGCGCGGCCATCCACTTCTGGATCGGCCAGGATGCGTGGATCGCCGCGAACCGCATCGCGCCGTCAGGCGAAGCGAACTTCGTGATGAAGAACGCGATCGTCTACAAAGCCCGCCCGGCCACGCACCAGGAAGTCCGCAATCGCAAGACGACAACCGTTGACATACCGTTCGACTACGACAATCGCCCCGGCATCTGCGTGAACAGCGAACCGGCGGCCGACGGGCTGCAGATCTGGAAGGACTGGCGGAAGATCAGCGAACCATGCGGCGCGGGGGCCGATACCGACATTCCGTACCCCACCGCCCTGGCCAGGGGCATTCGCATCGAGGGCAACTTCGTCTATTGCACCGGCGGCGCGGGCATCAAAGCATCCGGGGATGGTACGTACATCGGCCAGAACAGGATTCGCTTCAAGCCCAATGTCATCCGGCCCACGCCGGATGGGTACACGCTTTCCAACTTCACCAACAACAATCGGGCGATCGAGGTGCGCGGCTGGCGGTGGACGGTGGCGGACAACGACTACCTCGTCTACTCGAACTACGGCCTGACCGGCACGAAGTACAACGACGGCGAAGGGATCATGCACGAAGCATGGGAGAACGTCGGGATACGCGACAGCCGCATCGTGAACAACCGCGGCAACAGCTACATCTGCATCTGGCGCGTGCCCGTGCGCGGACTGCTCATCCAAGGCAATCACATCACTGAAGGCGGCATCGCGGGCATCTTCGTGCTCGCCCAGACGAACAAGGACGAGCAACTGCCTTGCGAGAACGTCCGCGTCCTGGACAACCGCACCGAATGGGGCGGCATCAAGGTGGTCGGACGGCCCGGTGACGGCAATGTCATCCGAGGCAACCGGCACGTGGGCGTGCTCGAGGGGGCCCCGATCGAACAGCATGTCCACGCCGCGGTCAGTGACAACGAAGGCTATCGCTAGTTGGCGCTGCGGCGACGCGTTCACGCCGCTTCATCCTCCCTCCTTTCCCGGTCGCCGGCGATCGGCCGCATGGTCCGTGAGAGCACCGCCGCGCCGAGCGACAGGGTTGCCGCGGTCGCGCCGATGCGCACCGCCAGGTCCGAGGCGGTGTATCCGCGCGGCGGCTCGTACGCGAGGATGTCTTGTGCCTCGACGGCCTCCGCCGGCGGCTGATCGGTCGATCGTGCGAAGCGCGGCTCACCATCCAGCCGCCGTTCGGCGGTGAACGCGCGAAGGCCGCGCTTCTCATCCGGCTGTGACGCGTTGCTGTGCTCGGGCGCGTCCGTCGACCGTTGGTCATCGCTCGAATCGGTATCCGGTTCTGCCGCGTCGGATTGCTCCACCTGCGCGCGGATTGAGGCGTAACCGAACCCGTCGAGTGCGATGCGACTGCAACTGTCCAGGCACTGCGGCTCGACGCGAAGCGCCTGGCGCACCGTCGGGCTGTCGGCGGGGGCCGGCTCGGGCACCGGCGCGCCGGTCCACTCGAACACCTCCTCGAAGGTCTGAACGGTCGGCTCGAACGCTTCGTAGGAGACGCCGTCCACGTAGATCGTCACCGTGTACGGACCGGTCAGACTGCTCCCGTCATCCACGTAGTAGGTGAACGTATCGGTCAGCGCCAGACAAAGCGGCACTTCGTAAGTGAACGAGCCATCGGGATTCAGGACCAGCGTACCATACCGGGTCGAGCTGATCAGAACGACAGTGAGCGGGTCACCTTCCACGTCGCTGTCGTTGGCCAGGATGCCCGGCGCGCCGACGGCCAGTGTGGTTTCGTCCGGCGTTTCGTAGTGTTCACCGCCGCCCGTCGGCAAGTCGTTGACCGGATTGACCGTGATGCTGAAGACGGTGTTGCCGAGGTTGCCGCCCACACCGTCGGTAGCGGTGAAGCCAAGGCTGTCAGCCAGCGTCTCGCCGCCGTTGTGCTCGTAGGTGATCAGTCCGGCGTTGATGTCGGCCTGCGTGAAGGTGCTGCCGACACCCAGCGCTGCCCCGGCGCGGCGCAGCGTGCCGTTGACCACATCCTGGGTCAGCGTGAGCACCACACTGGTGGCCGGCTGTTCAGGATCGGTCACCTCAAGCATCGCCGGTGTGATGGTGGCCGTCGCACCTTCATCGATCGTGAGCCCGACGTTGGTCGTGGCCGCCGGCGGATCGTTTATCAGATTGACCGCAATGCTGAACGTCGTCGCCCCGATGTTGCCGCCGGAACCATCCGTGGCGGTGAAGATGAAGCTGTCGGCCACCGTCTCGCCGCCATCGTGTTCGTAGGTGATCAGGCTGTTGTCGATGTCTTCCTGGGTGAAGGTGCTGCCCACGCCCAGCACCGCCCCGCCGCGGCGCAGCGTGCCGTTGGACACATCGGTGCTGATGGTGAACGCCAGATCCGCCGCCACGTTGTCCACGTCCGTCAGTTGCAGCATCGCCGCGGTGAGCGTCTGCGTCGCCCCCTCATCCAGCGTCACGCCGGTGTTGGTCGTCAACACCAACGGGTCGTTGACCGGTGTGACGGTAATGCTGAACGTGGTCACACCCACGCTGCCGCCGACACCGTCCACGGCCGTGAACTGGAAGCTGTCGGCCACCGTCTCGCTGCCGTCGTGCTCGTAGGTGATCAGGCTGTTGTTGATGTCCTCCTGGGTGAAGGTGCTGCCCACGCCTAGCACCGCCGCGCCGCGGCGCAGGATGCCGTTGGTCACGTCCGTGGTGAGAGTCAACTGCAGATCCGCGGCGGGGTTGTCCGCATCCGTAAGTTCAAGCATCGCCGCGGTGACCGTCGCGGTAAGGGCTTCGTCCACCGTCAGCCCGGTATTCGTCGTCACCAACGGATCATCGTTGATCGGATTGACCGCAATGCTGAACGTCGTCGCCCCGATGTTGCCGCCGGAACCATCCGTGGCGGTGAAGATGAAGCTGTCGGCCACCGTCTCGCCGCCATCGTGTTCGTAGGTGATCAGGCTGTTGTCGATGTCTTCCTGGGTGAAGGTGCTGCCCACGCCCAGCACCGCCCCGCCGCGGCGCAGCGTGCCGTTGGACACATCGGTGCTGATGGTGAACGCCAGATCCGCCGCCACGTTGTCCACGTCCGTCAGTTGCAGCATCGCCGCGGTGAGCGTCTGCGTCGCCCCCTCATCCAGCGTCACGCCGGTGTTGGTCGTCAACACCAACGGGTCGTTGACCGGTGTGACGGTAATGCTGAACGTGGTCACACCCACGCTGCCGCCGACACCGTCCACGGCCGTGAACTGGAAGCTGTCGGCCACCGTCTCGCTGCCGTCGTGCTCGTAGGTGATCAGGCTGTTGTCGATGTCCTCCTGGGTGAAGCTGCTGCCCACGCCCAGCACCGCCGCGCCGCGACGGAGTGTGCCGTTGGCGACGTCCGCGACGAGCGTGTACTCAAGATCCGACGCGGCCGTGTCCGGATCGGTTAGTTCAAGCATGGCCGCGGTGATGGTGACCGTATTGTCCTCCTCCACCGTGACGCCGGTGTTCGTGGCAAGGGTCAGCGGGTCGTTGGCCAGCAGACCGACCTCCGCGGGCGAAAGGACGCGGTTGTAGAGACGGAACTCGTCGATGAGGCCGGCGTACGCGTGACCGCTGCCGACTGTACCCGAGTCGTGGAAAACGGTGTCATTGTTGATGCGCCCGAGGCCGATACCGCCGGTGTGCGACCAAAGCTGCGAGCCACCGCCGCTGCCGAACTCAACGCCGTCGAGGTAGCCCTTGAACACGTCCGGCTGGACGGTGGCGCCGCCGTCCAACGTGAGCGTCACGTTGTGCCACTGGCCGGAACTGATCGCAGCCGTGCTGAGCCAGGTGCCTGCCCAGTTGCTCTCCCCGCCCGGCGTGTTCCATCCACCGACATACAGGCTGCCGTCGTAGACGTAGATGTTGAGCCCGCGGACGCCGCCGCCTTCCTCGTAGATGAGTTGTTTGCGCGAGTTGATCGTCTTGTCGTCAACGTTGAACCAGACGCTGATCGAGCGCTGCGTCTGGGTGCCGCTGTTGATGTCGCCCGAGTTGACGATGGTCACGTCCTCGTTCACGCCATCGAGCCGCACGGCGCCGTTGAGCCAGCCTGCCGCGTCCCACATGCTGGCGTTGGCAACCGTGCCGTCGTTGTCGTTGCCGAAGGGCGAGTCGTCCTCAGCGTTCACCCCGGCCGTCTCATCGAAGTCAAGCTGAACGTCCCATTCGGTGGTCGAGACGCCATCGCCGTAGGCCAACGTGATGCCGACATCAGTCAGGCCGGTCAGGTCCAGCGGAAGTTGCTGTCGATCCGTGACGCCCCGCACGTCGCCTTTGGAAGCAACTTCCAGCACCCAGTCTCCACCGTCGCCCGTCAGGTCATCCGAAGCGTAGACATCACCGCCGGTGACCGCGGCCAGGTCATCGACGAAGCGCTGCCCGGCCGCACCGGCGCCGGTGCGGCAGCCGAACACGTAGATGGCGCTGTCGGACGCGAGCACCGAACCGAGTGCCTGCCATTGCTCGGCATTGGTCTGCAGCGTCTCGTGATCGATGCGATCGGCGCCGAATTGGAACGCGCCCGCCTCACCGTGCGAGAGGATGGTGATCGAACGAACCGACTCGCCCCGCTGACGCGCCAGCGCCTGCGTACGCGCGATGACATCGCCGGTCGTGTCCTGCGCGGCGTCGAACGTGATCCAAGCCGCATCGATGATCGCGCTGTCGAACCGGTCGACGTCAACAAGCGCAGCATCAGCGATCACCACATCAAGCGTGGATGAGAACAGGTACCGCGGTTCGAGCCACTCGAACGTAGGCCCGCGGATCCGACCTATCGCGCCATCGGCGCTCATTTGCTCTCTCGCCTCGGCTTTCTCCCGGTGGGTGGGTTACGCTGTTGCAGGCCGCCGGGCGGGCAACCCCCGCAAAACCGCAGTGGCGACCGGATGCAATGAGGCTGCCCCCGTGCTCACTTTCATCTGCATCTAAAGATATAGTCGAGTCGATTCCGAGCCGGCTGCATCTGCGCAAGCTCATAAATCAAAGTGGCTTACGCCTTACCACCTTTGGGGGAAGCGGGCGAATCCGGCAGAATGGGTAATCGCGGGTGGACATTGGGCGGGCCACGCCCGGACTACTGGTCTGTTCAACAGGATCGACCGGTAATCGCCCCCCTGAACCGACCAAACCCATCAAGCAGCCGTGAGCGTCGCCAGCGGCATGGGGCGGGTTATCGCTACTCGCCGGCGCGCTTCGCGTCAGTTGGGCTCGAACTCCAAGAAAGCAGAAAGACACCGCGGCGGGACTGCGGCCATCGCTACGACCACTATGACCGGCACCGGCGGCATAGACTGGTCCTTGCCTGGACATCCGCCCGGTGCATTCGGGTCGCGCGGCAGGCGTTCAACCATCCCCATGGATGTCATGGCCCACGACCGTTGCGGAGGTGATTCTTGCGAAACGCTCTCGACCCCTGGACAGGCTCACCACCGGTAACGGTGGCGATCTTCATCCTCATATTCAGCGGGGCATCCTGCCTGGCAAGCACGCAGACATCGATGCCGTTTGACGATGAACGCCAACTCGCGAGTTGGCGGATCACCGGCCGCGCGGTGTTTGATGCGCGGCAGAACCACCGGACAACCGGTGGTGCCGCAACGGGCGGCACCCTGCGGGTGGCGCCGGGCGCGAACGCCGTATTGTCGCTGCGCGACCAAGATGCATCCGGTCTGGTACGGATGTGGGTCTATGACGACGGTAGCGCGCCGAAGGACCCGAAGGTACGGCGCGGCGGGCCGCAATGGGGTGTGGTGACAACCGACGGACGCCTTCTGGTCGTGGGCGTCATCTACGCCCCTTACCTTTCAGGCGACACCACCTACGCCGTAGCCGAGTATTCGCCGGGCAAGAACGAGCAGCCCTGGTACAAAGTGTCCTACCTCGGTCTGCGGCGCCAGCGCGGCTGGCATGAATGGACCTTCGACTTCGATGCGGACAAGGGGCTGCGGATCCTGCACAACGGCACGGATGTCAACGCGCGCAGGAAGCGGTACGACTGGAACGCAGGCAACGTCACCGGCTTCGCCGGCGTGGCCATCGTTGGTGATCAGGGCAAAGGCAACCAGCAGACGGTCTGGATTGACGATGTCAACGTCACGCTGGGCGGAGCAATGAAGATCAAGCCGACACCGCCGCCACCACCGCCACCGGTCGTGCCCGAGCAGGATCCAAAACTCGACGGGCCGCCGCCGTCGGTCAACGTCGCCGTCATGGCCAGTCGCCCACGGCTGCTTTTCGGCCCGGAAGATGTCGAGCGGATGCGTTCATTCGCTCGAAGTGAGGCCGGCAAGCCGTACATGGATACGCTGCGCGGCTACCTTGGCGTGTCCAAGGCGCCGAGCAAGGCGACATTCCTGCGCGATGCGACTGATGGACAACGACAAGGCTACTGGCGGCTGCCGACCGTTGCGCTGCACTACGTGCTGACGGGTGACGAGCAGTCCTACGCTCGGACGGTCGCCTCTATGAAGTTCCTGCTCGATCTCGAGCACTGGGAAACCGGCGAGGAACGCGACAGCGGGATGAGTGCGGCGAACATCATGGTCGGCGCGGCCCTCGCTTACGACTGGTTGCGTGACGATCTTGATCCCGCGTTCCGCGAGACATTCCGCCGGAAGCTGCTGCACCATGCCCGCGCCATGTACCACGGCGGCCACCTTCGCAAGAACCCCGGTACCCACTACTGGCAGGGCGACCCGCAGAACAATCATCGGTGGCACCGGAACGCCGGCATGGTGCTCTGTCTCCTGGCCGCGTATTCGGGCGCGGAGGAGGAGCAGTGGATGCTCGCCCGGGCAAAGGCCGAACTGGACTACGTGGCGCGGTGGCTGCCCGAAGACGGCACCTCGCACGAAGGCCCGACATACATGGTGTTCGGCGGCTCGCACCTGCTGATTGCTATGGACGCGGCGGACCGGTGTCTCGGCACGCGTTACCTGCATCATCCGTTCTTCGAGAACGTGGGCCGATACCTGACGCAATCGCTTGTGCCGGATCGGTCGACGCTCTTCGCCTACGGTGATTCGGGCGGCGGTCTGGGACCATATGCGAACTTCCTCTATCGGTGCGCGGCCGTGCATCGACAGCCTGATGTGCAGGCGGTGCTTGATCGCGAGTGGGCGCGCAACCCGCGCGGCTTCGATGTTTCGGCTTGGATGGCGCTGATCTGGCGCGACCCGTCCCTCAAGCCGGCCGGTGCCGTAGACGCGCCAACCCGAGCGTTCTTTCCCGACCTCGGACTTGCCTACATCCGCGACGGGTGGGAGCGCGATAGCGCCGCCGCGATGTTCAAGTGCGGACCGTTCGGCGGCCACCGCCTCAACGCCTATCGCAACAGCCACGAGATGAAGTACGTCAACGTCGCCCACGACGACCCGGACGCGAACAGCTTCGTCCTGTGGAAGGCCGGCGGCTACCTGGCGGAAACGGATCGGTATGCCAAGCACAAGCGATCGTCGAATCACAACACCATCCTGATCAACGGCATGGGCCAGATGGCCCAGGGCCGGCCCGAGGGCGGCACATGGAGCCAACCGGGCGGCGACATGACAAGAATGGGCGTCATCACCGCGTGGAAGGCCGAGACAGACGCGGTCATCATCGAAGGCGAGGCGGCGGGATCATACCTTGCCTACCGTGATCGCAAGACGAACCGCGCGCGGCCTGGGCTCGAGCGCTTCCGCCGCACGTTCATCTGGCTCGAAGGACAGTACGTCCTCGTGCTGGATGACATTCACGCACCCGAGGCAGTCGATGTCACCTGGCTCATGCAGGCCCCGCGACTGACACGTGCGAATGGACATGCGCTGCGCTACGTCATGGCGCATGGGCGCGTACAGTGCGCGATGCAGGTCGCCACCGATGCACGAGCAGCGTTGGAGGAGAAGATCGTCATCTCCACCGCCGACCATCGCGGCAAGGCGCTCGGTTGGGGACAACTGCAATTGAGTGCCCGGCTGAAGGCCGTGCGTATCGCCAGCGTCTATGACCTATGGGACCGCGGGGGTCTTGATCTGAAACTGTCACCGGCAGGGAGGGACCGGTCAACCGTGACGATCGAGGGTGAAGCGTTCGAGGATGTCTGGCAATGGCAAGGTGCGCCCGACGTGCAGACGGCTTCGATCCTCGCGGGCGTGCGGAAAGGCGGCAAGGCCTTGGGATCGATCGGTCCCGGCGATGCGCCCAAGCGGCCGCACACCGGTACAGCCACAAGCAAGTGAAGCGATCACACCAGGCGGTTTGGGTCAGCGATCCGCCCACCGGGCGGTGTTGTCCAGCACGGGGGTGGGATCGTCGAAGGCCTCGGTCAGCAGTTTGTGATACACGCACTCTTCGTGTGACCGCAGCGACCACGCAGCGTGATCCGCCGCATGGCGTTCCGCATGGGTCGAGGGCATGAATCGGTCGAGCCCGTTCTGCAGCGCGTCAACAGTTCCGCTGCCCTGGTCGAACTGGAGTTTCTCGCGCCAGACGATCTCGTCCGGCAACAGGTCCGCGCAAGCCATCCGCAGGACCCATTTCTCGACGAGGCGCCCCTCTGCGTCGCGCTTCAGCTTCATCTCGGTCGGAATCGTCTGAGCGAGTTCGATCATGTCCGTATCGAGGAACGGCACGCGCGCCTCCAGCGCGTGGGCCATGGTGAGACGATCGACGCGCTGCAGGTTGATGTTGTGCAACGTGCTGACGCTGCGGCGCAGTTCGTCGTGCAGGCCGTCGTCTCCGTGCATGTCCCGGTAGTAGGTGTAGCCGGCAAACAGTTCATCCGCACCTTCGCCGGTGAGAATCACCTTGACGTGCTCGCTCGCCAAGCGCGATGTGAAGTAGCACGGGATGGCGCTGCGGACGAGGTCCTGGTCGAATGATTCAAGATGATGGATGATGCGCGGCAGGTGTTCATATATCTCATCACGCGTCAGCACGTACTCATGGTGAATCGTGCCGAGGTGGTCGGCCACGCGACGCGCGGCGGCAAGGTCGCCGCTGCCCTCGAAACCGACGGTGAACGTGTGCAGTTCGTCGATGTGCGGGCGCATCATCGCGGCAATGATGCTGCTGTCCAGTCCGCCGGAGAGAAACGCGCCAACCGGCACGTCGCTCATCAGCCGTTTGCCCACTGCCTGCTCCAGCGTGCTGCGAAGAAGCCGCGCGGCTTCTTCCTCGGACACCGTAGCCGGGCTGTAGCCGGGCACCTCATAGAAGGTATGCCACCCGATCGCGGAGTGGTACCACGTGCCCGGCGGGAACTCGCGGATCTCATCCGCCTGGCCGATCATCGCCTTGAGCTCCGAGGCGAACACCCAGTCGTCATCGCGGCGGCCGACATAGAGCGGCTTGATGCCTATCGCATCACGGGCCAAGTAAATGTCATCGCCATCGGCAATGGCGAAGGCGAACATGCCGTCGAGCCGCTCGGCGGCGCTGGCATGGATGTCTTCATAGAGATGCAGCGCCGCCTCGCTGTCGTTGCCCGTGCTGAACCGATGGCGTTCGGCCAGTTCGCGGCGAAGGCCCGGGAAGTTGTACATCTCGCCATTCGCAATGATTGCGCACCGGCGATCTTCGTTGTACAGCGGTTGATCGCCGCCGGCCGGGTCCATGATCGACAGGCGCCGATGGCCGATCGTGCCACACGGGCTGTCATATATCCCATGCGCATCCGGGCCGCGATGAACCAGTCGGTCCATCATGCGCCGCACATCCAAGGTATTGCTTTGTCCCCATCGTCCCGTGATTCCGCACATTGCAGGTCTTCCTCAAGGGTGAACATCCAGGCGCGAGGGCCGCGGCGCACATCACCGGCCCCACGATCGCCGCACTACTTGAACTGCCACTGGCCCACCGTCTCGACTGTTCCCCGGTCGCCGAAGTGCTCGATGAACAACCGGTGGTAGTACATCTCTTCCTTGTTCCGCACCACCGGATGCTGCTCCTGGTACTCAGCCAGTTCTTCATCCGAGTAAACGCCTTCAAAGTGGGTCGGCAGCAGCGACGCGGCGCCCGACCCTTGCGAGAACTCCTGCTTCAGGCGCTCGGTGATCTCGCGCGGCAGGTCAGGCTCGTACGCCTTGCGGAATATCCACTTCTCGACCTTGCGGCCGCCCACCTCGCGGATCTTGTATTCCATGGGAATGCGGATCACGTAGTTGAACAGTTCGCCGGATATCAGCGGCGTCACCACGCGGATGGAATTGGCCTGGTTCGTTCGATCCAATCGCAGAGAGGCGTTGTTGTGCAGGTAGCGCAGCAGGTTCATCTGCTTCGCGAAGAGCTCCTCGTAGGGCACGCTCTTCAGGTGTGCGTACCCGCAGAACAGCTCGTCGCCACCCTCTCCCGACATCAGCACCTCGTATCCGGCCTGCGCGGCGTGGCGCGAGATCAGGAAGTTCGAGGCGGAGCTGCGCACCAGGGACGGGTCGAAGCTCTCGGTAACGCGGATCACTTCCGGGATCGCATCGAGCAGTGTCTGCAGGTCAATGGTCACTTCCTCGTGATCGGTGCCGACATGCTCTGCCACCAGCCGCGCCGCGGGCAGGTCGCTGCTTTCCTTCGACCCGATCGCGTACGTCTTGATCTTCGCATCCTCGCCGGATCGCTCGCGGTAGAGCTTCGCAGTGAGCATGCTGATCACGCTCGAATCCATGCCGCCGCTGAGCAGGCAGGCCGTGGGCCGCGAGAAATCGACGCGCGCACGGATGCTCTTGTCAATGATGCGGCGGACCTCCGCGATGATCGTCTCCAACGAGTCGCTTACAGGCTCGGGTGCTTCGGTGGGGATGTCGGCGAATCGCTTGATCGTACCGTTGGCATCCATGTAGCAGCCGGCGGGGAACTCGCGCACTTCGTACTGGCCGTTCGCCAGGGATTTGAGTTCGGAGCCCACGCACAGCGATCCGTTGTCGTGCGTATAAAAAAGTGTCTTGATGCCGAAGACGTCACGCGCGACGAAGAGTTGTTCGCCATCAGCAATGGCCAGCGCGAACACCGCATCGCCCAAAGCATCAAGCATGTCCGCACCCCGTTCGCGCCAAAGCGCCAACAGCGCCCGCTCCGACAGGAACGGGCCCGCCTCGATGCCGATCTGTCCCGCCAATTCGGCGACGTTACCGATCTCACCGTCGAAACAGATGCGAAGATCATCGCATCCATCCGCCGCGACCGGCACGGCCGCGCCCTGCGAAGCGCCGTGGCAATCCGCCTGCAGGTAGTTCTGCGCCATCGCGCAGCCGTTACTCATACAGGCGCCTTTCAGGAACGGCCCACGATGCGCCATCGCCTGCATCATTCGTGCGACGTTCTCTTCGGCGTTCGTTCCGCGTGCCACCGCCAGACCACTCATGTCAAGCTCCTTGCGCGATGCGGCTCGCGCCGTCCGTGTGTCTTCTCGCCCGGGGGGCGCTGCTATTTCACGATCTCGTAGATCGCCACCAGCCCGTGCCCGCAACCCAGTCCCGTCTGCAGTGCCATTTCCAACCCGCGCAGGCCGCACGCCAACTGCGGTTCGATCCAGTCCGCCCGCGGGTCATCCATCTGCAGATCGCTGGCGACCTCGACCGCCCGCAGCATGCGTCCCATCGTCGGCCGAAGCACATCGCTTGCCGCTGACGGGATTTCGGGCATCGCCTTGCCCGCGTCCTTCTGCGCGAGCGCCTCGATGGTGAATATCACGAGCTGGTTCCAATCGCCGGCGATCGCCCGCAGCATACGCGACTGCTCAACATACCCCTCAGGCAGCGAAAGCTCGAACCTCAGTTGCTCCAGGTCCGTGCGGCAGCCCGGTTCGTGCAACCGGTTGACCGCGGCGCGAAGCGGCTTCGCATCGGGGTTGTAGTCGGCCGTGTCGATGTGCCGGCCGACAAACAGCGACCGGTCGAACAGCGCCTTCTCGACCAGTTGCACGCCGGTTTCCCGACGCACCGCGTCGATGACGCGACGGACCTCGATATCCGAAAGCAGGCGCAGCCCGAAGCTGTCAATCTCCCGTATCGCCCGCTCCTCCGGGCTGTAGATGTAGGAGATGCGATAGTCCATCCACTTCTCGGTCGACAGGTCGTCATCCCAAAGATCGGTCCACTCATAGGCGAACCGCCCAAGCCAGTCGCCGACGAGCAAGGCACCCGGCGCCGCATGCCGCGCGATGTCCGACAGCAGCCGCACCGTGTCATCTTCGCCGAAATGCGAGAGCGTGCCAAAGGAAGCGGCATACAGGTCATAGGGTTCGACGCCGGCATCGAAGGGCAGTCCTTCGCGCAGGTCGGCCCGCACGAACTGCGCGGCGCTGTGCGAGCCGAAGCGCTCCTGCGCCTGCTCAAGCAGTGCCGGGTTCATCTCGAGACCGGTGTATCGCTCAAGCCGCCGACCGCGGGCGATGTGAACATCGTGGTCCTGCAAGCGCGGCGACGGCTCGTTGATCGACAGCAAGGTCTCCATCCCGTCGCCGCTGCCGCAACCGAGATCGGTCACCCGCAGCCCCCCGCCGGCTTCCAGGCGGCGCTTCATCACCGCGTCCAGATGCTTCTGCAGCATCACCTGCAGGCTGCGAATCTCCCAGTGCAGCCGCACGTTGTCGTACTTGCCGTGCAGGCCGCTCGCGCGAGCATACTGGCCGCTCGAGACGGCCTGGGTGTAGGCGGTGACTTCCGTAGCAGTAGTCATGATCTTCAGCGTTTCCTTGCGTACACGCTCCAGGCGGAGACAGCGATGCCGTTCATTCAGACCTTCAGCGTCTGCAGTGTTTCGATCGCATCGAACGCATCGCGGCAATAGGCGTCAGCGCCGATGGACTTTGCGAAGTCGTCGGTCACCGGCGCACCACCGACAATGATCTTCACATCGTCGCGCGCGTTCGCTGCCTCGAAGGCCTCGATGACGTTGCGCATCTTGCCCATTGTCGAGGTCAGCAGCGCCGACAGACCGATGTAGCGCGTCCCGCTTTCGCGCGCGGCTTTCACGATCTCCTCGGCCGACACGGAGGTGCCCATATCCTGCACCTCGTAGCCCGCGCCCTTCAGCAGCGTGATGACAATGTTCTTGCCGATGTCGTGCAGGTCCCCTTCGACGGTCGCGATGATGACGCGGCCCTTGTGCTCGATGCCGCTGTCGGCCAGATGCGGCTCGAGCACATCCATCGCCGCGCTCACGCATTCGGCGCTCGCCAGCATGTCGGGAATCAGGTATTCCTCCCGCTCGTACTTCGCGCCGACTTCCTCCATCGCGGGCGACAGCGCTTCTCCGAGGATCTCCGTGACCGGAATCCCGGCCTCGAGCGCCTGCTCGACCAGTTCGGTCACGCCGGGCTCGCCCTCCATATCGCCGTCGAAGCCTTCATCACTCTCATCGATGCGGCCCAGCAGGACGTTCTTCCTGAGTTCGGCCAGTAGTTGTTCTTTATCCATGGTGCTTCCTGTCAAAGTTGGAACCGGTCGGGCGACACGACGCCAGGCACTTGGGCGCGGATCGTTGTCAGCACGTCGTCGGGCAACGGCTCGCCCGGCGATCCGCGCACTTCGCTGACGCGCGCACAGGCGCGTTCGATCACTTCGTCCCGCTTGCCGTCGCCG
Organism: uncultured Phycisphaeraceae bacterium; assembly: GCA_964532795.1. Classification (GTDB taxonomy): domain Bacteria; phylum Planctomycetota; class Phycisphaerae; order Phycisphaerales; family Phycisphaeraceae; genus CAZHJL01. The sequence continues at coordinate 8,845 of CAZHJL010000031.1, read as the reverse complement.
GCCAACGGGTACGGCTCGGACACGATCCCGCGCCGGATCTGCTTGCGGATGTGACGCGCAAACAGCCGCGTGGACGAGCGCATGACCTTGCGGATCTCCGTCAGCGCGGCCTCCGCATCCTCGTCCGCGAAGCCGGCGGGCCGGAGAATCGTCTTGACCGTGCCGATGTTCGCGTTGTCGATCACCGCCTGCACCGGGCTGAACGTGCCCGTGCGATCTAGGAGACCGAAGGCGTAGTGGATGTACTGGGCCCCGGACTGGGCGACGGCCAGGTGCGAGAACATCTTCTCGATGGTCGCCTGCATACCGGGCACCGACGCATCGCCCACGCCCGCCGTGGAATAGCAGGGAATGCCGTAGCGCCGCGCCAGTTGCACGCAATCCATGTTGTACTGGATGAACTCGGGCGCCCCGTAGAGGTCGTGCAAAGTGTCCAGCCGCGCACGCACGGGCACCGCGCCGTAGAGCACCGGGGCTCCGGCGCTTACCAGTTGCGTCAGCGTGATGCCGGCCAGGATCTCGGCGTTGATCAGCATGACCATGCCCTCTTCCTGCACCGGCGCGGTCGAGCCGCCCTGCGGTGAGGAAGAAACAACCAGCGGCAGACCCCGCCTGGCGATGGCAATCACCTTCGACGTGGTGTCGTCCACCATCTGCAGCGGACTCTTCACGAGACACGCGATGAACGACAGCAGCGGCGCTTGCGCAAACGCTTCGGCGCCGCCGGCGATGATCTCGCCCAAACGAACGACATCATCCAGCTTGTCAACGTTCGTCAGGCCCGCTTGAACGTGCTTGGTCATGTACATCAGGCTGGACAGGAAGACATTGACGTCCTTGTTGTCGTCGTCGATGTCCGAATCCTGGATGTTCACATTGCGAATGTAGAAATCCAGGTTCTCCAGCGCGTTGCACAGGCGGCTGGAATCACAGAGCTTGTTGATGCTGCCGCGCTCGGGAACGTGCTCGAACGTCGTGGTGACGCCGCCCTCGCCCACCTGCTTCACGCGCGTTTCGAGAAAGACGTTCGTCTCCGAACCGCTACCGAAGTAGACACGCGGCGTGTGTGCATCCAGCACCAACTGGTTCTCAGCATTGCGCGCGCCGAGCACGATGCGCGAGGGCGCCGATGACAGGGCTTTCTCGACCACATTCGCGTTGATGCGAACCGTCCACGCCTTGTCGCGATCGCTGCGCTCGGTCCGGCAGCCCGCATCGGCAAAGATCGAGACGGCTTCCTCGTTGAAGCACACGACGCCCGGATCGCGCAGGATGTCCAGCGATCCTCGGTGCAGAAGCTCCAGCTTTTCTTCGTTCAGACGGCGGACCGGCTCGACCACGATGCCCGGGCGGCAGGTTGCGGTGTCGGTTTCACAGGTGATGGTCATAGACCGATCTCCCCTTTCTGGACGCGGCGGGTGTAGCCCCGGCAGTGTCGGTCCTTCCCGGCCAGCAGCGTGCCCAGCACGATGGCCTGGCGAAGGCCGGTGTCGAGCGGGTCGCAGATGGCCGAGTCCAACCCGTTGACGAGGGCCGCGATGGCGAACGCCTGGTTGACCAGTCGCCGCTTGGGTAGGCCGTGGGACACGTTCGACATCCCGAGCGTCGTCTTGGATTTCGGGTATCGTCTCTTGATCTCGCGCAACGTCGCCATCGCCATGGTCACACCGGTGACATCGTTGCAAAGCGGCAACACCAGCGGGTCGAAGAACAGCGACGAATCGGGGATGCCCAGCTTCGAGGCTTCGCCCTGGATCTGCGCACAGACGTCCATGCGCTGCTCGACATCGCGCGGCACGCCCGACGCGCCCATCGCCAGCGCGATCACTTCACAGCCGCGCTGGGCCGCGAGTTCCAGCAACGGCACAAGACGATCCGCTTCGCCGTTGACCGAATTAAGCAGCGCCGGCCGGCGACCATCCAGATGCGCCAGCGCATCGCGGAGCACCTCGGGATTCGATGAATCGATCGCCAGCTTCTTGTCGCAGTGCTCCAGCGCCAGGTCGATCAACCAGCACAGATCCTTCGCCTCACGATCAGGATCGCCCGAATCAGCGCCGGCATTCAGATCGATGTAGTGAGCGCCGGCTTCGCTCTGGTTGCGGATCTCCTCGATGATCGCCTGGTCATCATGGCGCGCAACCGCCTCCGCTATCGGTTTGCGCGTTGCATTGACTCTTTCGCCGATGATCTTCATTGCTGTTGCACCAGTGGGCTGAATTGCTGACGTGCCAGGTTCGGGAAGGTGTCGAGAACCGCCGCGATCGTCTGCTGCGGCAGGTGCGCCTCAGCCGGCTGTCCCAGCGTGTCCTGCACGAACGCATGGGCACGTTCCGCCGCGTCCGTGGCGCCGCTTGCGGCCCAGGTCTCGCGCGTTTCGCGATCGCTCAGTTGCGGAGCGTAGTGCTCCTTCCGCATGTGCCGCCGCGTGTGACGGGCGGAAACGAAATTGCCCCCCGGTCCCGCGTCGCGGATCACATCCAGCGCCAGCGTCTTCTCGTTCACCTTGATGCCGCGCCACGCCCGCATGACCATGCCGAGAATCTCGTTGTCGATGACGAGCTTCTCCTTGCTGACGGTCATGGCGAACTCCATGAGCCCGGCCGCATCGTGAATGAAATCGGCGCCCGCCAGCGCGACGAGCAGGTTGTTGATCGCCGATTCGTAACCGCACTGGGCATCCAGCACCTTCGCGTCGCTGATGCCGGCGGTGGCGTAGTACGGAATGCCGTAGTGCCGCGCCAATTGCGCCGTCGCGGCATTGATGAGGCCGCTTTCGACCGGCCCGCCGAGATAGCGCATGTCGCGCATGTCGGTCGAGGTCGATACGCAGCCGTAGATCACCGGTGCGCCGGCGTTGGCCAACTGCGTGGTCATCACGCTGATCAGGGCATCGCAGTTCTGGATCACGAGTGTGCCGGCCAGCGTGATCGGCGAAGTCGCGCCGCAGAGCGGCTCAACGGGCACCGCCACCGGAACGCCTGCCCGGGCGATCTGCATCATGTACGAGCCGTACTTGGCATCCAGCCGCAACGGGCTGATGCCGCAGGCGATGAGCGAGATGAACGGACGCTCGCGCAGGGCCTCGGGCGAGCCGGCGACCTGCTCGGCCATCGCAATCACGTCACGGATGCCCTGCGAAGTGTAGACGCCTCCCATCACGTGCTTCGACGTATGGCACAGGCCGGCGAGGAACCGATTGACATCCACATCCTCGACCGGCAATTCGTTGGGATACGTCGGCAGCAGCATGAAGTGCACGTTGTCCAGCACGTCGGTAAGGCGGATGACATCCACCAGGTCCTGCAGGTTGGCCGGGCGGCGCTCGTTGGTGTCGTAGTCCAGCATGTTCAGCGCCGTGCCGCCGGTGCCGAGGTAGACGTTGCCGCAGCCCAGGTGAAGGTCGGTCCCCTCGCGCCGGCCGTGGAGCGTCACCTGCGATGGCACCGTGGACAGCAGGTCCTCAACGACGCGCTCGTCCATGCGAACGACACGCCGCTCGGAGTCCACCTTCGTATCGAAGCGGCGGAACAGTTCGAAGGCTTCAGGCTCGTGCACCTCGAAGCCGACTTCCGACAGCACTGTCATGGTGGCGTCGTGGATCTGTTGCAGATCGGCCTCCGAAAGCGGGTTGTACCGTGATCGTGCCGACACGGCGGAGACCGCTTCGGACATCAAGTCGGTCTGTGGAATGGTCATGATCGTCTCCGCCCCCGATACCGCTTGTGTTGACAGTCCTTCTTCGAACAGACCGCGCAGGGGTTGCGCGTCTCCTCGAGCCTGTCAGCCGGGCCGATCCCGAGAATCCCGGTGATCGACTTACGGGGGGTCATCAGCCATGAATCGGATAGGGTCACGCCGGCCGGCTTGTCCGGCAGCAGCGAGAAGAGCTTGGTCTGTTCGCGAACGGGCCAGTCGCAGTAACCGGGGCTGAAGGGCAAACTGAGCGCTTCATCCGGCAGAAGACGCCGCGAAAGCGTCTGTTCGATCTCATCGACAAGCACCTCCGCCGCGACGGACGCCACGGTATCGAGCACCATCCCGTAGGCCGGCCGGGTGTCCATCGCTTCCCGCACCACTCGATCCACCCCGGCGCCCAGGGTTGCTACGTAGGCGAATGCCAGCCGACACCACCCCATCCCGACCGCCAGCGCGCGGCTGTCCAACTCAACATCCGCTCCAATGCGCACGCGCCCGTTTTCCGTCTCCAACGTGTACGCGCGGCAAAGACAACGCGGCGTTCCCTCCTCGATGACTGATTCGATCGCCTGCTCGATCTGCCGCGCCAGCCTGACCGGCGCCTTCCGGTCACGGAGCCCCAGCTTCTTCAGCACGCGCTGGCGCGGCACCTCGATGCCGGGCGTCAGGCACAATTCGCGGCGCACTGGCCGCCGATCCATCGTTCCAGACAGTGCCGTGGTGCGCGTCAGCACGTTTCCGCTGCGCCACCACGGCGTATCTTCATGTTGTGCATCACCGGCAAACGCCGCTTCCCTGCTCATTCAACTATCCCCTTTACTGAATCCTGACCGCTGCTTCTTCCTCTGTTCCAGACGACCGCCGGTCGCACCGCTCCGGGCCGCCACCGCAGCGCCGGGCTGACACATCATGACGCCATGCCGCCACTCGCTTCCGCCTGCGCGGCGGGCCGCGAGTTGTCCGGCACGTCCGCCGCGGGCGAACTGGTCACCAGGTGCGGCGAGGCGTCGAGCGACTCGGCATCCATCATGGCCGCGATGCGCTGCAGCGTGGAGAGAATCAATGTCTGCTCCCATGGCTGCAGTTCCTCGAGTCGCCGATGGAACCGGTCCTGCAGGAGCGACGGGGCGGACTCGACGAGCTGCCGCCCCGCCTCCGTCACACGGACATTCACCGCGCGGCGATCGCTGTGGTCGCGCGTCCGCTCCACCAGGCCGCGCCGGGCCAGGCGATCCAGCACACCGGTCACCGTCGGCTGGCTCAGGTGCACCGCCTTGGCCAGCGCCCCGATTGGCGTCGGCCCCCGACGCGTCGCTTCCCGAAGCACCGCCAACTGCGGCCCGGTCAACCCGACCGTCTCGACCAGCCGGCGCGAATGCAGATCCACCGCCTGAATGATCTTGCGGATCGCCGCGACAATCTGGTTCTCAACACTGAACGGCACCATACCTGACACTCTCGTCTGAAAACTCAGAGGTAGAATGATAGGACAGAATGGAGTGATCTGCAACGCGATCCCCCTATATCTGTGAATATGCCACATAAAGTCTTTTTTGTAAGTACTTTAGAGAGGTAAGTTCCGAGGGGTGCCTGTCAAACCTAATCCTGGGCTACAAAAAGTACATTCGGTCGATACTAATTCTGGCCCTTCGCCCCGGCACTACGGCCCACACCCCGAACGCCGCAACCCTCAACCGGTGCACAGCTTAAGCCCTTCCGCTCCACCTGCCTTGCGCGTACGCTGCATACGGGTTCGAGTGATCTACCAACAGCAGAGCGCCGCCCAACGCCGGTTGTACATCGATAGATGTCGATGTATTCTGGATTCGCGCGCAGCTGAGGTACCGCATGCAGATCAACCAATCATTCTGCTACCCGATGTACACGTCGGATGCCTACTCGCCCGCGGCGCTTCTCACGGCGGCGGCGGAGATTGGCTATGCCGCGGTGGAGATCTGGCAGCGCGACGGGCTGGACGATTTTGAGCAGTTTGTAGACACGGCCCACGGCTGCGGCCTGGTGGTGGCGAGCATGGCCGGGCATCGATCGTTGGGCGACGGGCTGAACAATCGCGAGAATCACGATCGCATCGAGGCGGAACTGCGCGAGTCGATCGACATCGCCGCGCGGCACGCCATTCCGGGCCTCATCTGCTTCTCCGGTAACCGTAACACGGGGCAGAGCAACTTGGAAGGCATGGCGGTCTGTGCCGCGGGCCTGCGGCGTATTGCACCCTATGCGGAGGGTAAGGCTGTCAACCTGAATGTGGAGTTGCTCAACAGCCGCGTGGATCACCCGGGTTACCAGGCCGATCACGTGGATTGGGGCGTCGCGCTGTGCGAGATGGTGGACAGCCCGTGTGTGCGACTGCTCTTCGATATCTATCACGTGCAGATCATGGAAGGCGATCTGATCCGCAACATACGCAGGGCGGCGAATTGGACGGGGCACTACCACACGGCCGGCAACCCGGGGCGCGGGCCGCTGGGCGATGACCAGGAGATCAATTACCGTGCCGTCTGCCGCGCGATCGCGGCGACGGGGTATGCGTTGTATGTCGGGCACGAGTTCCAACCGTCGGGGGACCCGGTGGCAGCGCTGCGCGAGGCGCATAGGCTGTGTAATGTCTAGGTCGCAACGGCAACTGTCAGAACAATCAGGAGGGCATCATGATCAAAGGCGTTGCACATCTGTGTTTTCGAGTGGGTGATCTGGAACAGTCGCTGGCCTTCTACCGCGACATCCTCGGGCTCAGGCCAGCTTTCGACTTCATCAATGACGAGGGCAAACGCTTCGGGCTCTACCTGCACGTGGGCGATCGCACTTTCATCGAATTGTTCGAACACGGCCACGACGAACGCGAGGATCTGCAGTCGTACCAGCACTTCTGTCTGGAAGTCGACAGCGTGGCGGATACCGTGGCGCACCTGAAGCAGGCCGGCGTTGAAGTGACCGAGCCCAAGCTCGGCAAGGACCATAGCTGGCAGGCGTGGATTACCGATCCGGACGGCAACCGCATCGAACTGCACGAGTACACGCCGGAAAGCTGGCAGGCGCCGCATGTCGGTGGCGTGCAGGCGCAGGCGTAAGGAGCGGACACCATGCGCGTGGTGGTGATTGGCGGGACGGGCCATGTGGGTACGTACCTCGTGCCGCGGCTGGTGGCCGATGGGCACGAGGTGGTGGTGGTCAGCCGCGGGCAGCGCGAGCCCTATCAGGCACACGGTGCGTGGGAGAAGGTGAAGCGCGAAGCGGTCGACCGCGAAAGAGAAGAGTCGCAAGGCACGTTCGGCCAGCGCATCGCAGAGCTTGGTGGCGACGTCGTGATCGACATGATCTGCTTCCTGCCCGAGAGCGCCGAGCAGCTGGTCGCGGCGCTGCGCGGCCGGGTAGGGCACTTCCTGCACTGCGGGACGATCTGGGTGCACGGACCGAGCGCGGTGGTGCCGACGACGGAGAACCAGCCGCGTACGCCGTTCGGCGATTACGGGGTGCGCAAGGCGGCGATCGAGTCGATGCTGCTGTCCGAAGCGCGACTGAATGGCTTTCCCGCCACCATCGTGCATCCCGGGCACATTGTCGGCCCGGGCTGGGATCCGATCAATCCGGCCGGGCATGTTGAGGTCGACGTCTTCGGCAAGCTCGCACGCGGTGAGGAATTGGCCCTGCCGAACCTCGGGATGGATACACTGCACCACGTCCACGCTGACGACGTGGCGAAGGTGTTCATGCAGGCAGTTCGCAACCGCTCAACGAGCCTCGGAGAGAGTTTCCACGCCGTCTCGCCCGCGGCTCTTACGCTCCGAGGCTATGCGGAAGCGGTCGCAGGCTGGTTCGGCGGGGCAGCGAATCTGCGCTTCATGCCGTGGGAGCAATGGAAGGCAACGGTAAGCGAACGCGCGGCCAAGCTCACGCATGATCACATCGCCCACAGCCCCAACTGCAGCATTGAGAAGGCAAGGCGCCTGATCGACTACCAGCCGCGCTATACATCATTGGAGGCGGTGCGCGAGGCGCTGGACTGGCTGATCGCGGCGGGGCGCGTGAGTGTTGGCGAGTCGTAGCAGACGTTCCCAAACACCGCGCTGGCGCCCAAATCCCGAGGCCGATGCGGGGCTCATGCTTCGCCCCATCGCGCTACCAACCCCGAACAAGGAGGAACCCGATGAGCAAGGTGCACGTTCTGGTCGGCGGCACAGACCGCTACCACGATGTCCTCGGGGCAGGACTGTCACTCCGGGACACATTGGTCAAGCATGCCATTCCCGCCGCGCTACACATAGGCTTTGAGCGGTTTGGCGACGATTACGAAACGGACGTGGACGTGTATGTCGTGTACGCCATGTGGCCGCGCATGACCGATGCGGCGCAAGAGGCGCTGGCGGCTCGGGTTGCGGGAGGAGCCGGCCTGGTCGTGTTGCACGCATCAATTGTGGTGGTGCACGATGATCAGGACCAGTGGCTCACACTTGTGGGCAGTCGCTTCGAGCGACACGACCCCTTCATGCGCATGCAAGTCAGGATCGATGTGAAGCACCCCGTCACTGAAGGTATTGACGACTTCGAGATTGACGACGAGCCCTACGAAGTCTCTTGGACAGGTTCGCCCGGCACGGTACTGGCCAGCTTCGAGCTCAATGGCACAATGCATCCGCTGGTGTATACGCTCGAGCATGGCAGGGGACGTATCTGCTACATCGCCTTGGGGCATGATGCCCGTTGCTGGGGGCATCCCATGTTCGCGAGGCTATTGACCCAGTCGACGCGATGGGTTGGCGGCGATGACGCCGGCAACTGAGTCAGAAGACCGCACCGTGACGTGTGCGGCACAACGCCCAATTCCCACGGCGACAGAAGAGAACACTTACCGGAGTCCATCAGTGGTTCGCCAACCAATACCCATAAAGGAAGTGCTACTGCCCCCCTTCTCCGCTTGGGACGAGGGTTGGTTCCTCCTGACGGCAGGTGAGAACGGGCCGGGACGATTCAACGCGATGACTGTGTCATGGGGTGCGCTGGGATGGATGTGGGCGCGACCATTGGCCGTCGTCGTCGTGCGTCCGCAGCGTCACACGCGCACGTTCATGGAGCAGATGGTGATGCGCAGGCAATAGGGAGCCATTTGCGAGGCGGGACGCTCAAGCAA
>CAZHJL010000030.1:0-51326 GCA_964532795.1 uncultured Phycisphaeraceae bacterium | reverse complement strand
CCTCGACACGCCGGGTTTCGGCGGCCATGCGACGCCGCATGTCCGTCACCGGGTCGTCACTGACAGCGGACGCATTGACGGTGCCGGGAGTCTGGGCCGTTGCCGGCGTCTTCGCGGACTGCGGCGTCGTCTCTTGCGCCGATTCGCTTTTGGACGCAGCGGCTTCGCCTTTGGCGTCGGCGGTTTGGGTGTTGCTTCCGGGGTCGGTCTGCCCCGCATCCTGCTGGGCGTCGTCCTGCGTGGCGGTCTTCCAGTAGTTCGTGTCGACTAAGGTGTGTCTTACCTGACGCTTGCCGATGGTGTTCGGGATGCGCCAGTGCAGGCCGACGCGGTCGCCGCGTTTGCGTTTGTATTCGCTGAACGGGACGCTCGACGCGCCGACGTACTTGCCGTGGCTGGGCAGCAGAATGCCGGCGAAACTGCTCTGGCGGCAGAACTGATAGACCACGTCTGTGGACTGCCCCCAGTTGGCGTCGACCAGGCAGCGGTCGATCCGCATCTCCGCACCGTCCTCACGCCGATACGGGCGGGAAAGCTTCTCGGTGGTCAGCTTATCCAAGCCGCCGAAGATCTGGCCTTCGAGGCCCGCCCCAGGCGTCGCGCGGCCCAGCGTGGAGTGGACGTCCCGCAGCGTGAAGTAGGTGCGCTTCTGCTCGGGCCACGCGCCGTAGTCCACGATGTAGCCGGTGAAGTTGCCCTGAACCAAGTCAGGTCGGCCGTGGTCTTGAGGTCGACTACGCCACGATGGGGATGAATCCAGTCGAAACGCGCCTGGCACGGGGCGTCGCAGTAGCTGGTGCGAATCACGCCTTCAGACCTGCCATACAGAAGAAGGTCAACGGCCTCGTCGTTCATGGCGACGCCGCTGGCCATTTGCTCGATCAGTTCGACGTTGTCGTGGGAGAGGACCGGCTTGCCCTGGGCCTCGGCCCATTCGGCAAACGCCTTGGTGGTTGAGCCGAAGGGCTTACCGGTGCGGGGATTGATGGGACCGCCGATCGCGAACTGGGTCTCGTAGGCATCGCGGCCTTCGAGAATGCGGACATGGGTGGCGCGACCGATCAACAGCGCCGGGCTGTCTGTGTCGACGATCAGGCCCAGCTGCTTCTTGCGGTACAGCCACGGGCAGGCCATGAAGTCGAGCAGCTGATGGCTCGACAGATACTCGCTCGCTTTGGCGTGGTACTCGTGGGCCGGCTCGGCGCTGAGCACGCCGAGGTCGATCACCAGGTTGTCGTCTGCGGTCTGCGGCATTGTCGGACTCCCTTGCATCGAGCGAGGCGTCGGTGCCTCGTCCATTCGCAAGGGTTATTCGCTCGCCAACGCCCAACTCCGTATGCAGTGCCATCCCAATCGAGGCCGATGGCACCGCACGGTTGCGCAGACCCCTTTGTTTACAGGCTCAAATCGCTCTGCCGCTCCGCCAGAAAGCATGTCTGACATATGTCTGACAGGTCACCGCAAGCCCTGACAGCCTTCTGACAACCTTCCTGACATTCGGCTTTCGCCAGACAGCTCCGGCTCTACGGACATGTCACCGGTCTCGCCCTGAGCATCGCGATCAGACGGTTGGGAATGGCCCAGCCGCGAGATCGACCCCTGATGCAAGGACGAATCGCAATGACAGATGAAAGTTTGCTGAAGCAGTACGAAGGAGCGTTCGAGGCGTGGAAGGCGAGACTGGCCATCGGTCGGATCAAGGCCCTGGGCTTTCCGAAAGGTGAATGGCCGGACCTGATGCAGGACATGGCGGTGGTGATCTTCGAGTTCCGATACGACCCGAATCACACCAAGTGCGCGAAGGAAGAGACGGCGCTGTACATCGCTATCAACAACCGGCTGGTGTCGAAGCTGCGGCAGCGATACCGCAACAAGGAGCAGTTCGAGCAGTACCTGCGTGAACTCGGCGTCCGCGAGGACGGCTCCTACGTCGGTGCCGAGCCGTGCAGCACGGAGGACCCTGGTTTGGCCGACGACCTTGGGCTGGCCGTGTCGCGGCTGTCTGAGTTCGACCAGGCGGTCGCACGCAGGCTGGCGGCGGGCGTGTCGAAGGCGGCGCTCGCCCGTGAGCTCGATTGCGAATGGAACACGATCCAGAAGGCCGTGCGTCGCATTCGCGACCACTTCGAGGAGCTCGGATTTGATGGGGAGGGGCGCTGATGACGGCCGCAACATGCATGGAACCGCCAGTTCAAAGAAGTTCCCCACAGTCGCCGGAACCGACTGGACAGTCTTTGAACGTTGAGGCTCAGTGTGACCAGTCCAGCGGCAACGGGCCGCTGGCAACCGAATGGATGTCCGAGGCGCTGATCGCCCGCACACAGGACGTGTGGGGCCGGTACCTCGAACGCGAAGTGGACCGTGATGAGGCCGTCGAAATCCTGCTGAACGTCAAGCGGATCGCGATGGTCTTCTACGAAGCCCGCCAGGAAGGAGCGTGCGAATGAACGTCGTCATTTGGGCAAGAGTGTCTTCCCGCGAGCAGGCCGAAGGCTACTCGCTGGATGCGCAGATTCGGATCAACCGCGATAAGGCCGAGCGCGAGGGCTGGACGGTGGTGCGCGAGTTCGTGATCGCCGAGTCGGCCCGTCGCGGGGCCGAGCGCATCGCCTTCAACGAGATGTACCAGTGGGTGAAGAAGAACGCCAAGCGGCTGAAGATCGAAGTCGTCCTCGCCCACAAGCTCGACCGCATCTGCCGGAACATGCGCGATGCGGTAAGGATGCAGGAACTCGAGGACGTCTGCGGTGTGAAGATGGCGTTCGTCGACAACGAGTTCGGCCCCGGTGCCGCCGGGGCGCTGAGCTTCAACGTGATGGCCGCGATCAGCCAGTACTACAGCGACAACCTCCGCCAGGAGGTCCGCAAGGGCCAGGACGAGAAGGTGCGTCAAGGCTGGATGCCGTGCGGCGTGCCGTATGGTTACATGAACACCGACGACCGCGACGAGCCGATCAAGCCCGACCCGGTGAAGTCGAAGCTGGTCATGCGAGCGTTCGAGCTGTACTCCCAGGGCGGGATGACCTTCGACATGATCGGCAAACGGCTGCATGAGGAGGGCTACATCTACCGGCCCAGCACGCCGCGCATGTGCATCGGCAGCGTCTCGTACATGCTGGCCAACCGGTTCTATGTCGGCGATATTGTCTGGCGCGGCGAAGTCTATCCCGGCAAGCACCGCCCGCTGGTCGACCGTCAGACGTTCCAGCTCTGCCGCAACATCCTCAAGGGCAAGAACCGTCGCACGTTTCGGCTCGCGCATACCTTCGCCAACGGCACGCTGCTGTGCCAGTACTGCGGGAGCATGATGACCGGCGAGCGCATCCGCAGGAAGCTCAAAGGCGGCGGCGTCCGCATCCACACCTACTACCGCTGCGCCAACAACAAGCCCAACGACGACCACCCGAAGGTCCGGTGGAAGGAAGAGGATGTTGAGCAGCAGGTGCTCAACGAGCTGGACGCGATGAAGATGCCCACGCCTGAACTGGGCGACTGGTTCGGCCAGGCCCTCGAGGAGAGCTTCGCCGAACTCCGCAACAACGGCATCTCGCAGAAACGCATCCTCAGCCGCAAACGGACCGAGATGACCCAGCAGAACGACCGCCTGCTCCAGCTGTACCTCCAGGGGCACCTCGACGCGGTGACATTCCAGGATAAATCGACGATGCTTCAGGGCCAGATGCAGGAGGTCGAACAGGCTCTGGCGGCTTGCAGTGACATCGACCCGGCGTGCGGTGCCATGGCCAAGCGGGTGTACGATTTTACGCAAGATGCGTCGCGGGTTTGGCTTAGTTCAAATAAGGAGACGAAACAACGGCTCTTGCGGGCGTTTTCTTTGAACCGGACCGTCACCGACGTAACTCTTTGCCTGGAAAAGAGAAAGCCGTTCAGTTTTCTCACTGAACGGCTTCCTGTTCGAACAAGTCGGGGTGACAGGATTTGAACCTGCGACCTCTGCGTCCCGAACACAGCGCTCTACCAAGCTGAGCTACACCCCGAGGTCGGTGGTCCCGGTGGGCGGGACATCAGAAGGAAGTATACCGCGCCGGGGCCGGGTGAGCGAATGGGGGTAGGCCCGGGTTGTTGGGCGTGGGTGAGGACTACTTCTCCTGGTCCTTCTGTATGGCCTTTGAGCGTGAATGCTGGGCGTCCTGGAAGACCTGCTCGAAGTCCACGCGTTGGCCGTAGAACTGGCGCTGGTGAATGATGCTGTGTTTGCGCGGGGCGTCCCGCATGGCGGGGGTGGACGCGCGTTGCTGGAGCAAATCGTAACCAGTTCTCAGCGCGGACACGGCGTCGCCGGCCGCCACGTCGCCGTCGTTCGCCGCCAGCATGGCCATCGTGTCGCTGCGCCATGCGGCGTCCGGCTCGTTGCGCAGGACGGCCACGCCCGGGTCGAAGTGGTCGATGTTGAACAGGGCGACGGAAAAGGCCAGCAGGGCGTTGCGCCGGCCGTCGATCGAATCGATCTGCCTGGCCCACGGGCCGGCCTCCGCCAGCAGTTCGGCCGCGGCGTCTTCACCTTCCAGGTGATTCACCTCGTTGGCGATGCCCAGGACGTACTGGCATCGCTCGGATTCGCTCTCAATTTCGTGCAGCAGCTTGACGGCCTGTTCGCACGCGGGCGCGGCGAAAGCCCTGTCGCCGGCGCTTCGGGCGAGCTGGGAGACGCTGACCCAGCCGCTGATGCGGGCGTGATTGTTCAGCTCATCGCCGTGGGCTTCGAGCGTCCGCTTCGCTTCGGCTAGGGTGGCCAAGGCGTCGGCGTTCGTGAAGCGGATCATCTGCTGGTACGCGATGTTGAGCTGGCGCGTCAGCCGCGCGTCGGCGTCCTTGACGAATCCGGCTTCTTCGCCGGCCAACTGCATCAGCCGCGCGTTGCGCTGGTGGGTGCTCATGAGGCGCGTGGACAGGTCCCGCGACTTGCAGCCGGTGACGAGCATCGCGGCGAGTGCGGTGAGAATGATGAGCCTTTTCATGTCGGACCTCCGGATCAGGTGGGTTGCACAGAGCATGCGCGGCCACGGCGTCGGCCAGGCGCGCCTCTGCATCGTTCGATACCAGCATGCGCGGATCGACGCAACCGGCTCACGGGGGTCTGACTCAGTCCTGCTTCGCGTTCTTCGCCCAGTCGGGCCACGTGTACTGCATCGGGCGGTAGGTCCAGTCGAGGCGGGGGTCGCGCTCGGTGCCGCGGCGCAAGCCGAACGCCTTGAGCAGGTCCTTGGCCTCAACTCCGTACGTGCGATAGGCTTGCGCGCTGTCGGCCTTCGCGTCGTCGAGGATGGACGCGGCCGCGACGCCGGGTGGTAGGCCGGTATTCTCGAACGGGAAGAGCACGCCCTTCGTGTCACCCTTATAGCCGAGCCAAAGGACGCCCTTGCCGCGGGGGAGAATGTAACTTCTGCGCATCAACGGCAGCGCGGCGTTGTATTCGTGGGCGAGGCGCCTGAAGTCCGGGATGATTTCCAGCACATCTTGCCCCCAGCCGGTTTCCGCAAACGTCCAGCACTTGTTGGCCATCAGGCGGAAGACATGTCGGTCGGCCTCGGCCGTGCCCGATCCGGGCGGCAGCGCCTTGCCGCGGTACCAGAGCGTGGTGTGCGGCAGGAACCACCATTCGTCCTCGAACTTCTGCTCGCTCAGTTCGATCGAGCAGCTCATGATGGGGCAGCCTTGTCCCTCGGAGACGAAGGCCATGCCGTTGCGGCTCCACTTTGCGTACTGCTCCATCCACGCGCGATAGATCGGTGCGCGGCGTTCGTCGTTGGTCACCAGCAAACCCCACTTGTGCCAACTGTCCGCCCAGATGCCGTGGTGGCCGTACTTCTCGGCTGCCTGGTCGATGCGCTCCACGTACGCATTCAGGACGGTCGGATCGAGGGGGTTGTGCGGGATGCGGCCGCGCTCGAAAAAGTTTTCATCGCGGTCCATGGCGTCCGGGTTCTCGTAGCCGGCGAAGTTCGCTTCGGTCAGATCGTGCTCGCCGAGCAGTTCCTGGATGAATGGGCCGGGGCCGACGCTGAAGTAGCTCGACCAGACGAGGTAGGCGACTTCGTGCTCGGCCAGCTTGCGCGTCAGCGCCTTCCACTCGGCCTCGACGGTGGGGCGGGGAATGTAGTCATAGATGCTGCAGTCGCCGCCGCCGGCCTTCGCCATCTGCACGAACCTCTCGATCTTCGATTCGCGCAGGCCGCGGCCGTTCATCCAGCCGGGCTGGTGGACGAGGATCATGCGCATGCCCAAGTCGGCGTACTGGTCCATGCGTTCAGTCAGCGTCTTCAGGCGCGGCTCCCAGGCCGTGTCGAGATTCAGGCCCACGCCCGGCAACGGTTCCGCCTGCACGAAGCCGAGTTCATCGCTGACGCGGCGGCGCGTGTACTGGTCCACCTCCTGCCAGCGGGTGTTGCGTTCGTGCGCGGCAAACGTCTCGCCCTTCGGCGCGGCTAGGGCGAGATAGTACATCGGCGTGGTCTTCAGCTTGTTCGTTCGCCCGAAATACTCTTCGTTGGTCTGGCTGATGGCCGTGTCGCCGGTGAACGCCTCGGTGACGGCACGGAGGTCGGCCAGGCGATCGGGAAAGCTGACGAAGAGGCCCTCGGGTCGATGCTGGAACTCGAACATCGCGGAGCCCGCCCCGCGCACCATGCGCCCGATCCAGGGACTGACGCGGTGGCGAATGCCGAAGCCGCGGTCGCGATTGTCATCGCCCGGCGGCACGATGGGACTGATCAGCGGCGCGCCGCCGGCCGCACCGGGAATGGTCTCGGTCGTGGTGAAGTTGCGGTCGATGGCGCCGTCGTGAGATTGGCCGAACGTTTCATCGACACCGCCGAGGCCGCGGTAGCGCAGCGCGACAATGGTTGCGCCCACGGCGCGGCCGCCCAACTCCCAAGTGCCGGTCTCGCGGAAGTAGCGCGTCGTGCGCTCACCGGTGAGCGTCAGTTGGAAGTGATGCTTCCAACCGCTGTAGCGCCAGCCGGCGATGTTGACTTGGGTTGGGGTGAAGGTCCAGCGCAGGGTGCCGATCGTCTCGGCGTCATCCCCGCCGAGCGCGGCCAGTTGCGTCAGGGCTTGCGCCGTGTTGGCTTCGGACGGCAGGCGGAAGAGACTGGAACCGAAGTAGTCACGATGGATGCGGCCGACTTCGAGCGCGCGCTGATCGCGCGTGGCGCGGAAGCGCTGCACCGCCTGCCAGTCGGTGGCGAGAGCCTTGTCGGACTTGGCGAGTCGCGGGAAGAGCGACTCGCGCACCTGCGGCAGCTTGCCGCGCAACGTCTGGATCTGCTTTTCCGTTTGCCGCCGCCGCCACTGTTTTTCCTCCTTGGCGGCGCGTTGCTCGAGTTCGGCGATGTCGGCATGGACGGCTTTCACTTCGGGTTGTTGCTCGGCGGCAGCGTTGAGGCGCTTGATCGCGGCGTCAGCCGCGCGTTGCGCTTCGCGCAGTTCGGGAGTGATCGCTTACCCGAGGGCGCGCCGAGGATCGCCGCGCCAGAGGAAGAGGGCCTTGATCGCGCGGTCATCGGTGGTGGCGTGCAGGTCGAGAACGAGCGTGACGGATTCCATCGGGCCGCGCTCGATGCTGCCCAGCACCATGTCGTGGACCACCCAGGGCGTCTTCTGTTCGAAGGCGTCATCAGCGATGAGCGGCCGCAACAAGGTTTCATCGCTGGTGAGTTGCAGCCCGTCGGCGCTGGCCGTGCGAAGACCGAGGAAATGATCGCCCCGGATGGCGAATCGCAACTCCGTACCGTTATCGAACTGCACGCGCAGCGCATCCTGCTGACGATCGATCCGTGTGGCGGCGATGGCAAGCGAGGGAACAATCAGAAGCGCGAGCGCAACGACGATCCGTGATGAGGGACATGGAGCGAACATATGCAGGTTCTCCCTTGCGGCAGCAGCTGGAAGGCAGAGGGATACGCACACACGACTCTACCACGTATCCGACACTGGGGCTGGTGACAGCGCCCGAATGTCGCGGATGCGCGGAGCTACTTCGCAGTTTCGGCCAGTCGCTGCCCGGCCTCGATTGCCGCGGCCGAACCCGGCCCAAGTTCCGCGGCGCGGCGCCAGTGGTTGGTGGCGTCCGGCTTACGCCCCGCGGCCGAAGCGGCGTCACCAAGCTGCAGTTCGATCGTGGCGCGCATCGACGGCGTCAGGTCCGGCTCAGTCTTCGAGGCCAGACGTTCCAGTTCGGAGACCGCTTGTGCATGCAGGCCGAAGAAGCGCGGCAGCCGCGCGAGACTTGTGGCCCGTACGAAGTGAGTTTCGTCCGACGCGCCATCGGCGGTGACGGCCTGATCCAGCAGCGCCAGCCCGTCCCGCGCCAGTTCGCCTTTCCGGAAGGGATTGGATTCGATCCGGCTTTCCACCAGCAGGCAGGCGCCTTCGTAAGCGGTGGCAAGATCGCCGTAGGCCGTATCGCCGCGCGCCGAGGCGAAATGCGCCCGAGCCTTGCGCAGCAGCTGCCCGTCTCCAGTCCGCGCGGCCAGCAGGAATTGGCTTCGGGCGAGGTCGAACTGCGCCTGCTGGTCGCCCGGCGCTCGTTCCACCTGTCGCTGCGATGCATGCAGATTCGCCTGCAGCTTGCTGACGACGGACAAATCCATCCGCTTTGCTTGCAGCCCGGCACACCCGCCGCAAAGAGCGGTCAACAGAACTGTCACAACGAGAAGCGGGGGTGTGGTGAGCGTATTCAGTGGCTTCACGGAAGGTCTCGCGATGTAACGCCGTTTGGATCGCAAATCGTAGGATCACTTGCGCTGTGAGTCCTGAAGACGGAAGAAAGCAATTTTCCGGCAGCAAGAGTGGAAACATTCAAAACGTGCATAGAATCTCCTGCTCGTTTGAGTCGATCAGGTTGGACGCTAAGGAAAGGATGACCCAATGCCACGCAGAGTCGTCGTCATCGGCGCTGGTCCCGGGGGACTGGCTTCGGCAATGTTGCTGGCCCGTGGCGGCGTGGATGTGACGCTGCTCGAGCGACGCGGCGTGGTGGGCGGACGGACTTCCGCGATTGAGGCGGAGGGCTTCCGCTTCGACATGGGCCCAACCTTTTTTCTGTACCCGCGCGTCCTCAGCGAAGTCTTCGAGGAGTCGGGTTTCGACCTGCATCGTGAGGTCGAGATGAAGCGGCTTGACCCGCAGTACCACCTTGTCTTCGAGGAGGGCGGCGAGCTGCGGGCGACGCCGGATGTCGAACGGATGCAGTCGGAAATAGCGCGCCTCTGCCCGCGGGACGCCGATGCGCTTGTGTCGTTCCTCAACGAGAATCGGCGCAAGCTGGCGGCATTCCGACCGATCCTCGAATCGTCGTTCGACGGGCTGCCCGACGTCATGAAACTGCCGCTGGTGCGGCTCGCCCCGCTGGTTCGCCCGTGGGAGAGCGTAGATCGGAATCTGCGGCGGTTCTTCAGCGATCGCCGCGTGCGGCTGGCGTTTTCGTTCCAGAGCAAGTACCTGGGCATGTCGCCGATGCGCTGCCCTGGGCTGTTCACGATTCTTTCTTTCCTGGAGTACGAGCACGGGGTGTACCACCCGACGGGTGGTTGCGCCGCGGTGAGTGAACGCATGGCGGCGCTGGCCCGCGGGATGGGGGTCGATATCCGACTCAACGAAGCGGTGACATCGCTGAAGTTTGACGGCCGGCGCGTGGTGGGGGCGGTGACCGAGCAGGTCGAGTACCCGTGCGATGGTCTGGTCATCAATGCCGATTTCGCCCACGCGATGGAAACGCTCGTGCCGGATCACCTGCGACGGCGCTGGACGAACCGCAAGATCAGCCGCAAACGCTTCTCTTGTTCCACGTTCATGCTCTACCTCGGCCTCGATCGGCGCTACGATCACCTGTCGCACCACACGATCTACCTGACGCGCGAGTACGAGCAGAATCTGCGCGACATCGAGCGAGGCCATGTGCTTTCAGATAATCCGAGCTTCTACGTGCAGAATCCGGGCATTACCGACCGTTCGCTGGCGCCCGACGGCATGAGCACGCTTTACGTCCTGGCGCCGGTGACGCATCAGCACCCGAACGTGGACTGGTCGCGACAGGCGCCGGCCTTCCGACAGACGATGATGAAGCAACTGGCGAAGCTGGGTCTGGATGACCTCGAAGGCGCGATTCGCTACGAGAAGATGTTCACGCCGGACGACTGGCATCAGCAGATGGCGATCCATCGCGGCGCGACGTTCAACCTGGCGCACAGTCTTGACCAGATGCTGCACCTGCGGCCGCGCAACCGGTTCGAGGATCTCGACGGCGTCTACCTTGTCGGCGGCGGCACGCACCCGGGCAGCGGCCTGCCGGTGATCTACGAGTCGGCGCGAATCTCTTCGCGTCTGCTTCTTTCTGATCTTGGTGTGCGCAAGAACTGGCCGGTCTCGACATCGCCGGAAATGCCACCGGTGCATGGTCAACTGGCGGGAGCCATGTGAGATGGTGTTGTCGACCGCTCCGATCGCTGAGGCGTCGCCTGCCAGGCGCGCGGCAGATGCGCCTGACCTGGCCAAGGTGCGCGAGGCACAGGCCGCGCTGGCTGCGCAGTCGATCGCGCAGCGGTTGTCGTGTATCGGCCGCATGCGTGGCCTGCTGTACGACGCGTCGGGCGACGTGGCCTCGCATCTGGACGGGGTCTGTGAGCGGCAGGCGGGCGTCTCGCTTGTCGCCGAAGTGCTGCCCGTCTTGGATGCGTGCCGGTTCCTGCAGAAGCGGGCGCACGCCCTGTTGGGTCCGCGGCCTGTGCGCCGGGGCGGCGCGTTGTGGATGGCGGGGATGCGCGTTGAGATCAGGCGTGAGCCGCACGGGGTGGTGCTGATCATCGGTCCCTCGAACTACCCGTTTTCGCTCGTGGCCATTCAGGCGGTGCAGGCGCTGGCGGCGGGGAATGCGGTGGTCATCAAGCCGGGGGGCGGCGGATCAGACAGCCTGTCGCGGTTCGCATCGATGGCCCGCCATGCCGGACTCCCGGCGTACTCGGTGACAGTGTTGGGCGACGAACCTGAAGAAGCGATGCGAGCCATCGAGGCGGGCGTGGACAAGGTTGTGTTGACCGGTTCGGCGGCGACGGGCCGCTCTGTGCTCGGACAACTCGCCCCGCGCCTGACGCCGGCCGTGATGGAACTGTCGGGCTGTGATGCGGTGTTCGTGCGAGCCAGTGCAGACTTGGAGATGGCTGCGAAGGCCGTGGCCTTCGGTATTTCACTCAACGCTGGGCGAACGTGCATCGCGCCGCGGCGCATCTTTGTGGATCAATCGATCGCGGCGGACTTCGAGCGGCGGCTTGTCGAGCGCCTCGCGGCGGAGCCGCACGTGGGTATAGATGACCGCGTCGCGGCGCGACTCGCCGACGCGGTTGAGCAGGCGATGGCGGGGGGTGCACGGATTGCCACCGGCGCGCTGCCGCGCGGCGGTCGGATGAAACCCATGGTTGTGGCTGACGCGGCGCGCGGCATGGCGCTGTTGCGCGAGGACTTGTTCGCCCCGATCACGACGCTGATCCCCGTGGACAGTGACGAGCACGCCGCCGACGCGGCGGCCGACTGTCTGTATGCTCTCGGCTCGGCGGTGTTCGGCGAGGCGGTCGGCAGCCGCGAGATGGCGCATCGGATCAACGCGGGCCTGGTCACGGTGAACGACCTGATCGCGCCGCTCTCCGACCCGCGCGTACCGCTTGCGCCGCGCGGTGAAAGCGGGTTCGGCGTGACGCGCGGCGAGGCGGGCTTGCTGGAGATGACGCGGATCAAGACCGTCGTCACGCGACGTGGTCGATGGCGACCGCACTTTGACGGACCACTCCCGCCGGCCGCGTCCCGGGCCCTCGTGGACGCCATGCACGGACGCGGGCCCACGGCGCGGATCGGCGGTCTCATCCGATTCGTGAAGGGCGTACGCGAGCAGAGAGACGATCAGCGCGAGCGCGGAACGCAGCAAGGAGAAACCGGATCATGATGGCCAACACGCAACACATCGGCGTCATCGGCGGCGGACTGGGCGGCCTCGCGGCGGCCTGCACCCTCGCCGCGCGCGGCCTGCGCGTCACGCTCTTTGAGAAGAACGAGTGGCTGGGCGGGAAAGCGGCGGTGCTGGAGGCCGAAGGCTTTCGCTTCGACATGGGCCCGACCATTCTCACCGTCCCGGCCGTGCTCGAGCGCATCTTCGGCGAAGCCGGCCGGCGACTGGAGGATGAACTCGAACTGGTGCGCCTCGATCCCCAGTGGCGATGCTTCTTTGACGACGGGACGGCGCTCGACCTGGTCGAGGATGTCGAGAGCATGTCGGGTATCCTCGATTCGTACACCGGCGACAGCCGCTCATCCAAGGGTTACAAACGGTTCATCGATCTGTCGAAGAAGCTCCATGGGATCTCCGACCGGTTCTTCTTCTGGAAGAGCGTCGAGTCGATTCGCGATACCTTCGATTCGAAGGCGACGTTCCGCTTGTCCACGCTGAAGGATGTGTTGAGCCTGCGAATGGGCAGTTCCGTGGCGGGGACCATTCGCGATCACGTGCCCGATGCCCGCGTCTCGCAGATGCTGGATCACTTCACGCAGTACGTTGGCTCATCGCCCTACAACTCGCCGGCCGTGCTTTGCAGCATTGCACACATGCAGACGGAAGGCGGCGTGTGGTACCCGATCGGCGGCACGCGGGCGGTGCCGACGGCGCTGGAGCGGCTGGCGCGAGAGCTCGGGGTGTCGTTCCGGACGGGTCAGGCGGTGACCGGTATTGAGATCGAGCATGGCAAGGCGAGCGCCGTGGCGCTGGAGCGCGGCGAGCGCGTGGCCGTCGACGCGGTGGTGTCGAACATGGACAGCGTCCGCACGCACAAGGAGTTGATCGGCGGGCGCATCGGCGAGAAGTTCATGTATCGCCGCACGTACGAGCCGGCCTGTTCCGGCGTGGTGCTCTATCTCGGCCTGAACCGTTCATACGACCACCTGCTGCACCATGACTTCGTCTTCTCGCGCGATCCGGAGGAGGAGTTCGACTACATCTACGAACGGGGCGAGCCGGCGCCCGACCCGACGTGCTACCTCGCGGTCCCCACGAAATCCGAACCGCAGGTCGCGCCGATGTTCGGCGACCAGCGCGGCGAGGCGCTTTACGTGCTTGCGCACACACCTTACCTGCGCGACCACCATGACTGGGAGAAGCTGTTCCCCGAGTACCGGCAAGTCATTCTCGAGAAGCTGAAGCGCACGGCCGGGCTGGAGGATGTCGAGGATCGGATCGTGTTCGAGTCCGCGTTGACGCCCCAGAGCATCCACGACCGGTACCACGTGCTCAACGGCGCGATCTACGGGCTGGCCAGTCACGGGAAGTTTTTCGGGGCGTTCAAGCCGGGCAACCGAAGCCGCGATGTCGAGGGGCTGTACCTGGCCGGGGGCAGCGCCCACCCGGGTCCGGGGATGCCCATGGCGCTGATGTCCGGCTGGATCGCGGCCGACACGCTCGCGGGCGATGCGGGGGTTGCCTCGAGCGGCGCCGAGACGGAGGGGACCGTTGCCACGGGAGCGGTGTGATGTCGAGCGGGCCGTCAAATGCCGGACAGGCGAGCGCGGGCGCAGGAACATCGGCGCGCGGCGAGCTGCCCCCGTTTTCGTTCCGCATCCACCGTTGGTTCTGTCGCTACCTGCGCTACTACTTCGGCCGCCACTTCAATGCGATCCGGATTGCGAGCGACGGCATGCCGCCGCGGGTGGATGGCTGGCCGCTTGTGCTGTACACGAACCACCCGGCGTGGTGGGACGCGATTGTGATCATGTACGTGATGCACGCGTTCTGGCCGGATCGCCGCGCGTACGGGCCGATGGACGCAGCGGCGCTGGAGAAGTACGGCTTCTTCAAGCGCATCGGCGTCTTCGGCGTGGATATGCAATCGTCCCGTGGCGCGGCCCAGTTCCTGCGCGTCGCGCGGGCGGTGATCCGACATGACAATGCGGCCCTGTGCCTCACGCCGCAGGGCGCCTTCACTGACGTCCGCGAGCGGCCGGTGCAATTCCGTCCCGGGCTGGGGCACCTGCTGCAGCGGGCCGAGCGTGCGGCCGTGGTGCCGATGGCCGTGGAGTACACGTTCTGGGAAGAGCGACAGCCCGAGTTGCTGATCCGGTTCGGGGAGCCCATGTACGTGGAGAAGGGCGATCCCCGCGACCACGATGCGTGGACGGCCGAAACGGCGCAACGCCTCGAACAGACCATGGACCGGTTGGCGGTGGCCGCGCAGTCGCGCGACGGCACGCGCTTTGAGACATTGCTGACGGGCAAGGCGGGCATCGGCGGGGTCTATGATCTCTGGCGTCGCGGGATGGCCTGGCTGCGCGGCCGGCGTTTCCATGCAGGTCACGGGGAGGAGCAACCGACGTGAGCACAGTGATCATCGCCGTTGCCGTGTTCGCAGGAGCGCCCGCGATGCTGGCGCTGTTCAACATGTTCCTGTTTCGTCGGCTTGCCCGTGGGGCCGAAGGCGCTGCACCATCGGTCAGCGTTCTCATTCCCGCTCGGAACGAAGAGCGTTCGATACGGCCATGTCTGGAATCGGTGCTTGCGTCCGACGGCGTGGAACTGGAAGTCGTGGTGCTCGATGATCAGTCGACCGACCGTACGGCGTCGATCGTGGGGCAGATCGCGGCAAGCGACCGGCGTGTGCGGCTCGAACGCGGCGCGGCGCTGCCCGCCGACTGGTGCGGCAAGCAGTATGCCTGCCATCGGCTGTCGCAGCACGCGACGCATGACGTGATGGTCTTCATCGATTGCGACGTGCGACTGTCGACCGATGCGATTCGCCGCATCGCCATCGCCCTGCAAGGAAGCCCGGCGGGCCTGCTCAGCGGTTTCCCGCGGCAGGCGACCGTCACCTGGCTCGAGCAACTGCTGATCCCCCTCATCCACTTCGTGTTGCTGAGCTATCTGCCGATGCTCGGCGCCCGGCTGACGAAGCTGCCGGGCTTCGCGGCCGGATGCGGGCAATTGATGGCCGTGAAGCGCGACGCCTATCTGCAAGCCGGGGGCCACGGGGCCATCCGCGAGTCGCTTCACGATGGGATCACGCTTCCGCGCGCTTTCCGCCGCGCGGGCGTGTGGACGGATTTGTTTGACGCGTCGGACATGGCGTCGTGCCGCATGTATCGCAGTGGCCGCGAAGTCTGGCAGGGGCTGGCCAAGAACGCGACGGAAGGGATGGCGTCGCCGCGCGGCATCGGCGTGTGGACCGTGTTCCTCGTGGGGGGCCAGGTGATGCCGGCGCTGATACTCGCGTGGTTGGCGGCACAGGGACGTCTCGAATCGACGCCGTGGTGGATCTTAGGCCCGCTGCTGGCGCCGTGGGTCATCCGCATCCTCCAGGCATTGCGTTACGGTCTGTCACTGGTTGGCGCGATTTTGCACCCACTCGGGGTGCTGCTGCTTGTCGGGGTGCAGTGGTATGCGCTGATCAGCAAGTGGCGCGGCAGGGCATCATCATGGAAGGGGCGCGTTTACGCCTCGACATGAGATCGCGCCGCCGCAGTGCAGGTGCGATCGCACTTCGCCTCTTCGTGCGGATCCGGGGGCGTCTCGGTAAGCTACAGCCCTGTGATCGGTAACAGGCTGGAGTCAGGCCGTGCTTATTCGCCAATGCCATGAGTCCGAGACGACGGCGATCCACGAGATCATCAACGACGGGGCCCGGGCCTACCGCGGGGTGATCCCGAGCGACTGCTGGCATGAGCCTTACATGACGATGGCGTACCTCGAGTCGGAGATCGAAAGCGGCGTGGCGTTCTGGGGCTACGAACTCGATGGCTCATTGCTGGGGGTGATGGGCCTTCAGGATGTGGAGGAGATCACCCTGATCCGTCATGCCTACGTGCGCACCAGCAGCCGGCGAAGCGGGATCGGTGGCAAGCTGCTGCGCCATCTGTGCGACCGCACGGACCGACCGCTGCTGGTCGGTACATGGCGGGCCGCGACGTGGGCGGTTGCGTTTTACGAGAAACACGGGTTCATCAAGGTGTCGATGGACCAGATCGCGCCGCTCCTGAGTCGTTACTGGTCGATCCCGGCGCGGCAGATCGAGACATCGCTTGTGCTGGGTGATCACAACTGGTTTGAAATCCAGGAGACAGAACGATGAGATACTCTTGGCGCATCGCGTGGCTTTTCGCCGTCCTGATGGCATTGGCGGCCGGTTGCTCTGATGAGTCTCCCGAAGAAGGGGACGCGAAGAAGGCCGATACGACCGCGATGGAAGAAGATCGTTCGGCCTCTCGCGAAGACGATCGCGGGACACAACCCAGCCAGCCGCCCTTGCGCGTGAGCGACGCCCGCGAGCGACCGATCACCGACCGGGACGAGGAGCATCGCATTACGATGGAACGGTTGGGCACGCTCTACGCGGCGTTGCACCAGTTCTGGGTGGACATGGGCCGGATGCCGAGCGAGTCGGAGGGGCTCGAGGTGCTGATCGACCAGCCGCGCGGACCGGTGAGCGCGAAGCACTGGCAGGGCCCGTACATCGGCGGCCCGCCGGATGAGACGGTCAGCCTGCAGGAAGATCGGCGAGAGCGGCTGAGACTGCTGCGCGACGGCTGGGATCGGCCGATCCGCTTCGAGTTCATTCAGACCGACGCGGGATTCAACCGGGTGCGCGTGTGGTCGGTCGGACGCAACGGCATCGATGAAGATGGCGCCTCGTATGCACCGGCCGAGGGCGAAGACGGCGAGGGGCGCTACGACGACATCGAGTACGGGCCGGAACAGGAATGGTAACCGGCCGTTCCGGAGATTGGCGGAAAAGTGGCTCACAGGGCGTTAACGCACAAGGACGAGAGCGGCAAGGGCCTGTTGCTCGGCGACGCCGGTAAGCGGGGACGGAAGGCCGCTCTGGCGGTCGGTCTGGCGATCTTCGCGCTGGTGGCGCTGCAGGGCCTCGTGCGCATCGACCTCAATCCGTACTGGGACACAGACCCGGCTAACCAGCAGCAACTGATCTCGACCGGTATGGGACCGGCGACCTTCGTGTGGTTGCAGGTGATCACGGTGGCGCTTGCGGCGGGCGCACTGGGCATCTGTGCCTGGCAGGGCAGACGCATCCACTGGCCGTCGCTTGTTCTGGCCGGGCTGGGAATGGCCGGGGGCATCTGGCACATGACACGGCACGCGATGAGTCTCTACCTCGTGGCGGGGTGGATCGGTGCGGTGGCCGGGGCGTTGGCGGTGATGCACCTGGGGGCTGATCGGCGCGTGCGCCAGTGGTTGGCGGCGGGACTTGTTGCGCTGATGCTCCCGTTGGCGACCGATTCGATCAGCTACGTCGCAATCGAGCACCCGATGACGGTCCGCATGTTCGAGGCGGAAGAAGAAACCATCCTCGCCGCCCGAGGCTGGGAGGAGGGATCGACCGAGCACCAGGAATACGAACGTCGGCTGCGGCTGAGCGATGCAACGGGAAGCTTCGGACTCAGCAATGTCTACGGGTCCGTGGTCGCGGCGCTGACGCTGCTCGGATTGGGGATCGGGGCGGGGCAGGCGCGTCAGCGCGCCTGGCCGCGTGCGGTGGTGGCGGCCATCGCCGTGTTGGCGGGATTGATCACGCTGTGGTTGACCCACTCACGCGGGGCGATGCTTGCCTTCGCGGCGGGGATCGCCCTGTTGGGGTTCGGGTGGCTTGGTTTGCACTTCCCTGCGGCGCGCCGCGGCCTGAAATGGGCGGCGTTGGCGCTCGTGCTGCTGGCGATCGCGGTGGTGATTGCTCGGGGGTTGGTCGGGCCGCCGGAGTCAGCCGCCGGCGAGCGCAGCCTGCTGTTCCGCTACTACTACTGGCAGGCGGCCGGGCGCATGGTGCTTGCCCGTCCGGTCCTGGGCGTTGGTCCTGGGCAGTTCAAAGACGCGTACACCATGGTGCAGAACCCGCTGAACCCGGAGCAGGTGACCAGTGCGCACAACGTCTTCATGGACTACGTATCGATGATGGGGGTCTTCGGTCTGTCGTGGGCCGCGCTGCTCGTGGGTTGGCTGTTCAGGTCCGGCCGGTGCGCTGCGTTCCGGACGCCAGACGAGTCCGCGACCGAAGCGACGGCGACTGGCGACGGCAGCGAGCGCCGGGGGCTTCATGTGCCGCCGCGCGCTGTCGCAATCGCTGCGATCGTGGGCGGGCTGTTGGCGTTGACGAAGTTCGGCTTCGAGTTCCCCGGGATTCTGCTTCCGATGCTCTTTCTTCTATGGGCGGCCGGACTGCTTGGGTTCCTGCTCGTGATGCCGACTGTCGGCGCTTCGCGTGCAGAAGGGCGGTGGACGCAGCTTGGCCTGTTCGCCGCCGGGGCGTTGCTGCTGATCCACAACCAGATCGAGATGACCTTCTTCCACCCGGGCGCAGTCGCGCTCGCGTGGCTGATGTTGGGTCTGGCCGCAAGCGGGTCGGCGGCGCCTGCATCGCGACGCAGCAATGCGGCCGTGGGCTGGGTGGCCGGCGGATTGCTCGCGGTGGCGACCTTTGGCTTTGCGGGGCGCTTCGCGATCCCGGTGACGATCCACTCGCTATGCATGAAGCAGGCGGCGATCGCACGACACGCAGGGGATCTCGAAATGTCGCTCACGTTCCTGCAGCGCGCAAGCCGGGCTTTGCCTCGCGATCCCGAGCCGTATCTGCAGCGGGCGCGGCTTCAGGTGCACAGTGTGATCGTGTCCACCGTTGGGAAGAAGAACCTGAAGGAGGCAGACGCGGCATTGGCGCGCTCGCGGCTGGCGACGGCGCTGGCGGCCATCGACCAAGCCGAGGCGGCCGGACTCGAAGATGCCGCGTTACTTCGACTGCGGGCTTCGGTCCATTGGCTGATGCGGGGGCCGGCGCCGGGCGCGGCTTCGGAAGCGGCAGCGTCCCGGGCCATCAAGAGCATGGCGCAGTTCCTCGAAAGGCAGCCGTGGAGCATGGACGCCAATCTGCGGTACGCCGACATGCTGTGGCAACTCGGGCGACGCGACGAGGCGCGGGAGGTCTACCGCTTCATCCGGGATGAACTGAACCCCAAGTTGTACCTGGACCCGGCCGACCAGTTGACGGACAAGGAGCGCCGCCTGGTCGAGCAGCGTCTGGCCCGTCCCGAAGCCGACCGCTGACCCAGCCCAAGGCGGCGACATCGCGGGGTGCAGATTGATACGAAGTGCTCTTACGCACCATGGCGGTGGTGCGTTTTGAACCAGAGTCGTGATTGTCTGGTGATGATCGCCAGCCATTCGCGTCCATAACTGCTTGCATTTTCATGATCTAACGGTGGCGAATGCAATTGCATCCGGTTGGCATGGTGTTTGTGACAAGTAGGCGTGTCCGGGCGCTGCGGGCATCGTCTGTGGGAAGGCGATGCGCCGCCTGCGCCCGGTCACGAAGTACTGGGTCCTCACGAGGAGCGAATCCCCGTGGCGGCCGGAGCTGAGAGAACTGGGATGTGTGACCGTCGTAAAGCGGAATCGCCTGAATAGTCGGTAGCGAACCGCGCTTCGGGTGTGGGCCCGAGGCTGCGGTTCGGTGCCATTCACGTGGTCCGGACGGATCGCAGAGCCCTGGATCATGCGGCCGTCGGGAAGCGACCGCGTGGGAGACTGACGTGCGAAAGAGAGAGAGTGCATCGGTGTGCCTGATCGCCGGCCGATCGGGCGCGAAAGCGTTGCGGACCGCAGCCCGGCAACTGGGCTGGAACATCATGCAAAGCCCCATGAGGCATGAGGTTCTGAACTGGTTGCGAGGGCGGCAGAATCCGTGTGTGCTGGTGGAAGTGAGTTCGGAAAGGGATGCGAATTGCGACTACCTCGAACTGCTCAAGGCGTCCTGGCGGCGGGTGACCGCCCTGGCCGTCGATTGCAGCGGTGGGAGGGCAGCCGAACGGAGCCTGCTGCTGCGGGGGGCGGATTACGTGGTCAGGGAAGACGCAAGCCCCGAGGAATTGCGGGCGATGACCATGCACGAGCCGTTGCCAAACGCCGTCCCGGCCTGAGGCCAGACCACGTTAGTCGAAGGTGTTGGTGGTTTAGAGAGAATATGAGATGGCGTTGTGGCGTTGTATACATACAGACGCAGACGGGCCGTATACCGGCCATGAGCAACTAGTTACGAAGCAAGCCGCTTTCTTCGCTCGAAGCGGCGTGCCGATCGACGAACTGATGGCTGCAGGTTACGATGGTTTACAGCAAGCTGCAGCCAGCTTCGAGACACGGCTTGAAGCCCGTTTTGAGACTTACGCGACGTGGTGGATCCGCAAGGCGATGAAGTCCACGGTCCGTAAGCCTCATCGGTCGGAATGGGGGAGAGCGAAAGAGACCGAGTCGGGCTTTGATAGCCGCCCGTGACCGAACGAGGATCCGGCGCGAGGAAGCAAAAGGACAGACGGCCATGCAAGACCAAACCACGCTCGTCGATCGATTTACGGAGTATCTGCGTGACACGCGTCACGCCAGCCCCTACACCGCCCGGTGCTACGAGGTGGATCTCGATCAGTTCATCGAATATCTGGCGGGCGATGGCGATGGGTCCGTCGCTTCAGCCGACCGGCTGTTGCTGGATGTGTCCGGCGAGATCGCCGCAGGATACCTGGCGCACCTGAAGACGCGCCGCTACAGCCCCGCCACCGTCGCACGCAAACTCGCAACGTTGCGCAGTTTCTACAAGTGGCTGCTTGGGACCGATCAGATCAAGACCAATCCCATGCAAGGCATCCGTTCGCCGAAGTTCACGCGTCAGATGCCCAAGGTGCTCAGCGAGGCGCAGATCGACCAGTTGATGTCCACGCCGGACAACCGAACCGTCCTCGGGGCACGCGATCGCGCGATTCTCGAAATCTTCTATGCATGCGGCCTGCGGGTCGGCGAAGTGGTCAACCTCGAGCGACGTGACCTCGACATGAACAACATGATGACGTTGCGCGTTCGCACCGTCGGCAAGCGGGACCGCCTGGCGCCCCTGAATGCTGACGCCTTGGCCGCGGTGCGGCACTACCTGAACCTGCTCGATCCGAGGGCCCTGGCGCCGTACCGCAATGAAGACAACGGCGTCGAGGGGGAGATGCCCCTGTTCGTCAACAAGAACGGCGGCCGCCTGTCGACGCGATCGGTGCGCCGCAAGCTCGACAAGTATCTCCGCGCGGCCAAGCTTGACATGGACATCAGTCCCCATACGTTGCGTCACAGCTTCGCCATGCACCAGCTCGGAAAGGGCTCCGATCTGAAGGAGCTGCAACAGCAGCTTGGCCATCGCGCCTTGGCCACGACGCAGATCTACCGCCACATGGCGGTGGCCCAAGGCCGCTGAACCAACCCATACGCTCATTCCCGCCGAGACGCGTGACCAAGTCACGACGTTTTCGGCATGCGCGCCCGCGTCGCCGAAGGACTTTCACCGGTCAGTTCCTTGAAGCGCGCCGACAGATGGAACGCCGAACTGAAGCCGGTGTGGGCCGCGACCTGCGACAGCGACATCCGTGAGCCCACGATCAACTCATGCGCGGCCCGTAGCCGCTGCTGTCTGACGTAGCGCATCGGCGTCTGCCCTGCCAATCGCCGGAACGCCCGGACGAAGTGGTATTTGCTCATCCCCACTGCCGCGGCAAGGTCGTCCAGGCGGATCGTGCGATCGAGGTTGTCTTCGATGTAGGTGTGCACCGAGCGCAGCACGTACTGCAACCGGTCCGCGTTGCGCGTCAGTTCATGAAGGAACAGGGGAAGCATGTGCTGGGCGCCGGCACGGTCCGAGGACGACGGCCCGGCGTGCAAGTCGAGCATCCAATGCAGCGCGTGAAAAAGGCGCTGCGAGGGGTCTTCGATGCGCAGGGGGTAGTCGGGCCCGGGGTGCGGGGCGCCGGGCTGCTCGGTCCACTGGAGCAGGATTGCCTCGGCGGGCTGAACGCCGCGCCCGTGGCTGCTGAACCGGGGCCGATGGGTCTGGCGGGGCGGAAAACAGAACGCGCACCGCCGTCCGCCCGACAGCCGCGTGCCGAGCGTCCGCACCTCGTACGCGCCGCGGACGATGTAGATCAGTTCGTACCAGTCATGACGCTGCAGCCGCGGTTCGAACGGCTGGCGGCCGGGGGCGACGTGGAGGATCGTCACGTCGCGAAGCTTCGGATCACGGAGGCGATGCATGTCCATGGTCGCCTCAGTATAGCAATAGTGTGTATGACATGACCGCCTATCAGGCATGAAATTGAGCAAAACTTGTCGACAACCATACATCCGCGCCAATTTCGAGTATGGTCCGAGCGGACGGTGTGAACCCGTCGCGATCCGTATCGGTACCCAAGCGGAGAAGACGTGATGCAAGTGGACACTGCGAATCTCAGTCTCGCGGCCGGCGTGGCGGTGGCCGACATCACCCCGCGGGAACTGCCTGCCATGAGCGGCGGCGCGTTCGGTGTTGCGAAGGGCGTGACGCATCCCCTGGCCGCGAAGGCGCTCTACTTCGCGCAGGGCGACGACCAGGTGCTCCTGATCGTGTGCGACCTGCTGGGGATGGACGGCGATCTGGACCAGCGTGTGCGCCAACGCATCTGCGATGCCACGGGCGTTCCGTTCGACGCCATCCTGGTCACCTGCACGCACACCCACGGGGCGCCGGCCACGATGTCGCTGCGGCACTGGGGATCGCCCGATGAGGAGTATTGCCTGCTGCTGGCGGAAGCGATCGCCCCGGCGGCGGCGGAGGCCATTGCGCAGCGGTCGCCGGCCGCGCTGAATTTGGGCGCCACGCGATGCCCGGGTGTGGCGCGGAATCGTGCCCTTGTCGACGGTGTGGTTGACGATGTGCTCGGCGTCGCCACGGTCGCCGGCCCGGAAGGGCAGATGCGCGCCGTGCTGGTCAACTACGGCTGCCATCCGGTTAACGAGCACAGCTCGCGGATGATCACCCCTGACTTCCCGTGGCAGCTCGAGCGCGAACTCCAGTCGCGCCTCGGAAGCGACGTACCCGTGCTCTTCGTCTCCGGTGCGGCCGGCGACCTCGTGCCCGCGAACTTCGACTTCAATCCGAGCGAAGAACTGTCTCGCGAGACCGGCGGCAAGCTGGCCGACGCGGCGTACGGCGCGTTGAGCGGACTGGCCCCATCTGAGTCCAGTCGCGTCAGTTTCTCCTGCCGGGAGGTCGATCTGCCGCTGGCCGCGCTTCCTTCGGTCGATGAACTCGATCGCATCATGCGCCAGTGCGAGCAGGCGATCGGAGATCGCGAGCCCACGCCGACCGATTGGGACGACTGCAAGCACCGGTCGTACCTGGACTGGGCGAGGGAAGCGAAGGCGGCGCTGAACGCGAACGCGAAGCCGGGAAGCCGCAAGGTGAAGCTTCATGCCCTGCGTGTCGGCGACCTCGTCGTCGTCGGCATACCGGGCGAGCCGTTTTCCGAGCACGGCCGGGCAATCCGCGAGCAATGTCCGGCGCCCGCCACGTTCGTCGCCACGCAGTGCAACGGCGAGTTCGGATACTTCCCCAACCGTCAAGCCTACGCGGATGCGCGCTACGAGGCGGTGCATTGTCCGCGGTACATGGGGCTGTACGCCTACGAACCCCAGGTGGGCGAACTCGTATGCGACGCGGCGATCGATCTCACGCGCGATCTCGAACGCTGCGAACACAATCCGCAATCGCGGCGTCTCTGGGGTCGAGCCACGCAGGTGATCGTTGGCGGCGGGCAGACGCATCGTCGGCCGGTCAAATACATGTACCGCGGCGGGCCTTCGTTCGCGGTCGAGGCCCAGGGACCGCGCTTCCGTGATGCGGACGGTCGGTGGTACATCGACTATCTCATGTCGTACGGTCCGATCGTGCTCGGCCACGGTGATCCGCAGTTCATCGAGGCGATCACGAAGCAGCTTGCGCTGGGAACCATTCTGAGTGTCGAACATCCGCTTACCGTCGAACTGGCCGAAACGCTCTGCGAGCTGATTCCCTGTGCCGAGATGGTCGCCTACTTCATTGGCGGCTCATCGGCCACGCAGGGCGCATTGCGATGCGCGCGGGCGGTGACCGGCCGCGAAGTGATCATCCGTTGCGGTTACCACGGCTGGTTCGACTGGTGCGTGCCGGGCACGCCGGGCGTGCCGCGCAGCGAGGAGCAGTTGATCGTCGCCGCCCCGTACGACGACTCGCAGGCGCTGGCTGATGCACTGGCGAAGCATCGCGGCGAGGTGGCCGGGGTGATCATCGAGTCCTACCAGAATAATGGCCCTTCGGCCGACTACTTCCCGCACGTGCGTGAACTCTGCGATGAGCATGGCGCGGTGTTCATCCTCGATGAGGTCAAGACCGGCTTCCGGTTCGACATGGGCGGCGCCCAGCGCATGCTCGGGATCGATCCCGACCTGGCGACCTTCGGCAAGGCGATGGGCAACGGCTTTCCGATCTCCGTGCTGGTCGGACGTCGCGACATCCTGCGGCAATGCACCAACGCCTACATGGCCGCGACGTTCCACGCCGATCCGCTTTCGCTCACCGCCGCGATGGCCGTCATCCGGATCATGCGCGAACGTGACGGCATCGCTTACCTGCACGAGATGGGCCGCCGGCTGATCGAGGGGGTCAATGAGGTGCTGGACGCTTCGGCGATACCACTGCGACTGCAGGGGCATCCGGCCATGCCGACGCTGGCCGAGATGCGCGGCGAGGATGACCATGATTGGCAGCCGGGTCAGGCGATGAGCAGTTTCTGCGCCGGTATGCAGAATCGCGGCGTGTTCGTCACCGGACACCCATGGTTCCTTTCGCTGGCCCACGGCGACGCGGAAATCAGCCAGACCATCGAAGCGGCGGCCGCCGTTGTCGCGGACACGCACGGCGCGGGCCGAAATACGCAGCCCGCCGGCTCGTTCTCCTGATCGAACGACGCAATCACCCACGCAGGAGCTCTGTCATGCGCGTATCCCGATCGATCGTCCCGGTGCGGCTGGTGCTGGTACTTGCATTGACGGGTCTGCCGGCCATCGCCATCGCCGGCACGCAGCAGGGCACGGGCGTCCGGCCGGTCGTACTGAAGCGCGTCGAGCAGTCGCCGGCACGCGTGGTGGCCGGCGACGAGATCGATGCGATGGAACAGGCGATCAAGCCGCCGGCCCGCTTCGCCAGTCACCGACCGCAGTGGCGCGTGGAGTGGCGGACGTTCACCTACAAGCACTACCAGAAGAGCCAGACGAAACAGTACCGGGTGGTGTGGGATGGCGAGAACGTTGTGGCCGTGCTGCGCTCGGGCGACATCATGCTCACGTCGCTGACACCCGATGCCCCGCGCAAGCGCATCGACATGCCGACCGAGCGCCTGCACCTGGACAACCTGCTCGGACCCTCGTTTCCCATCTGGCAGTTCATTCAGAAGGTGGACACGCACGGCTCGATCTACAAGGAGATGGGCGACAGGGCCCTGCCCAGCGACCACTGGGAGGTCACGGATACCCACCTGATCCTGGTGCGGCGGCAGTCCCTGCCCGACTACGATGTCGAGGCGCGTTTCATTTTCAGTGTGGACCCAATCTACGGCTACCGCGTCGACGGGGTGCGCGATGTCTATTTCAGGGAGCAGCCCAAGCCCGGCGCGATCAAGATGGGCGGCGGCACCTTCACGCCCGGTTGCTATGTGCCGTGGCGCGAGGCGGCCATCTACAACCGCACCGTCTACACCCCTGCCGACATCAAGGGCTATCGCGGCTGGGCCAACAACCTGCTGACGATGGATCGCTGCGACGCCAACAAGAAGAAGTTCGGCTGGCGCGATGGGGGATTCATCACCTATCTGCCCGAGCGCGACGGGTGGAGCCCGTGCTTCACGCGGAAGGACGGCACGGGTGATACCTACATGTCGTTGTGCAACGCGCACAACGACTTCCATTCACGCTTCGCGCTCGGCGTGCTGCCGAAAACTGAAGCCGGGCGTTTCCACTTCCACGCCGTGCACCGCCTGCTGGCGCTGCCGCCGGAGATGACGGCCAACGTGTGGGACAACACGCAACTGATCTGCACGAACCAGACCGCCCTGATCATCAAGGTCGGCCAGCAGGAGGATTTCGAGCAGCAGCCGGTCCCGTTGACGGAGCCGGCGCGGGGGCTGGTGTGGACCAGCGGCGCCCCGCGGCTTGTCGAAGGCATCGCCCGCAGCGGCGAGAAGTCCATTCTTATCACCGGGCGCTCGCGGCCGAACCTGCCGCAGGTATCGCTCCAGCCCGATACGCGCTACCGGCTGGAGGCGTGGATGAAGGTCGAGCCGTGGACCGCGGAGCAATTGGAAGCCGCGAAGCAGCAGGACGCCCGGCGGCGCGAGAGATTGGCAAAGGCGAACAAGCCGCTGCCGCCCGCGACCGATTGGAACAACCTACAGCCGCGCGCTTACATCGAGGGGGCCTTCTTCGAGTGGTCGCCCTACTCGGGGAAGATGCTCGAGCACCTCTATACCAACGATGCCACGCCCGGCAAGGACGGCTGGCAGCATGTCGTGCTCGATTTCACCGCTCCCGACTGGGGCCCGTTCATCGATATCATCTTCCACGCGCGGCACTGCAATGCATACATGGACGATTTCGCACTCCGCGTGATCGACGAGGCGCCCGTGACGCGCAAGGGCGATGCTAATCCGTGAGGCGATTGCCTTCCGCATGCGGTCGGCTAACCTTTCGGAGAATGTATTCCTTCACGAGGTCCCATGGTGAGTGATAGGCTGCGCCTGCTCTTCCTGTGCACCGGCAATTCGTGCCGCAGCCAGATGGCCGAAGGCTGGGCCCGCGCGCTGAAGGGCGATGCTATCGAGCCCTATTCGGCGGGCATCCAGAAGCATGGCCTGAACGAGCATGCCGTGACCGTGATGCGCGAGGCGGGCGTGGACATCGCCGGGCATGTCAGCAAAACACTTGACGATCTGTCGACGGTCACGTTCGACTATGTGGTCACCGTCTGCGGTCACGCCCACGAAACCTGTCCGATGTTCGCCGGCGACGCCAAGGTCATTCACCGTGGCTTTGACGATCCGCCGAAGCTTGCGGCCGCCGAAGCTACCCCGGACCGCGCCCTCGCGCACTACCGGCGCGTGCGCGATGAGATCCGGGCGTACGTGCAAACGCTGCCGGAATCACTAGCCTGATGGGATCATTCATCGAGAAAGGGACCGAGCGATGAAAGTTCTCTACATCGGCGGAACCGGCGAGATCTCGCTGGCCTGCGTCAAAGCCGGCGTCGCGAGCGGGCACGAGGTCACCGTCTTCAACCGCGGGCGCGGCGACGAACCGCTGCCCGACGAAGTGACAACGATCACGGGCGACATCAACGACACGGCGGCCTACGCCGGGCTCGGCGACGGCGGGTTCGATGTCGTGTGTCAGTTCATGGCGTTCGACGTCGATCGGATCGAGACGGATATCAAGGTGTTCGGCGGCCGCGTGAAGCAGTACGTGTTCATTTCCTCCGCCTCGGCGTACGAGAAGCCACCGCGTCGGCACGTCATCACCGAACAGACACCGCTGGTCAACCCCTTCTGGGAGTACAGCGCGAAGAAGGCGGCGATGGAGCAGCGCTTGTTCCAGGCTCACGAGGCGGGCGAGATCGCCGCGACGGTTGTGCGGCCCAGCCACACCTACCGCCGCCGCTTCCCGGCCGGGCTGGGCGGCGGCGACGTCGTCGCCTGGCGCATGCGGCAGGGCAGGCCGATCATCGTGCACGGCGACGGTACCAGCCTGTGGACGGTCACGCATGCATCGGACTTCGCCCGGGCCTTCGTCAAGCTGCTGGGCAATGACGCCGCGATGGGCGAGGCGTTTCATATCACGCACGATGATCAGTGGACGTGGCGGCAGATCTACGAGGCCATCGGCCAGGCGCTGGGCGTCGAACCGGAGCTGGTATGCGTGCCGACGGATACGCTCGTGCGTTACAACGCGCAGTGGAACGGTCCGCTTTGGGGCGACAAGGCCAACCCCGTGGTGTTCGACAACAGCAAGGTCAAGCGCATCGCCGGTGACTTCGCCTGCGAAGTGGACATGCGGCGGGGCATGAAGATGGTCGCCGAACACTGGCCGCAACGCGCGGCCGACTACGAACCGGACGAGAAGCTGCACACGCTGATGGATCGCATCGCCGCCGAGCAGGGCCAACTGGGCGGGTGATCGCCTGTCCGCATGGGGCAGCCGAACGGCGAGCGGATCAGCATCGTGCATTCGAATATGGATGCCCCTGACAAGCCAACCCGACCGGATCCCGATTTCGACGGCCACCTGGAGAAGCCGCTTACGGAAATGACCCCGTCGGAAAAGCTCGACTGGCTGTGGGAGATGCTGTGTCTGCAGCGGATGGCACAGCAGGCGGTGAAGAAGCCGCGCGAAGGCGGGGGGCCGCGTGAAGGGGAGTGACTCGTCCCCGTCTACCTCGCCGACGCGGCCAACGGCGCTTCCGCGCGAGCATCAACGCCCAGCAGTGTTGCGGCCCGTTCGAACGCGCCGAGAGCGAAGACGACGGGGTAGAGTTGCTCGAAGTACCACAGCCGCGCGAAGTAGAAGCCGATGGGTGACGGCTCGAAGCGCCGCCCGTCGTCGGTCGCGTTGACCAGCCACCCAATGCCGCGGCGAACGGCGTTGGTTGACGCCGCGGTTTCCGTACCGCCGCCGCAGTGCATGGCATGGTCGGCGAGCGCTTCGACAGCCAGCGCCGTCTCCTCGATCGATGCGTGCCCCGTCCCGTCCGGCGTGCAACCCCAGCTTCCGTCGCCGGCTTGCGCCGTGCGCAACCAGGACACGCCGCGCTGCGTCATCGCGTCGTCCACCATGCCCAGTTCAATCAGCGCCTTCACCACGCGGGCGGTGCCGTACGACGGATTGTCGTCGCCGGGCATCCACTCGTTACCGAACCACAGCGGCAGCCAGGTGCCGTCCGGGCGTTGGGAGCGTCGCAGATAGGCGATCGCCGCATCACGCGCGCGATCGATGCGCCGAGCGAGTTCCTCGGGAAACGCATCACGCCACCTCGCCCAGGCGCGCAGGGTGTGCGCCGTGATGTCCGGGGCGCTGCGATCAAACGGCAGCTTGTTCCATCCGCGGCAGAATGTCGGGATGCCCCCGTCGCGGTTTTGCAGTTCCAACAGCCATGTCGCACCGCGCGCGGCCGCGTCACGCACGCGCGAACCATCAGAGGCCAGGTGGTGAAGGGCCAGCATCGCCCCGGGGGTGTCGTCCGCATCCGGCACCGCGCCGTCCCCGTTCAGCCACGACCAGCCGCCCGGCGGCGCATTGGTGAACGGGTGCACGTAGCCGTACTGCTGATCGAGCAGCCAGTGCACGATCCGCTCGCGCGATTCGGCATCCAGCAGGTCATGCAGCCGCCCGCCGCCGGCCAGCGCGCTGACGCTCAGCGATGTCACCCACGTCTCGAGCGATGTGTCGATCGGCCAGCCGCCATTCCCGCGGACCAGTTCCAACAGGAACCGCTCGGCCTCGCGCGTGATCGCGTGTTCACGATGGCCGATCGAAGCGAGGCATGCGGTGACGAAGCTCGTGAGCGGCACGGCCTCGAGGAAGCCGCCGGTCGAAGCCTGCATGCGCCGCACGACGTCCAGTGTGCGGCGGCGCGTCAGCCAGCGCAGCACCCGCGCCAGCGGACGGCGCGTCGGGGCGAAATGGTGACGCGCCTGCCCGATCGCCACGAGCGCCGGCAGGGCATAGCTGACCACCGGCAGCCGCAGCAGCCGCCACATCCGCTGCGGCGCGGCCGCCAGTTCAAACGGCAGCGCGGGAATGCGAGCGAACGCCTCCCGCCGCGGACCCAGCCTGCCGGTCAGGGCAAGCAAGGTGCAGATCGGCGTGGAGAACGTGCGATCGCGCCCGTAGAAGGCGAGGATGGTCTCGACGATGCGGCCCGGTTCGAGCGTGCCCGTCTTCTGCTCGATCCACGTTCGCGCGGCGTCGGCCGCCCGAACCCATCGCGGCAGCGGCTCGGGCGCGACCGCCAGGGCCGCCCAGCATAGTGCGGTGGTGTTGATGTTCGAGCGGCTGCGCACGGTGTCACCCCAGCCGCCGTCCTCGTTGGCGTGTCGCGCCAGCCAGTCCAGCCCGCCGCGGATCAATGCGTCGTGCCGCTGGGCGTCGACGAGTGACAGCGCGACCGTCGCGGTGGCCGTGGAAAGGGCGCTCGTCGCCAGCCGCCCGCGCCAATGGCCGCCCGCCACGCGCTGATCCAGCAGGTAACGTCGTGTGTTCTCGAGCGCGTTTCGCAGATCGCCGCCATGTGCCATGAAGCGCGTTTCTCCGCCTGGTCAGACCATGCCGCAGAACGGGTGCCCGCCGCTGCGCGTGACGCGCCAGAAGTAGAGGCCCATGCCCAGCACATCGAGCCTGCGCGTGGCGCGCAAACCGCGCGGCACAGTGTAGCGCAGATTGTAGAACCGTTTGAGCGCCCGCGCGGTGCTCGCATCCAGTTCGTGCGGCGTCATGTGCTTCGGCTGGTACACCACATCAATGCCATTGTAGAGCGAGTAATTCTCGTGCAGCAGGCGGCCCTGGGCCTTCAGGTCGTCGTGCACCTGCGAACCCGGGCCGGGTACGAGGACCCAGGGCAGCATGAAGTCCACGCCGCTGGCGATCATGCGCTCGGTTGTCGCATCGAGGCTTTGCGGCGTGTCATGGTCCATGCCGAAGATCATGCTGGCGGTCATCGAGATGCCCGCCTCGCGGAAGGCCGCGGCGACCTCCTCGATCTCGATGCGCGTGCCCTGCGACTTGTGCACGTCATGCAGATTGTCCGCCACGAGTGATTCGATCCCCACGCCCGCGAAACGGCAGCCGCTCTCCGCCGCAAGACGCAGCACGTCCGGATTCCGCACGGCGAAGATGTCGAACTGCCCGCCCCAGCGGATATTCAGCGGCTTCATCGCCGTGAACAACTCGCGCGCCCGTTCGGGGTTGGCCATGATGTTGTCATCGGTGAGGATGTAGTATCCGGCGCCGAGTTCACGCAGTTCATCGACCACCTGCCCGATCGGGCGGAAACGCATCTTTTGGCCGAAGTAAAGGCGCACGGCGCAGAACGTGCAGTGATGGGGACAGCCGCGCGAGGTCTCGACGGTCAGGAACGGGTAGCGCTCACGCGGCAGGCGCCAATACCGCTTCAGGTCTAGCAGGTCGAAGCGCGCGGTCGGCAGGTCCGCCAGGTCTTCGCAGCGCCGGCCGGTATATTCCGCTTCGAGCCGGCCGCATTGGAAATCATCGAGAATGCGCGGCCAGACGTGTTCGGCCTCGCCGTGCACAATGCTGTCGAAACCTTCGCTTGCACGCAGTTCATCCGCCAGCGAGAACACGCCGATGCCGCCGATGATCGTCGCGATGCCGCGCTCGCGGAACATGCGGCCGATCTCCATCGCCCGCGGCATGTTCGGCAGCATTCCGGTCAACACCACGAGGTCCGCCTCCTCGCGCCCGGTGACGCCTTGCACCGCCTCGTCGATGATCCGTACGTCATACCCGCGCGGCGTGAGCGCCGCCAGGTAGGGCAGCGTGCGCGAAGGGAAGAAGGTGCGCCGGCCGCGCATTAGTCTGCCGTTGCGGTCGTAAGCCGAAGGCTTGACCATCAGCACGCGACGTCGACCGGATTGTGGCGAGGGTGCGATCATCGGGGGATGCGTAATGACTCCGTCTGCACGGGCGCTACGCCCGAACCGGGCTGTCCCCGGTTAACGCATCATATCGCGCTCCAGTTGCAGACCCGGCCGAACATGCGGCAAAAGACTGCTGCGTCCCTTGTGGTCAGTACCATCCCGGCTCCGGTTGCCATTGCCGCTGCACTGCGGCGATCCGGTCAAGCATGGACGCCGACAATCCGTCGCCGTTGGACGCGGCTACGTTCTGCTCGAGTTGCTCGATCGTGCGCGCCCCGGGGATCGTCGCCGACACTTCGCGAGGCGTAAGCGAGAAGTGATGAGCCATCCGCGCCAACCCGCCGGGGTAGCCCGCCGCAAGGGGTGCGAGATCGTGAGCCTTGGCAATGCGGCGTTCGAGCTTCTCACCATCCAGCAGGGCGCGTGATCCCTCCGGCACACCGTCCCGCGACGCGAACTTGCCGGTCAACGTACCCCTCGCCAGGGGCATCCGCACCAGCAGCCCCACGGCGTGTCTGGCCGCCGTCTCGAAGACGCCA
This sequence comes from uncultured Phycisphaeraceae bacterium, assembly GCA_964532795.1. Classification (GTDB taxonomy): domain Bacteria; phylum Planctomycetota; class Phycisphaerae; order Phycisphaerales; family Phycisphaeraceae; genus CAZHJL01. The sequence continues at coordinate 19,218 of CAZHJL010000030.1, read as the reverse complement.
GTGCCTCGGATGTCGATCAGGATGTTGTGCGTGATCTGCAGAACATCCACCAGGCCCTCGCGCATGAGCCAGATGGCGTCGTCCGCGTTGTTGGTGGCCATGCCGCGGAATCGGATTTTTCCTTGCTCCCGCAAGCGCAGCATCGCTTTGTGCCAGTCAAGCCTGTCCAACACCGCGCGCGGCGGGCTGTGCAACTGAAAGACATCGATCACCTCGCGCCGCAGTCGCTTGAGGCTGTCTTCAACGGCCGCGGTCATCGCCTCAAGGCCGAATCCCCCCGGTCGTCCTTCACGCTTGCCCGACATCTTTGTCGCGATATACACATCCTGTCGGTCGGCGATCGCCATCCCCAGCATCGTTTCACTGCGTGTATCGGCGTATGCCTCGGCCGTGTCGATGATGTTCACCCCCAGTTCGGCAGCGCGGCGGATCAACCTGACCCAGTGCGCATCCGTCTCATTGGTTTCGCCGAGCCGGTTGCCGCCCAAACCGATTTCCGACACGCGTAACCCCGTGTCTCCGAGCATGCGGTAGTGCATTTGCTGATCCCAGCAGTCTCAGTCGGCCTGTTCCGCTTCGTGCCGCACGCGCAGCCACCGGCCGATGGCCATGATCGGAAAGTACAGCCGGTAGAGGTGATAGCGAAGGTAGAACACCTTCGGGAAGCCGGTGCCCGTGAACCAAGGCTCGTCCCACGTGCCGTCGTCACGCTGTGTCTTGAGCAGCCACTGGAGGCCGCGCTTCACATCGGGGTCGTCATGGCCGCAGATCGTCATGAGCGTCATCACGCCCCACGCCGTCTGCGACGCCGTGGAAGGTCCGCGGCCCTTGCGTGAGGGATCCTCGTACGAGTCGGCCGATTCCCCGAAAGAGCCGTCCTCCTTCTGCACGCTTTTGAGCCACTGCGCCGCATTCTGCACCCACGGCTGGCTCATGTCATAGCCCACGTGACGCAGACCGCCCACGGATTGCCACGTGCCGTAGATGTAGTTCACGCCCCAGCGGCCGAACCAGCAACCCTCCGGTTCCTGACGGCTGCGAATGTACGCAATGGCCCTGGCCACCGCCGGATGCTCGACGGTGTACCCATGCCAGGCCAGGCATTCGAGCGTGCGGCCGGTGATGTCCGGACACGACGGATCCTGCATCGCGTTGTGGTCGGCGAACGGTACGCAGTCGTAGACCGGGTGATCCCACGTCTTGTCGAAAGCCGCCCAACCGCCGTCATCGTTCTGGAGGGCGAGCACCCACTCGACGCCGCGCTTCGCCGCCGCCCGGTTCTCCTTGCCGCCGATGCGACGCAGTGCCTTGGCGACCATCACCGTGTCGTCGACATCGGGATACCACGGGTTGTAGAACTCGAAGTACCACCCGGCCGGTTTGACGTCGTCGCCGACGTTGCTCGCCCAGTCGCCGCGCTGCTTGACTTCCTTCTCGAGCAGCCACTTCGCGCAGCGCTGCATTGCCGGATGGGTCCGGTCCATCCCGCAGTCGGTGAGTGCGTAGGCCGCGATCCCCGTGTCCCACACGGGCGATTCGCACGGCTGCAGGTGGATCGTCTCATCGCCATCCGGCGCATCGTCCGGCCTGTTGCGGGGCGAGCCGTTTCGCCCGTGGATCATGTAGTTCTCGAGGTGTCGGTGGTTGTCCCGCACCACCGCATGGTCGGCCGCGTAGCCGCGGCACAGTCGTAACGCGATGATGAGGTACACCACCGGCGGGAAGATCGCCCCGGGGCCGTCCGAGCCTTCGCAGTGGCGGATCATCCAGTTCTCCATCCACCGCAGGGCCCGACGCTCGCCGAACTTCATCAAGCCGAACTTCTTCTTCAGCTTCATCACCGCATCGGCGAAGAGGAAGAAGCGCGTCCAGAACCGGCTCTTGCCGAACCCGGTCGGCAGCAGTATGTGGCGCAGCTTCGAGTCCTTAAAGAGTTCAGTGATGTGCAGATGTTCGGGCAAGTCGCGCACCGGGCGCTGGGCGGTGATGATGGCCAGCGGGATGATCATCGTGCGCGACCAGGCCGACACTTTATCGAGGTGGAAGTAGAACCACTTGGGCAGGAAAACGATCTGTGGCGGGATGATCGGCACGGCGCTGTAGCTTACCTGTCCCAGCAGGGCGAGGTAGTACTTCGAGAAACTGTTGATGCGCTCGGCCCCGCCGTGCTCAAGGATGATCCGCCGCGCTTTGGCCATGTGCGGCGCATCCGGGTCATCGCCCATCAGCTTGAGGCAGAAGTACGCCTTGACCGTGGCCGAGAGATGCACGGCTCCGCCGCCGATCTTACCGCCCGGGTACTGCGCCCAAGCTCCGGATTCGAGCTGCTGTTCGCGCAGGTGCTGCGTGATGCCCGGCAGCCGCGAATCATCCTCCTCGCCGATGATCCACTTCATCAGCAGGTATTCGCTCTGCAGGATCGAGTCGCCTTCCAACTCCCCGCACCAGTAGCCGTCTTCATGCTGCAGCGAGAGAAGGTGATCGATGGCCCGCCCCAACCGCTCCGCGGCCTGCCGCTCGAACGGATCGCCCGACCCGGCCATGCCATCCAACATGGATGACCGATGCGTCTTCGCAGCATCGTCGGTCGACGGCTTCGATTGTTCCCAGACAGATCGCGTCATACCACCTTCCCTGCGCCAGCCGGATAGAAACAAGGCTCGCGGCCAACACGTCGACGGCCACAAGCCAATTCCGCGCATCAGTTTAGCGACAGGTCAGGCCCGGATCAACGCGATGGCGTCAGCAGGTAACGGCAAACCCCAGTCGCGATCGGCGTGGCGCCTTCGGCGCTTCTCACACCCCTTGCGAGTTAAGCCGAAAGAGCGCGGGCGGGGAAGGGCGTTGACAGAACACCAACGTGTCACCCATTACGACTGGGCCCTACGCCGATTCCTTGTGCAACTCCCGGATCTCGTTCAGCGACTTGCGCTTCTCCAGGGCTTCGGCGTCGATGATGTACTTCGCGCCCACTTCCTTGATGTCGGGCAGGTCATACATCATTTCCAGCATGACGTCTTCCATCACGCCGCGCAGGGCGCGGGCGCCGGTGTCGCGCTTCATCGCGCGGGTGGCGATGGTGGACAACGCCGACGGGGTGAACTCCAGTTCGCACTCTTCCATCTGGAAGAAGTGCTGGTACTGGCGGCACAGCGCGTTCTTCGGCTCGGTGAGAATCTGCACCATCGCCTCTTCGCTGAGCGGCTCGAGCGAGGTGATCACCGGCAGACGGCCGATCAGTTCCGGAATCATCCCGTATTCCATCAGGTCGTCCGGCGTGGTCTGCGAAAGCAGGTAACCCACGTCCTTCGACTTGTCCTCGCCCGCATGCGCCTGCGACTCGCTGGCGAACCCGATGGACTTGTTGCCCAGGCGCCGCTGGACGATCTCGTCCACGCCCACGAAGGTGCCCGCGCAGATGAACAGAATGTTCGACGTGTCAAGCTGGATGTACTGCTGCTCGGGATGCTTGCGTCCGCCCTGCGGCGGTACGTTCGCCACCGTGCCTTCGAGCATCTTGAGCAGCGCCTGCTGGACGCCTTCACCCGACACGTCGCGCGTGATCGACACGTTCTGGCTGGTCTTGCCGATCTTGTCGATCTCATCGATGTAGATGATGCCGCGCTGCGCGGCCTCAAGATCATAGTCCGCGGCCTGCAGCAGCTTGAGCAGCAGGTTCTCGACGTCCTCGCCGACGTAGCCGGCCTCCGTGAGGGTCGTGGCGTCGCCGATCGCGAAGGGCACGTTGAGCGTGCGCGCCAGCGTGCGCGCCAGCAGCGTCTTGCCCGATCCGGTGGGGCCGATCAACAACACGTTGGACTTGTCCAGTTCGACGGGCACGTCCTTGTCTTCGCTCGCCGTCAGCCGCTTGTAGTGCTGATGCACGCACACCGCAAGGGCGCGCTTGGCCATCTCCTGGCCGATGACGTACTGGTCGCAGAACTCCTTGATCTGGCGCGGCGTCGGGATGGTGCCGAACATCGGGCGCCCGGCCTGCACGCGCCGTCGCTCCTGCTTGAAGATGTTCTGGCAAAGGTCGGTGCAGTTGGCGCAGATATAGACGTCGTTGGGCCCTTCGACCATGGGCCCGACTTCACGGGAAGTCTTGCCGCAGAAAGAGCAGGTGGTGACACGCCGGCCGCGGAAGCCTGAATCGCCGCCGCCACCGCCGCCATCGCCCTCGCCGCCGCCTCTTCCGCCTCGTCCACTGCGTCCGTTGGCCATCGCTACCTTTCCCGATTGAGAACTGATTTCAGCGGACGGACAGGGCGTTGGCCCGCAGTCCCCGCGCTGTAAGTAGGCGTGGTCCTTCCACTTGATCGTCCATCCACCACGCCGGCTTGACCGGACCCGACGCTCGGAAACGCCCACGGAAAACCGATGGAAAGACACGCAACTGACAATGGCATCATATCACCAAAATCACGCCTGCAAAGCGATCATCGGCCGGAAAAATCCTTACGGACGTTGCTGATTCGGCAGGAGGCGGCGAGCCGGTCATCGGGGAGCCTGTGGCGGCAGTCCGAGGCGCCTACTTCGTCTGTTCCTCATCATCGGAATCGCTGTCGGTGTCGTCCCGATACCCACCTGAACCGTCCTTCGGCCGCGGCCAATCGGAAGCGGTTTCCTCCTCCGGGGCATCGGCATCCACCTGTCGCTGCGTCATGCCGATAATGGCCGCCCGCGCCTGCTCGTACTGCTCATCCGTGAGATCGCCGTTGCGGTGCATCCGCCGCAAATCGGACAGCGTGAAGCCGGTATCGATCGTGCTGTCTTCGGCTTTATACTGCCTGTACCAGCGCCAGCCGAGGAAGCCGACCACCGCCGCCACGACGCTGATGATTGCCAAGCCGATCAGCACGCTGTTGGTCAGTTCCCGATAACGCTCAGCCGAAGGGGCTTTCTTCGCAGCCGTGGTCGCCAGCACCGCCGCCGGCTGGCACAGCCAGGCCGCCACCGCCATGCAGCGATGCAGCGCGGCCACCGGCCGATTGGGGCGCTCCTCAGCCATCACCTGATCCTATTCCGGCTCAAGCCCCTATGCCATCGCATCCCGCGTGCCGGTCCGAGCCCCCGAGGGACGGTAGGCGGCCCCGCGTTCAGCGTCTGCCTCAATCCTCGTCCGGCTTCGCCGCGGCTTTCTTCTTGCCGGCCTTCTTCTTGCTGGATTTCTTCGAAGATTTCTTCTTCGAGGATTTCTTCTTCTTGCTCTGCGTCTCCTCGACCGACTCCTCGGTCACCTTCGCCTTCTCGAGCACGGCGTCGAGCGTCTTCTGCTCGCGCAACTGCATGTAAAGCTGCTCGAGCTGCCCGCTGCGGGCCATCTCCTGTCGCAGACGCTCCGGGCGGCGGCCCTGCTGACGGGCCATCATCGCCACCTGGCCGTTCAGTTCGCCCTCGCTGACCGAGACATCCAATTCCTCGGCGACCTTCGACAGGATGAAGAAGAGCTTCAACTGCTTGCGGGCGGTCTCCTCGCTATCGGCGCGCATCTCCGCCACGCGCTGCTCGATCTCCTGCTCCGGCACGCCCTGCATGGCCATCTGCATCGCCGTCCGCTCGAGCACGCGCGACGTCTGGCGGCCGGACAGGCCCTCGGGCAGTTCCATGTCCACCTGCTCAAGCAGGGCCTCGCTGATCTGGTCGCGCATCGCCGAACTCGCTTCACGCTCGCGGTTCTCGCTCAGCATGTCGCGGAAGTACTCGCGCATCTCGTCTTCACTCTCCTGGCCCATGATCTCCATGAGCTGTTCGGTCGAGAGCGGTTCGAGGCGCTCGACCGCGTTCAGCGTGATGACGACCGTGATCGGCCGGCCCTTGATGCGCTCATCCTCGTGACCGGCCGGACCGGTCATCGAGATGCGCAGCTTCTCGCCCGCTTTCTTGCCGATCACGCGCTTGCCCAGGTCATCGATGAGAATGCCCACCACATGGCCCTTGTAGTCCATGTCCTCGCCGTGCGCCAGCAGGTACGTGCTGGGATGGTGGGCGATCTCCGGCGCGTCGTCACCCGCATCCTCGCCTTCGAGGAGGCGCACCTCGCACTTCACGTAGTCGCGGTCGGCGATCTCGGCGTCCGGCACTTCCTTCATGTTGCCGAACCGCTCGCACATTGTCTCCATCTGCTCGTCCACGTCCTCCTCGGTGATCGTCTTCGTCGGACGCGTGACCTCGATGCCCTCCAGCGACGGCAGCTCAACGGTCGGCGTCACCTCCACCTCCACCTCGAACGACAGGGAGCCGTCTTCCGGCAGTTCCAGGTCCTCGATGCCTTTGACATCCGGCTCGCCGATCACGTCCAGCCCCTCGTCCTCGATCGCCTGGGTGTAGGCCGTCGAAATCAACTGCGCCTTCACATCATCGCGCACGTTCGAGCCGAACCGCTTCTCCAGCAGCCGCATCGGTGCGCGGCCTTTGCGGAAGCCGGGCAACTGCGCTTCTTCCTGCAGTGTCTCGAACTGCTCGCCGATCTTCTCCTTGATCTGGTCCTGCCCGATCTCGATCGAGAGCATCTTCCGGGCGGGGCCGGTGTCCTTGACCTCAACAGAAATCTCGAGTTTGTCTTCCGTTTCCTCGGACATCGTGTCCATCTGCTCCTCAGCCATGGGAGTCGCCTTTCAATCCGGATTGTGAAGGTGATGCGCAGAGAAGGTTCGGCGTTGTGGAGCGATGGCGATTTGATGTTAGCCGGTGATTTGCTCCCGCCACAGGCCTGCCGACCCACGCCAGACGCCGCCTACGCTGCGACGCCGATACCTCGGCAAGATTGGAGATTATTGCTCGCGCACCGTGCTGTTGTCAACCGGCACGCCTTCGCCATCGAGCAATCCATCCTCGGCGAGCCCCGTCGCGCGGTGACCGCGGTACACTCTGTGGCAGGCTACCCCCACCCCGCAACCGGTAAAGAGCAATGGCGCACACCGAACAGACAACCGTCACCGAACGTTGCCTCGGCGTCACCTTCGGCTTTTGCGCCTGCAACGGCTATTTCGACACCCCGCAGGCGCGCGAAGAGGTGGATCGCATGGCCGAACTGGGTGTGCGCTGGGTGTGCGTGGTCCCGACGATCATGCAGGAGACCGCCGCCTCGCCGCGCATGTTCGCCGACTTCGAGATCACGCCCTCCGACCTCGAGGTCGCATCGATCATCGACTACCTCCACGAGCGCGGCATGAAGGTCTGCCTCCGGGCGATGATCGAGTGCTACGACGGGCACGGCCGCACGGAGATCCGCTTCCCACCCGACCAGGAAGGGCGAATCCCCGGCCGGCGCTCCGACTGTTACGCCCGATGGTTCGCCTCGATGCGCGCCCGCACTAGCCACTACGCTCGGATCGCGCACAAGACCGGCTGCGAGATGTACGGCTTGGACAGCGAAATCGATCGCTTCGTCCACATGAACGATGCGTGGCGCGAGGTCCTCGAAGTCGCCCGCGAGCACTACGGCGGCCACGTCACGTCCTGCCACACCCACATCGTGGATTTCCTGCACGAACTGGAGTGTGAGGACCACTGGTTCCGCGACCTGGATTCGCTCGGCGTCAGCTTCTACCACCCCTCCGAAGACGCCCCCGGCGCGTCGGTCGAGCAGCGGATGGCGTATCTCGAACCGAAGCGCGACATGTACCGCCGCATCGCCGCGGTCCTGGGCAAGCCCATCCAGTTCGCCGAACTGGGTTGCACCAGCGGCGCTGGTTCCGGCCGCAAGCCGTGGGGCTGGGAGGGCGGTGCCCGCTACGACGGCGCGGAGCAGGCCGATCATCTCGAAGCCGCGCTGCGCCTCTTCTGGGATGAGCCCTGGTGGCTGGGCTACTTCTGGTGGAAGTGGGACGAACACAGCGACCGCCCGCAGTTCCGCGACGACCCGGCGGGCGACAAGGGCTTCACCGTCTGGGGCAAGCCCGCGGCCGAGGTCATCAGGCGATGGAACATCCGGGCCGGCGGGGGGCCTGCGTGAAGCTCTGCCTCCTGTTGCCGCCGGTTCCCGACGATCGGTGGGCGCTGGCCCGCCAGGTCGGCGTGCGCCATGCGGTGACGAAGGTGCATCCCGGGCTGTCGCGCATCGACCAGCCGTGGCGCCTGGACGCATTGCGCGCCATCGGGCAGCGTTTCGCGGAGGCGGGCATCACGCTGCTCGGACTCGAGGGCGATCCGTTTGATCTGGACCGCGTTAAGTGGGGCCAACCCGGGCTGGATGAGGACCTCGATCACTACCGCGCGTTGCTGCGATCGATGGGCGCACTTTGGCTGTCCATGCTCTGTTACAACTTCATGCCCCGCGCGGCCGAAGCCCAGTGCATCCCCATGGAGTAGTGTGCGATGATTGATGGTTTGGATCTCTCGAATCGCGTCGCCCTCGTCACCGGCGCCAGCCGCGGCATCGGCCGGGCGATCGCCATGGGCCTTGCCCGCTGCGGCGCAAGCGTGGCCGTGCATTACGCCAGCCGGCGCGAGGCCGCGCAGGCGGCGCTGGACGAGATGGGTGGGCGCGGCTGCCTGGTGCAGGGCGATCTCGCCGCCGATGATGCGGCGCGCGACATCGTGGATCAGGTTGCCGCCACGCTCGGACGCATCGATATCCTCGTGCTCAATGCCTCCGTGCAGCACCTGCGCCACTGGTCCGAGCCGAACCGCGAGGAATTCGACCACCAGGTGGCCGTCAATTTCCGGTCAGTCGTCGAGATGATCCAGCACGCCGCGCCGGCGATGTGCGAGCGGCGGTGGGGGCGCATCGTCACCGTCGGCAGCGTCCAGCAGTACCGCCCGCACCGATCGATGATCGTGTACGGCGCGCTGAAGAGCGGCCTGGAGCAGCTCGTCCGCAATCTCGCCCGCCAACTTGGATCACAAGGGGTCACCGTTAACAATATCTCGCCCGGTGTCATCGACACCGACCGGAACGCTGAGCCGCTGGCCGACCCCCAGCGGCGCGAAGGCATCCGCCAGAGGGTGCCGCTCGCGCGGATCGGGACACCCGACGACTGCGTGGGCGCTGTGCTGCTGCTATGCTCCGACGCCGGCGGCTACATCACCGGCATCGACCTGCCCATTGACGGCGGCCTGCGGATATCGTGACCCCGACTGCATCCGGATCGAGGTGAACCATGAGCGAATTGATGCATACCGACAAGCTCCAGCAGATGCGCGATGCGCCTGCCGACTGCGAAATGGCCATCCCCCTCGCCGAACTGTGCAAGCGCTTCGAGAAGCTCTACACCGGCGCGGTCAACGACGTCTTGCGCGAGATGTGCCTGCCGCTGCAGGCGCTGCCGCCGGCCATCGTGCCGCTGCGGGACGAGATGGTCGTCTGCGGCGAAGCCTTCACCGTGCGCGGCGTGGCCGACCCCACCCTCGGCGGCGAACTCGACATGCGCGTCAAGATGCTCGACGAACTGCGAGAGAACCACGTCGTCGTCTGGAATGCCAATGGCGAACGCGTGGCCAGCCATTGGGGCGGTGTCATGACGCGCGCCTCGATCCATCGCGGCTGCCGCGGCGCGATCATCGACGGCGGCATCCGGGACACGAAAGACATCCTCGCGCAGGGCTTTCCCATCTGGAGCCGGTACCGCACCTCCACCGGCGCCCTGGCCCACACCAAGATCGCCGCCTACCAGGCGCCGATCGTGATCGAAGGGCTCATCATCAAGCCGGGCGACATCGTCATGGCCGACATCGACGGCGCCCTGGTCATTCCCCGCGGCATCGCCGTCCAGGTGCTCGAGCGGGCCGAGCAGATCGACCGCAACGAGGGCGAGATCAAGGAGTGGGTGGATGCGGGGCTCTCGGCCGAGCAGATCAGCGAGCGCGGCGGATACTTCTAGCCGCGCCCGGCCGCGCTAGGGACGCGCCGTCTCCGCCGCTTCGCCGCGCGATTCGGTCGGGGTGGGGGGTGTATCGGTGGCGACCTTCGGCGCCTCGTCGCGCTCCGCCCCCCACAGCAGTTGCACCGGCGCCAAGCCGCGCAGCCAGCTCCGGCGCTGCTGCGTCTCCGCGCCGAAGTAGACCCGCGCGAGGGCGCGCGGCGCGACGATGTCCACGCTGCGCGTGCGCTCGAGCACGACCTTCGTCGGATTGGGGCCCTCATCCGGTAGCGAAAGCGTGCCTCCCGGTGCGAGTACGGCATTCAACTCGTAGATCGCCTCGCCGGTGTCGATACTGCGCACGACCAGCAGTTCCGGCCCGAGTGCTTTGACGCGTACGCGTCCATCGGTCAACTCAACCGTGATGTCGTCCCGTTGGAGCGTTTCAGCCACGCTCAGTTCGACACGCTCGAGCACCGGCTGCTCGAGGCTCATCACCGCGATGTACTTGTCCGAGTAGTCGGCCAGGAAGCCGGTGACCTCGATCGCCTTGATCTCGCCGCCGGCCGGCGTCGGCAGCGTCAGCACCACCGGCTTGCCGATGTGCCGCTCGAGGATCGGCTCGTGCATGTTGCCGGCCACGCCGAGGATCGTCTGGCCGATCTGTTCGACGCTTCCCTGTTGCTGGGCCAGAACCTGCGACTGCGGCCGCGCCTTGGCCAGTTGCCCGATCAGCAGCGTCAATGACTTGCTGAAGGCATCACGCAGCGAGTTGAACAGGTTGCGCACCCAGCGCCAGGCCCGCCGGTGAAACCACGGGCGGAAGCGTCGTTTCACCTGCTTCAACCGCTTGCGTTGGTGCTTGTCATCCTGCGCCTGCCGCGGGCGGAGGAGGGCCAGGCCCTTGTCGAGTTCTTCTTTGTAGATCAGCGAACTGCTCTTGACGACGCCGCGCCGGTTGACGTACGGCGCATCAAACTCCAGTTCGATCGATTCAGGAAAGACGTGCAGCTTGCCCCACATCGGCTCGGGCTGCGCGGTGGAGAGGAACGTAACGGTGTACTTCCTGAACAGCTTCAGACACTTGTCGCGCCGGCGCTGCTGCAGAATCATCGCGACCACGGCCGTGATGAACACCGCCAGGATCGCAATGCCCAGCGCGTTGTCCAGCAGCAGGTACCACCATGGCTGATCGGCCGGGTTCGGCGCGGCGGCTTGTTGGGCCAGGAGGGCATGCCACATGCATCATCACTCCATTGCGATGGCGCGATGCGTTCGCGCGTCGGTCATGGTAGCAGACCACGGCATCGGCGTTTTAATGGAAGTCCCGTGACTTTGCCGCGGGCACGGCGCCTTCCCGATCGGCGAAGTCCTCCACCCGCTCCACCATCACGTGCGCCACCTTGCCCTGACGCTCCACCTTGCCGCGCGCGATGGCGATCACGCTGTGACGCGCCTGGCGGCGGAATCGCTCGTAAACCCGCGGACGCAGGATCAGGTTCGCCACCCCCGTTTCATCCTCGATCGTCATGAACACCACCCCCGAGGCCGTCCCCGGTCGCTGCCGCACCAGCACGATCCCCGCAACCGCGATGCGCTTTGCATTCGGCCAGTTCGCTTCATCCTTCAGCGCGGCGTTGGGCGTCACGCCCACGCGTGCCAACGCTTCGCGATGGAACGCCAGCGGGTGGGCCTTGAGCGACAGCCCGGTCGTCAGGTAATCATGCATGACCTTCAGACCGTCGGGCACGGCCGGCAGGCGGTCCGCACCGTCGGGGTCGAATGCATGATGTGCATCGTCGCCCGTTTGGTCTGCCCCCGGCATGCCGGGGGGGATATTCCCGTCCGCTTCGTGCCTTCGTGCCTTCGTGCCTTCGTGCCTAACCTTTCCATTCGCACCAAGCCCACCCCGGGCATGCCCGGGGCTAAATGCCTGCTTCGTGCCTTTGTGCCTTTTCCGGGGGCGTGCCTCCGTGCCTTCCGCCTCTTCCTCTCCGTCGCTCCGTCGCTCCGTCGCTTCGTCGCTTCTTTCATACAACGGCAACCGCTCATCCCGCAACTTCCGAATCCGCCACAGCGCGGCCTGGCGGTCCAGCCCCATCGAATTGAACGCATCCGCCGCGGCCAGCCGCCGCAACGTTGACACCTTCACCCCCGAGGATCGCCACAGATTTTCGATCGACTCGAACATGCCGCACCGCGCCACGGCCTCCTCGATCCGCCGCGCTTCGGCTTCACCGACGCCCTTGACCAGCCGCATGCCCAGCCGCAGGGCGGGCGACCATGCTGGTTCGTTCGATTCGCATGCCCCCGGCATGCCGGGGGGGATGTGCCTGGCCGCACGATGCTTCGGCGATTCGTTGGCAGACGCATCATCCCCGTGGGCATCACGCCCACCCCGGGCATGCCCGGGGCTAAATGCCTGCTGCGCGCCTTTGTGCCCCGCGCCCTGCGGGCGAGAATGGAGAGCAGGCGACAGTAGAGCAGGAGAGCATCCGAATCCCTTCTGCTTCGTGCCTTTGTGCCTTTTCCGGGGGCGTGCCTCCGTGCCTTCCGCCTCTTCCCCTCCGTCCCTCCGCTCCGTCGCTTCGTCGCTTCCTCTCTGCTTCGTGCCTTCCCCCTCCAACCTGCAATCCCACCCGCTCCAATTCACATCCACCGGCCGCACCTGCACATCGTGCTCCTTCGCATCGCGCACGATCTGTGCCGGGGCGTAGAAACCCATCGGCTGGCTGTTGATCAGCGCGCAGGCGAACACGGCCGGGTAGTAGCACTTGATCCATGCCGACGCGTACACCAGCAGGGCGAAGCTCGCGGCGTGCGACTCGGGGAATCCGTAATCGCCGAACCCCTTGATCTGCTCGAAGCATTGCTGCCCGAACTGCCGCGAGTAGCCGCGCTCGACCATCCCGTTGACGATGCGCTCGGCGAAGTGGTCGATGATCATGTCCTTGCTCTTCCACGCCGCAATCGCGCGGCGAAGCTGGTCCGCCTCCCCCGGCGTGAACCCCGCCGCCACGATCGCCAGCGACATCGCCTGCTCCTGGAACAACGGCACCCCCAGCGTCTTGCCCAGCACCTTGCGGATCGTCTCATCGGGAAAACTGAATTCCTCCTCACCGTTGCGCCGCCGCAGGTAGGGGTGCACCATGTTCCCCTGGATCGGCCCGGGCCGAACGATGGCCACTTCAATAACAAGATCGTAGTAACAGCGCGGCTTCAGCCTGGGCAGCATGGACATCTGCGCACGCGATTCAATCTGGAAGACGCCAACAGTGTCGGCATCACAGATCATGTCGTAGACGTGGGGATCCTCTGGCGGCAGAGCCGCCAGATAAAGGCACGAAGGCACGGAGGCACGGAGGCACGAAGCAGAAAAAGAGGCTAGTTGTGTTTCACGGATTGCAGGCTGCGGATCAGGCCTTGCAGGACGCGGTCCGTTTCCTCCAGCAGGTCGATCAGGCTTGGACTGGTCGGCAGCATGTTCATCTCGATCGCCAGTTCGCACTGCGTGGCCAGTTCCGCAAGTGATCCTCGTGCCGTGCGAAGGAATCTCAGGTAATCCACGCGGCTCTGTCGCGCGTATCCCTCGGCGATGTTTGACGGCACGGACACCGCTGCCCGACGCATCTGATGGGTCAGTCCGAACCTCTCGTCTGTCGGCATTCCCCGCGTGCTGACATAAACCGCTTTCGCTAGCGCCATCCCTTTCTGCCAGGCCACAAGATCCCGGAATGTCTTGATCTGCATCGATATGATCTCCTGTTGTCGAAGCCGCCTCCGTGCTACCGAAATCACCATCCGAATCCGCTTCGTGCCTTCTTCCCTCTTCCTCTGCTTCGTGCCTCCGTGCCTCCGTGCCTTCGTGCCTATCCAACAACTCAAACCCCTTCCGCAAACACGTCAACATCCCCAACCCCAACACATCCACCTTCAGCATCCCCATCGCGTCGATGTCATCCTTGTCCCACTCGATGACCGTCCGATCCTCCATCGCCGCGTTTTCGATCGGCACCATCTCGCACAGGTCTGTCCGCGTAATCACGAATCCCCCCACGTGCTGCGACAGGTGCCTTGGAAACCCCATCAACTCCGTCGCCAGCTTCACCACCTGTTGGATCGTCGGATCGTCCGGGTTCAGCCCCAGTTCGCGCAGGTGTTTGGGATTCGCAATCCGGTTGTCGAACCAGTCCAGGTTCTTCGCCATGCGGTCCACGCAGTCCAGCGACAGGCCCATCACTGTGCCGACTTCACGAATCGAGCTGCGCGCGCGATAGCTGATGACTTCCGCCGTCAGCGCCGCCCGGTCGCGGCCGTACTTCTCGTAGATGTACTGGATCACCTCTTCGCGCCGCTCGTGCTCGAAGTCGATGTCGATATCCGGCGGTTCGTTGCGCTCCTTGCTGACAAACCGTTCGAACAGCATGTCGATGCGATCGGGATCCACGGCCGTCACCCGCAGGCAGTAGCACACCGCGGAGTTCGCCGCCGCGCCGCGGCCCTGGCAGAGAATCCCGCGCGACTCGGCGAACTGCACGATGTCGTACACCGTCAGGAAGTACGGCGCGTAGTTGAGCTGGTCGATCAACACCATCTCATGCTCGATCTGCTTGCGCACCTTGTCCGGCACGCCGGCGGGGTATCGCTGCCGGGCGCCCGTTTCGGTCAGCTCGCGCAGGTACTGCATCGGCGTCGCGCCCGGCCGCACGACTTCGTCCGGGTATTCATACTGCAGTTGATCCAGGTTGAACCCGCGGCAACGCCGCGCGATCGCCACCGACCGCTCCAGCGCCTCCGGGCAATCGGCAAACAGCCGCGCCATCTCGTGCGGCGACTTCAGGCAGCGCTCGGCATGGGGAAACAGCAGGTAGCCGGCCTCGCTGATCGTGCAGCCGTGGCGGATGCACGTCACGACATCCTGCAGCGGCCGGCGCTCACGCACGTGGTAATGCACGTCGTTCGTCGCCACCAGCGGCACATGCACATGCTCGCTCAGCGCCATCAACTGGTGCATCCGCAGATCATCTTCCTGCGTGTACAACCGCGCGGCCGCCAGCGACAGGCGATCCTCATCAAAGATGCCGCGCAAGCTGTGCAGCATCGAAATGAACGCATTGTCGAACACGGCGGGGGGGATCACCACCGCCAGCATCCCTTCATGCAACTCCAGCAGATCGTGCGGCGTCAGGTGGCACTCGCCCTTCGGTGCGCGGCGTTTGCCGATCGTCAGCAGCCGGCACAGCCGCGCGTAGGCGTCGCGCGTCGTCGGATACAGCAACAGGGACGGCAGATAGCCCCCGGCCTGCCGGGGGTGGGCGTTCGAAAAATGACCATCGTGCGTATCGGGATACGCCGCCGCATCACCGTGCGGAAACGTATATCCCCCGCGGCATGCCGCGGGCGCCGCTTCGTCCACCGATGAAAACAGCCCGTCATGAAACTTCACATGACAGCCGACCACCAGTTGGATCCCCGCTTCCTTCGCCGCCACGTGGGCGCGGACGATGCCGGCCAGCGTGTTCACATCCGTAATCGCCACCGCTTCCAACCCCAGCGCCGCGGCGCGCTGCACCAGTTCATCGGGATGGCTCGCCCCGGTGAGAAACGTGAAGTTGCTGGTCACATGCAGTTCGGCGTAGCGCGCGTGGTTGGTAGCGGTGCGCAGCAGCGGATGGGCCGCGTTGTCGGATGCGGCATCGTCGATCGCTGAAGCCGGTTCGGGTGAGAATGGATCGATCGCGCGCTCGCGCGACTGTTCCCACGGGTGCAACTTGCTCTTCCTGTCCGGCGGTTGCGGCATCGTCCACCACGCATTTCCTTACGCCCATTGCCCATGCACAAACCAGCGCCCGCTGCGCGTGTCCCGGAAGACCCAAAGCCACCGCCCCGATTCATCCTGAACCTTGAAATAGTCGCGGCACGCGGCCGGGTGTTCGTCGATCGCGCCGTGGGCGGATTCGTCAGATGCCCCCGGCATGCCGGGGGGGATATACCCGGCCGCTTCGTGCCTTCGTGCCTTGTCCGGGGGCGTGCCTGCGTGCCCCGCGCCCTGCGGGCGAGAGAGGAGAGCAGGCGACAGGAGAGCAGGAGAGCATCCAAATCCCCTCCGCTTCGTGCCTCCGTGCCTTCGTGCCTCCGTGCCTTCTTTCTTCATTATCTTCCCCTTCGTCGCTCCGTCGCTCCGTCGCTCCGTCGCTTCCTCCCACCACCTCATCGCCACCCGCTCCGGCCCGATCGCCGCCCGCAGCGCGGCCTCCTCACCACGCCAGCGCAGCCACGTCGGCGGACCTTCCGGATGCAACGCAATCACATCCACCAACTCCGGCTCCGCCAGCAACGTCGACGGCCGCTCGAACCACAACCCCATGGCCGCGGTCTCGGGATCGAATACCTTCTTCGCCGGCCGCGTCACCCGCTTGGGCCGCCGGGAGACCGGAGCGCCGGTGGCCGGTTTGCCATTTGCGTCATTCCCCGATGCCCCCGGCATACCGGGGGGATATGCCCGGCCGCTTCGTGCCTTCGTGCCTTGTCCGGGGGCACGCCTTCGTGCCCCGCGCCCTGCGGGCGAGAGAGGAGAGCAGGCGACAGTAGAGCAGGAGAGCATCCAAATCCCCTCCGCTTCGTGCCTCCGTGCCTTGTCCGGGGGCGTACCTTCGTGCCTTTCCTCTTCCCCTTCGTCGCTCCGTCGCTCCGTCGCTTCGTCGCTCTCTCGGCCACCCTCGTCGCCACCGGCTCCACCTGCATCACACTGCGATCCCCCAGCCGATTCTTCAGTGTGTCCAGTAACTCGCCCAGGTGCTTCTCGAATGCCGCCAG
Source organism: uncultured Phycisphaeraceae bacterium (assembly GCA_964532795.1). Classification (GTDB taxonomy): domain Bacteria; phylum Planctomycetota; class Phycisphaerae; order Phycisphaerales; family Phycisphaeraceae; genus CAZHJL01. The sequence goes on along the minus strand of CAZHJL010000030.1, from coordinate 2,599 downwards.
GCTCTGCGCCTCGGTGCGCCACCCCTGCGCCCGCGTCTGCTCGTGCGGCAACCCACCGGCGCGCACCGCGTGCAGCGTCACCTTCTCCACCCCGAAGCCGAAGTTCAGCTTCTCCACCTTCGGACCCAGCAACGACCACAGATGCCTGGCCGTGCGATTCGGGCGGCTGGTCGTCACCTCCGCCTGCACCGGCGGGCAGTCCGACCGATCCAGCGTCAACACCATCTGCCGCACGCCGGCCTCGCGCTGCTTGAGGTGCTCGATCAACTGATCGATCAGCCCGCGCACCGTCAGTTGGATCGCCTCCAGATCCTTCACCGGCCCGTCGAAGCAGCGCTCCACCTTCAACGGCGGGCGCGGCCGCACCGGATCGATCGTCTCGATCGCCTGACCCAGCGCCTGGTCCACCCGAAACAGCAAATCATCCCCGAACCGGCTGGGCAGATGTCGGCGCGGCAGGTCCAGCAGATGACCAATGCACGTGACGCCCACCTCCTCCAGCGCCTCGCACATGTCCCGCTCCAGCCGCAACCCGGCCGCCGGCAGGGGGGCCAGCACCTCGCGCACCTCCTCACGGTTTACCAGCATGCCGTCTTCTTCGCCGTACCGCGCCAGCGCCCACGCCGCGCCGAATGTCGGCGCCCCGGCCACGCGCGCGGCCAGCCCCAGCCGCCGCACCGCCGTCACCAGCCGATGCATCAGCCGCCGATACCCGCCGAACACGCGATGACACCCGGTCACATCCAGCAACAGCCCCGCGCCCATGCCGGGACGGTCGCTTCTTCCAGGGGCGGGATCATCCGGCGCGACGATCGGGCTGAACTTCGTGGCCCACTGCGCCAGGGCATTGAGCGCCGCCGCGTCGTGCTCGCCGTCATACGCCTGCGCGTGCACGGCCCCCAGCGGCAACAGCGCCCGCGCCTGGGTGAGGGTCATCCCCGGTTTCACCCCGGCCGCGAGGGCGCGCCGGCACCCGCAGACCACCACCTGTCGCAGCGCCTGGTCTTCCACTAGGATGATCGCGCGGGCCGCCCGCCCACTGTCCTCATGCGATGCGCCGTCCTTGCGCCACCGCCTGCGAATCAGGTCGGTCGACCACGTCGGAAGAAACAGGGACAAGCACACCTTTCGCACCGTGCCACTCCATCGCAAAAGCCCCGGAAGCAAAAGCCTCGTCCCCCGAACCACCGCGATCCGTTTCCGCTTCGTCCGCCGCCGCGCCACTTTCACGCGGCCAGTCGATCGCGCCGGGCTTGGCGCGAAGCAACTGCACCTGCCATCTCGGGTATTGACTGTCCGAGGGCAGTCGGGCCACGCGCCAGCGCGAACCGGCGGCCGAGAGTTGCGACTGTTCATCCGGCGGACGGGCCAGCAGGGCGAAGCCGCCACGCGCCTCGGCCGCAAGTTGCAACCGGCGCGTAGACGCCAGATCCAACCCGCTTGCATCGCCCACCAACGCCGCCACGGCCGGGCTGCGCAGCGCCAGGTCCATCGCCCACAGCCGCTGCTCCCGCGACTGCGCCTTGATGAAAATCGACCGCGCCAGCAGCCGCGTGTCCTCGCCGTACCCCCACGCATCCGCCGGCCACATCAACGTCCGTGGATGCGGCCAGCACGCCCGACCAACCCAGACCACCACCCCCGGAAGCTCCGCCCCCGACACACCCGCCCCTAAACAGTCTTCTCCCGAGAACCCCTGTTCGACGCCTTGCTGTCCCGCTCGAATATCTCCCTGCTGTTGTTTACGAGTGCCACCACTTCCGGGGGCAAGCGAAGCTTGTGGGTGGTCTTCATGCAGGCCACGATAAACCCCCGAGCCGCGTCCAATGGGGGCCGCCTGCAATTGCTGATTCTCACCCTGCGCACGCTGCGACAAGGCTGTTCCACCACCCACAAGCTTCGCTTGCTCCCGGAACGGTTGGTGCCCGGGCTCTTCTCCAACACCACTCCCGACGTCCGCCGCAACACCCGTTGCGTCTGCCATTCCCGCGGCCCGGCGCGCCAAGTCACTCAATAAACACAACGGCGCTACCCACCCCCGCAAACTCCGTCCTCGAGAACTCCGCCCCCGACCACCCCGGCCAGTTCGCTCCGCGCTTCCGCTTCCGGGTGCATCCGCCTCCGCCACCCCCAACCACTCGTGCACTTTCCCCCGCTGCAGGCAAAGCCCCCGCGCCCACGGCAGCACCACCGCCCCGCGCGGCTCGGGCAAATCCGCCTCATACCGCCCCTCGGCCGCCTGAATCATCCGCGCCAACCGACGCACCACCACCCCCCGCGGCCGGGCATTCGGGCTGGATTCCATCGTTCGCATGATGTTAGCATATCACCTAACATAGACCTGTCAAGGGGTGTAATGGCATTCCGGCGCAAATTCTCACGTCCCCTGGCGCTCTTTGGATGTAGTCGCGCACCGTACTTGGGATTTCGGTTCATGTAGTTGGGATGAGGTCCTTGCGCGTAGAACAAGCCCGACACGGTCTGTATGGGTCGAAGGCCTTGCGCACTTCATCCACCGAAAAGAGCTTCTCGCCGGGGCTGCCGCACTACTGTCCGGGATTCTGTTGTCTTGTGGTTTCGTTGGGATCGGTTCTGGCCG
>CAZHJL010000029.1:0-52182 GCA_964532795.1 uncultured Phycisphaeraceae bacterium | reverse complement strand
AGTTGCGTGATCAACCATGTATGCGAAACTGGCTGACTGGAAACGGCACTAGTCTTCGCGTTTTCGGTTTGCCACGTACACGTGTGCGGCGTAGGTCTCGGCATCGGATCACGCGCCGTCGACCAGTTCGATCTCGCCGGGTTTCCAGGTCTTGTCGAACCAGGGTTCGAGCGGGCCGTAGAGGCGGAGGACCGTGAACCAGCCCTTGCCCGGTACGGTGGGCACCCAGTTGGACTCTTTCCCCTGCGGGGGCTCGGGGCCGAACCAGATGGTGGTGCTGCCATCGGCATTGGTCACGATGTCGCCGCTCTGACTGCTGACGCTCGGGAACGGCGTGCCTGGCGTCTGCAGCAGCGAGCGGGTCTGCGGGTCGTAATTGACGAAGGACCAGAAGTCCTTGGCCGGGATGCCGGCCGGCAGCGTGAGGGAGTAGGTCTTCGTGCCGTCGAGATAGTCACCGTTGGCATCGAGGCATGCGACGGCGTACTGCGAGCCGGCGCCGACGGTCTTGTTCACCATGGCCGGCGTCACCGCCGTGTACCCGTAGTGGAACAGTGTCCTGGCATCGAGGTCGCGCGCGCCGCTCTCGCGCAGAAACTCGTGGCTGCCGCCGACGAAGGCGGTGAACCAGGCGTCATCGTCGTAGTAGAAAGCCCGCGGATCGCGCGTACGGAAGGAGAGGGCGCGCGCCGTGGCATTGCCGACAGCCGCCGCCTCTTCGAGGATCGCCCGCATGCCCGCGTCGGGCGCGAAGGGCCGGCCCTTCTCGATGCCGATCGCCGCCAGCAGACCGAGCAACTCCGGGCTGAACGCTGCTGCGGGCTCCTCGTCGATCACGGCCCGGACTTCTTTGTAGAAGTGGAAGTCATTGGCGTGGATCGTGTTGTGGAATCGCCCGGAGGTGTTGACGAACTTCATCTCGGCGGTGTCGGCAGTTTTGCCCAGCGGGTATACCTTTATCAGCTTCTTGGCGGCGTTGATGGCGGGCTGAGGATCCCCGTCCACCAGAAAGCCCCGCCAGAACATCAGGTTCTTGTAGGTCGGCGAACGGAAGACGAAGTAACCCCCCGGGACGTCTCCACCCCAGTCCGGCGGCAGGTAGAGAAACTTGCCCCCTTTGCCGCGATCGGGCCCGACGTTGCCCATGTCCGACACGTAGCGGAAGAAGTGGTCATTGACCATGCCCAGGGTGTTGGGCGGACTCTCGACGACGACCGGGCCGTCCCGGAGATCAAGCCTTCCGCCGATGTACACGCTTTCAGTGTTGGGCGTCAGGTAGAGCGCCCGCGCATCCAACAGCGTTTCGGTGATCGAGATGGCGCCGTTGCGATCGACGCCGATGTCGCCGATGCCTTCGAACATCGCGTGCAGCGAGGCGGACGGGCACGCGGAGAGGAACGCTTCCACGCCCCGCATGAAGTCCAGGTTGTCGTAGAGCAGCTTGGCGGTCTCTTCGGTCGGGAAGCCGTCGAAGAACGCCAGCGTGCCGATCCGCGTCTTCACCTTGTCCGGCGTTGTGATCCCGTCAGGTATCTCGGTGGCGAACTTGTACTCGGTGTCGGACGGCCGGACGGCGGGGACGTCCTTCATCCACTGGATCTCGCCCGGTCGCCACGTCTTGTCGAACCAGGGCTCGAGCGGCCCGTAGAGTCGCAGGATGACGCTGTAGCCTTTGCCGGGGACGGTCTGGATCCAGTTGCTCTCCTTGCCTTCGGGGGCTTTGGGGCCGAAGTAGATGTCAGTCGAGCCGTCCTCGTTGGCCTTGACGCCGCGCTGGCTGTTGAGGCTGGGGAAGGGCTGATCGGTCTGGAGCATCGAGCGTGTCTGGTTGTCGTAAAGGACGACGGACCAGAAGTCCTTGGCCGGGGCATCGGGCGGCATGCGCAGGCGGTAGGTCTTGCCGCCGTCGAGCGGCTGGCCATCGGCATCCACCATGGCGCCGGCGTACTGCGAGCCGACGCCGACCCGATGCGCGGCCATGGCCGGTGTCACGAACGTGGCGTAGTAGTAAAACATCGTTCGGGCATCGAGCAGCCGCACGCCGTCCAGCGCAAACTCGTGGCTGCCACCGATGAAGCCGGTCTTCCAGGCGCTTTCCTCGTAGATGTAAGCCCGGGGGTCGCGGGTTCTGTAAACGATGGCTCGCGCCGTCGCGTTGCCCACCGCGGCCGCATCGGTGAGGATCGCCTTCATCCGCGCGTCCGGTGCGAAGGGCTCGCCTTTCTCGATGCCGATCGCCGCCAGCAGACCGAGGACCTCCGGATCGCAGGAGGCGGCCGGCTCAGCCTGGACGACCTCGTTGACTTCCTCGTAGAAGTTGAGGTCGTTGGCATGGATGGTGTTGAACGCCCGACCGGAACCGTTGATGAACTCCTGTTTCGGGGGGTTGCCGGCCTTCGCCAGCGGATGGATGCGCATGTGTTTCTTCATGCTCGCGACGCCCGGTTTCGGGTCGCCGTCGACGAGGAAGCCGCGCGTGATGAACATGTTGCCGAACGTCTGCGAGCGCAGGACGTGGTATCCCTGCGGCACGTCGCCGTCGTACCCCGGCGGGAGGATGAGGTACTTGCCGCCCTTGCCCTTGTCCGGTCCGGCGTTGCCCAGGTCGCCCACGTATCGGAACCAGAAGTCGTTGATGATGCCCAGTGTGTTGGGCGGGCTCTCGATGACGACGGGCCCGTCCTTCAAGTCCAGCCAGGAACACGCGTAGATGCTCTCGGTGTTGGCGGTCAGGAACAACGTGCGGCTGTCCATGAGGTCCTCGAAGATGACGACGGCTCCATCAACAGCGCCGACGTCACGCATGCCGTCGCGCATTGCGACCATGGACGCGGCCGGAACCGTATCGAGGAACGCCCGCACGCCGCGCATGAAGTCGAGGTGGTCGTAGACCTTCTCGACCGTCCCCGCCTTGGGCAGGCCGTCGAAGAACTTGAGCGTGCCGATCCGCGTGTCGGCTTCATCGGGTGTCAGGATCGACTGGGGTATCGGGGCATACTGAACGGGTGTCGCCGGATTCGCAGCCGAAGCCTGAGACTCCCCGTTGTCGGAGCCATCGCCGGCCTGCCCCAAAGAAGGTCCATCGCCGCATCCTGTGAGGGTGGTGAGAAACAGGATGGCCAGCGTGGCAGTTGTTGCGCGTCGCAGGTGGTTCATGTCCAAGTCTCCTTGTACTGTCCTACCGAGCGGCGCGGCGCCCTGAAGCCGGCGTTTTCGCCGACGCGGTGTTTGCCGCGGTCATTGGGAATGAACAAGCCAAAACTCCGTGTCGTCGAGGCCGGTCATGGGCTCAGTCATCGTCCAGGGAAGGCACAAAAGCGGGGGTCTCTTCCTGGAGGTTCATGAAGTGGAGCCGCTTGAGCGTCCCTTCGAATTCGAATGGCGCCTTGTCGAAGTAGTCGTCCGCGACCGGCGAGCTGGTGTCCATGCCCACATCGAAGGTCTCCGATGCGGTGAAGGTCGCCGGAACGGTGCGCCGGACCGTGCCCGTGGCCGCCTCCTTGCCGTTGATCCAGAACTTCAGTTCGGCGGGCGCCGCACGCTGCATCGGCGTGCGCATTTCCAACGTGATCGACACCTTGCCGGCCGGCAGGGCGCCGACCTTGATCTTGTCGCGCTTCAGCAGCAGTGCGCTGTACTCGTAGTAGAGTTCGCCATCCAGCGCGTAGAGGCTCACGCCGCCGGCATAGCCGCCCATGGCGAAGATCACGCCGTCGACCTTTTGCGGCACCTCGGCCTCGATCTCAGCGCGGATGTTGCCGTTGCGGACGTTGGGCGCCTGGCTTTCGGGGATACGCGTGATCCCCTCGAAGAGAGTCCACTCGGTGTTTGAGCTGCGCTTCATCTCCTCCGGATGAAGCCCGGTGTAAAGGGCGCCGCCGATGGGCAGGACCTGGTTATCCTCGGCCACCCGCAGGAACAGTTTCTTCATTTCCGCCAGCTTTTCCGGATGCTCGGATGCCATGTCATTCATGAGCGAGTAATCGCTTCGGGTGTCGAACAGTTGCCACTTGTCCTGCATGGGATCCCAGCTGGCCAGGTCCGGCATCTGCGCCACCCATGGCGTCCGTGGCCCGAAGGTGCTGGCCATCCAGCCCCCATGGTAGATGCCCCGGCTGCCGAGACACTCGAAGTACTGGGTCTTCTTGCGCTCGGGAGCGTTGGGTGAGTCAAAGGTGTAAGCGAAGCTGACGCCGTCAAGGGGGTCCTGCTTGTGGCCGTTGACGACCTTTGGCGGGGTGATGCCGAGAATGTCATAGATCGTCGGCACCACATCATTCACATGGGTGAACTGCGAGCGCGGGGTCTTGTCTGGCTTGATGCCCTTCGGCCAGGAGATCACCATGGGGGTCCGCGTTCCGCCCCAGTCGGAGGCAACCAGCTTCGTGTAGCGGAAGGGGCTGTCGCCGGCCCAGGCCCAGCCCGCATGGTACATGTTGTCCATCTTGGGCCCGCCGATCGCGTCCAGTCCGCCCAACTGCTCAGCGACGGCCATGTGCTCCGCGATCGTGGACGGGATGCCGTTCTGGGCGTTCAGTTCGGCCACGCTGCCATCGATGCCCTCGGCCGAAGCCCCGTTGTCCGAGAGAATGTAGATGACGATGGTGTTGTCGCGGATGCCCCGGGCCTCGAGCTCGTCGATCAGTTTGCCGACCTGGGCGTCCGTGTGCTCAAGGAAACCGGCATAGACCTCCATCAACCGTTCCTGGAAGGCTCGCTCATCTTCGGGGATATCCTTCCAGGCGGGGATTCCCTCCGGGCGAGGCGGCCGCTTGGTGTCGGCCGGAATCCAGCCCATCTTCTTCTGACGCTCGAAGACCCGCTTCTGGTAGGCGTCCCAGCCGCCGCTGAACTTGCCCTTGTACTTCTCTGCCCACTTCCTGGCCACGTGATGCGGGCCGTGCACGGCGCCCGGTGTCCACCACATCAGGAACGGCTTATCGGGATTCATGGCCTGGTGCCGCCGCATCCAGGTGATCGCCTTGTCCGCCATGGACTCGGTGAGGTGGAAGTCCTCGTAGTTATCGACGTGGGGTTGCGAGACAGGCGTTGTGTTCTCCCACAAGGTGGGCTCCCACTGCGAGGTCTCGCCGGCAATGAAGCCATAGAAATAGTCGAAGCCCCGACCCGTCGGCGTGCGATCGTAGGGGCCGTTGGCAATCTGATCGACCGGGGTGTTGTGGTCCTTGCCGAAGGCCGCGGTGGCGTAGCCGTAGTGGCCCAGCACTTCCGCGACCGTCGCCGACGACTTGGGAATCACGCCGGTATACCCGTCCCAGTCATTGGCGAACTCAGCGATGATGCCGGTGCCGACCCGATGGTGATTGCGTCCGGTCAACAACGAAGCCCGCGTCGGCGAGCACATCGCACAAGTGTGGAAGCGGTTATAGGAGATGCCGTCCCTGGCCAGTCGTGAGAGCGTCGGTGTGGCGATCTCGCCGCCGAAGGTGCTGGGCTGGCCGAATCCCGCATCATCGAACATGACAATGAGGATGTTGGGGGCATCCTTGCGAACGCGGCGCGGCTCCTTCCGCCACTGGTGCCTGGACTCCTGCATCGTCGCACCGGCGACACTGGCCGACGGCGTCTCGGGAAACGGCAGTCTGCCTTGCTCCGGCTGAGAACACCCGTTCATCAGCCCGCTTCCGACAAACGCTGCGCACAGCGATGCCTTCAGACTCTTCGCGATCCGGCGTCTGGCTGCCCTCATGGTTCATGTCCTTTCTTCGTGTCCTCTGGTGTGCATCCTGTCGGGTGGAGAACAGGTGCTCTCATCGCTGCGCCTTTACAGGCGTCGTGTTCCTTTGTGCGGCCGGACCGGCGGCTTCCCGCCCAGCCGTCTGTCGCCCCGGGGTTCGGCAGGCGTCTCCTGTCCCAGGCTCAACTCTCGGCGGTCGCCCCGATCCTCTCCGATAGTTCCTGTTCGAGACTCACCCGGAGTTCGGCGTACTGCTCGATCAGGTCACCGCTGCGCGACCCCCAGTTGCGAAGCTGTTCGAGCACCAGCATGCACTCGCTGTAGTCGGCGCAGAGTTCGCGGAACTGTTCGTTCTGCCGGAACAACTGCTGGATCCGCGGCCCCGCGTCCGGGAAGCGGACCAGGACGTCCCGAAGCAGGTGACCGGTGTCCTTGTCGTTCACGGCGGCGACGATCGCACGGATGCCGGGCCGCGCCTAGTAACACGCGCGTAAATTACGGTCATTGACGCCACTTACAGTCGCGTGCTAAGCTGTGAGGATTGCTTGGGGACTTGTTGAGGGGTCTGGCCAATGTCTCCCGAGGTTTAAAAAGCCGCGGCGATCGATATGCCCGGGGAGGCCGAGATTCGGGCCCAGCTCGCCCGCATCACGGGAAGCGCGGGCTTCGATACGAGCCGGAGGTCCAACGACTTCCTGCGATTCGTGGTGGAAGAGGCGCTTGCCGGGCGCGCCGAAGCGATCTCTCAGCATGCCATCGCCTGCCGGGTTTTCGGCCGCGGGGACGAGTTCGATCCGGTGACCGATCCGATCGTGCGAATGCAGGCGGGCCGCGTGCGTCGATCGCTTGAGCGCTACTACCTGACGGCGGGGAAAGCCGACGCGGTCCTGATCGGCCTGCCGAAAGGCGGGTACGCGCCGACCTTTGAACGGCGCGAGGCCGCCCCGGCGGCGTCGGCGCCCGCGGCGGCGCCTGCTTCGGTCGAGCCCTGGCCGACGCTGCTCGTGTCGCCGCTGCGCAACCTGACGGGCCGGACGGACGTGGAGTTCATCGCCCAGGGGCTCGCGTCCGACCTGGCGGCCGAACTGAACCGCTATGCGGCGCTGAGTGTTTTTGTTTCGCCTCCCGGAGATGCGGAGCCGGACGATGCGCGCCGGCCGCAGTTCGAGCTGACCGGGACGCTTGCGCCGCGGGGAGACGACTTGAGGATCACGCTGCACCTGGTCGAAACGGCGTCCGGCCGACAGGCGTGGGCTCACACGTATGGCTGTCCGGCCGGACCCGCGCGGGGTTCGGCCCTCGACAGGATGGTGCAGGCCACCGCGGCGACAATCGCGGAGGAACACGGCATCCTGGCGTCGCATCTCAAGGAATGCGCGCCGCAACGGCCACGCACCGAGGCGAACGCCTACGAGGCCATCCTTCGGTATCACCACTTTGAACTCACGTATGAGCCGGAGGCATTCGCCCAGGCGCTTGCGGCCCTGCGTCAGGCGGTGCAATCGAGCCCCGACTGCGCCCTTTGCTGGTCCTATCTCGCTCAGCTTGGCGGGAATCACTGGGGTCTGGGCCTGCCGGGCGAACGCATCCCGATCCAGGATTCGATTGCGGCCGCGCGGCGCGGGACGGAACTCGCACCGCTGGACGTGCGCAGCCGCCTCGTGCTGGCGTATGTGCTCCTGCTGGGCGACGAGATCGATGAAGCGCGGGCCGAGGCCGACACCGCGCTACGACTCAATGGCATGTCGAGCTTTCTACTCGATGGTATCGGCTATCTGCTGACGTTGTCGGGCGATTGGGAGCGGGGCCCGGGTCTGATCCGCGAGGCCCTGCAGATCAACCCCTTCCCGCGGCGGGCGTGTTACTGCGCGTTGTGGCTTGACGCCCTTCGCCGGGACGATGCCGCCGCAGCGCTCGACGCCGCGCGCCGAGCCGCGCCCGTCGCCTACTTCTGGAGCCCCCTGATGCAGGCGGTGGCGCTGGTCGCCGCGGGGCGGGCTGACGAGGCCGCGGCGCCGATCGAGCGCTTGCTGGCGATCCGACCCGACTTCGCCCAGTCAGGCCGCCGGTTGATCACCCGCTACGTGAAGTTCGGCGAGTTGGTCTGTCGAATTGAGGACGCCCTTGAGACGGCGGGGCTGGCGCTCGTCCCGGCGGAAGACGCCGCGGCGAAGGGCGCGGGCAGGTTCACCGGATCGGCAGCGCGCTGATGTCGATCGTGTAGAGCTGCCGGCCGCGGTCTTCGTGGGCGGAGTCGATGCAGAGCATCGTGCCGGCATTGTTGACGCGGGGGTGCAGGTCGATGCGCTGCGGGCCCTTGTAGTGTGGCGGCGTTTGGAACTGCCCCAGCAGGTAGTACGTCGCGTCGAACTGGTCGAGCAGGTAGAGGGGGCGTTGGTGGGGCGGCTGCATCGGGCCGCCCCCGCCGTCGGTGGCCAGCCAGCGCGCACCGGTGTGCGGGATGATGTTGAAGTGGCCGTCCGGGGTCCACAGGCCCTCGGTGTCGACGACTTCGGTCGCCCGGTCGCGCCACTTGATGCGGCACATCTTCACCTCGCCGGTCGCCTTGCACGCGGCGAGCATCGTGTCCGCGTCCTGCCAGATGAAGTGCGAGCAGTGGCCGCTATCGTCGATGATGCGCGGATCGCTCCCGTCGGGGGCGATGGTGAGCATCCGCGTGAGCCAATGGTCAGCGCCGGGCGGGTACCAGCGGTGGAGCAGTTCGATGCGCGTGTCGTCGGGGTTGATCAGCAGGTGATTGAAGTAGTGCTTGCCGTCGCTCAGGTCGCCGCGCGGCCAGGGCAGCGCGGCCGCGTCGGCGAGGGAGAAGATCAGGCGGTTGTCGCCGCTTTCCAGGTCGATGCGCCAGATGCCGGTGTCGTCGGGTGCGAGCCGATCGGCGTTGGGGTCGGGGATGCCGGGGTAGCCGTAGCCCGGCCGCATGTCGTTGAGCCGGCGAAAGTCCGTCCCGACCGCCCAGCGGCCGTCGTTGGACAGGGCGTAGACGGCGCGCGGCAGCGTGCGCGTGTGGCCGGTGTTGAGATCATGGACCCGCGCGACGAACTGCTCGCCTTCGCGGTCGTTCCAGATCACCTGCGAACCGGACCGCGGCGCCCATTGCAGCATGCATCCCTGCTGCCAGCACCAGGCGCGCGTGTCGCCGAGCGTGGTCCAGGCGTTGCCGGCGGCGAGATCGATCACACCGATGTCGATCGTCTCGCTGCCGCCGGGCATGCGGCCTTCGAATGAAGCACGCATGGCGAGCACCAGCCGGCCATCGGGCGAGAACTGCAACTTGTCGTAGTAGCCGAACCAGTGAAAGCCGGCGTCGGGCTCGGTGATGCACGTGACGGGGCAGGGGTGGGGCAGTTCGAGTTGTCGGGCCATCGGCGGCGGTCCTCCATCGCGTGACGGGGGCGAGGATAGGGCAAGCGCCGACGGCCATCAACGCGCGACTTCAGGCGATACGCGACGTTTGGGCGAGCATGATCATGAGCAGCGCCAGCCGCGCGGACCACGCGGCGACGCGCAGCCAGTTCGTCCGCACCAGCGCGGCCACGGCGTCGCGCCGGCCGCGCTCGAGCTGGTGGTGAAGCGGAACCTGCAGCGCGACGGTGGAGAGCCAGACGAAAAGAAGCAGGGCCAGCGCGAGGTTGGCGGTCGTGCTCAGCGCGGCCGGCGCGAGCAGCGCCAACCCGATCGCGCCGAGCGCTTCGGACAACATCACCGGCGCGACGATCCATGTCGTGCGGCGGACGTGCTGCTGGTGGTAGGTGGGGAAAGCTGATTCGCCCACGGCCGCGAGAAGCGGGTAGTGCACGAGCTGGACGTACCAGATCAGGCCGGTCATGAAACCGGCGCTGAACAGCTGGGTCAGGAGGACGAGGTCGAGGGCTGTCATGCCTCGGCCTCCGTCGTGCCCGGGCCTTCGGGCTGATGGCGGACGGGACGCCCGCCCCACCAGAAACGTCCGCCCCGAACCATGCGCCTATCCCAACCGGCATGCTTCGCGGCCTGGTAGAGGATCGCGCCGAACGGGACCCACCAGATGAGGTCGTTGGTGAGGATCGTCCACGCGAAGGTGATCGGAAAGACACCGTCGGCCATCGCGAAGATGAAACCGATCGGGCCGAAGAGCTTGCCGAGGAAGCCGACGAGCACGATCGCCCACCACCGCACGGGATCGCTTGCGGCGATGAGGTAGCCCACGCCGTACACGCCGACGATCATGCCCACGCACTGCCAGATGGACGGATAGAGCGGCCGGGCAATGCCGGCCAGATCGAAGAACAGGTTCGGCGCGAGGATGACCGCCGCGCCCCAGGCGAGGTTGTAACCGCCGGCCAGCAGCATGGTCCAGCGCATCCACGCGGCGGGGCGGGGGGGCACACTTGCGTGTTGATCGGTGCAGTTGGTGCGGAGCGTGACCATGGTGATTCTTCCGCTTTCGTGAATCTCTCGCTCAGCCCTTCGGGCTGATGGCGGGCGGGACGCCCGCCCCACTTCAGAACCGGCCCCACTTCAGAGGCGCTCCGTCGCGGTGCGCTATCGCGCTTTGACTTCGGCCAGGCCGCCGTCGACACCGAGGACCTGGCCGGTGATCCAGTCGTTGGCCGGGTCGAGCAGGAAGGCGATGGCGCGGGCGATCTCTTCAGGCTTGCCGATGCGGCCCAGCGGATGCATCGCCTGTGAGGCCCTCAGCGAGGCTTCATTGCCGGTGATGCGCTCGGCCAGCGGCGTATCGACCAGGCCCGGCGCCACGGCGTTGAAGCGGATGCCGTTGCTCGCGTAGCTTGCCGCGGCGGCGCGGGTCAGTCCCTCGACGCCCGCCTTGGCCGCGGCGATCGCTTCGTGGTTGGCAAGCCCCACGCTCGCGGCGCAGCTTGACATCAGCACGACGCTGCCGCCGCCCGACCGCAGCGCCCGGCCGGCGGCGCGCACCACCGCGAAGGCGGTCCGCAGGTTCTGCGCGATCGTTTCGTCGAAGTCCTCCGCGGTCGTGGCATGCGCGGGCTTGAGGAGGATGGTCCCGGCGAGGTTCACGATGCCGGTCAGGTTGTCATGATCCCCGCACGCGGCCTGCACCGCGTCGAAGTCGGTGGCGTCCAGCTCGATCGCCGTCGCGCCGGTTTCCGACGCGAGCGGTTCAAGCCGCGCGGGATCGCGCCCGGCAAGGACCAGGCTCCACTGATCGCTCGCAAGCCGGCGGACCAAATGCGTGCCGATACCGCCGGCCGCGCCGATGATCAGGCATTTCCTGTTGGCATCCATCGCGGTGTTCCTCTTTCCATTCAGTGTGTGTCGGCTCTGCCGCCGCGCGCGGTGGCCAGTGCGCCGCGGGCGAAGGCTTCCAGTTCGCGCATGGACGAGGCCTGGAAGATGCCACGATGCGAGAGGTCGGGCAGGCCCGGTCGGCCGCGCCCGCCGATGACCAGCGAGCTGTTGCGATCGGCCAGCCAGTCACCTACTTCATCGACATAGCGGTCGAGGGTCATGCCCGCCTGCTCGGCACTGACGGCGAGCCAGATGAGTGCCGGTTCCTCGCGTTCCGCGGCCGCAATGAGCGCGTCGACGGGTGTGTCCGGCCCGAGGTTGATCTCGTGCCAGCCGAAGCTCGCAAGTACGGTGGCCGCCATGAGCGACGGCAGGATGTACGGATCGTCCGCGGGCGCGCCGCCGAGGGCGACCGGCGCGTTCGCCGCCGGCGCCGGCAGCATGGCGCGAAGCTGATGGACCGAAGCGATACAGAGATCGGTCGCGCGATGCTCGACGAAGATACCCTCGGCGTCGTGTCTCCACAGTTCGCCGATGCGTGCCATGGCGGGGGTGATCAGTTCATCGCAGATCGCGGCGACGCCATGTCCGTTGAGGTACAGCGAGAGCACGGTGCCGCGCGCCTCGGCCGCCCGCCCGCCGCGCAGGGCGTCGAAGAGGACCGCAACCATGTCGTCGGGCGCATCGCTGACCGGCGGGGCATGGTAGAGCTCGTGCAGCCCGAGGATGTCGGGGCGTACGAGCGGCAGGCCGGACTCGCGGATGAAGTGCACGGCGTCGGTCAGCGCGATGCGGCGATGGCCGCCGGCGGTACGGGCCACGCGGATGCGGCCGTCGTCCGCCCAGCGCTTCAAAGAAGACTCGCTGACGCCGATGGCTTCGCTCAGTTCTCTCGGTGACAAGGTGTTCTGCATCGCTCTACCTCACGTTTTGCACGTTTTGAATGTTTTTAGGTTCGCCTCGTGGGAAAGTCAAGCAGGGACACAAGACATTATTTTTGATGCAGTTAAAACACCAATGCTGACAATTTGACTCCCATCCGCTTGACCCGACGCGGCGGGCTGCTAGTGTCCTTGTGGCTATTTTGACCGTTTTGAACCGCTCAACCGAAAGGGCAAATGAGATGATCGCGACCACCAACCTGGCCCCCCTGCGTGACCTTCCCTTCGAGCCGGCTGACCTGATTCCCCAGCGGGAGGTCGACCTGCCGGCCGCGCAGCGTGCGGTGCGCGACTTGCTCGTGGCTCTCGGGGAGGATCCGACCCGCGACGGCCTGCTGGACACGCCCAAGCGTGTGGCCAAGGCGATGGCCGAGCTGATGGCCGGGCGGTTCGAGGACCCGGGCCTGCACCTGGCCCGCTCGTTCGAGCAGCCGTTCGACGACCTGGTGCTGCTGCGGGACATCGACCTTTTCAGCATGTGCGAGCACCACCTGCTGCCGTTTATCGGCAAGGCCCACGTGGCCTACCTGCCGAGCAATGGCGAGGTGGTGGGCCTGTCAAAGCTGGCCCGCGTGGTCGACGTCTTCGCAAGGCGGCCGCAGTTGCAGGAAAGGCTGACCAACCAGGTGGCCGACGCCCTGGTGCATCACCTGAATCCGCGCGGCGTGGCGGTGGTGATCGAGGCCGAACACATGTGCATGAAGATGCGCGGCGTGCAGAAGGTCAGCCCGGTCATGCACACCTTCACGCTGCGGGGTGAACTGAGGGATGACAGGGAGATGCGGACGGAGGTGTTGGCGTTGATGAATGCGAAGCGGTAGGGGGTTGCGGGGCTGGCGGAGTCTGAGTGCGTCGGTGTCGGCAGATGGGTGATCGGGTGCCGCCTTAAAGCGAAGCCTGTGCGTGCCCTGGCAGAATGGCCGTCACTGTCAACCGTCCACCCACCAGCTGCGCTTCGATCCGCTTTCAGGTGGCACCCGTCAGACTCGGGATGACTGTCGAGACCACCCGCCGGGCGGGACACTAGTCGGATGCTCCCGTCACCGCCTTCGCCACGGCCGCCATGAACGGCGTCTCGTACTTTCCGTAGTTCTCACCGGCGTAGTTGCGGCACATCACGAGAACGAGTCGATGCTTCGGGCTGACGCGGAAGATGGCGGAGGAGGCCGCGCCGTGGCCGAAGGTGCCTTCGCCGAGCCCTTCGCCTTCATACCAGGAGCAGCCGAAGCCGTAGACGGTGTCGTTTTCGGGTCCGATCTCCCTGGTCAACGGGTGCGGCAGGAATTGCTGGAACGCGTCTTCGTCGAAGAAGCGCCGGTCGCCGTACGCGCCGCGATTGAGCAGCATCTGACCGAGCTTGGCCATGTCGAGCGGCGTGGAGCGCGCGCCGCCGCCGGAGTCGGTGACGAAGGTGTTGTCCATCCCGAGCGGCTCGAGCAGTTGCCTGCGATAGAGCTGTGGCAGGGATTGGCCGGACACGGCCTCGAGCACTTTGCCGCCCAGGTCCAGTCCAGTGCCGTTGTAGTCGTACTGGTAGCCGACGGGCAGGTAGGGGGCCCAGTCGGCGACCTGCTCTTCGAGGTCGTGCTCCTCGGCGCCGAAGTGCCCCCAGAGACCCGAGGTGTGGGTGTAGCAATGGCGGACGAGCAGCGGCCGGCGCGTCTTGCGGCCGCGCAGGGGCTGGAGGTAGGCGCTGACCTTGGCGTCGGGATCGACCAGGCCCTGATCGACGAAGCGGGTGAAGAGGGTGCCGGCGATGAGCTTGGTGATGGAGGCCATCCAGCTCGGCGTGTCGACGGTCATGGGCTTGCCGCCGCGCCGGCCGTAGGCTTTGTGCAGGGCGATCACGCCGTTGCGGACGATGCACACGGCGAAGGCTTCGTCGCTGTCCGCGGCCCAGGCCTTGCAGATTTCGTCGATGTTGCGGACGGCTTCGGGCGTCAGGCCGGCCTCCTCGAGTGAGCCTTCGCGCACGACGGCGGCGGGCGCACCGTCGATCTTGCGCGGCGGGGCGAGGGGGCGCGTGTACTTCCTGTCGTAGCTGTACAGCTTGCGCTTGAGGGTGACCCACCATTGACGGTCGCGGGCCATCGGCGCGGTGTAATCGTTCACGGGTGGATCGCCGGCTGACATCTCACTGAGCCCCGCGAAGAGGATGGCCGCCTCGCGATCGCGCTCGAGTGCAAGCGCGAGATACGACTTGAGGCCGTCGTTGATGGTGTCGCGCTGCGCGCGGGCCACGGCCGGGTCGATGCCCAGGCCGTCGGGCAGCGCGATCGAGGCGTGCAGGTCGGTCTTCCACCACGGGACGTCGGCGGGCATGCGGTAGAGCGTGCGGAAGCGTCGGCTCACGCGGCCATCGGGCAGGTGGATCTCGGCCACCGCCCCGTAGCGGCCGGGCGCGGCAGCTTCCTGCACTTCGTTGTGCTGCGCATCGAAATAGCGGAAGTGGAGGGTGTAATCGCCCAGGAGCTTGCGCGCTTGGAGCGGCCGGCCAAAATCGCCGACCGGGAGTTTCGCGCCGGTGAAGCAGTAGGGCTGGAAGTCAAAGGGAAGGTCCTTGCGCGGCTCGAGTTGAAGGCGGAGACTCACCACCTCATCGGGGATCGGGGTGAGGACGACGCGATCGACAAGCACGCGCGATTCCTTCATGAGTACGCGCACGGTGACGCGGCCGCCGGGGGCGAGGAATTCGGCGTGCTTGGCCGACTGGCCGATCTGGCCGTAGCTGCCGACCCACATGTAGTCGCGTTGATCGCCCATCTCGACCCAGACGCTGTCATGATCCGGGTTGACGCCCTGCATGTAGGCGATCATGCGATAGGCGCCTTTGGGCAGCCGCACCGTGGTGGCGGCCTGGGCGTTGGCCTGGTCGAACTGAACCGCCTTGCCGCCGCTCGCGTCAGGGGTGTCGATGATCCGGGCGTGCTGGATCGACTGGAAGTCTTCGATCTCGAGCGAGACCTCGCGCGGGCGGCTTTGGCAACCGGCGAGCAGCGCGGCCAGAAGCAGGAGGGAAATGGAAGAACGCGTGCGGATTGGGAAGCTGAACATGATGGACCCCCTGGGGTTGCGCGGCGTGGGGATTGTACAGCGCGTATGATCGGCGGACAGATCGTCGTTGATGAATGGGCGGTGATCGGCGAGGATTGGTCCCCATCGGAGGCCCCATGGTGTTCGGATGGTTTCGCCCAACGTGCCCGATCCACTACGTCGCCAAGCTCTGGCTGGAGAAGCGGCTGCTGTGGCTGGGCGAGCAGTTCGGCATGGATGTCTTCACGCGACGGGCGGTGGTGCTTCCGACGGATGACTTCTTTCCCGACCATTACGACGGGTCCGAGGCGGCGGCCAGACGGATTCTGGAACGGGTGTGCCGGTACATGGAAGTGGATGCGGAAACGGTGGCGCTGCGTTTGTTCACGCACGGCGATCAGCCCCTGCTGGTGGATGACAAGGGCCGATACCTGGCCACCACCGCAGGACTCTACCAGGCGTCGGCGTACGAGACGCTGATCCAGTTGGAGTGTTCCCAGCTTCAGGATCCCATGGAATTGGTTGGCACGATCGCGCACGAACTGGCGCACGTGCGGCTGCTGGGTGAAGGACGAATCGATGGCGATGTCTACGACAACGAACTGCTGACCGACTTGACGGTCGTCTTCCACGGGCTGGGGATCTTCCTGGCGAACATCCCGCGCGCCTGGCCAAGTGACTTCTCGACGTGGCCCGGGACGGGCGTGCCGCGACCCGAATACATGACGCAGCCGATGTTTGGCTACGCCCTTGCCCACGCAGCCTGGCTGCGCGGCGAGCAGAAATCACACTGGTCGAGACACCTCAAGATGGACGCCAAGGCATCGTTCAGGCAGGGGCTGCGATTCCTTTGGAAGACGCGGGATTCAAAGCTGGCGTCGATGGCGCCGGAGTAGTGGGTGTGACAGACCGCATTTGAGTGACCTTCGCCACACCTGGTGGACGCATTTCGGCCAGACGCCCGGCATTCCGCTCTGCTCCACATCGGCTAGGGCGTGTGATGGCGGCTCAGTTCGGTGGCCGCAGGCGGGTCCAGGTCAGGGCGTTGCGGGCGAGGCGGGAGAGGGTGTACTTGGTCTTGAGCAGGGCGATGCGGCGGCGGTCGGACCTGGTCAACTCGCCGGCGTCGGGTGTGGGGTAGCCCAGGTCCTTGAGCAGGTCGCCGGCCACGTGCAGGCAGAGGCGCTGGTCGGCTTCGGGCATCTCTTTCGTCCAGCGCAGGCAGTGGTCGGGATTGGGCGCGGCGTGGAGGCGGTTGTGGAAGGGGTTGTCCTTTTCGATCCACTGCTTGGCCGTCTGCTGGGGCTGGGTCATGCGCGGATCGTAGGGTTCGCCGAGGAACGCGCAGATGCGCTTGAGGTGCGGCTCGGGGTCGGTGGCGATCGCTTCGTAGCGCACTTCGAGGTAGCGCTCAGGGCCGAGATGTTGGCCGGCCAGCCGCGCGGCTCGGAGGCGACGGGCCCACGTCTGGATCGCCCAGTAGAGGTCCACGTGCGGCTCGCGCTTGCCCCATTTCTCGACCATCGATCTTGCGACATCGCGGCCATCGCGGATGGTGTGCACGAACTTCGCGTGCGGGAGCATGCTGTGCAGCAACGGCATGTAGTTGGTGTAGATCGGGGTCTTGTCGCCCCATCGCGCGGCGTCGTAGCCGGCGGCGTAAATGGTAAAGAGGCGATCGAGGAACTGTCCGGGCGAGCAGGCGCTTTCGCGGCCGAGCAGTTGGTCGACGGTCGGCCGGTCGTCGCACCACTCGCGGGCGAACAGGCGGTACTGGTGTTGGGTGAACAGCGCACTGAGGATCTTGCCGGCGCGTTCGCGGGTGACCGGCGTATCAGGCCGGCCGGCGAAAAAGCGGGGGATGAAGTCGCTTTCCGGTGGCACGTGGATGCGCGGGCTGGAGCTGAGCATGTAGCGCAGCAACGTGGTGCCGGAACGGTGTACACCGATGATGAAGAACGGGTCGTTGGATGGCGCCGGGGTCGCACCGGGGGCGAGTCGCAAGGTTGCGGCCTGGCCGGACAGGTTTGTGCGTGCTGCGGCGGTCATGTCGGTTCTATCGGTGAAATGGGGCGATCAGGTGGAACGAGACCGGTGGCGCGGGTAACGGGCGGCGGGCGGGTGCGTGCGGCGGGCGAGCAAGGTCCGGAAAAGGCGTTGCGGCTTTGGCGATCGCTGCTCAGCGACGAGGCGCACATCTGGATGAAAGGAGCAGATATTCGTTGAATCGGGCTTGGGGGCCCACTAGACTGGCGGTTCACGCGATCCCGCGTGGTTGATTGCGGCGGGCCGTTTCACCTTGGCGTGAGTACATCGATGGCGAAGCACGGTGATTTTGGGAGCGGCGATGGTGGTGCATGGTGGCCGCTCGGGAGAGACGGGGCTTGTTGTGCGCCGGTGTTGGAGCCGCTGGAGCCGCGCGTGCTGCTCAGTGCGTCGAGTGGCTGGGATGTACCGCTTGCTTCGTTGATGGCCGAGCCGCTCGCGCCGGCATGGCTGAACACGACCGCCCCGGCGCAGGCAGATGACGGCGACGAACTGGTGCGGCTGCCGTCGGTGGATGAATCGGACATCTGGCAACCGCCGCCGCCGGACGGTGCGGGCGTGAACGGTTTCGTGGCGACCGGGGTGTACGACGTTTACGTCGAGCCGGGGTTGCTTGCGAGTATTCAGGATGCGATGGATCAGTACGTGCTCGACCTGACCGGCGAGGGATATACGGTCACGGTGCAGGAGTTCTCCGGCGACGCGGCGGACCTGCGCAATGAACTGAGCGATCGATACACGTACGACAACCTTGAAGGCGCGCTGTTCGTCGGCGACTTGCCGACGCTGACGTTCCGCAACGATCACGACTTCAATGACGCGACGGTGAACTTCGTCCACGATCTGTACTTCATGGATCTCGACGGCGAATACGTGCTCTACAGCGACAATACGCCGGACGAGCATTTCGACGGGGCGGGGGATGTGGGGCCGGAGATCTACGTGTCGCGCATCACCACGTCGAGGGTGACCGGCCTGCTGGGCAAGAGCGAATCGCAGTTGATCAACGAATATTTCGCCCGCGTGCATGACTACCGCACGGGCGCACTGACCTTCGAGCATCGCGGGGTCATGTGGTCGGACGACGACTGGAGCTGGAACGGCTCGCGGCTGAACGGCCTTTACGGCGAGATCCTGACCATCAACGATGATGCGCTGACCACGCGCGACAGTTATCTCGACACGCTGACGCTGAACTACGAGACCATGTTCGACATGATCCACAGCAGCGTCACGTATCACCAGATCGAGGGGACGGGCGGCGGCAAGGTGAACAGTTCGGACCTGATCGACCTGCCGCGCATCGGGTTCTTCAACCTGTGGAACTGCAGCAGCGGGAAGTTCACGTCGAACAACAACCTGATCGCGACGTACGTGTACGGCCAGGATCACGGTCTCAACGCGGTGGGCACGACGAAAACCGGCGCCATGCTGACGCCGGACAGCTTCTATGACCACCAGGGCGCCGGCGACAGCATGGGCCAGTCGTTCGCCAGGTGGTTTGATAGCTACGCCCGCGAGACAACGACCGACGGCAGCTCGAGCAGCTACGTCAACTGGCACTACGGCATGACGATGCAGGGCGACCCGACGCTGCGTCCGGCGATGATGGGCGACGCCCCGCCGCGCGTGGTGAGCCATACCCCGGTAGGGCCGCGACTGTCGACGCAGGACGCGGTGACGATCAGCTTCAATCGCGAGATGGATCCGGCCAGCTTCGCCGTCGCTGATGACCTGGTGTCTTTTGTCGGTCCGGGCGGTGTTGATCTGCTAGGCGCGGTGACCGGTCACACGTGGGCGGATGGACAGACGCTCGAGATCCAGTTCGCGTCGCAGAGCGGCATCGGCGACTACCTGCTCGTGCTCGGGCCGGAAGTGCTGGACCTTGCCGGCCATGCGCTGGACCAGGACATGGACGGCCACGGGGGTGAGCCGATCGATGATCGCTACGAGGCGTCGTTCAGCATCGCCAACACGCCACCCCAGATCGTGGTCAACAGCCCGGTCGGATCGCGCGTGTTGCTGGCCGACAACGCCGCCTCGCTGGTGATCGACGCGACGGTGACCGACGATGGCGCATCGGCGACGTCATTGACGACATCCTGGAGCGTGCTCGACGCACCGGACGGCGCGGCGGTGACCTTCTCTGATATCGCATCGCCGACGACTTTGGCGTCCTTCTCGCATTTCGGTTCATACGTTCTACGGCTGACCGCCAACGACGGCGGCGTCGCGAGCACGGCGGACGTGGCGGTCATGGTCGGCGGGGATGCCAATGTGTACTACGAGGAGCAGGGGCTGATCGTTGTCGAGGCGGAGGGATACACCGGATCGGCGCCGGGCAGCGGCGCGGCGGCGGAAGCCTACTGGCAGGGCAACGAGTCGTACGCCGACACCTCGGGCCTGGCGCTGAAGGCGATGCCCAACGTCGGTGTCAACGTCGGCGACTCGACGGACGGACCGCGTCTGGATTATGCGATCGACTTCGCCACGCCCGGCGTGTACCAGATCTGGGTGCGCATGTGGGGTGAAAGCGGCAGCGACGATTCGGTGCACGTGGGTCTGGATGGCGCGGCGTCGACGTACGGGTCGATGGGCTTGTCGGACAGCAGCAATCGGTGGGCCTGGGCGGGCGAGGTGTCCGGCACGCCGGTGACGGTCGTAGTCGATGAGCCCGGCCGGCACGTGCTGAATCTGTGGATGCGTGAAGACGGCGTGGCGGTGGACAAGGTGGTGATGGCGATGGTCGGCGCCGCCGCGCCGACGGGGCAGGGCCCGGATGCGCAGGAGTTGATGACGAACACGGCGCCCCGGCCGCAGGTGGGCACGTGGCTGCGTTCGGACGGCATGCTGGACGTCGCGGCGACGGGCGGCGACGACGGGCAACCGAACCCGCCGGCCGCGATCACGTACCTGTGGCAGAAGATTGACGGTCCGGGCGGGGTGAGTATCGCCGACGACGCGGCGGCCGAAACCAGTATCACCGTGGGGCAGGCGGGCACGTACACGTTCAGGCTATTCAGCGACGATGGCCAGGCGAAGACAGCGCGCGACGTCACGCTGCCGGTGTCGCTCCCGGGCGACCTGGACTTGAGTGGATCGGTAAGCTTCATCGAAGCGGCGATCGCCGCGGCATGCGTGGGGATGACCGGTGCGGACTGGTCGAGCGGCGACGTGGACGGCGACGGCGTGGTGACCGTGGACGAGGCGGCGATGGCGGTGGCCAACATCGGCCAGTCGCTGGCGCCGCTGCCGCCGGTGGCAGACGGTACGCCGCCGGCCGTGGTCGCTGAAGGGCCGGGGACAGCATCGACTGTGGCAGGGCCAGCTGTTACTGCGGCGGCCGGCGGCATCGAGCCGATCCGCCATGCGCGGCAAGCGCTGCGCACGGAGGCGGCGGCGCTGCGTGAGTTGTTTGCGCACCCGAGCATGTCGCGATCGGCGCTTGACTTCAGTGATGATTCGGAAGAGGGGATGGTTGATCTCCTGAGCGATGCGGCGTTGGTTTGAGCCGCAGTCAGTACGCCCCATCAAGAACAATCGGAGCGTGGTGTTACCCCGGGCGGATTCCGGCTCGGCACTTCGGGCCGATGGCGGGCGGGACGCCCACCCCACCTCCGGAGGGCCCACGTGAGCGGGACAACCCCATGACAGCCCGGGGGGCGTGCGCGGTCGTTCAGATCGCGAACTCCGGCGCATCGGTCTCCGGGCGGATGGCCTGTTTGCGCCAGATGTCGAGGATCAACTCGTAGCGTTCGAGAGTCATGCCGGTGTAAATGCAGTTGCTGGTTGAAAAGATGTAACCGGGGGCGCGCAGGCCGTGGGTGATGGCGTATTGGGCGGAGGCGATGCACTGTTGATCGGTGCCGGTCTGCAACAGGCCGCAGTCGACGTTGCCGCAGAGGGCGACCTTGTCGGCGGCCGCGTCGACGACCTTCGCGATGTCCACGCCGCCCTGCGGGTCGAGCGAATGAAGCGCGTGCGGGTTGCATTCGATCAGTCGATCGAGGATGGGCATGATGTTGCCGTCGGTGTGCTTGATGACGTAGAAGCCCAGGTCGCGGTAGCCGGCCGTCAGCCGCGCAAGGTGCGGTGTGACGAAGCGGTCGAACCAAGGGAGGGGCAGGAACGGGCCGGAGTTGAAGCAGTAGTCGGCGCAGAGCGCGAAGCCGTCGATCCCGCCGCGCTTGGCCAGGGCCTGGGCGTTATCGAGCCGGCGTCTGACGTTGGCGGCGATTTCGGCGTCCACCTTGTCCGGCTCTTCGGCCATGCGCAGGCTCACAGCTTCCATCTCGCCGCCGGAGGGGATCGCGGGCGTGGCGTCGCCGTGCAGCAGGAGGAAGTACTGATCACCACTGAGATCGCGGACGAGATCGATCAGGCGGGTGGTCTCGTCAAGCGAGTTGGGGTTCGGGTGCAGGAAGATGGCGTCGTGGTCGAAGCGTCGTGCGGTATCGACGTGAAGCCGGGCGATATCGCGGCGGTGAAGCTGGCGTTCGGCCTCGGTCATCTGCTGCCACTGGTGGTAGCTTCGATGACTGGGATGCACCTTGCCGAAGGCTTCCATGGTGAGAAAGAAGACCAGCTCGAAGTGCGGCACGCGGCCGGGCAGGGGTTGGCGGTCGAGCGCGGCGGCGAATCGGCGGCGCGGCGTCAGCGGCGTGTGAAGGGGCGCGTCAGGCATGATCGACAGGGCTCCGGGCGTTGGACGAGGCAGCGGTTGGAAGAGAGACTACCATCCCCGGCCACGGTGGGAAACGCGTCGGCCGGGCGATTACGGAAGGAGTGATTGGTGATGACTGGAAAGCGACTGCTTGGCGTGCTGGCCTGCACCGTCTGTGTGACGAGCGCTGCGGCGTTGCTGTGGGCGGGGCCCGCTTCCGAGGGTCCGTCCGAAGAGGAGCGCGTGAAGGCTTTTCTTGAGGCGGTCGCGAAACAGGCCGCGGCGGCGGAGCGGGAGGAGAAGCTCGGGGTCGAGGGCGAGGGCGACTGGCTGTTCTTCGTGCCGGAACTGCGGGCGATGAGCGTCGGGCCGTTCTGGGGCGAGCATGCCAAGAAAGTGTGCAAGGCGTCACGCGAGGAATGGCGCGATCCGATGCCGGTGATCGTGGATTTCCACAAGCAACTGGAGAAGGCGGGCATCGAGTTGCTCGTTGTGCCGGTGCCGGCCAAGGCGTCGATCTATCCCGGGATGCTCGCCGCAATCCCCTCCCCGGAAGTAGAGCCCGGGCCGCCGCCACGCACGGACATCCACCACCAGGCGTTCTATGAACTGCTGCGTAAAGAAGGCGTGCAGGTGCTGGATCCGTACGACACCCTTTTGGCGAACCGGCAGAATCGATCTGGCATCGCGTACTGCCAGACGGACACACACTGGTCCGGCCGGGGGTGTGAACTGACGGCGGCGTTGATCCACGAGCATGTCAAGGACCGCAAATGGCTGGAGAAGCAGTCGCGCAAGGCGTATGCCACGGCGCAGCGCGAGGTGCGCATCCAGGGCGACATCGTCGGAATGCTCGGCGAGGACAAGAAGCACGAGGGAGAGAGACTGACGCTGACGTTCGTGGGGACGAAGTCCGGCGACACGCTGAAGCCGCTGGAAGACTGGCGCGAGAGTCCGGTGCTGCTGATGGGCGACAGCCACACGCTGGTGTTCCACATTCCCGATCTGCACGCGCGCGGCGCGGGACTGGCCGACCACTTGGCGCACCAGTTCGGTTTCCCGATGGACCTGATCGGCGTGCGCGGCTCGGCGGCGTCGGCCACGCGCATCGCGCTGTATCGGCGACGCGATCAACTCGCGGGCAAGAAGCTGGTGGTCTGGTGCTTCTCGATGCGCGAGTTCACCGAGAGCTTCTCCGGCTGGCGGCCGCTGACGATCATCAAGTGAGGCGCGCATGCTGCAGGTCATGCTGGAATCGCCGGGGGTGATGGCGAACGCGGAAGCGCCGCGGCCGCAACGGGGCGCGGGCGAGGCGCTGGTGCGCGTGAAGCGCATCGGTATCTGCGGGACGGATTACCACGCGTACGACGGCAGGCAGACGTTCTTCAGCTATCCGCGCGTGCTCGGGCATGAACTGGCGGTGGAAGTGCTCGACGTGGATGCAAACGATCGCGGCATCGCCCCGGGCGATGTGTGCGCCGTGGAGCCCTACTACAACTGCGGGGCGTGCGATGCGTGCCGGCGCGGCTTGACCAATGCGTGCGAGCAGATGCGGGTGCTCGGCGTGCACCTGGACGGTGGGATGTCCGAGCAGATCGTCGTCCCGGTGGCGAAGCTGCATCCGGGTGACGGCATCGACGCGGATCAACTCGCCCTGGTGGAAATGCTGGTGGTGGGGATGCACGCGGTGGATCGGGCACAGCTCCAGCCGGGACAGCCGGTGACAGTGGTGGGTGTCGGGCCGATCGGGCTGTCGATCGTGCAGTTCGCCACGCTGGCCGGGGCGCGGGTGAGCGCCGTGGATGTCAGCGACGCGCGGCTGGGATTCTGCCAATCGCAGTTCGCCGGCGTGACGTGCGCAACGTCGCTGGACGAGGTCGATCAGCCGCTGGTGTTGTTTGATGCGACCGGCAGCGCGGCCTCCATGGAAGCAACATTCGAGACCATGGCCCAAGGCGGAAAGATCGTCTTTGTCGGGCACTTCCCGGGTGACATCACCTTCAATGATGCAAACTTCCATCAGCGCGAGCTGACCTTGATGGCCAGCCGCAATGGGACGAGCGATTGTTTCGCCCGCGTGATCGACCTTTTGGAGGAAGGAACGATCAGCCTGTCCGCGTGGATCACGCATCGGCTGAAGCTGGTTAATGTCGCGGAGCGGTTCGGTACGTTGCGCCGCGATGCGGAACTGGTGAAGGCGGTTGTGGAGTCGTAACCGCAGTAAACGCAGCAGTCGCAGTAAACGCAGTAAAGAGAGGCCCAGGGATGTAATCCCTGGGCTTCATGCCTTCATGCCTTCATGCCTTCGTGCCTTCGTGCCTGAATCTACCTCACGTGTTAGCGCCCTCGCGGTTCTGGAAGAACTCGATGATCTCGCCGTCCGGGCCCTTGAAGAAGGCGATGCGTACGGGTGTCATCTGCGGCTTGGCGTCGATGTCGATGTCCTTCGGCTCCATGGTGACGGTCATACCGGCGGCGCGGACCTTCTCGATCGCGGCGTCGCAGTCACTGGTGCGCAGCGCCATGTGGAGGATGGCAGCGTCAGTGTCGGCCCACTCCTCGGTCGGACGCTCGAAGATCTCGAGGTAGTTGCCGTCGCCGGTGTCGAGCATCACCGCGCGGCCGGGCGCCTGGCCCCATGCCATCGCCTGGGTGAATCCGAGCACCTGGGTGTAGAACCGGAAGGACTTGTCAAAGTCGCGGGTGCGAATGGCCACGTGGTGGAAGCCACCGCCGCCGATGGATGCGTTCGTGCCTGGCATACTGGTACTCCTGATCATGCTTCCGGGGTTGCGCGGGTTGAGCGAGGGCGATGAGTATAGCGAATCACATCGGCGGCTCGGGCGATTCATTCGGCGTAAATTGCGACGGCTCGGGCAGCTTCCACACCCAGCGGTCGCCTTCGAGCAGCACGGTGAACTTCTCCTCCCGGCCATCAAGGGTGAGGACCATGGTCCCGGCCTGCGCGCCCTCAGGCACGTCGAACAGCGTATCCGGCCGCTTGAGGTTGGTCTTCCGTCGCCAGAAGAGCGCGAAGTACTGGGCGGCGTTGATCTGGTTGAGGCTGGTGACGTTGATGCCGCCAAGCTGTTCGATGACGCGTCGCTGCTTGTCGGCCTCGAGGCCGCGCAGGGTTTCCAGATCCCGCGTGATGCGTCGGCGCGATCGGGCATCGAGCATGTGGAAGAGCCGTTCATGGTCCTGGTCGCGAAGCGCCCGGCGCCATTGCTGCTCGAAACCCGCGATGGAGGCATCCTCGTGCCTGCCGCAACCGGGACCGACAAGCGCCATTACAGTTACAACCAGTGTCAGCGCGGCGTAGAGCGTGAGTTGCGGCCGGGGCATGTCGAGCATCCTCATGTTGCGGCGACACTATCGCCGCTGTCCAGGCGCGTCTATATTAACGTTATGCCTGAGGTCCGACGGGTGCTGCTGATTCGTCCCTCGGCGCTGGGTGACGTGTGCCGCACCGTGCCTGCGCTGGTCTCGCTTCGCCGCGCGTTGCCCAAGGCACACATCGACTGGCTGGTGCAGGACACGTTCGTCGATGCGATCTGCCACCATCCCGATCTGTCGGGCGTGATGCCGTTTCAGCGGCGCGGGTTGCGCTGGATACCGCTGGCGCGCGGGCAATCGATTTACCGATTCGCGCATCAGCTTCGCGCGGCGCGGTATGACATGGTGATTGACCTGCAGGGCCTGGCTCGGTCCGGACTGTTCACGCGGCTGACCGGTGCGAAGCACCGCATCGGCTTCGCCAATGCGCGAGAGTTCGGCTGGCTGGGATACAACGAGCGCCATCGAGTGGACACCGGCTTGCACGCCGTGGATCGCATGCTCGCGCTGATCGAGGCGGCCGGCTACCCCGCGGTGCGGGACATGCGGCTGCACCTGGGCCAGACCGAGCGCGAGTGGGCGCGGCAGCGACTGGATGAATACGGCCTGGGCGACCAGCCCTACACCTGCATCGCGCCGACCGCGCGGTGGATGTGCAAGTGCTGGCCGGCCGAGCGCTTCGCCGAGACCGCGCGGCGATTGCTCGATGAGGGCATCGTGCGGCCGCCGATCATCGTACTGGCCTCCCCGGCCGAGCGAACGCATATCCAGCCGCTGCTGGCGACGATGGGCGATCGGGCCGTGGCGCCGGAAACCACGGTGGGACAGATGATGGCGCTGATCGCCGGTGCGCGGCTGGTGGTGTGCAACGACTCAGCGCCGCTGCACATCGCGGTGGGATTCGATCGGCCGATCGTGACGATCTTCGGACCAACCGATCCCGCCCTGGTCGGTCCATACGGTCGCGAGGAATCCGTGGTGCAGCCACCGGAGGCCAAACCGATGGGACCACGCGCCTACCGGCAGCAACGCGACGATCAGTCGTTGATCTCGCGAGTCACGACGGATGCGGTGTGGGCGAAGATCTGTGAAGTCTGCGCGTGCGATACGGGGATACGGGAGCAGTCGTAGCTGCCGCGATCGAGCGGCAATTCAGGTAAGTGCAGCACGTTCTGCCGGTCGGTGGCATCCAGGCGATCTTCCTCGGGCTGTTGCCAGGAAAGGTTGAGTACCAATGAGAGTGAAATGGGCATGTTGTCTGGCCGGTCTGCTGTTCCTCGCACATCCGGCGCATGCGTCGAATCCAATCAACTGCACGCTGACCAATCACACCGACCGCACGTTGCGCAACCAGCTTGTGCGGCTGGATGTCGAGATGCCGGCGGGCTACGAGGCGGACGGCCTGCTGATCACCGAGAACGGCGAGGAGATTCCTTACCAGGTCGAGGTGCTGGAGGGCACGCCACAGAACGTCGCGCGCGGCGATATCTGGGTGCGCACGGAGATCAAGCCGGCGCAGACGCTGCAATACGCGATCTACCAGGGCCGGCCGAAGGATTTCGAGCCGCTGGTGCGCGTGGAGACGAGCGCCAAGCGCTACCACACCTTGAGCAACAGCAAGATCGCCGTGCGCGTGCCGACCGAAGAGAACCCGGGACTTTCGTGCCCCGTGCTGGCGATCCAACGCAAGGGCGGCCCGTGGACCGGCCTGCCGCGCTGGGTGACATCGCAGGCGCGCACGAAAACGGACGTGCGTGTGCTCGCCAACGGTCCGCTCTTCGCAAAGGTGCGCCTGCGTCATGAATTCCGGCCCCCCGAGGGCTCGGAAGAGCCGCTGTTCTACGAGATGACGATCACGCTGCCCGCCGATCGACCGTTCGCGGAGATCGAAGAGCGCTTCTCGATGGAGCGGAACGATCGCTGGCTGTTCGAGATGTCGCACGGCTACAAGCCGACGCGGGCCGTGATCCGCAAGTGGTACGACGAGCGGGGCAAGGCGGTGGACGACGATCTGTATTATGACCGGCTTGAGCCGTCGAAGCGCCTGGATGACACGGCGCTGATTCTGCGGCCGCGCTGGTCGCCGTCGCCGGATGTCGGCTGGTTCTTCGGCGCGCTGGAGAAACGTGAAGTCGTGGGCGTGCTCGTGGCCAGGGCCGGGCGATGGGTGAATCCCTACGAGAACCAGATCCCCGTGCGCATCCGCTCGGGAGCGTCCAACGTGACGCTTGAGCTATCGACCCATCGCGGGCAGCGCTACTGGCTGCTCTTCGCCGGCACCACGCGCGACCTGTTCGAGCAGGTGGTGGACTATTCCGGCCGCGCACCGGCCATCAAGCCGGTGGACCACCTGAAGGAGCATCTGTGGGAATCACAGATGCATTCGCTGGACCGGATGACGCATCGCTACCACACGGAGTATGAGCCGCTCGCGGCGGGCAACTACCGGCCGATCTGGTTCTTCGGCAACGAAGATGCGCATCCCGAGCAGGCCAACGCGCGGCTGGCCGAAGCGTTGCTTGAGCACGTCAGCCAGGACTACATTCCGCCGGGCGATCGCGCGATCCTGACAAACATGCAGGGCCGCTTCGACCCCGACTACTTCGGCTACTATTGCAACGGCTGGTCGCCGATCCATCCCGAATGGGCCACCGAGATGGTGCGCATTCCGATCATGCAGGCGGTGTCGCTGAAGGATCACCCCGACTTCGAACACTACCGCAAGCTGGCGGAGAACGCCTTGCGCACCGACCTGTACTACTCGGTGACGCTCCCTGGCGGGGCGGGTCAGGCGTCGCACGGGGCGCTGGCGCGGCAGATGCGGATCTGGGCGGATCTCGCGCCGATCTGCCGCGAGCACCTGAAGTTCGACCCGGCCCAGTGGCCGCGCTTCCAGGCGGCGGGCCGCTTCCTGTGGCGCACAAGCGCCCCGGGCATCAACAGCCGCGGCCGGCGCATCCTGCCGCTGGGTGAAACCCAGCCGCCCGGGCTCTACTCGATGTCGCGCAAGACCCATGAGAATCTCTACGCGCTGGCGAAGCGCTTCTATCCCGGCGGGGCGGATGAGGAAGGGCAGGCCAAACACTCCCGCCACATCATCGACGACCCCGAGCGCTGGAACACGGAGGAATACCCCGGCTTCGGCGTGCTCTTCCGCGACAAGCCGGAGCGGCCGGAGGAGACGTTCTTCGCCTTCAAGGCCGGGCCGAACAGCGGGCGGATGCGCGGCGACGCGCTGTCCTTCTACTACCACGCGCACGGCCGGCGACTGGCGATCGATCACATGACCGGGAGCGATCCGCTCACCGGTCAGGAACACATGCACAACCGCGTGGCGTTCTCCACCGATGAGCTGCGCTACGCCAACATGGACGGCTACGCGCGGTTGATCGCCTTCGCGACCACCAGCGTCGCCGATGTGGCCGTCGCGCAGGTGGAATCGAAGCGACTGCGCGAAGTGCCGCGCATGCCGCCCATGGACCGGCTCGCGGCCGGTAAGCGCGTCGAATTCATCGAGCCGATGGTCTATCGACGAACCGTCGTGCAGATCAAGCAGGCGCTTCGCGACAAGGGGCGGGCGTATTTCGTCATCCGCGATGTCTACACCGGGCCGTCCGTCAACGGCACATACTGCCTGCACGTGGACGCGAAGAAGATGGACGGAGATGACGACGTGTTCGATTTCGACGACAAGCTGCGGCTGTACGTCGCCAAGCCGCAGCGACCGATGGTGGATCCGTTTGACTACCGGCACCCGAACGGCTTCGGGGGCAAGCCGGAAGCCACGAAGGGCGTGCGACTGGGCACCGCCGGGTCGCGCATGGAGTTCGTCACGGTGCTGTATCCGACCGGCGACGGGCCGACCCCGAAGGTGGTGGCGACCAAGCAGGGCGTGCGCATCAGCGTGGCGGGGGCGATGGACGAGGTGATCTACAACGATCCGAAGCAAGGGGAAGAGGATCCGACGAAATGGCCGCCGCCGGTGGTGATCAAGCTGGCCGGCCGCACGCTGCCGCTGCTGAAGGGCACGGATGTGGACCTGGAGCGGTCGCAGGGCGAGATCGGGCTTTTCGTCCCGGAGACGGGCTACGACCTCGGGCCAATTCCAGATTGGCTTCGCGAGCAGCGCGAGCCGCTGCCGCCATACGTAAAGACGAATTACCTGTTCCCGGAGCGCACGATCGCGCCGGTCCGGGAGGACTTCATTCGTCCTGAACCAGGGAAACGACGGCCACGAAGGAGGCGGTGACGTGACTGAACGAGCGAGACAGATCGGGATGGCGGCGGTGCTTGTCTGCCTGGCGCTGTCGGCGGCGGACGCGAAGGCCTACCGTAAGCCGGGGCCGAATAAGCCTGACCAGAAGGTGGACCTCTTCGGCGAATTCCTCTGGGCCCGGGCGGTCGGGGACATGGAAGACCTCGCGGTCGTCGGTCCGCCGACGACCGATGATCCGTGGGGCGGCAAGGCGAAGGATGATCGCAGCCATCTGCTGTTTACCTTCGAGCGCGGCGGCGCCTTGAAGCGCAGCAATCTCACGTCGATCAGTTCCGACATCGCCCACACCGTGCAGTTCAAGCGCCTCTGGCTGGAGACGACCGGCGCGCACAACAGCAAGACGATGCTCGGCTACATGCCGACCAACTGGCGCTTCACGCACGGGGACAACGGCGATCTCGTGCACTGGGCGCCGGCGCCGCGCGTGGTGCTGTTCATCCCCGTGCGGCATGCGCAGGGGGCCGATCCCGACAACCCAGCGAACTACTTCATCAGTCCCTATGGCGGACAGACCATCAGCGTGATGGAGTTCAAGCCCGGCGAACTGGTGCGGTACGAGTGGTTCCGCGGCGGGCCGGACAAGCTCGACAGGCACGTGCTGTTCGACCTCTATCCGCATTGCGGCGGGGAGAGAGACCTGAAGCCGGGGCTGCACGAGCCGATCTTCAAGTTCGAGGTCGGACCGAAGGGCGCGTGGAAAGTCAGCATCGAGCGCGATGGGCGCGACGGCCTGGCCGGGGGCGAGAACGATGGCGATTACGACCTGGTCTTCACGCATGAATCCGAGGGGGCCAGGCCGTTCACCGTGGACCTCGGCGCGAAGCCGCACTTCGGAATGAGCGTGTACTGCCCGAGCGGTTCGCCGAATCACGGGGCGCGGATGCTGTACAAGGTGGAGGCGTTCGATCGGGAAACGGGGAAGGTGCTGGAAGAGCAGCCGGCGCGGACGCGGCATGTGAGGGATGTGGCCCTGAGCGACTTGCCCGAGCGGCTTGCCCTGAAGGAAATGCCTCGACTGACGCCGGCCATGATCGACAAACTGAGACGAGCGTTGCGGACACGGGCACAGGCGATCGACGGCGACTCGGACAGTCTGCGCACAGTGGTCGTAACGGTTGACCAGTCTCGCAGCATGGACGTCCCCGACAGTGCGCCGCCGGTGAAGGTCATGGACCGCAACGGCAAGGTCGTCCTCAACAACGGCCTGATCGAGGTCCACGTCGAGCCGGCGCGCGGCATGTACGTCACCAGGGCCGTCGACCTGACGACGAACCAGACCATCGTCACCGATCTCAAGCTCAACTTCCCGTACTTCGAGCACGGCATCAAGCGCAACCAGTCGGCCGGGTATCGCGTGATCAAGGAGAACGACGGATCGGTGACGCTCGCCATGAACATGCGGTTCAGTCACCACAAGGGCGCGAACGAGGTCAAGCGGTACGGACGCTTCGGCGAACGGATCCTGAGCGAGATGGTAACGATCCGGCCGAACTCGGCGCTGCTGGAGTTTCGCGGCCGGGTGGACAATCCGACACCGCTGCGCATGAGCAGCCGCCTGTGGGACCGTGCGCTGATGCCCGTCGACGAGCACACGCACTTCATCATGCCGGCCTCGCACGGCGTCGAGCACAGTGCCAACTGGATCAAGCCGTGGCCGAGATGGGAAGTGACACTCAAGGACGGTACGAAGCAGATGCGCGACTTCACGCTGGCGCGCAACTGGAAGCTGGCCGGCGTGCGGCTGCCGACGCAGTACTTCGCGCTCAACCAGATCTGGCCCTTCAGCGGCGTGTACCATGAGAAGACGGATATCAATCGCATCCGTATCCACCAGCCGCCCCTCTATCCGGGCGTGAAGATGTACTACGGCGGCGCGTTCGAACTCTGGGGCGGCACCACGCCGATCTTCGAGGATCCCGGGCATTTCCTCGACGGCTACACGCCGATCGACTATGAGCAGGCGTTCTATATCGCCAGTGGGATCGGGAAGATCAGTTTCGCGAACCGATCCGTCGCGATGCACGTCGAGACAGGCGAGAAGCCGGTGGTGCGGGTGACGGCTTCGCGGAAGACACCTGATGCACGAGTTGTGGTCGGCTTGCCGAGCGTGCGCAACATTCCGGTCTACGAAAGCGCGCGCGAGGAACATGGTCCCCCGTTGATGCGTTTCTCGGGTACTGAGAAGCGCTTGGTCATCCTGCCGCTGGCCGAGAAACGCGGCGACATTGGGCCGGGACAGTCACTCACCATCGGACTCGACAAGGCGCAGGACGCGTTCGTCGTGGCCGTGTACGACGGGAACGGCATCCTTAAAGCGGGCGACCACTACTGGGCATCCCGCGGCGTACCTGAGCGCCTCAACCAATCCATTCGTGCGGCCGACCTGGCCGGTGTGGCCCCGCTTCCCCCAGACAACAGGTCATCCTGTGGCGTCATCTTCCCCATCACGATTCCCGACACCGGCGACGACTATGAAGCCGCGAAGCAGGCCTGCAGCCGCAAACGCGCGCACTGGGTGGAACTGCAAGAGCATGCGAACCACACGGGCATTGAGAATGCGCTCGCGGCCAGCGGGCATGCCAAGCGCCTGCTGAAGGCTGAGAAGCCCGAAGTCGAACGCATGGTCTCGCTGGCCAACGCGTGCTATCGCATCGGCGACTTCGCGCATGCCACGGCGCTGGCGCGGCGTGTGCTCGAAGCGGATGCGAAGAACCAGCACGCACACCATGTGCTGGGGATGGTCGCGTACGAGCAGGGCTCGGATCGCGAGACGATTCTCGATCACCTGAAGCAGGCCGGCGGACAGGCGTACTACGTGCGGGCGTTGATGTATGTGGAGCGCGAGGAGCTTGACGAAGCGGTGAAGATTTTGCGGGCCATGTTCAATGAGTTCGGTCACAGCAATGTGTACCGACCGCGCATGTTGCTGGCGACGTTGCTGGCGCGACTGGGGAAGGCCGGGGAAGCGAGCGAACTGGCGAAGCTGCTCGCCCAGCAGAATCCCGCCTCGCCGGAGGCCCAGGAGACGCTGTACCGGGTGGCGACGCAGAACGGTGACGAGGAACTGGCGGCTTACGCCGCGGGCGAGCGCGACAAGTTGCTTCGCAACAATCCCGACGCGGCGCGGCAGATGGGACTGTTCCGTCAGGAACTCGATGCCGGGCGCTGGGTGTATCCGGCGCGGTATCGATTTGAGCTGCCGACGGCGACAAGATGACGCAACGAGCCGCGATCGTGAGGAAGCGGTCCGGTGGATCGTCGTTAAGCGAAGCCCGCTCCCTGACGGTCGCGGCTCGTATCGGGCGTGGTTCGCTACTCGAAGACGATCATCTCGTGCCCCCGCTGGCTGGTGAGCCTGATGCTCGCATAGCCGTCCGTGTAGTCGGAGTCGAGTTCCTCATTGTGCGGCTGCAGCGTGACGCGTTTCGGCTTGCTCGCCAGCCGCAGCGCAATGGGCATGTCGATGACGGGGGTTGTCTCTTCCACAATGTCGAGTTCCGGTGTGCGGCGTTGCGGGGCGTAGCTGAGCATGTGGACGACGTGCCGCGTGCCCTGTCTGGTGACCGTCAGCTCGACGTGGCTGGGCGTCGTGGCGCGGATGAGCGGTTGCGGCAGCAGGCGATCGATGCATGCGCCGATCAGCGCGCGGTATGGCAGGTTGCCGTGTGTGCCGTAGGCCTTGAAGATCGGGTAAGCGATGGTGATCACATTCCCGCGCTGCGCGGCGGCGGCGTAACGTGACAGTTTGTCGGTCGGCGTCTGGGCATGCGAGCAGAAATGGTGATAGTCACGGTCGAAGTACGGCTCGACGACCCTCGCCAGCACGTCCGCGCCCTTCTTCGCGGTGATGCGCAGGCCGCGCTCGTACATGACATGATCCGTGCGCGGCACGACGATGGATTTGTCCATCCGCAGATAGGTCGTCTGGTACGGCGACAGGCCATGCACATCGATGCCCAGTTCCTTCATCGCCGGCTTGCCTTCGTCATCGATCGCCGCCTCGCCGCAGACGATCAGTCCGCCGCCGTCGGCGACGAACGCCCCGAGCTTCGCGGCCAGCGTCGGATTGATCCGCACCGTCTCCGGCACGATCACGAGTCTGTACCCGCGCAACGGGCGGTCGACCGGCACGAAGTCGAACTGCTGATGCAGTTGTTGCAAGGCGCGCACCGCGCCCTCGGCCGCGCTGCCCTTCTCCAGCCGCGTCTCCGTGCCGAACGTGCCTGAGACATCGCGCAGGACGGCCACCTCGGTCACCGGCTTGGCCCCATCGCACCACGGCTCGCAGGCTTCGATGTGTCTGTAGACGTTGCCAATGAGTCTGTAGCTTGCGACGTCGAGTGTGCCGCGCGGGTGGAGCTGGTCGCCGATCGAGCATCCCGCGCCGTGCGCAAGCATCTGGCAACACTCGTACTTCAGCGCGGCTTCCGGCTTGAGTCCGCCGAAGTCCGCCCAACTCTTGTGGAAGCGCGC
Source organism: uncultured Phycisphaeraceae bacterium (assembly GCA_964532795.1). GTDB lineage: Bacteria > Planctomycetota > Phycisphaerae > Phycisphaerales > Phycisphaeraceae > CAZHJL01. The sequence goes on along the minus strand of CAZHJL010000029.1, from coordinate 18,442 downwards.
GGTCATGCCGACCATCGGCAAACCGAACGTCCGCGCGAAGCGCACGTGCATCGGGAAGAAGGTGTACCCCCAGCCACCGGTGGGCAGCGCTTCGATCTCCACGTGATGAAGAAACTTCTTCTCCTCGGCCAGCAGTTCCTTCGGCCGACTGTTGAACCAGATCTTGCAGGCTTTGCCCTTGTGCGCCTGGTCGACCAACTTCTTGAAGCGCGTCATGTAGCCGCGCACGGTCCGGCGGGCGAAGCGGCGGACGTCGACCGGATCCAGCGGGTCGAGCCCGGTCTTGTGCATGCCGTCGACGCACCACTTCGTGTGGCCTTCCACGTCGAAACAGATGTCGAGGAAGATGCCGTCCGTCGGGGCGAACTTGCGCAGCACTTCGTCGATCTGGTCCGCCACGTAATCCTGGTACGGTCCGGCCATATCCATGATCCACCAGTCGGCCTTGTACGGACCGCTGCGCACCGGTGCACCGTCCGGGCGTATCGCGATCCATTCCGGGTGCTGGGCGGCGGCGAATTCGTCGAAGAGAATGCTGATGTAGATCGGCGCCTGGATATTCCGGCGGCGCAGCGCTTCGATCTGCTCGCCCAGCAGATCGAGCCCGTCCGGCAGCGATGGATGCCGCGCCGGATGGTCCGTGTCGTAGTAGAGATGCCCGTGGTGGCACTTGGCGAAGACCGTGACGCTGTTGACATGGGCCGCCTGCATCTGGTCGGCGAAGGCCTCGGCGTTCCACTTCGCGCCGACATCCGGGATGGCGATGCTGGTGTGAAAGTCGAGATGGATTTGACGGAAGGGCAGCTTGATCGCCATGGGCGTGACTCCGGGCAGTGCGTTGGTTATCCAGACGAAGCGCGGCCCCATAACTCAGCCGCGACCGCACCCCCGTGCTCATCCGCTCGCACATGAGCGCCGATAAGCGAACGTCAGAATCGCTGCAGGCGGTGCGACCGTCAAACCGCCGCGAAATCGACTGCGGTTTCCACCGGGCGCGCTGAATTGCCGGCCGGCTCAGGCCGATACCAACCTTAACGTCGCTCAATCGGGTGGCGTTTTTCTTTTCCACAACGCACAGGCGCGTTTGTGTTAATCTGACATCATGAGTGAGGGTCAACCCCGCAATGCCGCCCCGTCCGGCCGCGCGCCCGCGCCCGCGAGCCGGCTTCGCGTGGTGATGCTCGGCGACATCGTCGGCACGCCGGGCAGACAGGCGGTGGCCCAGTTGATGCCGGCCATCCGCGAGCGCTGGCAGCCCGACCTGGTGATCGCCAACGCGGAAAACACCGCATCCGGTTCCGGGCTGACGCCGGACCAATACAAGAAGCTCTGCGCTTCCGGGGTCGATGCGATGACGCTGGGCGACCATGTCTACCGCAAAGTGCAGATTCGCGGGGTGCTGGAACGGCAGGGCAACATCATTCGCCCGGCGAATCTGCCGGCCGGGGCCGCGGGCAAGCGGTGGATGAAACTGCTGCCGGATCCCGAGCGCGCCGGGCGCGGCTACACCGGACCGCCGCTGTACGTGATCACGATTCTCGGCCGCGTGTTCGGCACCTTGCCGATCGACGAACCGTTCGCGGCCCTTGAGGATGTCCTGCTGTCGCTGCCCGAGCCGAACCCGCTGGTCCTGGTGGAGGTTCACGCGGAAGCGACGAGCGAGAAAATCGCGATGAGCTGGCACCTGGACGGCCGCGCGGTGGCGGTGATCGGCACGCATACGCACGTGCCGACCGCCGATGCGCGCATTCTGCCGCGCGGGGCCGGATGCATCACCGACATCGGCATGTGCGGGCCGCACGAATCCATTCTCGGCAGGCGCATCGATCGCGTGCTGACGCACATGACCACGTCCATGCCGGCGCCGTTCGATGTGGCCGAAGGCGACCCGCGCGTCAACGGCGTGTTCATCGAGATTGACACCGTGCGCCGGCGCACGGTGGCGATCGAGCGCCTCGAGCTGCCGGCCGATTCGAGCCGACCGCCGTTTGTCATGCCTCAGCACGGGTGACACGCGGCTGGATCGCGTGTTATCGGCAGTCGCGGGCGCAAAACCCGTCTCCCGCTTCACCCGATGAATCCTACAGCGAACTGAACGGTCGCACTGCGCGCCGGGAGCCATACGATCGCCACCGCACGAGCCAATCTCACGAAGCCATCGTCGACGCGCGGCCGGCGCGCCCGCGGGGCGACCGACTCCATCGACGCCGACTCGCTGCTGACCACCGGCACGGCGATCGAACGGCGCAGAAGCGGCCGCAAGTACCGCGCGTGGGACGATACCCCGCTGCGGACGAAGCTGACGGTCATGATCCTGCTCGCGGGCGTTTCCGGCGTGCTGATCGGGATGATCGATATCTCTCTTGGCCATCGCATCTGGCCGATCTTCGCGGGGCTGGCGGCAATGGTGCTGGTGCTGGGCTGGCTGGGCAACCACTGGTTGCTCGGGCCGTTCAGGCGCCTGCTCGAGGTCGTTCAGAAAGCCACGGCCGAAGAGTCGTCCGGGCGGCTCGATGAACTGCCGCTTGCGCGACGCGACGAGATCGGTCGCCTCGCGCGGCTGCTGCACAAGGTGCGCATGGATGCGGTGCGCGGCCACCAGGAGGCCAAGCGCCTTCGCCGCACACTGGATCGGCGCGTGGAGGAAGCGACGCGACAGGCGACGCGCCAGTTGCGTCAGATGGCGATGCGCGACCCGTTGACGGACGTGGGCAATCGACGGTTCTTCGAAGAGAACCTGCCGCGGCTGGTCGAGAGCGCGATCGCCTCGGGCACCGACCTGGTCTGCCTGGCCATCGACATGGACAACTTCAAGAAGGTCAACGACACGCTCGGCCACGCGGCCGGCGACGAGCTGCTGATCTTCCTGGCCTCGCTCGTGGATGCGAGTACGCGGCAGGAGGACTACGTGGCGCGGCTGGGCGGAGACGAGTTCATGGTGCTGCTGCCGGGGGCGGACATCGAACGCGCGGCCGACCTCGCCCGGCAGATCATCGCGCTCTTCCGCCAGCATGTTCGCACCGCGCTGCCCGATGAACTCGAGGCCAGCCTGTCGATCGGCATCGCTTCGCTGAACAGCAGCAAGGCCGCGAGTGGCACGGAACTGGTCGAGGCGGCCGACCGCAACCTCTACAAGGCCAAGAACCAGGGCAAGGGCTGCGCCGTGGCCGACGCGGCGTGAATCTCTGGTCGTTCCCCGCGACCTGTAACCACCGGCCGGCCGATCGCATCCAATCTGTAGAGAGGCGCTGCGCGCCGGAAAGGATGTGACATGCTGCGCATACTGATTGGCATGGCGATCGGGGCGGGGATCGGCGGCCTGATCGGCTGGTCGCAGGTGCTGTGTTTCGACGGCGCCTGCCCGCTCACCGGATCGTGGGCCGGCGGGGCGATGTTGGGCGCGTTCCTCGGCTTCATGCTCAGCGGCGGCTGCCCGGCGTGTTCGGGTGGCGCGTGCGCACTGCCGAAAGGCAAGCGCGAGGCGGCCGACACGGAAGCCGACATCGATGATGGCAACGTCTCCAATCGATAGCCCGTCATCGATCGCAGGCAATGCGATGCAGATTTCTCTTGACGCCGCACCAGCGCGGCGGTAAGTTCGTTCATATCGTTCGACCATGATCTCTTCCCGTTTTGGCGAGCAGCCGGAAAGGAGCGCGAAAGATGAGGATTCTCAAGCACAACTCGAGTGCCACGCGCTCCGGCCGCGACCTTCGCTGAGCGAAACGTCTACCGACTACGAGCAAGTGACCGGGGCTTGAAACCAGCCTGACGCTTGTCGCATGCGGCGACAGGCCGGCCGTGAGCCGCGTGGTTGCCTCCCTGTTCGACCGTGCGTTCGGATGACCTGCGCGCATGCCGCGATGGATGCGCGCTTCCTCAAGGCGAAGGGCAGCAACGTGACGCAACTGATGAACCCGACCACGCTGACTGAGGGCGTGGTGTTTCGCAAGACAACCGGCCGATACTTCGTACACGGCCCGCAGCGCGACGTAATGTGCGTGGCCTCGAACCGGCTGCGCAAGGAACTGATCTACCCGGAAGCCGACGCTTCCTCGCGGCGGCAGCGCGTGGACAAGGTGCGCGGCATCGACAAGGTGGACCCGATCGCCGTGGGCGACCGCGTATCGTTCCGCGATTCCGGCGACGGCACGGGGATGATCCATGACGTGCTCGAGCGGCGCAACAAACTCAGCCGCGCGGCCGCGGGGCGCAAGCCGATCGAGCAGATCCTCGCGGCCAACGTCGACCTGGTGATTCCCGTCTTCGCCGTGCGCAAGCCCCGGCCGCGCTGGGGCATGCTCGATCGTCTGCTGGTGGCGATCGAAGCGGCGGGGCTGTCGGCGGTCGTGTGCATTTCGAAGACTGATCTGGCGCGCGAGGAGGATGACATCGAATCCCTGGCCGCGCTGTACGGCGGACTGGGCTACGACTGCATTCTCACCGGCGCCGAGACCGGCCAGGGTCTGGAGACGCTGCGCGCCACGCTGGCCGGCCGCACGACGTTGATGCTGGGCAAGTCCGGCGTGGGCAAGAGCACGCTGCTCAACGCCCTGCAGCCGGGGCTGGGCATCCGCACGCGTGAAGTCAGTGAGAAGACGGACAAGGGCATGCACACGACGACGTACCCGGAGATGTTCGAGCTTGACGGCGGCGGGCGCATCATCGACACACCGGGCACGCGCGAGTTCGGTTTGTGGGGGGTATCGCCCGATGAACTGGCCGCGTGTTTCCCCGAGATGCGGCCGCTGTTGGGCGGGTGTCACTTTTCGCACTGCACGCACGTGCACGAGCCGGGCTGCGCGATCCGCCACGCCGCGCGGGAGAGCCGCATTCACCCGCGCCGGTACGCGAGCTATCGGGACATCCTGTCGGGCAGGAACAATCGCGCGTAGAAGCAGGCAGTCGATCGTGTGAATCCGGTATCGGCTCTGGACGGACCTGCGGCGATGCCTATCATGCGTGTTGATACGCGCCGGATGATGACGCTGCGCTGAAAGGAGCACACCATGGCACTCACCCCCTCCACCATGCTTTCGCTGGGCACCAAGGCGCCCGACTTCTCGTTGCCGGACACCGACGGCTCGACCGTCTCGCTGGCCGACTTCAAGACGAGCAAGGCGCTGCTGGTGATGTTCATCTGCAATCACTGCCCGTTCGTGAAGCACATCGCCGACGAATTGGCGAAGCTGGGCCGCGAATACCAGGACAAGGGCGTGGGCGTGGTGGCGATCAGTTCGAACAACGTGCAGACGCATCCCGATGACAGCCCGGAGAACATGCGCAAGGAAAGGCAGGAGCGCGGCTACACGTTTCCCTACCTCTACGACGAATCGCAGGACGTGGCCAAGGCCTACCGCGCGGCGTGCACGCCGGACTTCTACGTGTTCGACGGCGAGATGAACCTGGTCTACCGCGGGCAGTTGGATGACAGCCGCCCGGGCAACGACGTGCCGGTGACGGGCAAGGACCTGCGCGCCGCCCTCGACGCCGCGCTGGCCGGCGCGGCCCAGACGTCGGATCAGAAACCGTCGATGGGCTGCAACATCAAGTGGAAGCCGGGGAATGAGCCGGACTACTACGGGGCGTGATTGAATCGGGCCCGGATGGAACCACAGTTGCACACGGATGCACACGGATGGGAGGAGCATGCGGAGGAGCAAATCCGCAGATGGTGCCGATTCTGCAGATGAGAAACGGGGATGCGCAGTGGCGGATGTGGGAGACTGAGCGTGTCGGCCCGACCGCGGCCGCCGCGGCTGTGGCATAATGGGGGCATGAGCAGACAAGAGCAATCCGGCGGGCGCAAGAAGCGGTGGTGGCTGTGGCGATGGCTGGGCAGAGGCTACCGCGTGGTGCGGTTGGTCTTCCTGCTGTCGCTGACGTGCGCAATTGTCTACGGCCTGTACACGAACTACCGCGGGAAGCAGGCGGCGGATCGGGTGATCGCGGAGATGAAGAAGCGGGGGCTGGAGACGTCGGCGGCTGCATTGCACGAGACTGAAGCTGGTGATCCGGTGGCCACCGCGAAGTGGAGGCTGGCGCGAGCACTGGTCGTGATGCCGGATCCCTATCCGCCCGAGCTTCCGGTCTTTGGCGAATGGGAACACGGCGTTTTCTTCGGCGTGCCAATGACGGACGTGCAGGGCAAGGCGCTTGCCAAAGCCCTTGCGCCGAACGAGGCCTTCTTCGAAAAGCTGGACGAGGCCCTGGCCAACCCGGACGTCGAGCTTGAGATGATGTTCGATAGCATGCTGGTGCCATTCAATACGACAACCGAATTGAGACACCTTCGCGACGCCTGTCGCATGCTGGAGTTGAGGGCGTACTACCACGAATCGCGCGGCGAACCGGAGGCCGCTGCGGACGATTGTGCCGCCCAACTCAAGGTGTGCCGGCTGATGGATCACAACCACTACCTGATCACTGAACTCGTGCGCATGAGCGTCAGTGCGAATGCATGGCAGACCTTGGAGAGCTTGTTGAGTCGACGCGAGGTCGCTTCCGAAACCCTTTTGGCGCTCGCACCACGATTCGAAGCCGAGAGCGAAGCGATCGATCACAAGAGGGCGATTGAGTGGGAGCTCACACTGCTTGCTGGGCCGATGCGGGAAGTCGATGCCTACGTGGCGGTTCTCGGGTATACGGAGCACCACTACGATCGAACTGAAACGCTGGCGGCGAACCCGACAAACAACCAGAGCGATCGCCGGCGATGGTGGACCGATGCGCGGGTCAGGGCCGCCCGCATCTGGTACACGGCATTCCCGGGCGAGTGGCAGTCCGAACTTGCCAGACAGGCGGAGACCGCTCTGCAGATTCACGACCAGGCGCCGTTGGATACAGGCGAACTGAACACATGGCGCAACAATCCCGAAGCTGAGGCGAACGCCTCGATGCTCGCCGCGGCAGAGGCGATCATGAGGAACAGGGCAGGCCTGCGAGCCACGGCTGTGGCCATGCACGTCGAGGCCTATCGCATGGAGCACGGCCGGTGGCCGGCGGCGCTGAGCGATCTCGGTATTGACATCCCGGACGACCCATTCACCGGCAAACCGTTGTTGTACAGACAGAGCCCGGACGGCGTGGTGGTCTACTCGGTCGGCGATGATCTGTCTGACGATGGCGGCAATGTCGAAGAGCGCCTCGACGTCGGCTTCCGCCTGCTCGACCCGGACAAGCGCGGCAAACTTGCGGCTCCGCCTGATCCGCTGGACGACTTCGAGGATGCGGACGATGGCGAGGTAGACGGCCTGCCCGATGAAGATGCGTACGAAGAAGGCTGACGCCCATCGTGCTTCGCCGCGCTGTAACATATCGCCATGCCGGACGATGATCTCCAGTACATCCCGCCGGACGATGACCAGATGTTGCGGACGTATCTCGATTCGCGGGATGTGGCGTGTCCGCTTTGCGGGTACAACCTGCGGAGCCTGCAGGGCAGGTTCTGTCCGGAATGCGGGCAGGAACTGCAGTTGCGGGTGGGGCTGGCACATCAGCGGATCGCGGCGTATCTCGCGTCGGTGATCGCGGCCGGGGTGGGGTTCGGGGGCAGCCTGCTGTTCTCGGCCGTCGCGCTGGTCTACGCGCCGCCGGACTGGTGGGAGGAGTTGGCCGGCATGCTGCTGATCCTGCAGTTGGTGGTCTGCCTGGCGGCGCTGATCGTGTTCCTGGTCGCGGGCCGGGCGATCCGTCGGTGGACGATGCCCGTGCAGGTCGTGATCGCCGCGATCAGTTGGACGGTGGTGCTCGGGTTCTCGCTGGGGGTGATCGTGAGCTTCAATGACTAGCGCAACCGGCGCCGGCTTATCGGCCATTGCCGCCGCGTTGGCGCTTGCGCGCATTTCGAACATGGCGAAAGCGTGATCGATCCGTACAATCTGTAGCACGCTTGCTCCCGATCGTCGGCCTGAGTGGATCGCATGCCTGACCGAGCCAACCCCATCACCCCCGCCAAGGCGCCCTCGCGGACCGCCCCGTCGGTCGTCGCCGAATCGCGCGGCGCGCCGTCGGGCGATCTCGCGTCGGTCAAGCGTTCCGAGCCGCTGCTCATGGAGATTTCCTGGGAAGCGTGCAACCAGGTGGGCGGCATCTACCAGGTCATTCGCTCCAAGGCGCCGGCCATGGTCGAGCGCTGGGGCAGCCGCTACTGCCTGATCGGGCCGTACAACAACACCACGGCGCAGGTGGAGTTCGAGCCGACGCCGCTGACCGGCGCGTTCGGCCAGGTCGTCAAGCAGATGCGCGACCAGGGATTCAACGTGCACTACGGCCGGTGGCTGGTGACCGGGCGGCCGCACGTGGTGCTGCTGGACTACATGTCCGTCTTCAGCCGGCTGCATGAGATCAAGTACCGCATCTGGCTGGACCACAACATCTCGCTGCCGGGCGATGACGAACTGCTGAACAACACGGTGGCGTTCGGCGAGATGTGCAGGCAGTTCCTGTGGATCCTGGCGCAGAAGGAGCTGGGCCGGCGGCGCGTGATCGCGCATTTCCACGAATGGATGGGCGGCGTGGCGGTGCCGATGCTTCGGCGCGACCAGTGGCCGGGCTCGATCGTCTTCACCACCCACGCCACGCTGCTGGGGCGCTACCTGGCCGGGCATGATGACCACTTCTACCAGCACCTGCCCTTCTACGACGTCGGCAAGGAAGCGGGACATTACAACATCGAGTCGACGTTCGGCATCGAGCGGGCCGCGGCCCACGGGGCGCACGTGTTCACGACGGTGAGCGACGTGACGGCCGAGGAATGCAGCTCGCTGCTGGGCCGCAAGCCCGACCTGCTGCTGCCCAACGGGCTGAACATCGAGCGGTTCGAACGCCTGCACGAGCTTCAGAACCTGCACCGGCAGTACAAGCGGCAGATCCACGAGTTCACGATGGGGCACTTCTTCCCCAGCTACTCGTTCGACCTGGACAACACGCTTTACTTCTTCACGTCCGGGCGCTTCGAGTATCGCAACAAGGGGATGGACCTGACGGTCGAGGCGCTGGCGCGGCTGAACCATCGGCTGCGGGTGTCCGAGAGCCCGATCAAGGTCGTGTGCTTCCTGATCACGCGGCGACCGGTCAAGTCGGTGAACGTGGCGGCGCTGGAAAGCGCGGCGATGCTCAACGAGTTCCGCCAGATCGCGGATGAGATCAAGCAGCAACTGGGCGATCACCTGTTCCAGGCCGCGGCGTCGGGGCGAATCCCCGACCTCAACACGCTCGTGGACGAGTACTGGTTCCTGCGTCTGCGGCGGACGATTCACACGTGGAAGCGCGGCTGGCCGCCTTCGATCATCACCCATGACCTGGTGGACGACCAGAAAGACCCGCTGCTCAACCAGCTTCGCGGCTGCCACCTGTGGAACCTCGAACACGATCCGGTCAAGGTGATCTACCACCCGGACTTCATCACCAGCACCAGCCCGCTGCTGAAGATGGAGTACGACCAGTTCGTGCGCGGCTGCCACCTCGGGGTCTTCCCCAGCTACTACGAGCCGTGGGGCTATACGCCGCTCGAATCCATCGCCCTGGGCGTGCCGGCCATCACCAGCGACCTGTCCGGCTTCGGCAGCTACCTCATGCAACTGCTGCCCGACCACGAGCAGCACGGCCTGTACGTGCTGCATCGCAAGCAGCGCTCGTTCTGGGAGGCGGCCGACGAACTGGCCGACCGCATGTTCCGCTTCACGCAGTTCCAGCAGCGCGAGCGCATCGCCCTGCGCAACAGCGTGGAGTCGTTCGCGGTGCATTTCGACTGGCACAACCTCGGCCAGCGCTACCACGAGGCGCACGAGCTGGCGCTGGATCGGATCAGCCAGTGATCGGGCTGCGGGAGGGGTGGCGGCGAACGGGGCAACAGCAAGAACTGATAGTTCAGGGGTCGGCGCGGTGGTAGGCTTAGCTTCGCCACAGGGCAAACCCGTCTCACGGGCTGCAAACGCGGTTGAGTAGCCAAAAGTGCGCTGCGGCGTAAAGAACCGGCGATATTTTGTGTCAAAAGTGCCGTGTTTTTTCGCTGGTTTTGTTGCGTTTGGCCGCATTCGGCAGAATTCGGCCGATTTCTGCGCGTGTTGGGGAATTGCGGTAGCAAGAATTGACATGTCTGACTCGGTGTTCGGCGGGCGAACCCGCGGTGGCGGCGTGAAGTGTTCCTACCTATGGACGAAAGGCCGCCTGCGCGCGCGCCAGGTGGCCGGTTTTGCGCTGTTGTCGCGGCGCAGGTCTCGGCGCGGCAGAGGGTTAAAGAAATCTCACTTCGCCGCGATTTCCCCGGATTTTTGGGGTCGGATGTTGCGCACAACATGGCGCTTTCTGGAAGTGGGGCAGGCGTCCCGCTCCCATCGGTCCGAGGGTCGAGCATGGTGCGTACGCAACGAGCCGCGCGCGTGAGCAAGCGGTCTTGTGTTTCGGTTGACGGACCGGACCGCTCCCTCACGGTCGCGGCTCGTTTCGCACACTCTGGCCGCCTTCGGTGAAGTGGATGAGGACCAGCCGTTGTTCGGCACACTTTGCCCTCCTCCCGGTCGGGTCAAAACGCGGAACCCGGCGCTGATTGTCAGGACCAGCTCAGGCCTGCGGCCTGATGGCGGGCGAGACGCCCACCCCACCGACAAGCTGCGGTCGGTCATGCCAGCAGGTCGATCGATGATTCGAGCTTCGACACATTGGCGCCGGCGTAGGCGCGGGTGATGGCGCTGCGGGTGGGCGGCGTGTCGGTCGGTGATGCAGGCTGGGGGTCGACGGCGCGGGTGGATGATGTGCGGCCGTCGCCGGCCTCCTTGACCTCGGCCTTCTGCGCTTCGCGTTCCTGCTGCTTCTGCGCCTGCAGTTCCCGGCGCGCCTGGGCCTCGGCCTGGCTGGCCTGCGCGGCGACCTTGCGGTCCTGCGCCGACGGCTCGGCCGGCGCGAGCGCCGCGGCCTTGACCACCTGCATCTTCCGGATCGTCGCTTCGGGATCGCCCTTGACCGGTGACGAGTCGATGCTGACGCTGCCGCCCACGGCGTAGCGGTTGCCGTCCGGGCCCTTCTGGTAGGAGTAGCTGGGTCCGCCCTGGGCGTAAGGCCCCGCGGCCGCGACGTGCGCCTGCTCATGGGCACGCACTTCGCGATCGCGCTGCTTCAGGTCCTGGACCTGCTGCTGCTCTTCTTCACTGAGGGGTTGGCCGTTGGGCTTCTTCGGTGCGGCGGCCTCGCTCGGGGCTTCAGAACGCCCATCCTGCGATGGCCTCTCATCGCCGGTTTGCTGCTCGTCGTGTGGCTGCCGCGCCTCGGCGGCGGCTTTGGCGGCTCGGGGTGACAGCTCGACGGTATCGGCAACGTTGGCCGCGCGGGTGTCGGTGGCGGCGGCGGAGTTGTTGGGCGTCGGCGCAGGCCGGGCGTTGCCGGCGAGGCGCGGCGTCGGCGGGGCGGGCGGCAGGATGGTCATGCTGTCGAAGAGCACCGCGGACATACCAATCGCTCCTGTTCGCGCGAGGCGCAGCGACACTGGAATGACTATCGGCTGGATCAAAGGACTGGTTTCGGCGCGAGCGGCCGGAGGTAGAGGTTATCGGAATCAGATGCTACTTCTTCTTCGCCCAGGCGCGCCAGCCGGTGGCCAGGAGACTGTGGGGACGTCGGTTGAGGGTGGTGGCGCGGACGTCGCCGATGACCAGTTGGACGTCCGCATCGACGCCCCGGGCGATGTTGATCAGGGTGTCGGCGCGGCGGCGGGGCACCACGGCCATGCACATGGCCACCGGGCCGTCGCGCCCGGAGGCGGCCAGTTCGGTGACGGTGAAGTCCGCCAGCCGCAATGCGCCGGTGATGGCATGGGAGTGATGGCGGGAGACCATGAAGATGATCTGCTGGCCCATGGCCAGTCGCCGCTCGAGCATCACGCCGCTGGCGTTGCCCAGCGCGAAGCCCAGGCCGTACGCGATGACCTTGAGAAGGGTGATGGACTTGAGCACGCCGGAGACGGCGGTGATCCAGATGACGACCTCGAAGAAGCCGAGCACCGCGGCGAGCACGCGGTAGCCGCGCACGACGGCGATGGTGCGCATGGTGCCGATGGTTACATCCACGATGCGCGCGGCGACGATGAAAAGGGCCACGAGCAGCGGGTAGGCTTCCATCCATTGGAACACGGCGTCCATGAGGGGGAATTCTACCAGCGGAGGGTCGAATGTGATGAGCGTTCGGCGAGGCGGACGCGGAACGAGCGTGGCTGATCCCCGATGGGACGGTCAGCGCAGGCGCAGGGACAGGTGCGTGACCTTGAAGGGCAGGTGGTCGTAGGTGCGCGTGTCGATGGTGCGGAAGCCCAGGTCCTCGTACCAGCGTTGCAGTTCGTGGTGGTCGGCGATGATGGCGATTTCGGCGAAGATGCCGCCCTCGCCGCGGGCCAGTTCGACGGCGAAGCGCATGAGGCTTTCGCCGTAGCCGCGCCGGCGATATTCGGGCAGCACGGCCAGGCGCTTGATGTCGGCGATGCCGGGCCGCTTGTTGGCGAGACCCACGCAGCCGGCGGGGGCGTGTTCGTGTTTGAGGATGAAGTAGCGCTCGCCGCGCTCCATGCCGGTGGCCACGTGGTGCGGCCGGATGAAGCTCGGGTGCGTGGGGCAGTTGTCGATCGTCAGGTTGAAGCGCTGCCGCACGTCCTGGTTGGCCTGGCCGATGATGGCGGCGAGGACCTCCACGTCGGCCAAGTCGGCTTCGTCGATCACGGTCGAGCTGCTGAGCGTGGCGTGCATGGGCTTGCCCCTTTGTCTGTCGGCCCATCTTCTCGGCCCTGTGGGCCGATGGCGGGCGGGACGCCCACCCCACCTCAGGAGAGCCGTCGCGGCTCGTGCTGGACTACACCTTGATGGGCTCCTGGCCGTGGGTGTCGACTTCCTGTTTGGCCTTCTCGATGAACGCCTCGAGCGGGATGGCGCCGAGGTCGCCGGCGGCGCGTTCGCGGACGGAGACGGCGCCGGCCGCCTCGTCGCGCCCGCCCACGACCAGCATGTAGGGAATCTTCATCTCCTGGGCGACCTTGATCTTCGCGTTCACGCGATCGTTCGAGTCGTCGAGACTGACGCGGAAGCCCGCCGACTTGAGCGCGTCGTGCACCTTGCGGCCGTAGTCAAGGAACTTGTCGCTGACGGGCATCACGCGGATCTGCTCGGGCGCGAGCCACAGCGGGAATGCGCCCGCGAAGTGCTCGATGAGGATCGCCATGAAGCGTTCAAGCGAACCGAACGGGGCGCGATGGATCATCACCGGCCGGTGCGGCTTGTTGTCCGCGCCGACGTACTCGAGCTGGAAGCGCTCGGGCAGGTTGTAGTCGAGCTGCACGGTACCGAGCTGCCACGGCCGGCCGATGACATCGCGGACGATGAAGTCGACCTTCGGTCCGTAGAACGCGGCTTCGCCCTCGGCCTCGGTGAAATCGATGCCCATGTCGCGCAGCACGTCGCGCAGTTCGTTTTCGGCGCGGTCCCAGTTGGCCGGGTCGCCGACGTACTTGGTGGAATCCGGCTCGCGCAGGGACAGTCGGATGTCCACGCGCTCGAAGCCGAAGGTGCGGAAGACGAACTGCACGAGCTCGATGGTGTCGCGGAACTCCTCTTTGACCTGGTCGGCGGTGCAGAAGATGTGCGCGTCATCCTGGGTGAAGCCGCGCACGCGGGTCATGCCGGTCAACTCGCCCGACTGCTCGAAGCGGTAGACGGTGCCGAACTCGGCCAGCCGCACGGGCAGGTCGCGGTAGCTGCGCGGCTCGGAGGCGTAGATCTTGCAGTGATGCGGGCAGTTCATCGGCTTGAGCAGGTATTCCTCGTCGCCGGCGGAAACGTGCTCCTTCATCTTGATGGTGGGGAACTGCGAGTCGGCGTAGTAGGGGTAGTGCCCGCTGGTCTGGTAGAGATCGATCTTGCCGATGTGCGGGGTGTAGACGATGTCGTAGCCGACATCGAAGAGTTTCTGCTTCAGGAAATCCTCGAGCAGGTTGCGGATCATGCCGCCGTTGGGCTTCCAGAGGATGAGGCCCTGGCCGACTTCTTCCTCGATGCTGAAGAGGTTGAGTTTCTGGCCGATGACGCGGTGATCGCGCTGCTTCGCTTCCTCGAGCAGGGCGAGGTATTCATCGAGATCCGCCTGCGAGAAGAAGGCGGTGCCGTAGACGCGCTGGAAGCGGTCGCTGTTGACATCGCCGTGCCAATTTGACGCGGCGACGCTGGTGATCTTGTACGCGCCGATCGCCCCGGTGGCGGGTACATGCGGGCCCATGCACAGGTCTTCCCAATCCTGGTCGGGCTTGCCGGTGACGTACCAGGACAGCTTGTCCGCGCCGCCGTCGAGGGCGCGCTCGGCGTTGTCGATCTTGTACTTGTTGCCTTCCTCGTTGAGCTTGGTCATCCCCTGGTCGGGGGCCATCTCATACCGGGTGAACGGCCGGTCCTCGGCGATGATCCTGCCCATCTCTTCCTCGATGCGCGGGAAGTCATCGGCCGAGATGGGCTTTTCGAGGTAGATGTCGTAGTAGAAGCCGGTTTCGAGCGGCGGGCCGTAGGCGAGCAGGGCCTCGGGCCAGAGGCGCTGGATGGCCTCGGCCATCACGTGGGCGCACGAATGGCGGAGCAGGTAGAGGGCGTCCGGGTCGTGCTCACCCCTGGTCTTGCCCTGCTTGTCGGTGCGTGGGCGGGTGATGATGGCGAGCTGGGCCTGGCCGTCGCCGTTGGTGATGGGGCGGTTCAGGTCGTAGAGCGCCCCGTCGACCTTGGCGCCGATGGCGGCCTTGGCCAGGCCGGGGCCGATGTCGGCCGCCACCTGGCCGGCGCTGACCGGGCCGTCGTATTCCCTGATGCTGTCGTCAGGCAGTCTGATTCGCATGATTCGGACCTCGCAATTCGAAAAATCGGGCCAGCAGTGTAGCCGCATCGCCTGGGAAGCGCCGCAGGCGGCGGCGTTCGGGCCGGGGCACAAAAAAAAACCGGCCGCCTCAGTGGGCGGCCGGCGGTGGTTCGCATTTCGTGAGTACTCACGAACACCGGGCTCGCCCAGAGGGCTGCTTCGTCGTCGTCGTGGTGTTCGCGGCTCGCAACATTCGTTTGCGTTCCTTGCTCGTTCCTGCGTATACGATACATCGGCCGGGCGGGGTGTCAAGGTAAAAGGAAAGGGGGTGGCTCAGGCCAGTTCCGCGACGTTGGGGCGGCGTTCGATGCGCTGGCAGTCGCGGCGGGTCATGGCCATCAGCGCCTTGTGGGTGCCCAGGCCGGGATGGCAGGGGTCTTCCGATTGCTCGAGGTCGACCGGCAGGCGTTGCGTGTAGCTGCCGTCGGGATGCATGTCCCAGGCCTGGCGCTGGTCGTCGAGCGACACCTGCAGGATGTCGAAGAGTTTCTGCTTGAGCGCCGGCTCGATGACCGGCGTGATGCATTCGACGCGGTTGTTGAGATTGCGGTACATCCAGTCGGCCGAGCCGATGTAGACCTCCGGCTCGCCGGCGTTGTGGAACCAGAAGATGCGCGAGTGTTCAAGAAAGCGGCCGATGACGCTGATCACCGAGATGTTCTCGCTAAGTCCCGGCACGCCCGGCCGCAGGCAGCAGAAGCCGCGCACGATGAGCTGGATCCGCACGCCGGCCTGGCTGGCCTCGTAGAGCTTGCGCACCATGTCGCGATCCTCGAGGCTGTTCATCTTGGCGACGATGCGCGGCCGGGCGGGATCATCCGGATCGGCCCCGCGTTCGCGCCAGGGCTGGCAGTGGGCCATCTCGCGCTCGATCATCTCGACGAAGCGCTCGCGCATGTTCTGCGGGGCGATCAGCAGGTGGCGGAAGTCGCGCTTCACGCTGCGGCCGGTCAGGTAGTGGAACAGTTCGACGATGTCAGCGGTGATCCCAGGGTTGCAGGTGAGCAGGCCGAGGTCGGTGTAGAGGTTGGCGGTCTTGGAGTTGTAGTTGCCGGTGCCGATATGGCAGTAGATCTTCATGCCGTCGGCTTCCTGGCGCACGACCATGGAGGTCTTGGTGTGCGTCTTGAGGCCGACCATGCCGTAGACGACGTGCACGCCGGCCTTTTCGAGCGTCTGGGCGACCTGGATGTTGCGTTCTTCGTCGAAGCGCGCCTTGAGTTCGACGAGGCATATCACCTGCTTGCCCGCCTCGGCGGCGCGGATCAACTCGGGAATGAAAGGCGAATCGGAACTGGTGCGATAGAGCGTCTGCTTGATGGCCACCACCTTCGGGTCGGTGGCCGCGGCGCGGATGAAACGCTCGACGCTGGCGCCGAACGATTCGTACGGATGGTGCACCAGCAGATCGCCCGAACGGATGATGCTGAAGATGTCGGCCTCGGTGTCCTGAAGGCGCGGCGGGATCTGCGGCGCCCAGCTCGACTGCTTGAGTTCGGGGAGGTTGAGTCCCGCGATGATGTTCAGGTCGGTGTAGTCCAGTTCGACCGGCATGCGGTAGACGTCGGTCGGTTCGAGTTCCAGTTCGCCGGCGAGGAATTCGACCATTTCCTCGTTGGGATCGGCGTTGACCTCCAGCCGCACCACCGGGGCGAAGCGGCGATCGCGCAGTTCCTGTTCGATCAGTTCCAGCAGGTCTTCAGCGTCTTCCTCGTCGCGCTCGACATCCGCGTTGCGCGTGATGCGGAAGGGCATGACGTGCTCGATGATCATGCCCTCGAACAGTTCGCCGATGAAGTGGGTCATGATTTCACGGATATGCACGAAGCGCAGCTCGCCCTCGATCGGCGCGCTGCTGTTGACGACCGAACCCGGCGCCTGCAGTTGCACCCAGCGCGGCAGGACCTGCGGAATCTTCACGCGGGCGAACTGGTGCTGGCCATCGTCGGCATCGGGGTGGCGCATCATCACGCCGAGCGACGTGCTGAGGTTGCTGATGAACGGGAACGGGTGGCCGGGGTCGACGGCCAGGGGGGTGAGCACCGGGAAGAGGTGGTCCTCGAAGTACTGCTGGGCGAAGACCTTGTCGTCGTCAGTCAACTGGTCCCATGAGAGCAGGTGAATCCCGTGTTCGCACAGGCCGGGGCGGATCACTTCGGCGAAGCAGCGACCCTGGATGTCGAGCATGTCGAGGACGGAACTGCGGATGGCGTTGAGCGTTTCGCGCGGCGTGAGGCCATCGGGGGTGCGCGGGGCCACGCCCGCGGCGATCTGGCGCTTCAAGCCGCCCACGCGCTTCTGGTAGAACTCGTCGAGATTCGAGTTGAAGATGGAAAGAAACATCACCCGCTCGAGCAGCGGCGTGCGATTGTCCAGCGCTTCGTGCAGCACGCGCAGGTTGAATTCCAGCCAGGACAACTCGCGGTTGAGAAACTCACCGTCGAAGTCGTGGTGTCCCAGCGGCGTGATGCTGTCGATTGCGGCCTGAGCGTTCATGATCCGAACCATCCTTGGGCCAAGGCGACCACCGTGCAAGTGTAGCCCCGTATGATACCCGAACCCGCAGTCCAGGTCGCGTGCTGCCTGGCCGCTTGCGGGCCAGCGCTTTGCGTGAACGACAGACACTGGCGGGCCAGCCGCCAGTGGCACGTGGGATCGGGCACCCGATCTATCGCAGACCAACGACGTACGCCACGAAATCTTCGCGGGCCGGGATGGACTTGCGCGGCCTGAACTGTCCATCGGCAAGGCCCGCGGCCAGGTCAAACCGGTCGCACCAGATGTGGACCCCAGCGAAGCCCGCTTCGAGCATCAGTTCGCGCAGTTCGGTCAGTGACCAGAGCCGCCAGTCGTAGCGGAAGGCGTTGGGCCGCGCGTCGCCGTTGACGAAGCGGAAGTGGATGCGGCAGTCCACCTTCTGGGTGACGGCGTCGTAGCCGCGCTGCTCCCAGCCGTACTCGAACGGTTCGGCATCGGGCGGCTGGACGGTGCGCCACTGCGTGCCGGCGCGCATGGCGCCGGGCCCGCCGTAGGCATCGATGATGAGCAGACCGCGGTCGCGCAGGCATCGCCGCGCGTGGCGGAAGTAGGCGCGCAGATCGTCGCGCGTGTGGTAGATGAAGCAGGAGAAGTTGAGGGCGAGAGTAATGTCGACCTTCGGGCCGCGCGCGGCGAGGACGTCGGCGTGAAGCAGATGCAGGTCATCGGCGCGGCGGCCCAGCGCGGGGAGGGTGTGTCTGCCCGCCCAGCGGACGGTGGGAGCATGTGATTCGATCGCCATGGCCTGGTGGTCCGCGTCGAAGGCCACCCACGCCGCGGCGACGGCGGCGCTACCGGCGAAGTCTTCGCGCAGCAGCGTCGGCGGCGGTATCTTGCCGCGATGGTGCGCATAGGCCTTGAGCGCGAAGGCGACTTCGGCCTGCGGGTGCTGCACCGCCTGCTGGTAGAGCCGGAGCCGATGGGGGCGCTTGGGCATGGAGGTAAGGATAGCCGTTCGTGGTCGCGGCGCATCGGGTGCCACTGGCGGCTTGTCCCACAACTGTCCGGTTAAGCTTCGCGTGTGTTGCTG
>CAZHJL010000028.1:0-52981 GCA_964532795.1 uncultured Phycisphaeraceae bacterium | reverse complement strand
ACGGCGGTCCGGCCTCCCAGCGTCGACCCCCCACGTGCGGCTGTCGGGCGGCATGCCCACGAACCATCCTGTCGCCGGGCAGACGCCGCGCGTGCCACTCGGGGAAGAGGCGCGGCGAGGATAGCGGCGATGGCTGGATGGCTGAAGCAGACATGAAAGAGCCCTGACACAAGAGCGCGCGGCCAGAGACGACCACAGGACGGGACCGGAATAAGGCACGCCGGAAAAGGGCGCGCCTGACACGGGGTATTATAGCCATCTGTTAGGTCGATGTCAAGTGTTCAGGCAGCGGTTTTTTCGCCACCGCTGTCGGCGCTGAGGCGGCGCCGGTCGGCGACGGTTCGCGTTGCGGCACACTTTGCCGAAGACGGCCAGAGCGTGGCAAGGACTTGCCCATGGATGGCCATAGATGGCCCCCGGATGCCGTTCTGGGTGCCACGGTCGCGCGAAGCGGCGGCCGTGTCTTTGGCGGCGCATGCGACCATTCGGCAGAGACAGACGCCCACTGGCCACGCCGGCCAGACATCGCCGCAAGATCGTCCGCGCCTCCGCACGGCCGGCGAACCTTGCTTCGCAAGAACCGCGACCGTGGCACCCGGCTCCCACGGTCGCGCGAAGCGGCGGCCGTGTCTTTGGCGGCGCATGCGACCATCCGGCAGAGACAGACGCCCACCGGCCACGCCGGCCAGCCATCGCCGCAAGATCGTCCGCGCCTACGCACGGCCGGCGAACCTTGCTTCGCAAGAACCGCGACCGTGGCACTCGGCAGCCGCCCGGACCCGAGTGACCCATCGGGGATTACGGGGGTCGATCGGCCTTGCCGCAACGCCGGCCGCGCAGTGCTCTGACAACGCGGCGTCCGCGAAGCCAATGCTGACTCAGCCGAGGCCCGTGAAGACACCCACAAGCTTCGCTTGAAGGTGGCGTCCGGAATCGGTCAGACGTGTTCGCCGCGGTCGCCCGGCGGGGCCCGATTGATGACCGACGGCCGGCTTCGGATATCGCTTACCTGTTGAGCAGCAGGAACCCCGCATTGAGATAGGTCGCGAACAGCACCCACGCGAAGTACGGCCAGAGCAGCATCGACGCCACGCGGCTGTCACGCCAGAAGCGCCGGATCAACAGCGCCAACGTGATGTCAAGCAGCACGATGTCCACCAGCGCCCACGCCGGCGACTGCAGGCCGAAGAACAGTGGCGTCCAGATGAGGTTGCTCACCACGTGCAGCGCGATGAGACCGTAGGCAACGTATGGCCGCTCCCGCCGGGTGCGCACAATGAAGAGCACGATCGCGGCGGCGATCATGATGTACAGCACCGTCCAGACCGGCCCGAAGATCCAACTGGGCGGCGTAAGCGGCGGGCGATCGAGTTGTGCGTACCAGCCATTCATGGTTTGCGACCGGCAGGTGGCCTGGGCAAGCACATTGTGTCTGTCCTGGGCGGCACCTTCAAGCGAAGCTTGTCGGCGCTCCGCGTGAACGAGCCATCGCCGTTGATCGTCCACCCACAGAATGCGCCGCGCTCGTCTTGAGGGCGCCGCCGGGAAGGGACACCTGTCTGGCGGGGCCGCCTGCCGGCACAGGAACCTTGCAGAATGTGCCCGGGGCCCCAACGCGCGGCCCGCTCAGTCGTTCGCCGCCGATTTCGCCGCGCCCGCCTCCAGGTGCGGCGGCTTGTCGGCCCAGGGGTTGCCGGTTTCCGCCTGCTCGTAGCCCCGCCGGAAGAGATCGCGCATGTACTGGCGGTCGAAGAGGCTGTCCGGCGCGGGCCGGAAATCCGAGGGGATGGAGGCGAGGTGGAACTGCATGCCGTCGGCCTCGGCCATGCGGTAGAGGCGGTACATGTCGTTCATGCCCTGGTACTTGATGAGGGTGGAAATCGCGCGGCCGGCGATCGGAGCGAATAGCGGCTGCATCCGCTGGTGCTCGGGATAGAGCCGACCGTTGCGGATGACGAACAGGCGGATCGGGCGCGGCTTGATCTGCATGGCCGCGCGCTCGGCGAGGGTCTGCA
The DNA here is from genome assembly GCA_964532795.1 of uncultured Phycisphaeraceae bacterium. GTDB lineage: Bacteria > Planctomycetota > Phycisphaerae > Phycisphaerales > Phycisphaeraceae > CAZHJL01. The sequence goes on along the minus strand of CAZHJL010000028.1, from coordinate 50,966 downwards.
GGTTCACGCCCGCGCCGTGCAGGAACGCCTGGGTGACCATGCCGCCGTCCACGTGCACTTCCTCGTAGTACCGGCCGCCCGCCTCGACGCGGATGTACTGCGGCTCGAAGGCGCCGGGGATGGAGGCGGAGGCGAGCATGATCTGGCGCAGCAGACGACGCGAGTCGCGGTGGCCGCTGGCAGCGATGGCGCCCAGGTCCCAGATGACGGGGCGCTGCGCTTCGAGGTTGACGGTGGCGACCAGCAGTCGCCGGCCCTTCTTGTGCTCGGCGGCGATGGCTTCGATGGCCTGGTCGGTGATCCATGAATCGATCAGTTTGCGCAGCGGTGCGGTGTCGTAGATGGCGTCGTTGGTCAGCAGCGCCATCAGGCCGCGCGGACTCATGACGTCCTTGGCGGTGATGGTGGTGAACGCGCGCTGTAGCACGGGATCGTATTCGGGACCGAGAAAGGCCAGCGGCGCGATGAGTGCGCCGGTGCTGATGCCGGTGACGAGCCGGAAGGAGGGCCGGTCGCCGCGCTGGGACCAGCCGCAGAGCAGCCCGGCGCCGTAGGCCCCGTCATCGGCGCCGCCGGAGAGGACGAGGATATCGGCGGTGTCGGGCATGGGCTGATCGGGATGGGCGGCGTGGTAGGCGTGGTACTGGCCGATGGACGCGGCCAGGGAATTGACGAACGCTTCGCTGACCGGATCGCCGAAGGTTCGGACATCGGGCATGCCGGGGACCTGGGCCTGTGCGACCAGGTCCGCCGGCACGGATCGCAGCGTGCGCTGGGGACCGCAACCGATACCCGCCGCAGTCGATAGGGCGAGTAGCAGGATGCCGATCCATCGCGGGTGGGTCATGATGTGGCTCCCATGTCGCCGGGCGCGAAAGGCCGCCAAGGGTGAAGCGGACGGCTCCCGGGCGTAGATGGTACCCTCCCCGGCAACCGGGAGCCAGAGGTCCGTCGCGGGGGATGCGCGGCCGGCGGGCCGAATCTACTCAGCCGGGCCTCGTCCGTGCCGCGGTCGGTGCTGGTCAGCAAATCGCGCGTTCCGACGACACCGTCTTGTTTTCAGCGGTTCCGGGCGCTAAGCTCGCATACTCGGGCCAGGTGTTTGACGGCCCCAACCGATCGCGGCCACCTTGATGAAGGATCGCGGCACCATGAGCGACGTCAGCACACCACAACACAACGAACAGTGCACCGATGAGCAGCACAGCCAGCACCTGTGCTTCCTGCAGTACGAAGGCTTTCATTTCGGCCACCGCAAGGAATACAAGGCGCTGGTGCAGCATGCGGAGCACCTGTGCCGCAACTGCGGCCGCACGGCGGGCAAGGCGGCGAACCTGTGCGATCCGGTGGCGCTGTAGGAAGAAGTGACACCGTTCGGCAAGCTAGCGCTTGTGGAGGGGAGCGCCGGCGAGCTGGCCGCGCCTGGGCAGCCAGAAGCCGGCGGTCTTGCGGTATTGGCGGTAGGCCTGGCCGTAGCGGATGAGCAGGTCGCGCTCTTCGGCGATGCACAGGTAGTACCACACGGGCACGTAGACGAACGAAAAGAGCGCGAGAAACGGCGCGTGCGCCAGGAAGGCCAGCGCCCACCAGATGGGCACTTCTCCCGCGGCCTGGGGATGGCGGATGCGGGTGTAGATGCCGCCGTACATGGTGTGCTCGGGTCTGGGCCGCATGGTCTCCTCGCCGGCGTCTTTGACGCCGCGGACCATCAGCCAGAGCGAGGGGGCCGCAATGGCCACCGCGATGACCGCCGACACCCACCACGGCCACGCAAACGTCCGCGGTAACGGCAGGGGCAGCGGAAACCAGTAGTAGACGATGTAGTTGCCGGCGGCGACGAACATGAAGATGCCGGAGATGAAGCGGTAGGAGGCGCACTTCGCATAGGCCGCGGGGCCGATGCGCTTCGCCAGCGCGGCGGGGCTGACGCTCTTGACGTAGTAGACGGTGAAGATGATGGAGGAGGTGAGGAGGATGGTGAAGTTGAGGTAGGGGATCATCGATGGTCCACCGCAGGGATCAGTGCGAGTGAATGTGTATGTACGCCCGGCCGCGGCCTCGATCGTACGCGGCATAGACGCCACGATCTTCAACGGACCAATCGTAATACAGGCCGTTGCCTATCTCGACAGAAGCCGGCCCGTCGAGTTCGTGAGCAATGAGGTAGTATCGATGGATCTTGTATGACCCTTCGATCTCCCTCAGCGGCACGTTGGCGGCATTGGATTCGTGCGTACCGAATCCCGCTTCCACCCATTGCGTGAACGCGGCTTCGCCGATGTCGAACTCGGCCGCGATCTGGCCTTGCGAGCCGATGCAGTACGAGATGTTCGTTGCCTGGCGCGGCAGGTACCGCGGCGCATCGTCGATGGAGACGTTTTCACCAAGCCGGGTGGGGCTGGTGTGGATCTGGTAGGCCACGATACCGGCTGTGATCGCCACTCCAAGGATGATCGCCGCGGCATCGCGGGGAGAGAATCTCCGGAGCGCGGCCTTGTCGCCGCGGGAAATCGCCGAAGCATCCCGCAAGCGTCGAGACCGCCGCAGATTGAGCCAACCATTCACGCCCATCGCCAGTCCCGCGCCAAGAAGCCAGATCACGAACGATGGCGGCATCGCGCCTACCGATGCGATCTGCACGAATGCCCCAATGCCGCCGAGCAGTGCGAGACCCGCCACGATGAATGAGAGAACTGCAGCCACGTGTGTGGCCCTTGGTGCTGCGCAGAACGTAGCGCGATACTGGAGTACGGCCAGCAGCATGCCAAGCGGTCCAAGAGCCAGTCCGCCAGCCGTAGCACATGATGCGCCAGGGATGGCGAACGCGGAGATGCTAGCCGCCAGGAGGTACAGCCCCACGGCAATACCGAGCAGGGACATGGTTCGATGCCAGATCGTTGGCTTGGGATGCTCACGCTGTGTCATGGTCTGCCTGTGCTCCCGGAGTGTCGCTGAGGATCCTCACTCCGCCGTCACCCCACCCCCACGCGTCGGCTTGGCCGCTTCCGATGCATCCGGCAACCCATGCGTGCGTATGCGCTTGCCCACTTCCCGCACCAGCTTCACCGCCTCGGCCGGCAGCGAGCCGTCCGCCTTCGGGCCGATGTTGGCCAGGAGGTTGCAGTTGTTGCCGCGGGCGTAGGCGAGGCTTTGCCACAGTTCATCCGGCGAGCGGAAGGGCTTGCCTTCGTACCAGCCCCAGCTTCCGTTCTGCAGCGTCATGCAGATTTCGTTGTGCTTGGGTTTGTTCTTTTCCCACGCCGCGTCGGCGATGGCCGCGCCGCGGGCGTTGCCTTCGTTGCGCAGGCGATCGCCCTGCGAGGCGAAGTGGAACTCCGGCGCGGCGAAGTCCTCGGTGCCCGTCGCGCCCTGCTTGAAGGAGATCAGCGCCTCCGGCCGCGCGGCGCGGATCTTGGCGTACGTCTCCTCGATGGGAATCAGGTCCGGCTGAACGTAGTACGCGTAGATGATGTCCAGCCACGGCCCGGCCAGCGGGGCCTGCATGCGGCAAAGCTCCTCGATGCAGGCCTGCGAATAGTCCCAGTACTTGCGCCACTCATCGGGCTTCGTCAGCTTGTAGCGCGGGTCGCCGTCGGGATAGTCCGGTCGGCCGGAGCCGATGATGTCGCGCGTCGCGGCGTAGGGGTGGCGCCAGTTGAGCACGTGCGTGTAATAGGCGAAGAAACCCAGCCCCTTCTTGTCGCACTGCTCGGCCAGCTCGCGCACGAGGTCGCGGCCGGCGTAGCGCATCGCGTTGAACGGCTCGATCGCACTGTCCCACAGGCAGAAACCCTCGTGGTGGCAGGTAGTGAGGTTGACATACTTCATGCCGCCTTCACAGGCCAGGTCGGTGATGAAGTCGGCATCGAAGCCGGAGGGGTCGAAGGAGTCGGCCAGCTTCTCGTACTCGGCGATGGGAATCGCTTCCTTGAGCATCACCCACTCGTGCCGTCCGAGCTGGCTGTAGAGGCCGTAATGCAGGAACAGGCCGTACGCGGCATCGGCGAACCACGCGAGGTTGGCCGCGCGGGGATCGGCGGACCACTGGTCTGCGTAGTCGGAAAGGTAGTTCGGGCAGGGGTGGGTGGCCATGGAGGTCGTACTCCGTTCCGGGTTGTGCTTTGGCCTCTACGATACCAGCACCGAGATCCCCCACTTCGAGGGAGTGAAGCGGCAGACCCGGTTGCCGTCGCCGCTGGTGCTGATCTCGACCGGTTCGCCGGCCAGCAGTTCCTTTGCGGTGTTGTCCGTGAACAGCTCGTCGCTCAGTTCGATGGCCGCGACGCGCGCGGACGCCGCGGTGAAGACGACGACGACATCGCTGCCCGCCGCGCGGCCGACGCGCAGGAAGGGCGCTTCGGCCAGGTCGGCGGTCGGGGCGATCACCTTCGCGGGCGGCGCGACGCCCGCCCGCGTGCAGGCCGCGCTGACGAGCGCCGCGAAGGGCGCGGGGTCCTCATCGCGGGCGGGGGCGAAGTAGCTGCCCATCAGGATCACGCGTCCGGCGTCGACGGGCGCCAGTTGCATCAGCGAACCTTCGTCGCTGTCCGCGGCGCTCTGGCCGGCGGCAGTCATGGGGGTGATCCATTGCCGCGCTTTGAGGCGCAGCGACTGGCCGGTCGGCAGGTTGACTTGGATCGGCGCCTGCGGCTCGCGGCGGCGACCGATCTCCTCCGCGCCGGTGAGCCTGGTGATCCAGCGATCAGGCGGGTAGCGGTAGATGCCGTGCTCGTCGAACGCGCCGACTTCCGATTCGCACACGAGGGTGCCGCCGCAGCGCACCCACTTTTCGAGGGCCTGCTGCGCCGCGTCATCGAGCACGAGATTGTGCGGCATGAACAGCAGCTTCAGGCCGTCCAGGGCATCGAGGTGTCGCTCCTCGATGACGCGGTAGGGGATGGAGGCGCGGGTCAGCGTGATGGCGTAGGCGTTGAAGGCGTCCACGCAGCGGTAGGCGTGCTGCTCCTGCGCCCAGGCGAGGTAGTAGCTGCGCGGGCTGAACCAGAGGCCGACTTCCGCGTCGAGCGGCGTGAAGGCGTCGAACAGTTCGCGATGCTCCTGCATGACGCGCGCGGTCCGGCTCATCGCCTCCATGCGCTGCGGCGCCAGTCCGTCGCGCCCGCTGAAGCCGAAGCCGTTGGACTCGCGGCCGAACACCTCATCGCGCCAGCACCAGAAGAGCATGACATCCGCGCCGCAGCTCTGGCCGATCCAGATCCACTTCTGCTGTGACGCGGCATCGACCGGGTCGCACACGGTAAAGCCCTGCGACGCCCGGCCGCCCTGCACTTCGCTCAGCCACACCGCCTTGCCCCGCGCGGCCGACTGCACGGCGGTGATGCGATCGACGAAGTCCGCCCAGTTGCTGCGCACATCCACGCCCCACTTGGGAAAGCTCGAGCAGCCGACACCGTCGAGATGGTCGGCGAAATCCCAGTCGTTACCGCGATTGACCGGATGGTTCGCGGGACTGCCGCCCATGGACACGCAGGGCTGACCGCCGTGCACCGTGACGGGGTGATCGGGATCGACGGACTTGATGACGTCGTAGCGATGCCGGCCGTGCTCACTGGAGCGCCACGAGATGAATTCGGCGAAGCTGATGTGATGGGTGTACGGTTCCTGCTCCGTGCGGCCGGGCTGGACATCTTCCCACGCGGCGTAGCGGCGCTGCCAGGCCCGGTTCAGGCCGTCAAGCCCGCCGTAACGCTCATCGAGCCACTTGCGCCAGCGCGCCAGCGTGTGCTCGCAGAAACAGGTGAGTGTGCCGTGCGTCGTCTCGGCCATGATGTTCCAGCGCAGTTCGTTCCAGGCGTCCCAGCCAAGCAACGGGGCGGCGTTCCGGTAGCGCTGCGCGGTGGTGCGCAGGAAGCTCGCCATGCGCTGCCAGATTTCGGGATGGTCCCAGCAGCCGCCGGGCGAGAGGCCGAAGTGCGTCTCGCGGCGGTTGCACGACATGATGCGCTGCCCGCGGTGGTCGACCAGTTCGGCGTTGGGCACGATGCGATGGATCCATTGCGGCTGGATCTCGCCGATGGTGGAGAGCACGACGTTGAGGCCGCGCTTGTCGGCGAGGGCGACGAGCTGGTCGTAATCGTCGTAGTTGAACTGATCGGGTTGGGGTTCGACCCAGCTCCAGACGACCCAGAGTTGCACGGTGTCGAGCCCGCAATCGCGGATCTGCTTGAAGTCTTCATCCCAGTACCGGTTGTTGGGGAACGGCGGTCGATAGTACTGCGTGCCGAGGTGCATGGTTGGTCCTTCGCGGGGATCGGGGGCGGGATCGGTCGGGGGACGATGGTAGCGAGGCGGCGGGGTTGTTGCATCGAGCCGGGCCGTCGCGGCTTGACGCGGCGACGGCCGGCCCATGCAATGGAGTGTGCGTCCGGGGATGTGGGGCTCACGGGGCCGTCCGTCTCGGTTTCCCATCGGGTACGAACGCGATCACTCATTCGAGGAGAGCAACATGCGCCACCGGACGAAGCTGTGGATCACCGGGCTGTTTGTCTCGCTGCTGGCGTACAGCTCGGTAGTGATCGCGATGGTCACCGTGGGCGATGCGCGGAACTTCGCGATCCTGCTGGCGGTGGGCCTGGCGGCGGTGGGGATTCCGATGACGATTGTGGGGCTGTCTGATGGCCGCGAGGAGGCAGGCGAGCGCGACGAAGCGGGAGAATCTGAAGGCACGCCCGTGCCGTGAAGGGGCGGGATCGGTGCGGCAGGGCGTCGCGCCGTGCGCGATCCGCGTACGCGACGGTGTGTTACGGGCTCTTGAACGCGGCGATCGCGTGCTCGCGCGCCTTGGCGTGATCGCAGATGGGAGCGGGGTAGTCGAGTGACTCGCGGGCCATGGGCGGCAGCGTTGATGGATCGTGAATCGCCTTCGTATCAAGCCGCGCGAGTTCGGGGACGTACTGGCGGATGAAATCGCCGTCGGCGTCGCACTTGCGGCTCTGGCTGGTCGGGTTGAAGATGCGGAAGTACGGCGCGGCGTCGGTGCCGGTGGATGCCGACCACTGCCAGCCGCCGTTGTTGTTGGCCAGGTCACCGTCCACCAGGTGGTTCATGAAGTGGCGCTCGCCTCGACGCCAATCGATGAACAGGTCCTTGGTGAGGAACATCGCGGTGATCATGCGCAGGCGGTTGTGCATCCAGCCGGTCTGCGCCAGTTGCCGCATGCCGGCGTCCACGATGGGGAAGCCCGTGCGGCCGCGCTGCCACGCCTCGAAGGCCTGCTTGTCATCCAACCATTCGATCGACTCGGTCTCCGTCCGGAACGGGCGGTTCATGCTGACCCGCGGGAAGCAAAGCGTGATATGGCGATAGAACTCGCGCCAGACGATCTGGCTGATCCAGGTGGTGATGCCCTTGTTGCCGGTGGTGAGTCTGCCGTTGTTGGCCTCGACGGCCGCGTGCAGGCAAAGTCGCGCGGAGATGGCGCCGCAGGCGAGGTAGGGTGACAGCGTACTGGTCGCATCTTCCGATGGCAGATCGCGACGATCCTTGTACTCGGTGATCCGATCGCGCACGAAGGTCGTCAACCGGCGCTTGGCCTGCGCCTCGCCGGCGGGCCAGAGGGCGTCGATGGCTTCGTTGAACGTGAAGCCGTCAAGCGATGCGGGGACGGGGACGGTGTCGGGCCTGCACGGCATCACCTCCTGTTTGCGCGGCAGGCCGCGGGGCTGCCAGTCGAAACCTTCGTCGATCATCGCCTCCCAGCGCCGGCGGAACGGCGAATAGACCTTGTAGGGGCCGTCCTCCTTCGTGCGGACATCGCGCGGCGGGATGACGGTCTGGTCGTGGAAGGTTTCGATGCGCAGCCCGGCGTCTTCGAAGGCGTCGCGGACCTTCTCATCGCGGCGGCGTTCGTTGACTTCGTATTCGTGGTTGAAGTAGAGCGCATCGCACTCGTGTTCGTTCGCGAGTTGCAGCAGGGCCTTGGCCGCGTTGTCGAAGCTCGGGACGTTGCGGATCAACAGCGGGACGTTCAGCGTCTCGAGGCGCGTAGCGAGTTCCGCGAGGTTGCGCAGGACGAAGCTGACCTTGTTGCCGCCCCAGTCGTGCTCGCGCCACTGATCGGCGGGGATGAGGAAGACGGCGAGAACCCCGCGGTCGGCCGCGCGCGAGGCTTCGTCGAGTGCGGGGTTGTCTTCGACGCGAAGGTCGCTTCGGAACCAGATGAGTGCGCGCACGGGGCGGACCTGCCTTTCGTGGGAAGTGATCGGTTTACGGCAGCGAATCGCTCGGCCCTTCAGGCCGATGGCGGGCGGGACGCCCACCCCACCAGGGACGCCCCCCAACAGGAACGCCCGGCCCAAACGTGTGCGCCATCGCGGTCAGTCCGTGCTGTTCGCCGCGATCAACCCGCGGGCGAAGGCGGCCAGTTCGCCCATGGAATGCACGTGCGTGGCGTGTTGGGGCAGTCGGACGGAGACGCTCTTCGGCACGCCGCGCCCGCCCAGGACGATCTGGCAGTCGCGTGATTCAAGTTTCCTGATCATGCGGCGGATGTCGCGGGCGAGCAGATCAGCGCCTTCCGCTTCGCGCGGCATGGTGCAGGCGAGCCAGACGATTCGGGCGCCCTGCTCGACCGCCGCGTCGGTCATCGCGTCGAGCGGCGTGTTGGCGCCGAAGTTGATCTCGCGGCAGCCTTCCGCCGCCAGTACCGTCGCGGCCATGAGCGACGGCAGCAGGTGCGTGTCGCCCGAGGGCGAACCGCCCAGCGCGACCGGACCGTCGCGATGCTCGGACAGCACGATGGCGCGGATCGACTGCAGCGCCTGCATGCACAGATCAGTCGCGCGATGCTCGATCACGATCCCGCGCTTGGAATGACGCCACAGTTCACCCATGCGCCGCATCGCGCTCGACAGCGGTCCATCGCAGAGCGTGACCAGCGACTCGCCGCCGAGGTAGGCGGCGAGGATGATCGCGTTGACTTCCACGGCGTTGCCCGATTCGAGCGCCTGGTAGAGCGCCTCGTCGCGCGAGCCGTGCTCCGCGATGGTCTTCTCGGCGCGGTGCAGGTCCGGCATGCCCAGCAGTTCGGGCTTGCGCACGGGCAGGCCGGTCTCGCGGATGAACCGCACCGCCTCGGCGATCGCGATGCGCCGATGCCCGCCGCCGGTGCGCGACGCCTCGATCCGGCCCTCGTCCACCCAGCGGCGCATCGAGGACTCGCTCACATCGACGGCCAGGGCCAGTTCTTTCGGTGACAGCAGTAGTTTGGTGTCGGCTTCTTTGGACATTTGACAGATTTTAGCGGACGGCCGGGGATAGTCCACGCGTTGCCCGCTCCAACCATCACAACACAAGAGGCTGTTTTATAAGGATTAAGGGCTGCAGGCGCGCAGGCGTCTGTCTCGTACGTTTCAGGACACGGTGGTCATCTATGACAGTTTTGGCGGTCAACGTGCGATCAGGGCCGCCTCCAGGCGTTGCAGGCGGGCTTCGGAATCGACCAGGCCCCCGATGCGGTTGCGGGCCAGCCAGGCGACGCGGAAGGCGGGGACCAGGTCGCGGAGGGCTGTCAGCAGTTGGCCGCGCGTACCGGCTGGCAGACTGGACACATCGGCGGCGTCGCTGCGGACGCGTGCTGCGCCGAGTTGGCATCCGAGGATGAACAGCCGCCCTGCCGCCTCGAACTCGTCGCGGAGCGTCGACTCTTCGCGCGTGGTCATGCGCACGCTCGACAGGTCGGCGAGCAAGCGGTCGCACCGCGCGGCGGCGTCATCGAGCGCTTCGGCATCGAGGCCCTCGAACATCTCATGCTCGCCTGGTCGGCGCCAGTGGCGGAGCATCATGGCGGGGAGCGACGCGTTGCCGATCTGCCTGCCGCACTGCCGGTAGAGGTTGCCCATGTCATACACGATGCGGCCGACGGTGTCGGTGGTGTCGCCAAACGCGAAGCGGCTAAGCGCGGCGGGGAGGTCGATGTCGCGGTTGGCTTCGTCGCACCAGCTCGCCGCGGCGCCGCAGGCATAGCCGAGGTAGGAGACAGGCAGCGGCTGCCAGTGGCCGCCGTCGCCCCAGTCGGTGATGAGATAACCCGATGCCCCGTGCGCGATGCCGTTCGCGGCCGCGCTTCGCAGGTTACCGATCGCGTTGTCCGTGCGGCCGAGCAGGCTGTTCCAGCTCGACGTGCCGGGGCAGACGTAGAAGTCGAGCCCGGCCGCGGCAAAATGATGGGCCTGTTCACCAAAGGGATGGTCGGCTTCGTAGCCCCACGCGAGCGGCACGGCGTCGCGCGGCAGTTCCTCGATCAACTCGGGATGGTTGAGGATGATGTCCCCCCAGAAGAGCATGCGCTTGCCGCGCCTGGTGACTTCGTGTTGGAGCTTGAGAAGGAAGTCAAGGTACACGCGGCCCACGCCGCGCTGATCGCACGCCTGATTGCTGCGTCCCTTGCCGAGGTCCCATGTTTCGTCACCGCCGATGTTGAAGAGCGCGCTGGTGAAGCATGGCAGCAACTGATCGTAGAGGTCGCGGATGAGATCGACCGAGGCCGGATCGGTCGGGCAGAGACTGAACGGCTCGGACACGTTGTCGCTGAACGGATGCGCCCAGCCTTCGGGCAGTTCGGCCAGCGGGCGATAGCGGTCGTGCTTCAGCCAGCGGTGCATGTGGCCGAAGCTGTTCTGGTTGGGCACGAGCTGGACGTGGCGCTCGCGGCACCAGGCGTCGATCTGGCGCACTTCGTCGGGAGTGAGGGGCGACGCCTCGCGCCAGACTTCTTCGTGGCCGCGGTAGGCGAAGGTGTGTTCGGTATACAGTTGCAGGTGATTGATCTTCCAGGAGGCGAGCAGGTCGATGATCCGGGCGAAGGTGGCCATGGTGGGCACCTTGTCGCGGCTGATGTCGAGCATCACGCCGCGCTGGGCGAAGTCCGGCCAATCGCGGATGAGCACGGCGGGAAGTGCGTCAGCTTCTGCGACGTTTGCGGCAAGTTGGGCGAGCGTTCGGCGTGCGTAGAATTGCCCCGCCTCGTCGTGGGCGGTGATACGGATGCCCTCGCCGTCGATGCGCAGTTCGTAGCCCTGCGCGTGGGGCATGGCGTCCGGATCGATGCGCGACGCGATGCGCGGCTCGGCGTTCACGGCGGCCCGGCCGCGCAGTGGCGTGATCGCGCGCGGGCGCGGGAGCAGAACGAGCGGTCGCAATGGGTCATCGGGCATGGGACGTTATGCTAGCGACCGGTGACATGGACTGGGAGTTGACGATGTTTCGATGGTCGCAGCGAGGAGTACAGAGGCATGGATGGCGGATCCCACGCCGGGGGCCGCGGGCGCGGCTGTCGCGAAGCGAGGTCCGCCGCACGTGCGGCGGGCTTGCGGCGCCCCTCGTGCTGTTGCTGGCGATCACGTCGGCGTCGGCGCAGAGCGTGCATGATCCGGCGTACTGGGCCGAGGCGCAGCGCGAGTTGGCGCAATCGGGGCCGGGCTTCGTGGTGTGGGAAACGCAGCGGACGGGACGGTGGCGCATCTTCCGCATCGATCTGGACGGGAGTCACCTGCGGCAGTTGACGCCCGATGAGAAGGGCCGCGACCACTTCTGCCCACACATCTCGCCCGATGGGCGGCGCGTCGCGTATCTCAGCTATCCGGCCGGCCAGCATGGCTATCGCCCGCTGAAGAAAGGCAGCCGCGCCGTGTTGCGGCTGATCGGCAGTGACGGGACCGGCGATCGTGAGATCGCGCCGAGCGCCCGGGCGTACTTCGAGGATCGCGCTGTTGTCTGGATGGACAACGACACGCTCAACTACATCGACGGCGAGGGGATCACGCAGGAACTGGACCTTGACACCGGGCGGAGCCGGCCGCTCACGACGAAACCGGATCGCCACTACGGCTGGCTGATCAACGCGACGAGGACGCATGCGACCATGGGCTGGCCGACGTTCGACCTGTACCACGCCGAGAAGAAGACCATCGAAACGCAGAAGCGCCACGGCGGGTGCCAGCCCTACTTCACGCACGACGGCAAGTGGGGCTTCTGGACCGGCGGCGGGGGCGGACCGCTCAATCGATTCAACCTGAAGACGCGCCAGTCGGCGGTGATCATCAACCGCAACGACGCGCGGCTGCCGCGCGAGCGCGGCTACCTTTACTTTCCGATGGTCTCGCGGTGCGGTCGGCTGTTCGCGTTCGGCGCGTCGAACAACCAGCACGACCATTTCAAGGCGGACTATGACATCTTCGTGTCGAGGATGAATCCGAAGACGCTGGAGATCATCGGCCGGCCGGTGCGGTACACTTTCGACAAGGGGTGCGACCGCTTCCCCGATGTGTACATGGCGGACCTGGAACTGGGCACGTTCTTCGGCGAAGCGCCGCACACGATCACCTTTCCGAACCTCGAAGGCGGCGACACGCTGCGCTGGGACTTCGGCGACAGCGGCCTGGGCCGGGGCAACGCGGCCACGTACACGTACACGCGTGCGGGGCAGTACGCGGTGACGGCGCGGGACGGCGACCGGGTGCTGCATGGTCGGGTGACGATCACGCCGCCCACGGCCCCGAAAGCGGTGGCGGCGCAGTTCCGTTCGCCGCGCGAACTGCGGGTGGTGTTCGATGAACCGGTCGTGGCGGGCAGGAAGCCGTCGCTGTCGATGGCGTCGAAGACGGAAGTGGCGGGCTGGTCGCTGTCGGAGGACGGCCAGACGCTGACCGTGCGGCTGGCCGGCGACGCGCCGCCGCGCGATTCGGTCGTGATTGAGGGGTTCATCGATCGCGCGCAACAGCCGAACCGGATGGTGCGTGCGGAGATCGTGGTGCAGCAGCAGTTGTGGCCGGTGGATCGTGAGGGTTTGTGTTACATGTGGCCGGCCCGGCGCCTGGTCAATCCGCTGGACGGCGAGGGCTTCGCGCCGCGGCTTGAGCCGCACGGCATGGCGCGGTTCGGGCCGTTCCAGGGCATGCTGTTGACGGACGGCGCGATGCACGAGCAGGACGCCGGCGACATTGTCACCAATGCCTGCAGGCGCACGAACGAACTGATGATCGAAGCGGTCATCACGCCGGCGCGCGGTGATCAGCGCGGTCCGGCGCGGATCATCAGCCTGTCGCGCGACAGCGGCCGTCGCAACTTCACGCTCGGACAGGAAGGCGAGAACCTGGTCCTGCGTCTTCGCACGCCGAAGACGGGGACGAACGGGACGAACCCGCAGGTGACGCTGACGGCGCTGCGCATCGGCCGGCCGCAGCACGTGGTGGTGACCTATCGCCAGGGCGTGACGACGTGCCATGTCGACGGTAAGCGCGTGATGCAAGGTCGCGCGGTGAAGGGCGACTTTTCGAACTGGGAGCCGCAGCCGTTGGTGTTCGGCGACGAGGTCGGCGGAGACCGCAACTGGGATGGGGCGATTGATGCGGTGGTGATTTCGAATCGAGCCCGCGACGCGGCGTACGTCAAGGCGAGTTACACGGCCTACGAGCGGCAGGCGACGATGCGTCCGCCGCCGCGCCGGCTGGTGATCGTGGGCAAACTGGAGAAGCTGAGTCCGGTGCCCACGGCCAAGAAGATCAAGCCGTATCGCCAAGCGCTGGTGACGGGCGAGTTCTCGGTGGACGAGGTGCTTGACGGGCGCGAGTCGTCAGAAAGGATCGTGGTGGCGATGTGGGCGGTGCTGGGCGGTCGCGACCTGGCCGTGCCGCAGGTGGGTCAGCGGATAAAACTGGTGCTGACGCCGTTCGATGAGAATCCGCAGTTGCAGCCGGTGTCGACGGTGGACGAGTTGGGCAACTTCGAGGATCCGTACTACTACACGGACGAGCCGGGCGCGGTACGCAAGTAGCGCTTTCGGCCGCGTGCGAGAGCGTGACGCCGCATTCCCGCAATACGCTGCGGATGCCTCCGTTTGAATCGCATCCGCTTTTGCGTTCAACTGTCGATTCGCCCGCCGGTGCGGCCGGCGCGCCGTCGACCGGTTAAGGGATGCCCAGGCTGTCGGGGGTTGGAATCCTGCCTGCATGGTTTTCAGTTCGTACCTTTTCCTGTTCTTCTTCCTCCCCGTTGCGCTCGGGCTTTACTATGTGTTGCCGCGCTGGGGCAAGCACCTGGCGCTGACGGTTGTCAGTTACGTCTTCTACGGCTGGGCGAATCCATGGTTCGTGCTTCTGCTGGCCGCGTCGACGGCGATCAACTACTTCTGCGGACTGGCGATGGCCGATCGGCTGGCGCTGGGACGGTGGTCGCAACCGATCGAGATTCTCCCGCGGGGCACGTCGCGCAGCGCGACGCAGAAGTGGGCGCTTTTCATCGCCGTGGCGACCAACCTCGGGGCGCTGGGTTACTACAAGTACTTCAATCTTGTCGTTGACAGCTACAACACCATCGCCGACCTGGCCCTCGGCGCCGCTTTCACCACGGAAGCTTTCAAACGCGTCGTGCTGCCGCTGGGCATCAGCTTCTACACCTTCCAGGCGATGAGCTATTCGATCGACGTCTACCGCGGTGATGCGAAGGCCATCCGCAACCCGATCAACTTCGCCTGCTACGTGGCGATGTTCCCGCAGCTCGTGGCCGGGCCGATCATCCGGTTCTCCGAGGTGGCTGAACAACTCGAGCATCGCACGCACACCTACGAGAAGTTCGCGCGCGGTGTGGCGCTGTTCTCGTTCGGCATGGCCAAGAAGATCCTGCTGGCCAACCCCTGCGGCTGGGTGGCAGACCAGTGCTTCAACGCGGAAACGGTGCATACCATCGACGCCTGGTACGGTGCGACCTCGTACGCCTTCCAGATCTATTTCGATTTCTCCGGTTACTCGGACATGGCCATCGGCCTCGGGCTGATGATGGGGTTTGTCTTCCCGAAGAATTTCGATTCGCCCTACAAGTCCGCGAGCATCACGGAGTTCTGGCGGCGGTGGCATCTGTCGCTGTCGAGCTGGCTGCGCGATTACCTGTATATCCCGCTGGGCGGCAACCGGCATGGCGAGGCGCGCACGTACGTGAACCTGATGCTGGTGATGCTGCTGGGCGGGCTGTGGCACGGGGCGTCGAGCTGGAACTTCGTGATCTGGGGCGCGATCCACGGCGTCATGCTGTCGATCGAGCGTGCGGCCGGGGGCAAGGATGCGCTCTACCGCTTCCTGCCCCGCCCGGGACGCGTAGCGGTCACCTTCCTGCTGACGCTGTTCGCATGGGTCTTCTTCCGCGCGGCGGACGGATCGCGGGCGATCGAGTACCTCGGCTGCATGTTCGGACTGGTGGAACTGCACGAAGGCGCGGGGGTGATCAGCGACATGATCTATCGGCCGAACTACGTGTTCCACTTCCTCGTGGCGGCGGGCATCACCTGGTTCGGCGTGCAGAGCTGGGACTGGACGCGTCGGATCGACGCGATCAAGACGGCGATCTGCCTGCTGCTGCTGGCGTATTCGACGCTCGTGCTCTTCACGCAGTCCTACAATCCATTCATCTACTTCATCTTCTAGGAGCGATTGACCATCAGCAAGGAACGACTCAACCAGACACGCGAAGAGCAGGCCCGCATCGAGCTGGGGCACACGGCCGTGTCGCGCCGGCTGGCGATGGTGCTGACCTACAGCTTCCTGGCGCTGATCGTGGCCGCGCCGGTGGTTCAGGTGACGGCGGAACTGGTGCGCGGCGAACCGGTGCAGGCGCTGGAAGTCTTCACGCGGCCGCCGACCTTGCCGAATCTCAAGCAGTTCGAGACCAGTCTGGAGCGCGAGTCGGTGATCGTGGATGTCGTCCTGCCGTGGGTGCAGGAGCACGTGCTGACGCCCACGGGGGTGGGTAACAGCGAGGCGTACATCGGCCGCGATGGATGGCTGTTCTATAAGCCGGGTGTGGATTTCCTCAGCCAGCGCGGGTTCCTGGATGAGGATGTCCTGCTGGCCAAGCGGCGATCCGGGGATGCGTCGGAGGAAGCGATCCAGCCTGATCCGGTGCTGGCGATCGTGGACTTCCGCGACCAGCTTCGCGAGCGGGGCGTCGAACTGGTGGTCATGCCGACGCCGGTCAAGCCGCAGGTGTATCCCGAGAAGATCTCCAGCCGGTACACGCCGACGGATGCGCCGTTGCACAACGTGAGCTACAGGGCGTTTCTCGCGCGGCTGGCAGATGCGGAGGTGAACGTGTTCGATCCGACGCCGCATCTCGTGAATGCCAAGTTGCGGGCGAACGCGCCTGCTCTGTACCTGCGGACGGATACGCACTGGACGCCGGAAGGCATGCTGGTCGCGGCCGAGGCGCTGGCGACCGGCATTGCCGAACGCTTTGAGCTTCCAGCCGTGTCTGAACGGCCGGCGTATCGGCGCACGACCGCTCCCGTCACCAGTCCGGGCGACATCCTCAAGATGCTCAAGATGCGTGACGGCCAGCGGCTGTACGAACACCAGACGGTCACCATTCAACGCGTGATGCTGCCGCCGGGCAAGGAACGCGAACTCGCGTGGACCACAGTGACGGGCGTGGTGAAAGAGGTCGCGCCATTGCCGGGACGAACCGGCGGGCCATACCCCAATCTGCGGGTGGGCATCCACCTCGGTGACGTGACAAGCGACGACAGACCCGTCCCGACCGAGGGCGGGGAGGTGTACCTTTATGTGCAGGGCGTGCGGGACCAGGAGCCGACCTGGGTCGCCAAGACCGAAGTGGGCGACAGAATCACGCTGTCCGTCACACCGTGGGATGATGCGGACGACATCTTCGGCGCGATGGAAGCCGTCGACGTGGTGCATGGAGACTTCCTGTTCCTGCCCACGTACTGGGGGGCGACGGCGCAGGAGGTGGCAGCCATGAAGCGCGAGCCCGTTTGGCGGACGGACCCGGCTTCACCGGTTCTCTTTCTCGGTGACAGCTACGCGAATATCTACTCGGGCGAGTCGCTTGATTGGGGGACATCGGCGGGGCTGGTGGAGAACCTGAGTGCGGAAATGGGGCGTGGGCTGGACCGGATCATCCGCGACGGCAACGGCGCCTTCGCGACGCGTCAGGCCCTGGCCGAGGCGCTGGCCGCCGATCCCACGCGGCTGGACGGCAAGAGGCTGGTGGTCTGGCAGTTCGCGTCGCGTGAACTGGCGGCGGGGAATTGGAAGCTGATTGAACTGCCGCCGGCCGACACGCGTTAGAATGTGGGGTACTTTTCTCCCGGAGCCTTCGCATGCGGGATGTGTTGCACGGCCGTCTTTTGCTCGCCCTGCTGGGCGCGATCGCGGTGACGGCGTCCGTTCACGCCGGGGACGGATCGGCGCCGGCTGCGTCGATGGCGGCCGCCGTTGATGGCGCAGGGGCGGATGCGGTTCGCACACAGCTGGAGCAGTTCCTGGTCAACGCCCTGCCGGATGAGCGACAGCGCGGCAAGCGGCCGCACGCCATCATCGAAGCGGCGGCCCAGCGGCAGCTTCTGCTGTGGGCGGCGCGTCTCGAGCAGCCGACCGACGCGCAGAAGCGCGGCCTGAAGTGGCTGCTGACCCAGCCCCAGCTTTCGCAGCTTCTGCCTTTGGCGGTGCACGCGGATGACGACGCGGCGGGGGTATTGCGGGTGCTGGCGGCGCTGCGGGCGGCGGATGCCGACCAACTGGACCGTCACGCGGAACTGGTCACGGCGCTTTGCGTGGTGTGGGACGAGTCGCCCGATGAGAAGATCAGCGCGGCGGAGGCCGACACGCGCGCGGTGGCGCTGTACCGGTATTACACCACGCTTCGCCAGCCCCGCTACGACCTGCAGGCGATGCCGTGGCAACTGCTGATCTACCTGGCGGACACGCGGGCGTCGGTTTCCGAGCTTCAGTGGGCGCTGCGGCGATACGGCGACCGTAGGCTCGACAAGGTCGCCAAAGCATACTTCGACGTGCGTTACGACAAGGTCGGTCTGTATTTCGGCGAATGGCAAGGTATCCAAGGCGCGCCGTACACGCTGGCGAACCTCGTCAAGCACGGCGGGGTGTGCAAGGATCAGGCGTACTATGCCGAGCATGTCTGCCGCGCGGTGGGCATTCCGTCGGTGCGGTGCCAGGGGCGCAGTGGGCGTGGGGTGGGCTATCACTGCTGGATGGGCTATCTCGAAGCGCCGCAGCGCGGTGACGCAACGTGGAACTTCTCGACGGCGCGGTACGAGGAGCACAAGTTCTGGTCGGCGCGCATCATCGACCCGCACACCCGCGAGGCGATCAGTGACGGTGATGTGGGATTGAGCGCGCATCTCTACGCGACGTCGCGCACCGAAAGGCAGTTGGCCCGGGCGCTCCGGGCGGCGCTGCCGTTGCTGGGCGGCGCGGAACAGCGATCGACGCGTGAATCGCTGCTCAAGGCGGCGATCGAGCTTTCGCCGGGCGAGCGCGAAATGTGGATCAAGCTGGCCGATCTCTACGGCGAGGAGGGCGCCACGCCGCAGCAGATCGAGACGATGACCGGCGCGATCAAGCGCTTCATCCTCAACCGGTACGACGAGTTCGGACATGATCTGTTCGTTCGGATGATCCGCGCCCAGGCGGCGGGCGACCAGTTGCGGGCGCTGTCGAATGCGGCGAAGCTGTTCGGCCACCGGCCGGACCTGGTGTCGCGACTCCGCCTGGCGCAAGGCGATGTGCTGCACAAGATGGGGCGCAGCCAGCGCGCGGTGTCGACGTACAACAGCGTCGTTGCGCGGAGTTACAGCCAACCGGCGGTGGTGCTCGATGCGATGGACCGGATCGATGCGGTCCTGCGTGAGACGGGCCGGCTTGACGAGCTGGCCCGGTACTACTCGAGCATCTGGGAGAAGATGCACACGCCGAAGGAATCGGGCTACGCCTGGACCACGCCGTGGTTCCTGGTGGGACAGCGGTACGAATCGCTGCTGAACGAACTGGGGCGCCAGGCGGAGGCGTCGAAGGTGCACGAGGCGCTGGCCGCTCGTGACACGCGCAAACAGGATGCGCCGGCGGCGGGCGGCTGAGGTGCCCGGCCGGCCGCGCACTTCGCGCTGCCGGTTCACACTCACTTCAGGTGCTGGAGATGGCATGAGACCTATCGCGTTTGCGGCTTTACTTGCATCAGGATTCGTTTCGATCGCGGCCGGCGCCGACACGCCGATCGACCATCCCCGTCCGCAGATGGTGCGCGAGGCCTGGATGTCGCTCGACGGGCCGTGGCGGTTCGCGCTCGATCCGGAAGACGAGGGCCGTGGCGAACGCTGGTTCGCGACGGACCCGGGCGAACGTTTCACGCATGCGATCGTCGTGCCCTACCCGTGGCAGAGCAAGGCTTCCGGCGTCGCATTGCCCGATTACAAAGGTGCGGCATGGTACCGGCGGACCGTGCGGCTGGATGAGAAGCTGCGCAGGACCGACAAGCGCATCCGCCTGCACATCAACCGGGCCGACTACAGCACCGAGGCCTGGGTCAACGGCAAGCCGATCGGCCGGCATGACGGCGGGTACATGCCGTTTTCGTTCGACATCACGGAAGCCCTTGATCGGGACGGTGAGAACGTGATCGTGCTGCGCGTGGAGGACTTCGAGCGTAACGAGCAGCCGACCGGGTTGCAGACGCGTTTTACATCGATCAGCGGCGTGTGGGGCAGTGTGTGGCTGGAGGCGTCGCCGCGCACGCGCCTGCTGAGCATCAGTTCGGATCGCATCGAGGTTGAGCCGCACGAGACCGACAACGGCAAGCAGTTTGAGATCGTGGCCAGCGGCCCGGCCATCGCCGACCCGCTGCCGGAAGGCTTCCGTTGGCCACGGTTCAAGTGCGACACGAAGTCGCGCGGCGGTTACGAGGTGCGACTGAGACTGCCGATGGCCGAGGGAGCTGACACCCGGCCGTGGACACCCGAGCACCCGAACTTGCTGACGTTGACGTTCACGCTGCGCGTGGTCGGCGACGAGTCCGATGCTGACGCGGATGTAGTGCACGCGACGATCGCCGCGCCCGGGCGACCGACGCTCGAGCGCGGCAGTGACCCGTTGCACGAGTTCTTCGCCGTGGACGGCGAGCGCATCTTTCTTCGCGGCGCCGGGTACACGGCGATGTGGCCGGACACGCTGGGCACGGCGTCGAGCAGCGAGGCGATCCGGCGCGACCTCGAGCTGGCCAAGTCGTTTGGCATGAATGCCCTGCGGCTGAAGGGGACGCTCCCTTCGCCGCGCATGGTGCACATCGCGAACCAGGTGGGTGTCGTGTTGATGGTGGACCTGCCCGGCGTGCGCTCGGTGGCGTTCCATGATCGCAGCACACTCGAGGATTGGAGCAGCGATTTCTATACCGGCGGTGAACGGTGGTACTGGTCGCGGCCGTGGGATGCGATGTGCCGGCAACTCATCCGGCGTTACCAGCGCGCCCCTTCGATCTGGATGGTCACGCAGATGGATCGGCGCATGCCGATCGGCGACAGCGCGTACGAGGCGCGGGTGAATCACTGGCTGCACTGGCGTTGGCATGAGCTGTACTCGAAGGGCGGATTTCACACCGTTGCTTGGCATCGGAACACGGGGCGTTGCATTCAGCCATCGTGGTGGGACCTGACGCTCAAGACGCGGCGGTACGAGGCGGCGCGAACCGATCTGCAACTGCAACTCGCCCGCAACCGCTATCGCATCTTCGAGGAAGAGACGGTCAATCACACCGATCAGCGGCGCGAGTGCCTGATCGTCAGCGACTACGGCCGGACCGACTGGTGGACGCGCGACACGGAGATCGCTTCGCATCTGCTGCAGTTGACGGGACTGGTGCGCAGCGTGCCGCAACTGGCGGGAAGTTTCTGGTGCGACCTGACGGATACGGAGCACGAGAAGTACGGCCTGGTGCGATGCAACCGTAAGCCGAAGGCGTTCGATTACGATGCGCTGGCGACAGGTTGGCTGCCGCGTCACCTGTTCAGTGACCAGTTCCTACGGATCGAGGCGCCGTTGCGCAACGAGGCGCGTCCGGGCGTGCGGCTGTCGGTGCCGGCGATGCTGGTGATCGCGCACGACCGACCGCTGCCGGAGCAGGTGGACGTCATCTGGGAGGCGCGCTTCACCGACAGCCTTGGCGACACGCGTGAGCTCGCGAAGACGACGCTGCCCCTGCAGACGCGGCAGATCCGTCAGCGTTTCGCTCCGTTCCGTCTGCGCGATTTCACGGTTCCCATCCCGCGCGAGCGTGGAATCGTGATCGTGTCGGTTCGCATCCCGGCGCTGGACATGGTGACGGCCGCGGTCGTTGATGTGGCGGGCAAGGCCACGGCGCCGGCAGAGAACCAACTGGCCCTGACGTTCCTGCCCGGCGACTACGAGAATGCGACCGGTCAGATGGTGCACAATGGCGCCCGCTACGGCCAGCAGTTGCTGATGATCGAGGGTGAAGGCGAAGTTGTCTACCGGTTCGCGCTGCCCCAAGCGGCGCGGCAAGGGGCGCTCAAGTCCGCGGCCTTGGTGTTCGAGGTGGCATCGTGCGCGGGCGATCAGCGCGTCGACCTTGACCTGCCGGACTATCCGTGGTCGCGCAAGGCGAATCTGCTGCACATGGAGGATTACCGTGTGCGGCTGTCAGGCGATGCGCTCGAGCACGAACGACGGCCGATCGGCAAGCCGCAGACAGACGGCCTGACGTGGCCCACGGCGCTGCAGGCGTCGATCAATGGCATCGCGCTGCCGGCTTACGGCATCGAGCACGACTACGCGGGCGCGCGGGGTGTGTTGTCGAACGAGACCGGCCTGACGCCCGGGACGTATGGACAGAAGGTCGTGATCCCCATCACCGCGAAGCAGTGGCAGGCCGCGTTGAAGGCGGCAAGCGATGGTTCGTTGACACTGAAGTTGTCATTCGGTCCGATGGATGGCGCCGAGCGCGGCGGGGGCCTATCGCTGTACGGTGATCGGTTGGGTGCGCTGCCGCTCAGGCCGCACCTGCTGCTGAGCTTTGAGGAGGCGGCCGCGGGGTTGGGGCAGGCGCTGCCGCTCGAGCCGCTGGACCCGCAGTGGCGCGGTGGCAATCCGTACATCACGCAGTGGCGTGTGCTCGGCCCGGCAGAGGAGGTCGATCAGGAAGCCGCGCCGGATGATACCTGGCGAGCGGTGGCGGCGACGGCCGCGCCATTCGCCGCCTGGCGAGGCCGGAGCAAGCGCGTACCGCGGCACGCGATGCCGTTGGTCGAACTGTCGCAAGGTGGAAAGAGCCGGAACGCGTCCGAGGCGCTGGCGGTGGCGTATCTGTATCTGCCTGAAGACCGGACGGTGGCGATCTGGACCGGCGGGACGGACCCGTGGAAGGTGACGCCCACGACGGCCGCGGGCAAGACGCTCAAGCCCCTTGGGCTGTATCACCAGTGGCTGGGCGTCGTGCCGGACGCACGGATGGGCCGGTACAGGCTCACGAAGGGCTGGAACGAAATCCGCGTCTGGACGCGGCATGACATCGGCGGCCGGTGGCAGTTTTCGGTGGCGGTGACGGATACACGGGGTCGGATCATGGATGATATCCGCCTCGCCGCGCGGCCGACGGCCGACACCCCGGACACGGCGCCGGATGAGTAGGCGTTGTGCCGTCACGCCATCCCGTTGGCGCTCCTGCGGCGCGGCGGCGCGGCCTTTCTGTCGATGGCGAAAGATTCCCGGAACTGATACGTTACCCATCCGGTTTCGGTCACTCGAATTGCGCGGCAGTCGCTTTCCCCATGACTCCCAAGAAGATCGCCTACATCCTGATCGCGCTGGGCGTGATCGGCCTCGTCCAGTACTGGGGCACCATCGCCGACGCCTTGTCCACCGATGCCGACGCCGATCGCGAGAAGAAGATCGTCATCTGGAGCAACAGCGGCTCGCCCGATGTCGAGCGGCGCGAGGCGCGGGAGTGGGAGAAAGAACGCCCGGATGTGTACATCCAGTTCTACTTCCGCCAGAGCGGGCGGCTGCAGGACACGATCTACGTCAGCTTCCTGAGCGGCAGCCCGCCGGACATGATGACCGTGACCTTCGGCGATCTGCGCGACATGGTCGCGGCCGGGATGCTGCGACCGATGGATGATCTGCTGGAGCGCTCGGTGCGGGAGTACGAGAAGCGCGGCGATAACTTCTTCGACTTCATCATGGGCGGCGAGAACAGTATTTTCCGCTTCCAGACGAATCCCAACGACCCGCTGCTCAAGCGCGACAAGGACGGGGAGTTCATCTATCCGCTCGAGGCAGCGCGGCTTCTGCACATGCACGGCAAGTTCCTCGGTTTCACGGGCAGCGGCGTAGGCACTCAAACCCTCACCTATAACCGCCGCATCTTCCGCAACGCCGGCCTGTGGTACCGGGAGCAGGAAGGCGACGCGAAGGGCCTGATCGACGAGAACGACGAACCCATTCCGCCGCGCACCTGGATGGAGTTGATCCGCAAGGCGCGTCTGATCACGGAATACGGCAAGGAGAGCGGCGAGGGGTGCCACGGCATCGTGGTGCAGGGGCGGACGGCCAAGGACCTGATGCGCGGCATCGAGCCGCTGGCCGCGGTCGCCGGGTCGCGCGGGTTTGACTACAACGGGTCAGACTGGCTCGGTGATGGCAAGCCCATGGGGCGCTATGACTACGACAATCCCGCCTTTCTCGCCGCCTTCAACCTGCTGCTGCGGCTGAAGGCCGAAGGCAGCGTGCTGCCGGGGACTGGCTCACGGGAGTTCGAGGATTCGCGCACGAGACTGGCTGAAGGCAAGGCCGCGATGCTCATCGACGGCTGGCACGCGGCGCTGATCGGCGTGGAGCGCGTGCCGTGGGCGAAGAACGACATCGGCAGCGCGCCGATTCCGGTGCCGTACGAAGTCGAGCGGACGGCCGAGGGCGAAGTCAAGTTCGACGCGGACGGCGACTACATTCCGAATCGCGAGCAGAAAAAGCAGATCGAGCAACTGCTGGGCGTATCCGACATCGGGCGCGGGGTGGGGTACAAGTCCGACCGGGAGAATACCACGTGCATCACCTCAGGCTCGCAATGGCCCTGGGAGGCCTGGAGCTGGATGCAGCGGAATCCCACGGACGAAGACAAGCAGAAGGTGGGGCCTAACCGCGGGACGCTGCCGGGGAACATGCTGATCGCCCGGCACATTGACGATCCGGAGTGGTTTCCCTTCCCCTTCCAGAAACAGGCGTGGGAGATCTGGCTGAACAAGTACAGGGCCTGGCCGCAGCCGCCCGCTTCAGTGCCGGTGCTGGCGCAGAACTACAAGGACGTGCTGCACGACCTGTTCCATTCCCGGGACCCGAAACCGGGCGACGAGGCGGCGCTGGGTTCGATCAACAAGGAGTTGCGCGAGCGGCTGGGCGCCTACAACGACGCCGTCAACGGGGAACTGGCCAAGCGGATCAAGACCGGCGAGGCGTCGCCCGAGCAATGGACGTTCCCCGAGTTCAACCCCCTGCGGCCGGCGCCGTGGGCGCAGAAGCAGGCGCGCGAGTCCCGCGTCAACGATGCGCTCAACCGCAAGATAGACGAACTCAAGCGGTTCCTGCCGACGTCTCTGCAGTTTGAGACTCAAGACGAGCAGATCGCATTCTTCAGCGGCTTCGAAACCTCGGCGAGTCCGTTCACCGTACTTCTCGGGCCGGGGCTGCTGCTGCTGATCGTGGTGATCTATATCGCCTACCTGCGGCTGCGCCCACGCAAACCTTTTGAGCCGACCTGGCTGGAACTGAAGAAGCAGGCGCGGGGCAACTGGTACGCGTACCTGTTCGTGCTGCCCGCGATGCTGATGCTCTTCTCGTTCATCATGTACGGGGCGATCTACCAGTTCTACTTGTCATTCCACAAGGGCAGCGGCATCGCGCCGCTGCAATTCGTCGGCATCGATCAGTACGCGGATATCTTCCGGGACACCAAGTTCTGGACCCGCGTGCTGCCGAACACGGCGCAGGTGATGATCATCGTGCCGATCTGCCACATCACCATCGGCCTGGTGATCGCCAGCCTGCTGACCATGCCGACGGCAGTGAATCGCTTCGTGCGGCCGCTGTTCTTCATCCCGCTGGCCGTCTCCATGGCGGCGGTGAGCGTGGTGTTCCTGGGACTGTTGGGCGGACCGGATTCGGGCATCAACGAGGCATTGGAGATGCTGGGGCTGGACCGTCTGCCCTACTGGCTGGGGCTTGATCCGCAAGCCGGCCGGCAGGATTGGCTGGGCAGCCCGATGACCGACCTGTACTCGGTGATCCTCGTGGCCGTGTGGCACGGGCTGCCGTACAACATCATTCTGCTGCTGGCCGGACTGCAGTCGATCGATCCGCAACTCTACGAGGCGGGGAAGGTCGATGGGGCCGGGCCGCTGCAACGGTTCTTCCACATCACGGTGCCCGAGTTGACGCCGATCCTGATCGTCATCGGGTTCAACGCGTTGATCGGCGCGGCCCGGATGTTCGGGCCGGTGTGGATCCTCACCGAGGGCGGCAAGAGCGAATCATCGGAGGTGGTGGCGACGTACATCTTCAAGTGGGGCTTTACCAAGCCGCCGGACCAGTGGCCGGATGTCGGTTACGCCTCGGCGCTGGGCATGATGTACTCGCTGATTCTCGGCCTGCTGGTATTCACGAACGTGACGATCATCATCCGTCGGTGGAAGCGGCGCCTGGCGATGGAGCGGGCCGCGGCGCAGCAGCCGTCGCCGGCGGGGGGCAAGGTATGAGCACGAGCAATCCGCAACTGCCGCCTTCGAGTCCCCTGCCGCTTCGCCGGAACAAGCGAAAGGGCATGTTTGAATCCTGGGTGCGCTACCGCAGTTGGAAGTACGTGGTCGGCGCACTGCTGATCGTGCTGGGCGTGCTGAACATCTACCCGTTCCTGTGGATGATGGGCACGAGTTTCAAGACGACGTCCGAAGCCGCGCGTCATCGCGGTGATCCGCTGCCCGACTGGAAGTACCACCTGACGGCCGCAACGCGCCATGACTTCCGCGTGAAGAAGGTCGTCGGCGACCGGCTCGGCGCCGTCTACGCCGTGGTGCTGCCGGAGGCCGTCACGGACGCGATCAGTGACATCGACTTCATCCAGTTCACGTTCCAGCCGGTGGAGGGCGAAGGAGAGCGGCTGGGCGATGCGAAGGTGCTCTTCCCTTGCGAGCGCATGGCCGGCACGCCGATGCCCGAGCCGGACATCGGACCGAACGGCGGCCGCGTCGCGAAACTGAGCACGAAGAACGCGCGCGTCGAGATGCTCTTCACCACGGCGGACGCGACGCTTCAGGTCCATCTGATGGAGACGGAAGACGGGAAGGCCCCGCCTTTCATCCCCGATGAATTGACGGTGACGGTCGAGTTGATCCGCGGGGTGCCGATGGACCTGCTGATGCGGCAGGTGCAACTGATCGCGGAACTCAAGACCGATCACGAAAAGCAGACCCCCACCGAACGGGAGAACGTGCCGGTGCGGACGTGGGTGAAGCGATACTCCGCCAAGTACAGCGCGAGCCTCGAGGATGCGAACAAGGAGCTGAAGCAACTGGTCGATCTGGGGCACCTGAAGATCGCCCCGCCCCGCCGCGATTATCGACTCAAGCAGACGCAGGTATCGGACGAGTCGCTGGACGAACTGGAAGAGCGGGAAGAGCGGGAACGCGAACTGATCGGGCGGCTGATCGAGGCACAGAGCGACAAGGAAGCAAAGCCGGCGGACAAGCGCACATCGAACGAGCGCTACGCGAAGGAACATGGGATCTCGCTCGAGGAGGCGCACAGGCAATTGAGTCAGCTCGTCGCGCGCGGCCTGCTTCAGGCCGGCGAATCAAACGCGGCGTACATGCTTGCCAACCCCGAGGAGCCTTTCCGCCATGGCCTGAACGCGCGGCAGATGCAAGTGCTGCGGCAGCTTTACGATGAGGATGTCAAGCTGCGTCGCGGCACGGAGACGTTCACGCACTTCCGCCTGACCGCCGAGGAATACGCCGACGCGACGGGCCTCTTCAGGACCTACGAACAGACGTACCCGGACCTCGAGAAGGCGCGGAGCGAACTCAAGGCGATCAGCCGCGCGATCAGCGACTTGGATGCCGGCAAGATCGACTCGTTGGACAAGGTGAGTCTCGAGGAACGGCAGCGCGACGTGTTGAACGAGACTATTGCGGCGAACCGGACCGAACCGGACATGACGCCCGCCGCGTACGCTGATCGGTTCGAAGTGGTCGAGCGCGTGACGAAGAAGGCGCATGACACGGCGCTCGCCGACGAGGAGCTTGGTGAGCTGCAGGATCGCGCGCTGGTCGCCACCGACCTGCTGCTGTGGCAGAACTACGCGTACGTCCTCAAGGACATGAAGTTCTACGTGAAGATCCTGACCACGCTGGTGTTGACCGCCGGCGTGGTCAGCCTCGTGGTGATGATTTCGTCGATGCTCGGCTACGCGCTGGCGCGGCTGCAGTTCCCGGGCAAGATGTTCGTCCTCGTTCTGCTGATCGCCGGCTCGATCGCGCCGCGGGAGGCGATCATCATCCCCATCTTCCGCATGCTGCAGCCGACCGGGGCGTTCGAGGGGCTCTGGGGCATGGTGCTCTGGCTGTCGGTCGGGACGATCGGCAACTCGCTGCTGATGGCCGGCTTCTTCCTGACGTTGCCCAAGGCCGTGGAGGAGGCGGCGACGGTCGATGGCGCGGGGCCCTTCCGCACGTTCCTGGATATCGCGCTGCCGATGGCCCGGCCGATCGTGATGACCGTGGGCCTGTTCGCCTTCATCGGCGCGTGGAACAACTTCCTGATCCCCTTCACCATCACGCAGGCCAAGCCGAACATGCAGCCGCTGGCGGTCGCGGTTTACAGTTTCCAGCAGGGGCACACCGGCTTCTGGGGCTGGACCAACGCGGCCGCGGCGATCATGATCATCCCCGTGATCATCCTCTTCCTGTTGCTGCAAAAGCACATCGTCAAGAGCATCGCGGTCGGGGCGATCAAGGGGTAGTCGATCCTCACAATCGCGGCTGGTCATCGTCCCGATGCGAGGCATCCGTCGACGCCTCGGCCGAATCGGCATCGTCGCGCCCCGCCGTTTGCATATCGCTGCGGGTCAACGCCGCGCGGAGACGGCCCCAGCGACGCAGGGCGAAAGTAAGCAGCGCGAACAGGATCACCAGTGCGACGGCCATCACGACGCCGGACAGCGCATCGCGCCGCCGGCCGGGCTCGTGCAGTGGCGCCGCGGCGAACTCGACGGCCATCTTCGCATCGGGGGCCACCTGCAGCGAACGTGTGAAGACCAGTTGCTTTCCGTGTTCGGGCACGGCCACCGCCAACTGCACGTACCGCGGCGCGGCGGCCTCCTGCACGCGGCTGATGCGGCGCACGATCGACTGGAGGTTCTGCTTGTCATCGCGCAGCAGGCCCTTGAGCAGGTTGTCGGCATCCGCCCCGCGGAACTGGTCGCCGAGATTCTTGTAGGGGTTGCTCTCGTAGGCGCCGGTCTGCAGCCGCAGGCGATCGCGATTGCCGACCAGGCCGACCATCGTCTGTTGCTCGACCAGTTCGTGCAGCTTGGTGCGGGCGTCCTCGCTGAGCACGGGATAGTCGGTCGCGTAGTTCGTGGCGGTTTCCAGCGCCTGGCGGGCACGGTACTGCTGGCCGCGCTCGTTCGCCTGGTTACTCACTCTGAGCAACGCGTTCACGTTCTGTTCCGCCTCGATCTGCCGGGTCTGAACCTTCCGGCGGTACGCCTCCCGGTTGAATTCCACGGCGGCCCTTTGACCCGCCGCATCCGCCAGCGGACCCATGGTGCCGGCGAAATCGCTGTACGCGTAGTCGGCCGGCAGGAACATGCGCCACGTGACATTCTTGAGCGGCAGTTCAAAGCGCGGCCCGTGGTAGACCTGTTGCTCGCGCTGCCACGTATCCGCCGGCGGGGTGACGTAGACGAACTCGACGTACACCGGCAGTTGCGACTGTGCGAGGGGGATGAGCAGCGTCTCCTTGCCGCCCTGCTTCTCCACGGAAAGCGCCGCCGCCCGTCCGTTGAGCCGCAGTGACCAGACTTCCGCGCCGTCCGGCAACTGCGTACGGAGCAGTCGCTTGCCGCTGACACTCAGCTTCATCGCCACTTCGTTCATAGTGCGCCCGTCGGCATCGACGACGGTGGTGATGTCGACCGACTCGACATCCGCGCCCTGCGACTGGGCCGTGCCGAGAAGCTCGGCCGCGACCGGCAGGGCGAAGTCGGTCGTGTTCGCCTCGAAGCACAGCGGCGCGGACGACAGTTCACCGGCACCGAAGCCCGTCGGCAGTGTCCGGGCGTCGACCAGGCGCAGCCCGGTCACGTTGCCCGGCGCGTCGATCGCCATGCGCTCGTCAGCAAGGATGGCCACATGCCCGCTCTCGCGAATGGCCCCGATGGCCTTGACCGGTTCAAGCGTGAACTGCTCCTTCGTGCGATCGAACTCGCGTTCATAGCTGATGGTCAGCAGGTAGTCGCCCTCGTATTCCTTCTCGCGCAGCTCGACGCGCCAGCGGTTGCCGTCCTCGCCCTGGCGCTCGGCGGTGGCGATGTTCGAGCCGGTGACGATCAGGCCGATGGCGTCGCCGGGGGGCTCGAACTCGAAGAGCTTCGACCCGACGTTCTGCATGCGGTAGCGCAGGTAGTGCTTGTGCCGCACGAGTCCGTCGGTAACCGTCGCCACGTGAAGGAACTGCGTGGTGATGCGCGGCTCGAGGACGCGCGTGCGCAGCTTCAGCCGCCACTGCGGCCGCAGGAGGCGAAAGACCATCGCCTGCCGCTCGCGCAACTGGGGCGACAGGTTGTATTCGAGCGGGTCATCCTCGACGGTGAAGGCGCGCTCGGACACCGAAAGCTGCACGCCCTTGTCCGCCGCAATGACCATCAGCCCCTTCTGCTTATGGGCGCCGACCAGCTCGATGCGCGGCGCCTCCAGTTCGCGCGGCAGATCCCCCAAGGTGCGGCTGAGCGACACGCGGAGCGTCAGCATGCCCTGCACCTTGCGCTTCAGGTGCACCTGCACGATGCGCTGTCCCGCTTCTTCGCGCTCGTCCCAGTGGCTGTCGGCGGGCACGGCCTGGACCTTTCGCTCCTCGTTCGCCTCGTAACGCACGGCGCTCAGGGCATCGATGTCATAGCCCTGTGGGATGCGCAGCTTCACGGCGAAGACGCCGGCCTTGGTGATCTCAACATCGAGATTGCTGGCGAAGACCAGCCGGTCGTCGAACACCTGGAACTCCGACCGCTGCTGGGCGCTCAGTTCAGGCTGCACCTCGCCGACGCGCATCGTCACGGTGTCCTCGGCCCGGGCCATCTGGAAGGCATGCCGCACCGGGCTGATCGGTTGCCGCGCGAAGAGATCGAGCACCGGTTTCGCTTCGCGGGCGAAGTCGTCCACGTTCGTCGCCTGCCCCCCCTGCGACACATCCACGAAGACTGCCGGGCTGGTGACAACGCCCATGGTCGCTTCGAGTCGCTTCACCCCGACCAGGTCGAGCGTGCCGAGACTCACTTCGTAAGGCAGGCCCTCCTTGGACTGCTGCGTGACCACCATGAGCCAGTAGTCACCCACGATGGGCTTGGTGAAACGCAGGTCGATCTCGCGCGCGGCCGGATCAAATCGCCACGCGCCCAGCTCGGCCCCGCGCACCTGTGTCACCGTCGCGTCCTGCGGCGTCCTGATGCGCAGGCGATCGAGCTGGCCCTTCGATACCTGCAGGTGCACCAGGTGGCGCGTCTGCACCACGCCGGTATCCACGCGCGCCACGCTGGTCAGGTCGCCGTAGCACACGGTCTCTTCCAGTTCCCGCTCACGGGCACGCGGCCGCCATGACACCTCGATCGGCGCGCCCGGCGCGAACATCAGTTCGACGCCCGTGGCCTCGCCCGCTTCCTCGACCGATCGCCGCACGGCCGACGGCGCCTCCACCGTCAACTCGGTCTGCGGCAGCGAAAGCACGACGCGGTTGCTCAAGGCCGTGGGCGTCTCGAGGCGGAAGCGCCGCGCGCCGTCTTCGCCCGCCTCCGCCAGCGGCAGAAGGAAGCGCAGGTCGAGTTCGTAGCGACCGGGCTTCAGCAGCTCGAGCTGGTGTTGCCCCCCCTCTTCGATGACGCGCACGTTCGCGTCCGGATCGCCTTCGGTCAGCAGCACCGCATCAGCGGTGATCAGCGGAACGATCGTCTTCTCCTTGGCTGCCAGCGTCAGTTGCATCTGCAGCGTCATGCTGTCGCGCTCGGCGGCGAGGTCGCAGCGGAGGCGATCCATGACGTGAGCTTGCGCGACGGGCAGCGCGGCCTCAATGTCCTGCGTCGCCGCGCAACCGTTGATGATCAACCCGGCATTCGCCATCGCCAGCAGGCCGATCATCGTGGCGACGGGCTTCATCCCGCCGAGGCCCGATGGACTCCGCCCCTCCCTTTCGCCTCGTCCGGTCGCCACTCGCAGCAGGCGGCGCAGCACATTGTGGATGATGAACCACGCGAACAGGATGGCCCAGATACCCCACGTCAGCAGGTGCGCCAGTACGATCTGTCCCGGCTCGAACTGCGCTGCGCCGTATGCGAGTCCGGCGACGCCGAGGGCAATGAGCAAAGGCCGCAGCTTGCGGAGGAAGACGCCGGCGACAGTCGCCAGCAGCGCCACGATGGGAATGATCACGGCCCCGAGCACGGTGGCATGCTGACGCCAGACGGGCGCCAGGCCGATCTCGACGGACATGGCCTGTTCGGCTTCGGATGCCACCGGGCGGGTGAAGCTGATGATGTGCTCGCCCCCCGCACGCCAGCCGCCGTCGAGGCTGCTGTTCAGCCACGCGCCGCAGCCGAAGACCAGGCCCGCCGTCAGCAGGACAGCGACCAGCACATCGACCCACGCGCCCCTTCCGAGGATGGCCAGGGGCACCAGCAACGCCAGGGCGATCATCACGAGCGCGGCAAGGAGAATCCAGGCGCCCGTGGTGTCGAACGTCTCGGCCATGCCGCGCGCCCAGGCGTCGCTGACGCGGTCGAAGACGGGCGTGATGCCGCCTTCGCTCAGTCGCCGCGCGTCCGGCGTCATGCCGCCGCCAACCTTACGGATCGCGTAGGAACCATCCTCAACCTTCACGGTCCAGTTGGCGAAACTCGCGGCCTGCCCCGTCTGCGGCGCGGTGAGCCTGATGCGATCGATCGTCGTCGCCGCGTCGTAGGTCTGGCCGTACTGAAGCACCACGGTGATAGGCCGATCGGGGTTGCGGCCGCGCTCGAGCGGAACCATCAACCGCCCGGATTGCTTGTCGTACGAAGGTTTGACCGGCACGCGCCGGCCTCCGGCGTCCTCGATGAACGTAGACCACCAGGGGGTTCCCGCGGGCAGCGTCAACTCGAGGAACTGGCTCGAGGCGTTCTTGATCTCGTACACCACCTGCGTGACCGCTTCGATCCGCCCTTCCTCGCCGACGCGGAGGTCGGAATCGAGATCGGCCAGTTCGATCACGACCGGCAGCATCTCCTCGCGCTGGAACATGTCGAGGCCGAGAGTCATCGGCTCGGGGCTGGTCGCGTAGCGATAGACGCGCAGCACCGGCGCGCTGGGGAGCAGGCGATAGTTGTCCGGGATGTCCTGCTGCTGGACTTCGTGCATCGCGTCGCCGGACTTGGGGGTGTCCGACAGTTTGAGATTCAGATGGCTGCCGATGACCACGTAACCGGTCTGCGTCTGCACGTCGTCGCACCGCAACCCGCCGACGGTGAATTGCTTGCTCCCGCTGTACGGCTGGCGATATGCCACGCCGAGGTTGAAGTCACCCATCACCTTGCGCGGCAGCTTGACCACCCACCGGTTGGGATTCTGCGAGTCGCGTGTCGCCTGCAGTTCGCCCGCCCCGATGAAGTCGATCTCGCGGTAGCTGTCAGGCACGATGAACGAGAGCTGATCGACCGGGGAGCCGGTGATGAAGTAGCTGACCACCGCCGCGCCGATCACGCCGTGGTCGGTGAGCGTCGGCATGTCAAATGCTTCGGCGCGGATCGCCGGATCGCGCCGTTGGGCACTGAGGGCGATGGCCCAGTCGACACCTTCTTCGGGCGCGGTGAAGCGATAGGCGTACTGCGCGCCGCGCACGGACACGGGCAATGAGCCGGCGGGCACCTTGACCAGCTTCTCGGTGGTCGGCGCGTCGAGGCGCACGCCCCGCCGCGCGACGACCGCGACATAG
The DNA here is from genome assembly GCA_964532795.1 of uncultured Phycisphaeraceae bacterium. Taxonomy (GTDB): domain Bacteria; phylum Planctomycetota; class Phycisphaerae; order Phycisphaerales; family Phycisphaeraceae; genus CAZHJL01. The sequence goes on along the minus strand of CAZHJL010000028.1, from coordinate 17,910 downwards.
CCGCGCTGGTGCTGCGCGCCCATCACGCCCAGCCCGCGGATGCGATGCACATCGCCAAGCGGCCCGTGCCCGAGATCCATCTGCACCCGCAACAGGCGGCGACCCAGCACGGGCTGGGCGAAACGGACCTCGATCTTGTGCGTCTCGCTGCCGGGTCCGCCGCGGATCTCGTGCTCACCGATGACCCCTTCCCCGACCACGCGGGCAAGCACCAGGCCGGCCGGGACGATCAGCGTGACGCTGCGCACCGGCGCGTCGCGAATCTCCAGATCAATCATTGCTTCGAGGGTGAGATCGCCTTCACTCATGGTCAGCACCACGGCCGGGAACTCGGCGCTGAAGGAGGGCATGACCTCGTCGAGCGCCAGCGCCAGGTCGTACTCGCGCGTGGCGTGGGAGTAGGAGAACGTCTTGCCGCGCGGGATCGGCCTGGCGTTCGCGCGGTCAAGCTGCACGCGAGGAAAAACGCTGGTATCGATCTGCGACAGTCCCGCAGCGCGGCTGATCACCAACTGGATCGCGCTGTCCGTGCCAACCATCACGTGCCCGCCGGCGCGGATGCCGCCGACCGGTTCGATGACGGGCAGCTTGATGTCCTCGAGGGGGAACGCGCCGAGCGTGCGTTTGGCCGTCACTTGCAGGCCGTATCGCTGGGTCTGCTCGCGGCTGAGCGTGACGACCAACTCCTGGCCGTCCACGCGCCACTCCTGGATGTCCAGGCCGCGCACTTCAGTAACCGACAGCTCGCGCGGCAACGAAAGGCGCAGCTCGCGTACGCCGCCCTGAGCGATCTGGTAGTCGTAGACCGTGTCCACCACCAGCGAACCGATCCGCGCCATCGCCACCGTGTTCGACGTGACCGACATCACCAGCTTGGCGTCCAGCTTCTCGACATGCGGCTGCCACTGCACGATGAACGGCTGAGCCGAGCCCATCACCGCGCTTAGTGTCAACGTGTCGTTTCGCACGTCGCGCTGCACGCGCATGGCGTGCGGGAACTTGACCTCCAGGTCGGTCCGGTCGGCCTGCACCTCGATCTGCCGCACGCGCGACGTGGGGACATCGAAGCTGACCTGTCGCCACCGGCCGCTCTCGATCGACTGGGCCCGCACGGCGAACCGCGCCTGCACTTCGTGCCGGCCTTGGCGCGGGAACGTCATGATGTACATGCGGTGATCGCGCAGGTATTCCAGCCGATAGCCGGCCTCGGGCGAGAGGACTTCGTCCAGCACCGCTTCGCCGGTGATGAGTTGTACGCGCTGGTTGGGCTTCGTGGTGACGGCGGTGAAGTCGAGGGTGAAACTGATGTTCTCACCTTCGATCAGGCCGCGGATGCGAATCTGGTCGACCCGGGCCGTCGTCTCCGGCGGTCCCTGCGGCACCGCTTCCTTCTCCGCCTCGGGCGCGGGCGGTGCGGGCGCCGGCGTGTCCTGTCCGAACGTGAGCGCCGCGCCGCACATGATCATGACGATGCTGATCCCGATCCGCCGTCCAATACTTCGATGCATCGTGTTGCTCCGTCTCGTATTCAGTGCCGGTCCGGGCGTAGAGCGCCCCGCCGATCGGCATCAACCCTTCATTTCGAAGCACGCGGCAGGCCCTCGGCACGCTGCGACATCCGCAGCAGGGCATCCACGCGCTCATCAAACGTCAGTTGCTGCGCCACGCGGCGCATGACTGCTTCGACATCCGCATAGTTCGCCCCACGGGCGTGCGGGCTTTCGCGCAGCAGTTCGGCCATCCGCCCGGCGCTTGCGGCGAGGAAGAAGTACGGATCCGTCTCCGGCCTGCGATCGCGGACAATCGACTCGCCCAGGCGCGTGGCAATCTCCTCGATCCCGCCGGTCTCGACATTGCGGTACCGCACGAAGACCGTGCCCAGGTCGCCGCGCTTGACGCCGTGGTTCATCTCGAGTTCATACAGCGCCGTGGCCGCCTGGCCGCTGCCGATCTCGCCGGCGTCGATCGCATCGTTGCGGAAGTCCTCGTCGCGGATGTCGCGGTTCTCGTAACCGACGAGGCGGTAGCGGCGTACGCGATCGGGATTGAACTCGACCTGCAGCTTCGCATCGCCGGCCACGGTCTGCAGCGTCGAGGCCACCTGTTCGGCGAAGATCCGCCGCGCTTCCTCGGGGGAGTCGATGTAGACATACTGCCCGTCGCCGCGGTTGGAGAGCTGCTCGAGCATCTCGTCGTTGTACGCGCCGGCGCCCACGCCGACGGTGGTGAGGGTGACGCCCTGTCGGCGGAACGCGGCCACGCGTTCGAGTACCTGTCCGGCCTGCTGCTCGCCGACATTCGCCACGCCGTCGGTGCACAGGATGATGCGGTTGATCGCGCCGGTCTGATAGCCGTCGTGGGCGAGCTGATAGGCGATGCGCATGCCTTCGAGCAGGTTCGTCGAGCCGCGCGTGGTGATGCCGTCGATCGCGTTGCGGATGGTGTCGCGCTGGGTGCCGGCCGCGTGTTGAAGAACGAGGCTTGCCTTGGTGTTGAAGGTCACGAGCGTGACACGATCGTCCGGCTCCATGTGGTGGACGAGGGTGCGCAGGGCGTCCTGCACGACGGGCAGTCGGTCCGGGCGCGCCATCGAGCCGGACGTGTCGACCAGCAGCACCAGGTTCGCCGGTTTACGCCCCTCGCGGCCGATCACCTTCGCCTGCACGCCCACCTGCAGCAGGACATTGCCCGATTCGCCGAAGGGCATCGGCGCGGCCTTGGCATGGACGTTGAACACGCCCTTGGCCGCGCGCGGGTAGTTGTAGTCGAAAGCGTTGACGAACTCCTCCATGCGCACGGTGTGGGCCGGCGGGAGTTGGCGGTCCTGGAGGATCGCCCGCCGCGCCTGGGTGAAGGATGCGGTGTCGCTCTCGAGGGCGAAGGTGGAGAAGCGGTCGGCTTCGGTGGCGACCCAGGGGTTGACGGCGACGGTTGCGGGCGCGCCCGGTGACTCGGTCTCCTCCTCTTCACCGGCTTCGTCTTCGCTTGTGGCGCGGCCTTCGTCTTCCACTCGGTCACCGGCCGCCATATCCAGTTCGCGGATCCTGCCGGCGACCCGTTCGAGTTGCTCCGCTGTGCCCGCAATGACCAGGCTGTTGGAATCCGCATCCGGCTGCACGATGCCATCGGCGACGAGGTCGCTGACCGATTCCGCTATCGCCTGGGCATCGGCGTGGGCCAATCGGTAGACGCGGACGTTCTTCGTCTCGGGTGTATCGCCGTCGAGCCGCTCGAAGTATTGGGCGATCAACTCCTTCGTCGCCTCGGGCGCGCGTGCTTGCCCGTCGCCTCGATAGGTGTCAAGCACAAGTTTCTGCACATCCGGCGGCAGTTTGGCCACTTCGTCGGCCAAGGCCTTCGCCAGAGGCTCGCTCTCGTGTGCATCTGAGAACATCGGCCCGGTGCGGACGCGATCACCCGTGACGACGTTGCCCTTTGTCAGCGTCATCATGCCCGCGGCGTTGGTTTCGTCCACCCTATGCACAACCATCTCGCCAACCAGTTCGTCTCCGTTGCGGAACACGACAAACTTCGTACCCTCCCGCACGCGGTCGTTCTCACCCAGGTTGATCTGCACGAACTTTCGCCCCTCCAGCTCACGTACCTGTGTCACCTCACCGTCGAGCGTGAAAGTTGGGACAAAGGCCGCAAGTCCGGGATCATCCTCCATGATCATGCGGCGCAAGGCGGGCGGTTGCGACGCAATCTCCTCGGCCTGTGCCGTCCTGTAGGCGTCTAGAACCCGCTTGCGCGCGTCCGGCGAGAGTGTTGCGAGTTTGTTGACGACTTCTTTCGCCAGCCGCTCGGCTTCAAGACCGCGGCCGCCCTCGGCGCCAGAGCCACCTTGCGATTGTTGTCCGCCCTGCTGGCCGCTTTGTCGGCCTTGCGCCTGTTGTTGTCTCTGTCCTGCCTGCGGCTGGACTTCGGCCTGCGAAGTCGGCAGGTCGTACACGACCTGCGGCTTTGTCGCGTAATCCAGTGTCACCTGCCCGCTGATATCCAGCGCACCGCCCGTGCCAGACAGCGAACCGGGGAGGCTCGATGGCGCGGCATTGCCGTTGATCACCGCGGCCGCGCCACTGTCGGTCAGCGTCACGGCGCTTTCGAAGCTGTCGTTTGGGATCTGCTTTTCAAGGGCCATTGCGTTGAATGCGGTGGTCGTCGTGTCACGTGCCGGCGACTGGTTGCCGCCTTCGTTCAGGACGATGCCGAACGTGGTCGAGACCGAACCGTTGCCGCCGGGGAAGGGCAGCCCGCCGATTTGGCGCAGTTCGTCCTGCGGTTCGAGCGCTTTGTTCAGTTCACCCGTGTCGCCGTCGGTGTCATCTCCCCCGAGCGCGGCCAGACGCCGTTGCGTCAGTTCCGGCCAGTCGCTCGGGTAGGTCATCAGCTCCGTCCACGGGACCGTCGCGTCCGCGTTGTCGATGCCTTCCCGCAAAGTCTGCTTGCTGCGCTCTTCGATGTTCTTGCGATGCTCGACCGACAAGCGACTGTCCTCGAGCGTGTCAATGAACGCCTTGATGGCGACGTTGTGCGGCTCGAGGAACTGGGCCTGGTTGAGCAACTCGATCGCGTGTTCGTAGCGCTGTTCGGCGCGAAGCTCGTTGGCGCGGCCGAGCAGGCGATCGACGCGCTCGCGAAGGTCCTTCCCATCACCCGAGCGTTCGATTCGCGATTCATAGGTAGCGGCGGTATCGGGGTCGAACGCTGGTTGCTCGGGAGCGGGTTCGAGGTCACTTACAAACGCCGGCGCGCTGCTGACGTCCGGCTGGGCCACCTTGCCTTCGCGCTCGGACTCGCGCGCCTTCACTCCGAGTTCAACTTTCTTCCGGTTCAAGTCCGTCTCCGCAGCGCGAAGTTCGCTCACGTAATCCTCGTCATTGATCACCGACCGCCCCCGGTCGGTCAGGGCCAGCGTCTGGCCGGCCACGACTTCGGCCTCCCTGTGCCGGCCTGGCCGATTCAGCGCCTCGGTCTGCTGCTTGAGCCGGTCGATCTCCGTGAGCAGCCGATGCTCGTGTGCCTTCCCCTCATCCGCGCGGCCGTTGCCGCTCGCCCGTTTCTCGGGTGCCGTTTCGGCCTCGCGCTTCGTCCTGGTGTTCTCCGATTGGTATGTGAAATCGATCTCATCGGGCATCAGTTCGGGGCCCCGGTAGCCGAGCATGGCCAGAGACTGGTCATCGGTGTCGTGAGGTGGGCTCGGCGTTGCGGTCGGGGCGTCGGCCTCAGCCGCGTCGCCTGCTTCCTCCGTCGGCGCGTTCAGCGACCGCCGGTCTCTCGCGGAAGACACGTCACCGCCGTTGCCGCCCCACTTGTCAGCTACATCTCCGAGGCCGCGCTTGCCGTCTTTGCCTGCGAGGGCGAGCGAATCCCGCTCCGGCGCGCCGTTGACTGGCGTATCGGACTGCCAGCGATGCTGCGTCGCCCCCGGTTTGAAGATGTTCTCGCTGGAGTCCTCCCAGGCGGCCTTCGCCTGCCGGCCATCACGCCACTTCGCGTGACCATCGCTCCAACCGATCCCGCCGGACCACGGCCCTTCGGGTTGCCAGTAAGACCTATCGGCTTCGCCACGCAGTCCCCACTTCGTGCGATCCGCGAAAGCGAGTTGCTTGTCTCTGTCCTCACGCCGCACTACATCCGTTCCGTTGATCTCGCCCAGCGGTGGGAGCGAATCCGCGTCCGTCGGCCGATCGGCTTCGCCCTCTTCGTCGGCGTCCGCCGGTGCGCGTTGCCAGAGATGCCCCGACGCGTACGGCGGCTGCTCCGGCGCCGTGCCGTCGTTCATGCGCCGCGCGGCGTGGCGCGCGCCGCCCAACGCCGGCATCAGCAGCATCACCATCAGGCCACTGATGAGCAGGACGATGGCCGCGGCGGCGGCGGTCACCCGCGGGCGGTCGGCACTGAGCCACGAAAGGACCTCGCGCCGCGCCGCAAGCGGCTGGTCTTCGCGCATCAGTTCGGCCAGCAGCGTCGCGCGGCGCTGCGCGCCCAGGCGCGGCTCGGCGCCGGTCATGACCGCCTCGCCCAGCAGCTTGGCGGTCATCCGCATGTCCGCAAGCTTCTCGCTGCACGCCGGGCACTGCTCGAGGTGCGCCAGCAGGTCACCCTTGACGGATTCGTCGTCGAACTCGTCGTAAACCAACTGCGCCAGCAGCATTTCAGCCTGTTCGCAGGTCATGTCAGTCCCGTCCTTTCGGGCCAAGCCGGCCCACCAGACGTTGCCCCCGCACGGGTGGAGCAGAGCAGCAAAGCAGCAAAGCAGTAGAACAGCAGACGTGTGGCCATCCTCGAGCTTTCAAGCGTCGATCTCTGATCAGGAACACTCATCCGCGCTGCCGCTGCCTTTCTGCTTCGTGCCTTCGTGCCTACGTGCCTACGTGCCTTCCGTCCCCGTCCCTCTTCGCTTCCTAGATCACCTCGGCTTCCTTCAGCCGCCTGGCAATCTCCGCCAGTCCCTGGTTGAGCCGGTAGCTCACGTTGCCAATCGACGTTCCGGTGATCTCCGATATTTCGCGCAGTTTCAGGCCCTCGATGATCTTGAGCAGGATGACCTGCTTCTGGTGCTCGGGCAGGCGCTGGAGTTCGACCATGGCTCGGGCCACGGCGTCTTGCTGCATGAGGTCGGTCAGGCCGCTGCTCAGGTCAACTGATTGATCCGGGTTGGTCAGTTCCTGTTCCACCATGTGTTGCCGCAGGTTTCTCTGACGGCCCTTGCGCCGACCGGTGTCGCGGACGAGATTGTGCGTGACGCGGTAGAGCCAACTGGTCGGCGACTGGATACTCGCGTGGCCCTGCTTCTTCACTTGTCGGTGCAGACGGAGAAACGCATCCTGGACGACATCCTCGGCTTCGTCGGCATCGCATCCGAGTTGGCGGGCGTAGCGCAGGAGGGTGCACTCGTACCGCGCGACAACGGCGACGAAGTCGACACATCCATCGACCATCGGCCAGTTGCCGCGGGTCGAAGGTGTCTGCCCTCGCCCGTCCGCCGGGTCTGCCGACGCTTTGCCAGATGCTTGAGTCATCCGCTGCTCAACTGCTTGTCCGCATGCACCTATAAGGACGCCCCAACGGTTCGCTTTTCAAAACTCACGCCTCAGCGACGCCAAAGTTCCCGCCTGCCCGTGACATTGGCCGCGCTGCGGCATCGAACAACCGGACTGATTTGCCCACAAGCGCCGGCAGAGACCTTGCTCCGCGCCGGCAAACGATTATAACTACATGAGTTAAAGTCCCTTGCGAGTTCTTGTCATGAAGAGCAAACTTCGGTGGATCAAAACGGTGCTGGTCGCGGCGGTCGCCCTGGTGGTGCTGGTGGTCGTGATTGCCTGGATGAGCGGCATGTTCAACGTGAAGACGTCGCCCGGCGAGGTCGCCCGCTCGGCGCGAACGGCGCCTGCGGAAAAGGTGGTTCCGGTCCAGCAGCGCGACGTGCCGCGCATCACCCGGGCGGTGGGCACGATCCGGGCGGTGCACGAAACGACGGTGGGCTCGCGGCTGATGGCGCGGGTGACGGCGGTCAACGTCATCGCGGGGCAGTCGGTGCAGAAGGATGATGTGCTCATCGAGTTGGATCGCGACGAACTGCAGGCGCGCATCGACCAGGCCAAAGCGAATGTCAACGCCGCCAACGCGCAACTGCGGCAAGCCGAGAGCGACCTGGAAAAGGTCACCCAACTGGTGGCCGCAGGTTCGGCCACGCAACGTGAACTGACGGACGCGCAGCGGGCCAAGGAGGTGGCCGCCGCGAATCTGCAGGTGGCGCAGGAGGCCGCGACCGAAGCGCAGACGTACCTGCAGTACGCTACGATCCGCTCGCCCATCAACGGCGTGGTGATCGATAAGCAGATCGAGGTTGGCGATCTGGCCAAACCCGAAACCCCATTGGTGACGCTTTACGATCCGAGCCGCCTGCAACTGGTTGCGGCCGTGCCCGAGCGTCTGGCCGTGGACTTGAAGGTCGATCAGGAGGTCGGCGTCGAAGTGGATGCGGTCGACCTGAAGTGTGAGGCGCGGATCAGCGAGATCGTTCACCAGGCGGACCCGACCAGTCGGTCCCTGCTGGTGAAGGTGACCGGCCCGTGCCCGCCCAACGTGTACAGCGGCATGTTCGGCCGCCTGTTGCTGCAGGAAGGTGTCCAGACGCAACTGCTTGTGCCCGCCGACGCCGTGCGTCAGGTCGGGCAGTTGGAGATGGTGGAGGTCGCCACAGCCAGCGCCGACAAAGCTGGGGCGATCAAGGTGGAGCGCCGGCTGGTGCGCACGGGGGCGCGCCAGAACGATCTGGTCGAGGTGCTCGCCGGTCTTGATCCGAACGATCGTGTTGTCGCGCCCTACGGCGCGAAATAGCCGGCACGCACGCTGCCTCGACCGGCTGTTCCCCCTGCCGATTGGCCCCTGATCCGGAACCGATTGCATCATGACAGACTCATCCCAAGGCCTGCTTCAGGGCATCATTCGCACGTTTCTGGAAGGCAAGCTCGCCGTTCTGCTGATCATCCTGTCGATCGTGGCGGGGGTGATCGCGCTGAACGTGACGCCGCGCGAGGAAGAGCCGCAGATCGTCGTCCCGTTGGCGGATATCTTCGTGCAAGTCCCCGGCGCCTCGGCGCGGGAGGTCGAACGGCAGGTCACCACGCGTCTGGAGAAGGTGCTGTCGGAGATCGACGGCGTCGAGTACGTGTACTCGATGAGCGAGCCCAACCAGGCGATCGTGACGGTGCGGTTCTACGTGGGCGAAGACCGCGAAGACAGCCTCATCAAGCTGTACAACAAGCTGGAGATGAACCGGGATGCGGTGCCGTCCACGGTCACCGGCTGGGTGGTCAAGCCGGTCGAGATCGACGATGTGCCGATCGTCGCCATCACGCTCTACGCCAAGGAGGAATCGGTCACCGACATTGAGTTGCGTCGGGCGGCCGAGGAGTTGGATACGCGTCTGAAGCGCGTGGAGAACAGCGCGGCAACATACATCATCGGCGGTCGGCAGCGCATCGTGGGAATCGCCCCCGATCCCGAGCGCCTGGCCGGGCGCGGCCTGTCGATCAGCCACCTCGAACGCGCGCTGCGCGGGGCCAACGTCCGGATGCCGGCCGGCTCCTTCCAGCAGCGCAATGAAGAGGTGCTGGTGGACGCCGGCATGACGTTTCGCAGCGCCGAAGAGGTGGCGGGCCTGGTGGTCGGCGTCAACAACGATCTGCCCGTCTACCTGCGCGATGTGGCCGATGTGAAGCTCACGCACGAGGAAGTGGAGACGTACACCTCCTTCGGGTTGGGACCGGCGGCCGAAGACGGCGACAAGCCGGGGCAGCGCCACGCGGCGGTGACACTCGCGATCGCGAAGAAGAAGGGATCGAATGCGGTTTGGGTATCGGAGGCCCTGCAGGAAGAACTGGGCGAGCACGCCGCCGAGTGGCTGCCCGAGAGCATCGGCTACCACATCGCCCGCGACATGGGACACACGGCGGATGAGAAGGTCAACGAACTGGTTGAGGCGCTGGGGGTGGCGATCATCATCGTCATCGGCCTGATCGCGCTGACGCTCGGGTGGCGCGAGGGCATCATCGTGGCCTTCGCGGTGCCGATCACCTTCGCACTCACATTGCTGGTCAACTACGCGGCCGGCTACACGATCAATCGTGTGACGCTGTTCGCCCTTATCCTCGCGCTGGGCCTGGTGGTGGATGACCCGATCGTTGACGTGGAGAACGTCTACCGTCATTTCAAGATGCGCAAGCAGAAGCCGTTCGAAGCTGTACTCACGGCCATCAATGAAGTGCGACCACCGATCATTCTTGCAACACTGGCGGTGATCGTCAGTTTCCTGCCCATGTTCTTCATCACGGGGATGATGGGCCCCTACATGCGACCGATGGCGCTGAACGTGCCGCTGGCGATGCTGATGAGCATGGTCGTCGCCTTCACCATCACACCGTGGATGTGTTACAAGCTGTTGAGGAGCGAGTACGGGAAGGAAAATGATGAAGCGGGGGCCACGGCCTCCGTCGGCGAGGACGGAGGATCCGAGGCCGAAGCTTACGACCTGCACAAGACGGTGCTCTATCGCGTGTACTCCACCATCATGCGACCGCTATTGGAAAGACGCCTTGCGGCGTGGGGACTGATTGGCATCGTGGTCGTCCTCTTTCTCATCGCGCTGGCGCTGCCCGCGGCCGGACTGGTGCCGCTCAAGATGCTGCCGTTCGACAACAAGAACGAGTTCCAGGTGATCGTGGACATGCCGGAAGGGACGACACTGGAGGAGACGGCCGCGGCGACCGACGCCATGGCCGACTACCTGCAGTCGCTGGCCGAGACGACGGATGTGTCGACCTATGTCGGCACGTCCAGTCCGATGGACTTCAACGGCATGGTGCGCCACTACTACCTGCGGCGGGGGCCCAATGTGGCGGACATCCGCGTGAACCTGCTCGGCAAGCGTTCGCGCGAGCAGCAGAGCCACGAGATCATGCTGCGCATCCGGCATGACATGGCGCGGCTCGCCGAGGCGTACGGCGCGAACATCAAGCTGATTCAGCCGCCGCCCGGACCGCCGGTGATCTCGACACTGACCGTGGAGGTCTACGGTCAGCCGTTCCATGAATACAGCGAGGTGCAGCGGGTGGCGGACATCGTTGAGCAGCGGTTTCACGGCACGGAGGGCGTGGTCGATATCGACACGACGCTCGAGGCCGAACAGACGAAGTGGGTGTTCGTGACCGACAAGGAGAAGGCCGCGCTGGCCGGGCTTGACACCACTGACATCGCACACGCCATGGCTGCCGCCGTCGACGGCATCGACGTCACGACGCTGCATGATCCGGACGAGGTGACGCCCACACCGCTGCGCATCCGCCTGCCGCGTGCGGACCGCGCGGACATCCACAGGTTGCGCAACCTTTACGTCGCCGCCCGCGGCCGGCCGCAGCAGCGCGATGTGCCGCCGATGGTGCAACTGGGAGAACTCGGAGCGTTTCGCAAGACGGTGCAGGACCAGACGATCTATCGCAAGAATCTGCGGCCGGTTGCGTATGTCTTCGCGGAAACCGCCGGCGTCACACCGGCCGAGGCCATCATCGACATGTACCCCGATCTGCGTCCCGGTGTCGCGTCGGACAGCGGCAAGCCGCTGGTGCCGGAGGGATTCGAGGTGGTCTGGGCCGGCGAAGGCGAGTGGAAGATCACGCTCGAAGTGTTCCGTGACCTGGGCCTGGCGTTCGGCGCGGCCTGCCTCGGGATCTACATCCTGCTGGTGTACGAGACGCGCAGCTACTTCATGCCGCTCATCCTCATGATCTCGATTCCGCTGACCATGATCGGCATCATGCCCGGCTTCTGGCTGCTCAACCTGCTGTGGGACCAGCCGATCGGCCCGCCCGGCGGGCAATTCGACAACCCGGTGTTCTTCACCGCGACCGCGATGATCGGCATGATCGCCCTGTCGGGCATCGCGGTGCGCAACGCGATTCTGCTGATCGACTTCATTCACGCCGCGCTGAAGCAGGGCTCAAGCCTGAAACAGGCGATCCTTGACTCCGGCGCCATCCGCTTCCGCGCGATCTTCCTGACGGCCGGCACCGCCATGCTCGCGGCGTGGCCGATCACGCTGGACCCGATCTTCTCCGGTCTCGCGTGGTCGCTGATCTTCGGCCTGTTCGTCTCGACCGCCTTCACGTTGCTGCTGATCCCGACGGTGTATTGGATGATCTACCGGAAAGCGCAGCCCGAAGTCGAAGGTTGACGCTGGCTGGATTCGCCGCTCCCGCCCGCCGGCTGCATTAGCTTGTCGGTTCATGCGTTTACACCCCCTGCCGCGCTCTTGCTTGCGACTGCGGCATTGGTATCTTCTTCCCTTACCGATTTTCGGTCTTGTGCGGGAACCGACGGTTCGTCAGGACGTACGCATACGGGATACGTGTTAGGAGGCTTCCACCCATGGCATCCGATGCCTTCATGATCGAAGCAGAGGGGCTGACCAAGCGGTTCGGAACGTTCGTCGCGGTGACGGATGTCACCTTCGGCATCAAGGCGGGCGAGGTCGTCGCGTTTCTCGGACCCAACGGCGCCGGCAAGAGCACGACCATGAAGATGCTCACCGGCTTCCTCGCCCCGACCGCGGGCAGGGCCCGGGTCTGCGGCATCGACGTGGCCCAGGACCGCATCGCGGCGTCGGCGCGCATCGGCTACCTGCCGGAGAACGGGCCGCTCTATACCGACATGTCGCCGGTCAGTCTGCTCAGGTTCTTCGGGCAGACGCGCGGCATGCCGGGCAAGGCGCTGCGCGAGGCGATCGATCACGTGATGGGTACCTGCGCGCTGCGTGATGTCGCCAACAAGCGCATCAGCAAACTCTCCCGGGGCTACCGGCAGCGCGTCGGTCTGGCCCACGCCCTGCTGCACGGGCCGGACGTGCTGATCCTGGACGAGCCGACGAGCGGGCTGGATCCGAACCAGATCCAGGAAATCCGCGGCACGCTCAGAACCATCGGCGAGGAGAAGACCATCCTGCTATCGACGCACCTGCTGCAGGAAGTGGAGGCGATGGCCACGCGCGTCATGGTCATCCACGCCGGGCGGCTGGTCTTCGACGGCAAGCCGCAGGAACTCGAGAAGCGCGGGGCGGCCGGCGGCATGGAAGCAGCGTTCCGCAAACTGACGGAAGCGGCGTGAGCGCATCATCGCGCGGCCGGCCAGTCCGAGGGACTCCAGGACCATCCATGGCACGCGATACAGACAGGAGACGTCAATGAGTATCCGTCCATACGCCATCTGGGCGATCATCAAGCGGAACTTCGCCAGTTACTTCGGCAACCCGAGCGGTTACGTGTTCATCACCGCGTTCATCGTGGCCAGTGCGTTCTTCGCCTTCCACAGCGACCAGTTCTTCGCGCGCAACATCGCTGACCTGGCGCTGCTGAACGAAGCCATGCCGTGGCTGCTGGTCGTGTTTCTCCCGGCAATCACCATGGGTGCCTGGGCAGACGAGCGGCGGCGCGGCACGCACGAACTGCTTCTGACCCTGCCGGTCAATGACATTGAAGTGGTCATCGGCAAGTACATCGCCGCGCTGGGCGTGTACACCGCCTCGCTGATCTTCGCCTTCGAGCTGACATTCGTGCTTGGCTATCTCGGCAACCCCGACTGGGGCCTGCTCGTCTCCAACTTCGTGGGCTACTGGCTGATGGGGGCGGCGCTCATTCCCGTCGGGCTCGTCGCTTCGTACCTGACGGCGAATCTCACCATCGCCTTCATCCTCGGGGCCGTGCTCTGCGCGGCGACGGTGTTCGTCGAGGAACTCGTGACGCTCATCTTCGGGCCCGAGAGCCGTCTGGCCCATGGCATCGGCGTCCAGTCGAATTTCGAGCGATTCGCGCGCGGCAGCATCGCACTGCCGAACGTGCTCTACTTCATCCTCCTGGCCGTGATGTTCCTCTACTTCAATCTCATCCTGCTCGGACAGCGCCACTGGCTGGGCGGTCGCCACGGACGGGACCTGTGGTGGCATTACCTCATCCGTGCGGTGGCGGTCGTGCTGTTGTGCAGCGGCGCCAGCATCATTGCCGGCCAGCACCTTCGCGGCGTGGGCGTGGATGCCACGGCCGAGCGCCTGAACACACTGACCGAAACCACCCGCGATGCCGTGAAGCGGCTGCGCAAAGCCGAGGACGAGCAGTCCGTCGTCATTCGAGCCTTCCTCAGCCCGGACCTGCCCGAAGACTACCAGGCCGTGCGCGACAGTCTCGTGCGGCGTCTGCGCGACATCAAGGCCAAGGCGGGGGATGCGATCATCCTGCAGATCAAGGAGGTCGATCTCGGTTCCGAGGAGGCGCGGGCCATCGAGGACAAGTATGGCATCCGAGCGCGCCAATTGATCAACTTCGATAACGACGCCTCGCGCCGCCTGGCCGCGGATGAGGTGATCCTCGGCATGGTCACTTCGTCAGGCGACCGCGAATCGGTGACACCGTTCGTCGGGCGCGGCCTGCCGATCGAGTATGAGATCACACGCGGCATCCTCGCCGTCACCGAGGACCGGCCGGCAGAAGGCGCTGACCGCCAGCCAACGATCGGCATCCTCCGCACGGATCTGCGGGTGCCGGTCGAGCGCGAACTCGGGCGCGACGGTCGCGGCGGCGCCGACCCGGCGGCCATCGTCGGCGAGCTGCGCAAACAGTACCGCGTGGTGGAGGTCGATCCGTCCGAAACGATAGACGACCGCGCCATCGCGGACTCGGAAGACGATATCGATGTGCTGATCGTCCCCTTCGCCGATTCGCTGGATCCAACGGGTATGGCGAATCTGAAAGACTACATCCTGCGCGGGCGGCCGTGCTTCCTGATGGTCGATCCCGCGCCGTACTTCCAGGGCCTCGAGATGTCGCAGCAGGCGTACGAGGAGCAGCGTCGTGAACAGCAGATGAACCCGATGATGCAGCGCCAGCGCCCGCTGCCGCCGCGCGGCGATCTGGGCGAACTCTTGGACACGGTCGGCGTGGCCTACAGCCCCGCGAAGGTCGCGTGGGATACCCATCGCCCCTTCCGAACCGGGCAGGTGGAGATCCTGGAACTGCCCGAGACGGTCTACGCCATGCCCCACGGTTCGGCCGCGCTGCGCCGCATCGAGCGCGCCCGGGGCGAGTCGGACGAGGCGCCGCACAAGCTCGTCGACGGGCTGAGCTACGTGCTCACCTTCTTTCCCGGGCGACTCGAGCAGACCGCGAACGCCACCACGAAGTTCACGCCGCTGTTGACGACGACGAAGTACGGCGGCGATCTGCCGTGGGACGAGGCGTTCGTGCGTTACAGCTTCGGGTTTTTCCAGACCGGCTTCCAACTCAACCCGCTGCGGATCTACGGTCAGCGTTACGCGCTGCTCGTCTCGGAAGAAGACGAGCGGGGCGAGCGACTGGCCAGAATGCTTCGCCGCGCGGGTTACGAAGTGCGGAGCAGGGATTCGCTGATGGAGATCGGCCAGGATCTCGCGGCCATCACCAATATCGAACTGCTGGTGGTCAACGGCGGCGACGCGCTGATCACGGAGGCGCGGGGCCTGGCGAAGGCGGACAGCCGTCTCAAGGGCGTGCCCGTCATTGCCGCGCCCGATGGCGACGAGACAGACCCGGAGACGGCCGCGGCGAGCGAACGCTTCATCCTGTGCGAACTGCCGCAGACCGAGGACGAACTGACCGACGAGCAGGAAACCGAGGAGAGACAGTCGTTCGAGGCTTCGATCGCCGAGGCGAAGACGGCCTTCAAGGCCGGCCCCGCCGCGAAGCGCCCCGGCCGGCGCACCATCGCCGCGCGGGTGACCGGTCCCGTAACCGTGGTGGACCCGCTCCCCGATGGTTCGATCGATTCGCGTAAGGTCAAGGTCAACCTGATCATCGCCGCGGATACCGACTTCATCATGGATGCACTGTTCCGACTGCGCGAGGACAAGGCGCTCAACCTCGATCGGGTGCACAACGTCCCGTTCATTCTCAATGCGGTGGACTTCCTCGCCGGCGACGAGCAACTCATCGCGCTGCGCAACCGGCAGCCCGGTTTCCGGATTCTCGAGCGCATCGAGCAACGGCGGCAGGACTTCATCGAGCAGACCTTCCAACAGAAGCTTGAGGCGGTGCGCGAGGCCCGCTGGGAACTCGACGAGGCCCTGGCCGAGCGCGAGGCGCGGGCCGAAGAGATCGAGGAGCGCGAAGACCTCGACGAGGCCAGCAAGGACCGTCTGCTCGAACAGATCACGGATCGGGCCCAGCGCAACTACGCACGCACGCAGGCCCGCATCGAGGCGGACCGGGAAGAAGCCATGTACCAGGCGAACGCCAGCATGCGGCGGGAGATCCGGGCGATCGAACACGGCATCCGCCGGTTGGCCGTCGTACTCCCCGCCCTGCCGCCACTGTTGCTTGGCGTGGTCGTCTTCATCACGCAACAGGCGCGGGCCCGCGCGAGCGAACCGGAATCCTGATTCGCGAGGCAATCACCATGACACAGAATCTCAAGACGCTTGTCCTCGTTCTCGCGGCACTGGTTGCCGTGCTGCTGGCCATCGTGCTCGCCCCCCGCACGAGTGATCCGGACGCCCTGAAGGGCGAGGGCGACAAGTTCTTCGAGGACTTCAGCCCGGAAGAGATCGTCTCGGTCGAGATCATCAGGTTCGACGACCAGCAGGCGCAGACCGTGTCGTTCAAGGTCGAAGTCGACCCCGACACCGGTCAATGGATGCTGCCGTCGCATGACCGCTACCCGGCCGATGTGACCGACCAGATCGTCAAGGTGGCCAACCTGTTCGTGGGCGTGCGCAAGGAATCGCTTCGCTCGGATCTGAAGCGCGACCAGGCCGCGTGCAACGTGATCGATCCGCTGAACGTGGAGATCGATCAAGACACGGACGACTGCGGCCGGCGCATTATCCTGAAGACGGCCAGGGACGAGTTCGACCTGATCGTCGGCAAGGCCGTCGAGGGACGGGGCAACGAGGGATACCACTACGTCCGCGAGCCGGACTCACGCCGCATCTACACCGCGAAGATTGATGCCGATGCCCTCACGACCGAGTTCTCGCGCTGGGTCGAGACCGACCTGCTGGATATCTATCGCTACGATGTGAAGCAAGTCGAAATCGACCACTACAAGGTGGACGAGGTCCGACAGACAGTCGTCGCGGGCGAGACCGTGAGCATCCTTCGGGACGCCGACGACAATTGGACCGTCGGCGGCGATATCCCCGAGGGCAAACAGGTCGACCAGGAGAAGGTCGACCAGGTGTTCGATGCACTCCAATCAATCACGCTGAAAGATGTGCACACGCTCGACATGCGCGACCTCGTGACGTTCGGGTTCTTCCCCATCCCGGGCGACGACGGCGGCATGGCGATCTACTCGAACGAAGGCGAGACGCGGGTCGTGATGAAGGACGGCACGGTCTACAGCCTGCGCTTCGGCGAGGTCACCGGCGACGCATCGACGAACGACGAGCCCGCGAAAGATGGGGGTGCGGATGACCAAACGGGCCCTGGAAGTGATGACGAACCGAACGCTGAGAACGATGACGCGTCAGGCGACGAAAATGCTGGCAGCGATTCCGATGCGCCCGAGTCGCTCAACCGTTACCTGCTGATCCTTGTCGAGTTCGACCCCAGCGTGGTCAAACCGCCCGCTGAACCGGCCAAACCGGAAATGCCGCGGCCTGCGCCGGAGGCGGAGGACGAGGGCGATCAGGCGTCCGACGAAGATCGCGGCGAAGACGATGCGGACGCGGCGGCAGGTGATGCCGGCGAGTCGGCCGATGAGACGGATGGCGCAGGCGACGCGGACAACGCGGCGGAGGACGATGCCGCTGAATCGGACGGCGCCAGCGAACGGGAGAAGGCCCTCGAGGCGTGGGCCGCGTATGACCGGGCCTACGAACGCTACCAGGAAGATCTCGCCGAGCACGAACGCAAGCTTGAGGAAACGTCCCGAGAGGCGATGAAGGTCAGCAGGCGGCTGACACGGTGGTTCTACGTGATCTCCGGCGAAACGTTCGACAAACTCAAGCTGCACCGGGAGGCATTCCTGAAGGACAAGGAACCGGAGGAGACACCGGACACGGATACCAACGGTGATACGGGTGGGCCCGCGGACGGCAACCCGCTCAACCTGCCGCCGATTGACTGACGGTGGCGCCCTGGCAAACCATGCAATCGGCGTCGTCCGGCTTCCGGCCGCCCACATCGCGTAGTGACAGTCCGGAGCAGTCGCTCGATCGCGACCTTTTGTGCATCGGTTGCGGCTACAACCTGCGCGGGCTCAAGCACGCGGGGCACTGCCCGGAATGCGGGGCCGCCATCGAGCGATCGGTGCGCGGCGATCGCCTTCCTGACTTCAACATTGGGACACCCAATCAATGGATCAGGTCGTATAGCACCT
>CAZHJL010000027.1:0-54503 GCA_964532795.1 uncultured Phycisphaeraceae bacterium | reverse complement strand
AAGCGACGAAGCGACGAAGCGACGAAGCGACGAAGCGACGAAGCGACGAAGCGACCCTCTTACTGTGATTACTGCGGTTAGTGCTTTACTGCTCTGCCCACCGGCAGTAGCGCGACGATCACCGCCACGGCGGTGAGCAGACCGACGAAGACCCACGGCAGGCTGCCCATGCCCGCCGGCCGGGCCAAGGTGATGGCGATCCAGCCCGCGAGCAGGGCGTAGCAGGCGGTCACCAGCCGCGCCTGCATCAGCGGGCGCCGCGGTCCGATCGCCGCCGCCAGCAGCAACACGATGCCGATCGCGAGAACCAGGCTATCCCGCCGCGCGTTGAGCCACGCCGCGTGTTCGGTCCGCTGGGCCGCGCCTGTGGATTCGACCTCACGGATCGCCGCATCGCGCTCTTGCTCAATGTCCGAAACCCCGGCCGGCGAAACTCCCGTTTCGCGCGTGCGCTCGATCCGGTCGGCGTAATCCGCCTCGATCGACGCGATCTTCGCCTGCGCGCCACTGTCCCCCACGAACACATTACGGTAGCCCTGTTCCCAGAAACTACCGAATACCCACGGCCCGAGCACCAGCCCGGCTACCACCCCCAGCACCAGCAGTCCCACATCCATCCAGTTTGGAGCCACCAGCGCCCGCCACGATCGGTCAGCAGTCTTCTCTTCCATGCCGACATTCTAACGCGCGGCGGGGCCGTGTCCGCAGCAAGTGCATCTGCTTCCTGCCCTCGTGCCTGTGCGCCTTCGTGCCTTCCGCTATCCATCCATCCCCAGATCCGCCTTCGTCAGCAGCGAATCCATCGCGAACCCCGCGCCCTCGATGTTTTCCCGCGCGCCTTCCTGCCGGTCGAGCACCACGAGGATCTTCACGACATCCGCGCCCGCCTCCTTCAGCACCTGCGCGGCTTCCAGCGTCTGGCCGCCCGTCGTGACCACGTCCTCCACGATCACCACCCTCTCGCCGGGTTCAAGCTTGCCCTCCATCTGTTTGGCCGTGCCGTAGTCCTTCTTCTTATTTCGCACGAGAATGCTCGGAAGCCCGGTGGCCAGCGAGGTGGCGGTCACCAGCGGGATCCCGCCCAGTTCCGCCCCCGCCAGCCGCTGAATGCCGCCGATCGCCTGCACCTTCTCGCCGAACCGCCTGCCGATCTCGGCCAGGATGTCCGGCTGCGTCTCGAACAGGTACTTGTCGAGATAGTAGTTGCTCTTCCGGCCGCTGCGCAGGGTGAACTCGCCTCGCAGGAGCGCGGCATCGACGATGCGCTCGATGAGCTGCTGGTCTGTCATGGCAGGGAGTATAGCGGGAAGAAGCGACGAAGCGACGAAGCGACGAAGGCGAAGAGAGGCACGAAGGCACGAAGCGGAGCAGAGCGGGCACGCGAAGCCCAGGGATTACAATGCCTGGGTCACTGCGGACCAATCCCTGGGTTCCCATGGACCAGCCCCTCGGTCTCCGCGATCCCGTCCTTCGCTGCGAACGCGCCGGCCCGATACACTTCCAACATGGCAATCGACCTGCATGGCAAGACGATCGTGATCACCGGGGCCAGCGCCGGCATCGGCCGGGCGGTGGCGCTGGCGTGCGCCGCCGAGCGAATGCGGGTGGTCGTCGCCGCGCGTCGGGCGGATGTGCTGGCCGAAGTCGCGGGCGAGATCGCATCGCGCGGCGGCGAGGCGCTGGTCGTTCCCTGTGACGTCACGCGCGACGCGGATGTCCGGCAACTGGTCAGCCGCGCCGTCGACCGCTTCGCCGCGCTCCACGCCCTCTTCGCCAACGCCGGCTACGGCCTGTGCCTGCCGGTCATCGAAACCCCCGACGACAAGGCCCGGGCCATCTTCGAAACCAACTTCTGGGGCACCATCCGCTGCCTTCGCGCGGCGGTCCCCATCATGAAAGAGCAGGGCGGCGGGCACCTGCTCATCTGCTCCTCGGCCGCCAGCGAGATCGCCATGCCGCTCTACAGTTTCTATTGCGCGACGAAGGCCGCGCAGGATTCGGTCGCCGGCAGTCTGCGCGCCGAGCTGTCGGATACCGGCATCCATGTCAGCTCCGTCCACCCCATCGGCACCCGCACCGACTTCTGGCAGGCCGCCAAGCAACAAAGCGACCTGGACGAAGGCGCGCTCGGTCTGAACACGCCGGACATGATGATGCAGACACCGGACCGCGTCGCGCGCAGTGTCATCAAAGCGCTCAAGCGCCCGCGGCCGGAAGTCTGGCCGAGCGTGACGTCGCGTTTCGGCCTGGCCCTGACGACCGCCTTCCCATGGATGGGCGCCTACGCCATGCGCCGCCTCTGGCGCAAGAACAAGCGGCTGACTGGTGCGCGAGGGGGTCAGGACGCGGTGACCGGGGGCTGATGTGCCGGAGTTGCTCAACGCGGGTGCGACACCCTAGACCCCAGACCCCGGACTTCCTAAACTCCATCCGCGCCGAAGGGCGCTCGATCAGACATCAAGTCGACGCATCCAACGAAAGGACTTTCATATGCCCAGGGCATTGATCATCGGCGCGGGCGGCGTCGGCAACGTGGTGGCGCACAAATGCGCGCAGGTGGCCGACATCTTCGAGCACATCACGCTCGCCTCGCGGACGAAGAGCAAGTGCGACGACATCGCCGCGCGGGTGCGCGAGCACCACGGCCGCGCGATTGACACCGCCGAGGTCGACGCTGATGACGTCAAGCAGACGGCCAAACTCATTGGCAGCGTCAAGCCGGACGTGCTTATCAACGTGGCCCTGCCGTACCAGGACCTGCCGCTGATGGACGCCTGCCTGCTGACCAAGACCGATTACCTCGACACCGCCAACTACGAGCCGCCCGACGAGGCGAAGTTTGAGTACAAGTGGCAGTGGGCCTACGACGACCGCTGCAAAGAGGCCGGCGTCATGGCCCTGCTCGGCAGCGGGTTCGACCCCGGCGTGACCAACGTGTTCTGCGCCTACGCCCAGAAGCATCTGTTCGACGAGATCCACACCATCGACATCGTCGACTGCAACGCCGGTTCGCACGGCCACCCGTTCGCCACCAACTTCAACCCCGAGATCAACATCCGCGAGATCACCCAGCGCGGCAAGTACTGGCAGGACGGGCAGTGGCGCGAGATCGATCCCATGTCCGTCAGCCGGGACTTCGACTTCCCCGAGGCCGGCCGCCACCGCATGTACCTGCTCTATCACGAGGAGGAAGAGTCGCTCGTGCGCCACATCAAGGGCCTCAGGCGCATCCGCTTCTGGATGACCTTCGGCGAAGAATACCTGACTCACCTGCGCGTCCTCCAGAACGTCGGTATGACGCGGATCGATGAGGTCGACTACGAAGGCCACAAGATCGTGCCCATCAAGTTCCTCAAGGCCATCCTGCCCGACCCCGGCACGCTCGGCGAGAACTACACCGGCAAGACCTGCATCGGTTGCGTCATCGAAGGCGTCAAGGACGGCGCGGCCCAGCGCAAGTTCATCTACAACGTCTGCGACCACGCCGCGTGCTACCGCGAAACCGGTGCCCAAGGCGTCAGCTACACGACCGGTGTGCCGGCCATGATCGGCGCGAAGATGATCCTCGAAGAGAAGTGGCGCCTGCCCGGCGTCTGGAACATGGAGCAGTTCGACCCGGACCCGTTCATGGAGGACCTGAACCGGTACGGACTGCCGTGGCAGGTGGTGGATTGGGCGGAGCCCGTGGAGTAACGGGACATCATCAAGTCGACACGCCAAGAGCGCCAAGAAATGCATGAGCCCGCCAAGAGAAACGAGGAGCCGGACAAGGCGTTGGATGATTTGGCGCACCGGGTGATCGGGGCCGCGATCGCAGTGCACCGTGAACTTGGGCTAGGTTTCCTCGAGTCGGTCTACGAGCGCGCATTGTGTATTGAGTTTGGCCGCCAAGGGATTCGGTACGTTCGGCAAGCGGTATTCGAGGTCGGGTACGGCGGGGAGGTCGTCGGTGAATTGCGGCTTGACCTGCTCGTCGATGGCCGACTCATCGTCGAACTGAAGGCAGTCGAGACGAGCGCCAACGTCCATCGCCTGGTTGTGAAGAGTTACCTCAAAGCCACAGGCAAGCAGCTTGCGCTGCTGATCAACTTCAATGTGCCGGCGCTCAGGGACGGCGTCAGCCGCATTATCCTTTCGTAGCTGCGTCCAAGGTCATGTCTTTCTTGGCGGTCTCTTCCGCACTTGGCGCACTTGGCGTGAGTTCCCGGCCACGACTACATTGGTGCCAAAGCAAACGCTATGAACCACCCCCTCGCCATCCCGACCACCGCACTCGCCGACGTGCCCTCCCCGTGTTTCGTCGTCGATGAAACCCTTATCGAGCGCAACCTTCAAACCATCGACCGTGTCCAGCAGTCCACCGGCGTCACGATCCTGCTCGCCCTCAAGGGCTTCGCCATGTGGCCGCTTTTTCCGCTTATCCGCCGCTACCTTCCCGGCGTCACCTGTTCGGGCCTGCACGAGGCCCTGCTCGGACGCGAGCACTTCCAGGGCCAGATCCATACCTACGCCCCGGCCTACACCGATGACGAGATCGACCAGCTCGTCGACCTGTCCGACCACCTCATCTTCAACTCGCTCAACCAGTGGCGGCGCTTCCGCGGCCGCGTACGGCGACATCCCAACCCGCCCGCGTGTGGCCTGCGCATCAACCCGCAGCACTCCGAGGTCGCCACACCCCTTTACGACCCCTGCGCCCCCGGCTCGCGGCTGGGCATCACCGCCGCCGAGCTGGCCAAGGCTACCGATGACGATCTCGACGGCATCTCCGGCCTGCACGCGCACACCCTCTGCGAACTCAACAGCGACGCGCTGGCCCGCACCGCCGCGGCCATCGACGAGCGATTCGCCCCGTGGCTGCCGCGCATGCGGTGGATCAACTTCGGCGGCGGCCATCACATCACCCGCGACGACTACGACATCGATCTGCTCATCAACACGCTCAACGACTGGCAAGCCCGCCACGGCCACGCGATCTACCTCGAGCCCGGTGAGGCCGTGGCCCTCAACACCGGTGTCCTGCTTGCCACCGTGCTTGACATCGTCCGCAACGAGGTCGACATCGCCATCCTCGATGTCTCGGCCACTGCCCACATGCCGGATGTGCTCGAGATGCCGTACCGCCCGGAGGTCGAGGGAGGGGCGAACCCCGGCGAGAAGCCCCACACCTACCGCCTGGCCGGCCTGACCTGCCTGGCCGGCGATGTCATCGGCGACTATTCCTTCGATCAGCCGCTCGAGCCCGGCGACCGGCTCGTCTTCGGCGACATGGCCCACTACTCGATGGTGAAGACCACCTTCTTCAACGGTGTCAAACACCCGTCCATCGCCATCCACAACGCGTCAACCGGCCGGACACGCGTGGTGCGCCGGTTTGGGTACGAAGACTACCGCGACCGGCTGGGTTGAGCGGCCGGGCATGAGCAGTGCTCAGCGCGACGGCGTGTCTTCCGCCCACCCCACCATCAAGCCCGTTCCTCCTTTCTCTCTCCGATTGTATTGTGTACCCGCAGGTCCAGATAACCCTTGACGACGGCCCCGCGCGGGGTTACATTCCTCACTTGATGAGCAAACCGTTGCCGCCATTCGTGCGCGTCGGTGACGGCAGGTAGTTGCCGGGTCGGACCTGCCAATCGCATCCGTTCTTCTTGGGGCCGCGGCAGGCCCGAACAGGCGAACATTCCGTGTTCTTGGTGGGACTGGGTATGGCGTTGGGTGACCGGGGTCGGCAGGGGAGTCGTGAACGCGGCAGGTGTTGTCGCGTGCAGGAAGCACCGGTCAATCACGGAGGTGAATCATGACCATTGCCACAGCGTTGGAGGCCGAAGCAAGGCAACTGTTTGAAGAGGAGAGCAAGCGCCTGGCCCGGGCCGCGGCACGCCAGCGCGGCGACATGGAGCGAGGCCACACCTCCCACGACGGCTTCGCCTGCGTCCGCTGGCTGGTTGGCGAACTGATCGAACTGGTCCACCAGGATCCGAATCGCCCCGTCCGCGACATCGAGCCGATCATCCGCCAGCGCGTGTTCGAACAGCAGTTCGTCGACGAATGCGGCGACGCCACCATGGACGCCCGAAGCTGCGATGAGTTAGAACACCACATCCACGTCCTCGTCCGCGTCCTCGAACGCATGCGCCAACGAGCCCTGCGCCGAGGCCGAGGCGCAACGATGGCCGCCACACCGGTGATGTTCGGGTAGGGCAGCAAAGCAACAGAACAGCAAAGCAGCAAATGCGGTGCGCTTGCCGCATCCGGAACCGATCAGTTGATCGATCACGCGGCGCGAAAGTTGCTGTTCTCCCAGCACGTCGGAAGCGCACAACACACGCGCGCCGAAGGCCACCACACGCCCAAGCAACTCGTCGTTCAGACGCCCCGATCTCGCCATCAGATATCCCCCATCCAGTAGCGCTCTGATTTGCTGTTCTGCTGCTTTACAGTTCCACTCAGTACACCAGTTTCAGCCGGTACCGCTTTGACAGCGCCTCGATCTGCTCCCGGATCTCCGCCTTCTCCTTCTCGTCCTCCCCGCGCCGAATCATCTCGCTGTACAGGTGATGCAGCTTCACGAACGCCCAATCCCGCGCGATGCCCTCGTCGCCAACGCGGCAATCGCTCAACGCGCGCGAGAACGTGAAATCGTATGCCTGCTCGCGGTTCTGGCCCGTGATGCGCATGGTGAAGCGCTCAATGTCGTCGAAGCGGCCGTACAGTGTGAACGTTTCGGCCTGGTGGATGTCCGGCAGGTGCGTCGGATAGATCTCGCTCACCCCCGCGCCCGCCGTGTCCGGCTCCACGTCCTTGAGAATCGGGTAGCGCAACCGGCTGGCCAGTGAGCGGATGTGCCCGGGCACGTCCTTTTCCCGTTGCGCGTAGACGCTGAAACCCTTGTTGCGATAGCTCAGGAAGTCCAGCAACTCCTTGTTCTGTTCACTGCCCACGCCCACGCAGTAGATGCCCGCCACCAGGTCGTTGTCGCGGGTGATCAGGTTGATCAGTTCGCGCGTGTCCATCACCCCGCGCGTCGGCACCCCGTCGGAGATGAACAGCAGCGAGTACACGCGCTCTACCTTCAGGTCGCGCACCAGCAGCCGCGACAGCGCCCGGTTGACATCGGTATATCCCCGGCTTTGTCCGCTGGTCAGGAAGTCGCGCGCCGTCTTCAGCGTTTCATTGTTCGCCTCCACGATCCGGTCCGCGCTGAAGAAGCGCGGCTGCTCATCGAAAAACACGATGTTGAACCGGTCGCCCTCGTTCAGCGTGTTCAGCGCATCGCCAACCCCCGCGATGATCTGCTCCACCCACCGCTGCGAGATGCTGCCCGAGGTGTCGATCAGGAAGATCACGTCCTTGGGCATGGTCTTCAGCCGGTGCAGCGAGCGCTTGGCCGTGATGTCCACGCGGAAGAACCCCTCGCGGTTCGGCGCCACCACATCCCCCGTGACACCCGGCTGGTAGACGGTTACGCGGTACGTGAAGTCGTTGTCGAGATTCTCCGGCAGGTTCAGCGCGGTGGTCGGCGCCAGGGCGATCGCGGCGAAGTCCACCGGCGGGGCCTGCGTCTGCGGCTCGAGCAGGCGCTGATCCATGCCCTTGTTGTCCACGAGCTTCGGCGTATCCACCTCCGGCGGCGGGGCGGGCAACACGCCCGTCAGCCGCGCCGCGGACAGGATCGACTTCGCATCCGCCGACGCGCTGCGGCCCCCGGCCCCCTCCGTCCCGTCCGACACCACGAATGGTCCGACGTTCGAAGGCTGACGTACGTCCGGCCGGCCGAGCAGTTCCGTCCGGTACCCCTCCGGCAACTGCGACAGCCAATCGGCCGGCGGGGCGCTGTCCGCATCCGCCGCCTCCAACTCGTCGGCCACCTCGCGCAGGTGCGTCGGCGGCTCGGGCGTCTTGTCCGAAGTTGGCGCCATCTCCGACAACATCGTGTCCGTCAGCGCCGCCAGGGCCATGCGCTCCGTCACCGCGCGATCGGTCGCCTCCGACAGGTTCAGCAGCAGGTCTTCGCGCCGGGCGGTGTAGCGCCGGCGCTCCTGTAACTGCTCCTCATCCTGCACGATATCGATCGAGAACAGCGGCAAGCCCTGCACCGCCATCACCACCGCCGCGTGCACCAGCAGGCTGATGATCGCCGCCACCAGCGCCAGTGTCCCCTCGTGCTGCTTGGGAATGCGCACCAGCCGCCGCGGCGCACTGCGCGCCGGGCGCTTCGATCCGGCCGGCCGATGGCGCTTGCCACGCTTGGAATGCTTGCTCATTACGCACCTTCCTGACGTTCACGCTGCAGCCGCGTGATCCACCGCCGGACGTGCGGCATCAGCGCCGCTTCCGGCTCCTTCGCGTCACGCAAGCGCACCAGCAACTGCTCGGCCACCGCCGGCTGGCCGTCGTGATACTCCAGCAGCGCCTTGGCGAAATCCGAATAGGGCGTCTTGGCGTATTCGTCGCGCAGGGCTTCAAGGTGCTTGATCGCCTGCGCGGTGTTGCCGGCCTCCTCGGCCATGTCCGCCAGTTCGATCCACGCCAGTTGCGGGTTCGGCCAGTGTTCCTTGCCCTTGTAACCCACCGCCAGTTGCAGCAGGTTGCTGCGCGCCTGCTTCAGCGCCTCGGCAGCGCCCTGCGGATTGTTGCGAGCGCGGCGGGCGGGCGCCAGCCGCCGGTAGACCTTCGCGCTTTCATACAGGCTCGTAACCACCGTCGGATCACCCAGCCGTTCCAGCGGCAGACTGAGCAGCGTCTCGTACTCGCGGATCGCATTCTCCAGTTCGTTCATCATCACGTACGTGCGCGCCTTCTCCATCCGCGCCCGCGCGCCGAAGCCTTGGCCGAGCTCGGAAACGAGATCAAAAATCCCCACCGCCTTCCGCAGTTCGTCCATGTCGTTGCCGGCGATGCCGCGGATGCTCACGGCCGTGACGAACGCCGCCTCGGCCCGCGTCGCCGCGGCGATGCGCTCCGCGTTCTTCTTGTCGATCAGCGGCATCAGGTAGTCGCGGATGATCACCTGGTACTCGCTCTTCTCGGTCGCCCGCTCCACCTTGTATTTCGCCAGCCAAAGCGTCTCTTCCGGCGAGAGATTCTCCGTCTGCACCAGGTCCTCAAGATCGCTCAGCACCACCGCGGCGCGATCGTCCTCGCCCGCCTGCCGCAACGTCAGCCCCGCCAGGCGCAGGGCGTTGATCCGCATCGTCGCCGGCAGGTCTTCGTCCGCCCCGGCCGCCAGCAGGTCGGTGACCGATTCGCCCGCCTGGTCGCGCGCCACGTTCAGCACGCCCCGGTAGTAGCGGGCCTCGTTCATGAACCGGTTGCGCGGGTGCTTCTTGAGCAGCGTATCGAGCGCGGCGACCGCCTCATCGCGCCGGTTCAGATGGATGCGCGCCATCGACGCGCGGTACAGCGCTTCCTGTTCGACCACCGGATCGAGCTTCTTCCGCTTCAGCAGCCGCGCCGCCGCCTGCTCCGCCGCCTCGAAATCCTCCAGCCGGTACCGCAGTTCCGCCAGCCGCAGCAGCGCGTGGACCACCCCGTCATCCGCGACCTTCACGCCCTTGTCCGCCGCACTGACGAACGTGCGATAGTCCGCCGCCGCAGCCCGCAGGTAGTCCTCCCGCGCCTCGCTGTCGCTCGCCGCCGCATTTTCGTACAGCCGCCCGCGCTGCAGCAGGGCCTGGCCGTAGTAGGGCGACTCGGCGCCCTCATTGATCAACCGCGTCAGCCGCGCCGCCCCGCGCTCGGCCTGGTTCTGCTTCACGTCCGCCGCCGCCAGCAGGAATTGCCCGTCGATCATCAGCGCCGACTTCGGGTGCTTCACCTCCAGTTCACGCACCGCTTCGGTCATCGGTTGCCAGTTGCGCTTTTCAAAGTACGACGTCGCCAGCTTGTACAGCACCTTGTCCTCGAGCGCGTTGCCCGGCGCGCCGTCGAGGATCGCACCGAACGCCTTGATCGCCTCGTCATGCCGGCCCATCTCCTGGTGGGCCGTGCCCGCCAGGTAGATCGCCGTGACGCGATCGATCGCCGGCAGGCTCTTCAGGTACCGGTCGTACGTCTGGATCACCGCGTCGTACTGCCGCAACGCGAGTTGCGACCACATGATCCCCAGCACCGCCTGCGCATAGTGCGGCGAGGACTGGTGCCCCGTCGCGATCACGCGGTAATACCCCATCGCGCGGCGATGGTCGCCGGCCTTGTATGCCAGGTCGCCGGCCAGCCGCGCCGCTTCCGGCGTGACCGTCGCGGAGTTCAATTCGATCGCCCGATCCAGCCTCGTCAGCGCCTCGCCCGTCTTTTCCATGCGCGCCTTCGTGCGGGCCAGGTCCAGCAGCGCCGCGGCCCGCATCGGCGTATCCAGCTTCGCCGCCGCGTCGAACTGCGCCTCGGCCGCCTGCAGATTCCCCGCCCCGCGGTACGCCGAGCCGCGCATCAGGTGCACCGACGCCTTCAGCGCATCCGGCAGCGGCTTGAGATTCACCGCCTCCAGCACCGTCACCGCCTGGTCGAACTGCCGCCGATCCAGATGCACCTGCCCGGCCAGCAACTGCACCGCATGCCCCGGCACGATCGTCGTTCCGCTGATCTGCCCCAGCAGTCGCTGGGCATCGTCCGGCCGCCCGGTCCGCTGGGCCAGCATCGCCCGGTAGTAAAGCGCATCGCCGCGCTTCTCGTCGTTGGGATACTTCTTCAGGTAGTCGTCGAACTTGTCCGCCGCCAGATCGTCCTCGCCGTGCTGCAGCAGGTTGTACGCGAAGACGAACTCCCGATGCGCCTCTTCGTTGACGCCCGTCTGCGCGTCGGCAACCGCCGAAAGCCCCCATGACGCAACCAGCGCCAGCACCAGCGTCCCCAACCGGGCGCCACACTTCGACCCGAAGGGCAAAGTGTGTCTTCGCAGTATCCGGAAGCTGGGAAACACGCGCTGCCGCTGTGCGGTCAGAGCCTGGCGTTGGTACGGCGCGGACGTCGTGGATTTCGCACGCATGATCATCCCTGAATAGTACGTCTGCCGCGCCCGCCGGTTCCGCCGCGGCCGGCCTGTCACGCGGATTCCTACGGCGCCGGCGTTTTCCGCGCCACGCCCAGCGAGGCCGGCATTCCCTGCTCACGGGCCATGTCCAGGATCTGCACGATCAGCCCGTAGTTCGACGACTGGTCGCCGCGGATCACCACCGGCCGGCCCGGGGCCTGCTCGGCCAGCATCTTCAGCGTCAAACGCAGTTGCCCCATCTCGTACTTCGAGCTGCCCAGCATGATCGTGCCGTCATCCAGCACCGTGATGTTGATCGGCGGGGCCTTCTCGGCGATCCCGCTCGCCGCCGTGGGCAGGTTCACCGGGATCTGCTTCTCCGATTCACGGAACGCCGACAGCGTGAGGAAGAACACCAGCAGCAGAAACAGAATGTCCACCAGCGCCGCCAACGGCAGCACCGGGGCCGATCGCGCCCGAGCCGGGGCCGCGTAACTCATGCGCCACCTCCCGCCCCGCAGTTCATGGCGCGGGTTGTCATCCCTTGCTCAGTCAAGTTCCGCCTCCACCTCGTCATGCCGGCGCTTCAGATGGTCGGCCAGCGCGTTCACCGCCTGTTCCGTTTCCGAAAGCGACTTCGTAATGCGGCTCTTGATCACCGAGTACAGCAGGATCGTCATGATCGCCACCGCCAGGCCGAACAGCGTTGTCGACATCGCCTCGCCGATGCTGCGCGCCAGGATTGACGATTCAGCACTCAGGCTGCGAAACTCCAGTCCAAAGAACGCCTTGATCATGCCCAGCACCGTCCCCATCAGACCCAGCATCGGCGCGACGTTCGCAATGTCCGCCAGGTAGCTCACGCGGTTCCACAGCACCTCCGCGCGGCGTTTGCCCTCCGAATCCAGCATCGTCATCACCACCGAATGATCCTGGTCCGCGTTCTCGGCCGCACGCTGCACCAGCGTCGCCGCGAACACCCGCTGGTTGGACCGGCAGAAATCCACCAGTTCCTTGAACTGCCCATCCACCACCAGACGCGTCGCTTCATCAAGAAAGCTGCGCGGCGCCAGCGACTGCGGGTGGATCGTCGTCAGCAGGAACACGAACAGCGTCAGCGCCAGCAGGCTCAGCCCCGCGAGAATGCCGTTGATCCACGGGCTGGTGAAGAACAGGTCGCCCAGCGTCGGCAGCACGCCGCCGGAGACATCCACGCCCGACCGCTGCCCGAGCGTGCCCGTCTCGCCCGGCCCGTCATCCTGCGCGGCCTGCGTAGCCGCAGCCGTCGCATCAGGGTCGCCGCCTCCGTCCGACTGGCCCGCAGCCGGCAGCCCGATCGCCAGCACCCCCGCCAGCAGGCCGACCAGCAGCAGCGTCCCGCGCAGCCCCCGCCGCCCCCGGCCCGCCGGACGCCCCCGTCCCGGCCGGTCCGTACGTTCCTCGCGATCGAACCCGTACGAGGCGGATCGCCTTGAGCATTCGGTCATCGAGTGTCCTCCGCCAGCCGCGGCCAGGCCGCGCCGGATGTGTCTTTGCCGTCGAGTCGTGTCGCGTCCGTGATACACCGGCCAAACCAGAACATGTGTCGAACCCGCACCGTCGCGGCCCCGCCGGCCGCAACCGCGACACGGGGAAACGCGTGAGACGATGCCTGAAAAAAGCCCGGCCGGCCAGGTCAACGGCGCTCCATCGCCGACACATCCACGAGAGGCCCCTGACCGCCCGCAAAAACCCCGCCGCAACGAAAACAACCCGCCGCGTCCCCGGGGTTTGCGCTATTTTAACGCATTGTGGGCCGGGGGTGTTGCGGGGGGGGGCGTGGCGGATGTGGGAGGGGGAGTCGAGGAAGCGACGAAGCGACGAAGGGGAGGGAGAGAGGCACGAAGGCACAAAGCGGAGGGGGTAGTTCTCCTGTTCTCCTGTCTCCTGTTCTCCTCTCTCGCCCGCAGGGCGCGAAGCCCGGGGATTACCATCCCTGGGCTCTCCCGAGGTGTCGCAGTGCCGTCGATGCGATCAGTCTTCGTAGCGCTCCTCGTACATTGGGTCGCCCATCTCGTCGGCCCAATCTTCGAGGTCGATCTCGATGGTCCGGCCACACCAGATATCGGTCGACGGCAGCCGACGGTGCAACTGATCGACTGCGGCATCGCTGACTGGGGTGTCCGTCAAGTCGAGCAACCTGAGATTCGACAGCGGCGCAAGCTTGGCGACGCCCACGTCCGTCACTGCTGTCTCACCAAGCGACAGTTCTTCCAGGGCGGTTAGCTTCGCGAGGTGCACCAGTCCCGCGTCGCTTACCTTTGTGCCTGTCAGATGCAGTTCCCGCAACGACGTCAGCTTCGCCAAGTGCACCATGCCTTCATCACCGACAGGCGTGGCATCCAGGTTCAGCTTCTTTAGTTGGGTTTGTCCGGCAAGGTGTTCGATGCCCGCATCAGTGACGGCTGTGTTGCTCAGGTCGAGTTCCCAGACTCCCCACAGCTTCCCGATATGGGGCATACTCGCGTCGGTCACCTTCGTATCGCTCAGATCCAGGTACCTTAGGTTGGGGCAGTTGGCGATCTGGGCCAGTCCGGCGTCTGTGATCGCACCCCCCGCCAGCGGGAACCACATAAGCTTCGGAGACTTCCGCAGATGCTCAAGCCCCTTGTCCGTGACTTGCCAGTCTCCGATGATCTCGAGCACGCCTGGCATCAGTGGCATGGCGCTCAAGGCCACGTCATTCAGTTGTCCATTGCCGATGGCTTCACGGCGTCGGAACTCGCTTTGGCCCGAGAGAATGATGGCCTTCAACGTCTGGGCCATCGGCTTGAGTCCTTTCAGGTAGTGCTCTTCTTCGGGCCACAGGTGGATTTCGACAATCGTGGTCGCGACCGTGGTGTTGAGGTCCTGACCACGCGCCAGCGCCTTGGCGTCAATAGCCAAGTATTTCGGACGCAGTTTCTGTAGACCGCGCATATCGACCTTAGTGCCGGAAAAGTCATAGTGGTCAATCTGGGTGCCTGCCAGGTGGGCGATGCCTTGGTTCGTCACAGGCATGTTCCTCAAGCCTAGTGATCTCAGTTGGGGCATCTTCGCGATGAGGGCGACCTCATTGTCCGTAACCTGGCCATTGCAAAGGTAGACGGCCTCAACCTGTGGCTGGGTGGACACCCACTCGATGTGCTCCGCGTTGAGTTCGGGCGAAGCACATGAGAAGTGGACGAGATTGCGACACTGCACGGCCCCCCGGATGTCGTCGGCCGTTGCTTTCTCATCCAGTCCCACGTGCACGATCCGGTTTCCGAGCCCGTCAGCTCTGCAATCCCGCAGCAGAGCAAGCGCCTCGTCTGAGGTCATCCATCCGCCGCTGTTGCTCTCCACCCATTCGCACAGTTGCAGCGTCGCGGCATTCGCGCATTTCACTTCGTGGCCGCCATTCCTCAGCCGATCCGCCAGCGTCATCTCACTGTACGGCACCCACACCGCCCGCCACACCAGCGGGTGCGGCAGCAGCAACAACGCCGCCAGCCCGATCACAACCCTCCGCTTGCGGCGGTGCACCAGTCGCGACATGTCCTTCGTGACCTTCCCACACTCGGGGCACGCCAGATTCCCGGCCGTGAGATTCCCGGTCATGTCGTACCCGCACTTGGGGCATCGCGGGCCCTTGCGCCGCGTGCCGCGCCAGCCCCACCACAGCAGCGCCAGCCCCATGATCAGCCAGATCCCCAGAACCAGCAAAGCCGGCCAGACATCGCCGAGCCAGTCGTTGAGCATGATCAAAGAATATCATCTGAAGCGACGAAGCGACGAAGCGACGAAGCGACGAAGCGACGAAGCGACGAAGCGACGAAGGGGAAGGAGCCAGGCACGAAGGCACGGAGGCACGAAGCGGAGCGGGCAGGTCTACTGTTCTCCTGTCGCCTGTTCTCCTCTCTCGGCTGGAGGCCGCGGCGGGAGCTGTGAACGCTCCCTCTCTGAAAACAGGCCATGTTGTGCGCACCGGGGCGGCCTTTCGTCCAAGGGTGGGGAGGGGCTGTCGCCGCGCTCGTGTGCGGTGCGCGGCGTGCGTGCGCCAAGTCTCGCCTGTTGATGAAAGGAACGCGCTGATGGTCTGCAACGGATGGTTTGTTGGCGTTGATCGTCGGGTGCTTGCCGCGCTCGTGGCGCGCAGCGGAAATGGCGCGATCTGCGCCGAACATGGGCCCGATGTCTGCGAAAACCGCCGAAAACCGGGCGAATCCTGGAGAAACCGGCGCAAACGGGCGCGAAACGGGCCGAAAATGCGAGCCCATTTCACAAAATTACGGGCCATTTCTTACACGCAAGCGCACCACCCCCCGCTCACGGCCTGGAAACCACGATTCGCCCCGCTACGAGCTAAGCCTATGTCCCGGACGCCTCCGAGATGCGCGCGAAAAGCGCCACGTTGTGCGCGCAAGACGGCGCGTTTTTCCGGGACGCATTATTCACTGCAACACCGGCAGCTTCGCGAGCGGTTCGCGTTCATCCGCGGCGGCATCGGGCTCTTTCAGGCTCGTGCACGGCAGGCCCAGGTCGCGCAGCATCTGGTGGTCCTGCTCCGATGGCCGGCCGAACGTGGTCAGGTAATTGCCGATCATCACGCTGTTGGCCCCGGCGTGGAAGATCCAGCTTTGCAGGTCGCGCAGGATGGTGTCGCGCCCGCCGGCGATCTTCAGGTCGCGGTCCGGCAGGATGAAGCGATAAACGGCAATGATCTGCAGGGCTTCCATCGGCGGCAAGGGGTCGACCCGGCCGTGCATCGGTGTGCCCTGGATGGCGTTGAGGAAGTTGATCGGTACGACATCCGCGCCCAGTTCGCGCAGCTCGAAGGCCATGTCCAGCCGGTCGCGCCAGTCTTCGCCGAGGCCGAAGATGCCGCCGGCGCAGATGGAAAGCCCGGCCTGCTTCGCGATGCGGATGGTCTTCACGCGATCGTCGTAGCTGTGTGTGCTGATGATGCTGTCGAAGTGTCGCTTGCTGGTCTCGAGGTTGTGGTTGATGCGTTTGACGCCCATTTCAACCAGCCGCGCGGCCTGGTCTTCGGTCAACTCCCCCAGCGTGGCGCAGGGCGTCACGTGCCCACGCTCGACGGTGCGTTTGTAGTAGTCTTCGAGCCAGTCGAGTTCACTCTCGGTCGGGCCCCGTCCGGAGTTGACGATGCCGAAATGCCCCGCGCCGCCGGCCACTGCTTCATCCGTCGCCGCGAGCATCTCATCAACGGTCAGCTTGCTCGGCGTCACGTGTGTTGTGTAGTGGCGCGACTGCGAGCAGTAGCTGCAGTCCTCGCTGCACGCGCCGACCTTGCCGGCCACGATCGAGCACAGCTTCACCTCGTCGCCGACGAAGTGGCGGCGAATGCGATTGGCCCAGTAGAAAAGGTCGTGCAGGTCGTCATGTGGGACTTGCGTCAGTTCGGCCGCCTCATCACGGAGCAGCGGCTTGCCCGCCAGCACCTGTCGGGCGAGTTGGGCGATGCGGTCGAAGGTGGCCGTGTCGGCGGTGTCGGTCGCGTGCGTGATCATGCCTGTGGTCCTCGCATGCCCTCTGGCGGCAATATAAAACAGGCTCGAACCGGTGTGGCGGTTCTCGCCTGGTGGTTGATGGAGTTGTCCCGCGTCGGTCGCGTCGCTTCGACCGGACGACTGTTGATTCGTTTCGCGATTGGACTGCCGCGCTGCGCGGCTTGCTCAGCGCGGGACGCGCGGGTCGTCGCGCACCGTGGTGCCGGGCCCGTCGCCGGTGCCCGTACCGCCGCCGACGTTGAGCAGGTTGTCCAGCCGGAAGTACTGCTTGGCCTCGAGCAGTCCGCCGCGCGTGCGGATGCGGGTGTTGTAGA
The DNA here is from genome assembly GCA_964532795.1 of uncultured Phycisphaeraceae bacterium. Lineage (GTDB taxonomy): Bacteria > Planctomycetota > Phycisphaerae > Phycisphaerales > Phycisphaeraceae > CAZHJL01. The sequence continues at coordinate 37,692 of CAZHJL010000027.1, read as the reverse complement.
CCAGCAGCAGGTGATTGCGTTTGTCGATGACGAAGAGCGAATCTTCGCCGGTCTCGGTGCGTGCGGTCATGAAGACGTATTCACTGCCGGGCAGGACCATGCCGGCCCGGGCGGTCGGCTCGTACGCGGTGAGTTTCGTCGCCAGCATGGCCGCGAGCACGAAGGCCGAGGCGATCAGGAAGAAGCATGCCAGTTGCGTGCGTGTCATGGCGTTGTTCCTTGTGTTGAGGTTGACGGCATTCCGGGCCGCACGCGGCGGTCAGTTGCCGCCGCCCAGTCGCTGCACATCATTGCCCACGTTGCGCCCTTCCTGGAAGGGCTCCCACCGATCGTTCGTGGACCGATAGATCAGTCCGGACATGGCCCGCGTCCGTTGCTCGATGACGTACAGCACCTCGGGTTTCTGCCCGCGCACATCGCCGGCGACCATCAGGTACTCGCCCGCCCGGTCGGTCACCTGCGCCTCGGCCGTGCGAGGCTGAATGATGCTGACGACCAGGTACGCGGCGAGCAATGCCACATTCAGCGCAAGGAGCGCGCCCAGTGATCGCTTGTTCATGTCATGCTCCCTATTGGAGAATCAAGGAAGGAGGATCAGTCCTTGTGCCCCCGCCGCGAACCCATGAAACTCAGTCCGACGATGGCCAAGCCCATGATGATCGCGACAATAATCGCGATCCACGCGCCCGGATCTTTCGCATTGGGCACGGAGGCGAGCAGCACCATCGCCGGATCAAGCACGGTGGTCAGGGCGGGTAAACTCATGCCCGGATTCTAATAAGCGGCCGCGCCTGTGTAAATGCTCAGACCTGGCAACCGGCGTGCCCTCGGAGCGGTAAACTGTCGCCTATGCAGTGGATGTGGTTCATCTGGATCTCCGGCGCGTATGTCGTCGGGTCGCTCTCCTTCGCGTTGCTGCTGGGCAAGCTGCGCGGCGTTGACGTGCGCCGGCACGGCTCGGGCAACATCGGCGCGACCAATGTCGGTCGCGTGCTCGGACGCAAGTGGGGCATCCTGTGCTTCGTGCTCGATGTGCTCAAGGGCTTCGTGCCGGTGCTGGCGGCCGGGCTGATGATGGGCATGGCGGGGGGGCGGGAACCGGCGTCCCAGGCGGATGCATGGGCATGGCTGGCGGTGGGGGCCGCTGCGGTGTGCGGGCATGTGTTCCCGTTCTACCTCGGCTTCAGGGGGGGGAAGGGGGTGGCGACGAGTTTCGGCGTGCTGCTGGGCTTCTGGCCGGTGCTGACGCTGCCCGCGCTGGGGGCGCTGCTGGTGTGGGCCGCGGCGGTGGGGGTGTGGCGGTATGTGGGACTGGCGTCGGTGCTCGCGGCGGTGTCGCTGCCGGTGCTGCTGTTGGCGGTGAATCTGCCGCAGGGGCGGGGTTGGGGGCAGTTGATGCCGTTCGCGGTGGTGTCCGCCGCACTGGCGGGGCTGGTCACCTGGCGTCACCGCGGCAACCTGAAGCGCATCGCAGCGGGACAGGAGCCGAAGATTGGCCGAAAGCGACGAAGCGACGAAGCGACGGAGCGACGAAGCGAAGAAGGGAGGCACGGAGGCACGGAGGCACGGAGGCACGAAGCAGAGGGGGAATGACACCAACGCGCGGCGCCATGCCGCACGTCTTCGATGCGGTTACTGCGGTTACTGTCCTTGCCGCACTACCACGTTCGCGCCTGGGCGGAGTTGTTGGCCCTGAATTCGCCGGTGGCCTGGTCGTAGTACCAGTCGCTGGTGCCCACGGCCCCGTTGCCGACGGTTCTGCCGTCGGTGTAGGGGTTGAGCGGGATTTCGCGAATGTACGGCCCCCATGCGCCGGGCGTGCCCATGGCGACGGGGTTGCCCAGGCCGTCGGTCTGGCCGGTGAGCTGGGCCTCGAATTGGGCCAGTGTCGGCCAGTTGCCGCTGTGCTGCTCGCGGTACACCTCGAGCTGGATGCGAACACGATGCAGCGACATCTTGATGGAGTTGTCACTCGAGTTCTTGGCCGCGTCGGTGAACTGCGGCACAACGATCGCGGCAAGGATCCCCAGAATGACCACCACGATCAGAATCTCGACCAGTGTGAACGCACGTTCCCGAAGTGGGCCGTGTCGTCGCTTCGGCGGCTGGAGGTCATGCACAGCAGCACCTTTCAAGCCTGTCACCGCCCCCTACACAGGGCCCGACCGTTCCCGGTCGCCGGACTGCCCAGTCGGCACAGACGGACCGACTGACCAGCCTCCGCAGGGAAGACCCACGAAGGGCCCATTGGGTTATCGGCGAACCTTTCCGGAGCTTTAACGCTTGATCCTACCTTCCCGCCAGTTTCCTCGACCTAACGGCCGCATAACCGCTACCGCTCCTATGGCCTGCTATCATGGCCGGATGAGCGTGCGTCAAGCCCATCAGGCCGGCCAATGGCGGCTGCGCGAACCGGCCGCCCCCGGCGATTGCCGCCGCCTGGCCGCCGCGCTGGGCGTCCATGAACTTGTGGCCCGACTACTTTGCCAGCGTGGTTTCTCGCACGAGGCGTCCGCCCGCAGCTTCCTGGAGCCGCGCCTGGCCGACCTGCACGATCCCGCCCGCATCCCCGGTTGCGGCACCGCAGCCGAGCGCATTGTTCAGGCCGCAAAGGACCGTCAGCCGCTCGTGATCTACGGCGACTACGACGTGGACGGCATCACCGCCGCGTCCATCCTGTGGCACACGCTCAAGGCCATCGGGGCCGAGGTCGCCACCTACATTCCGCATCGCATGGAAGAAGGCTACGGGCTCAACACCGATGCGCTGCTGCAGTTCGCCGCGCAGTCGCCCCGGCCACTGGTGGTCTCCGTGGACTGCGGCATCACGGCCATCGAGCCGGCCCTGGCCGCGCGTCGGGCGGGGCTCGAACTGATCATCACCGACCACCACCAGGTGGACGATGCCCACCTGCCCGATGTCGACATCCTCGTGCACCCACGACTGCCGGGTGGGAACTACCCTTTCGGCGACCTGTGCGGCGCCGGCGTCGCTTTCAAACTCGCCTGGCAGATCGCCCGCACCTTCTGCGGCAGCGACCGGGTAAGCGACGAACTGCGTCACCTGCTGCTCGATCTCATCTCACTGGCCGCGCTGGGCACCATCGCTGACGTCGTGCCGCTGGTCGATGAGAACCGCATCATCACGCGGTACGGCCTCGGGCAGATCCAGCGCACGCGCTTCGTGGGCCTTAACGCCCTGATCGAAGCCAGCCGCCTCTCCGATGAGCGCATCGACGCCTACCACGTCGGCTTCGTCCTCGCCCCGCGCATCAACGCGTGCGGCCGCATGGGCCACGCACGCGACGCGCTGCACCTGCTGACCGAAGCCGACGCCGCCGAGTCGCAGCGCCTGGCGCAGTTCCTCACGACGGAGAACGAACGCCGCCGCCGCGTCGAACGCGAGATCTTCGGCCAGGCATGCGCCGCCATCGCGGAGAAGCAGTACGACAGCGACGACATGCGCGCATTCGTGCTGGCCGGTGAAGGCTGGCACCAGGGCGTCATCGGCATCGTCGCGTCGCGGCTGGTGGACACCTATCACCGGCCGGTGATCATGCTCAACATCGAAGACGGCGTCGCCCACGGCTCGGCGCGCTCGGTCGACGGCGTGGACATCCACGAGGTGCTGACGTGCGGGGCGGAGTTGTTCGATTCCTACGGCGGGCATGCCATGGCGGCGGGGATGGTGCTGCCGTCGCAGCGAATCGATGCCCTGCGCGAAGTGGTCGTCCGCGAAGTCAACCAGCGGCTGGACGCTTCGCGACTCGTGCCGCAACTGACCATCGACGCCACCGCCACACTCGACGACATGACCTTCGACGTGCTCGAGCAGTTGCGCTCGCTCGCGCCTTTCGGCCGGGCCAACCCGTCGCCCGTGCTGCAGCTTTCCGATGTGCAGGCGCACCGCGCGGCCGAGCGCGTCGGCGGCGAAGGCAGGCATTTGCGCCTCTGGGTGCGCCAGGGGCAGCGATGCATGTCCACCATCGGGTTCGGCCTTGGCGACCTGGCCGAGCAACTGCCCGCCGGGGTCCGCATCGATCTCGCCTTCACCCCCAAGCTCGGCACCTGGCAAGGCCGCCCCCAGATCGAACTGCACGTGAAGGACGTGAGGCTGAGATGACTGATCACTGCGGCAGAACGGAGAGCTGCCCGCGCCCAGGAACCCAGTCAACCAGCTAACCGGTTGACGCGGAGAACAACAGACTTCCGATCACCCCCTGAACCACGGATCACACCCACCCCCATGCCCAACCTCATCTACATCCTCGCCGACGACATGGGTTACGGCGATCTGTCGTGCCTGAACGAGAACTCGAAGATCCACACCCGTCATCTCGATCGCCTGGCCGCGGGCGGCATGCGCTTCACCGATGCGCACGCGACTTCGGCCGTGTGCACGCCCAGCCGATACGGCATCCTCACCGGGCGCTACAACTGGCGCTCGTGGCTCAAGAAGGGCGTCGTGCGCGGCTACTCGCCGCCGGTCGTCGAGCCCGGCCGCATGACCGTCGCCTCGTACCTCAAGTCGAGGGGCTACCACACCGGCTGCATCGGCAAGTGGCATCTCGGCTGGAACTGGACGACCAACGGCGACGACCCGGAAGATGTCGACTTTACCAAGCCGATCACGCAAGGCCCGACGGATTGCGGCTTCGACTACTACTACGGCATCGTCGCCTCGCTCGACATGGCCCCGTACGTCTACATCGAGAACGACCGCGTCGAGCAGTTGCCCGATCGCGTCATTGAGGATCACGACAAACAGGGCCCCGAGTTCTGGCGCGGCGGGCCGATCGCGCCGGACTTCGATCACGCCGATGTCCTGCCCCGCCTGACCGACAAAGCACTCCGCTACATCAACGACCGCGCCGACGACGGCCGGCCGTTCTTCCTCTACTTCCCCCTTCCCGCGCCGCACACGCCGATCCTGCCCACGCCCGAGTTCCGCGGCAAGTCCGGCACGAACGTGTACGGCGACTTCTGTCTGCAGGTGGACGATGTGGTCGGCCGCATCATGCAACTGCTTGACGAACGCGGCCTGGCGGACGATACCATCCTCGTCTTCACCTCGGACAACGGCTGCTCGCCCATGGCCAACTTCGATGAACTGGCCGCGTGCGGGCATAACCCGAGCTATGTCTTCCGCGGCCACAAGGCCGACATCTACGAAGGCGGGCATCGCATCCCGCTAATCATCCGCTGGCCGCGCGGGATGCCGGCCGGCGTCGAATGCGACGACACCGTGTGCCTCGTCGATCTGCTGGCGACGATGGCGGAGATCGAGGGCGACACGTTGCCGGATAGCGCCGGCGAAGACAGCATCAGCAACCTCGCCCTGTGGCGTGGCGGCAAGCTCGATGCGCCGCTGCGCGAAGCGACAGTGCACCATTCCATCGACGGCAGCTTCTCGATCCGCAAGGGTAAGTGGAAGCTTGAGATGTGCCCCGGCTCCGGCGGTTGGAGCTTCCCCCGTCCGGGCCCGGAATGCGAAGGCCTGCCGCCGATCCAGCTCTACGACCTCGAGGCCGACATCAGCGAACGTCGCAACGTGTACGACGAACACCCGCACATCGTCGCGGAGTTGAAGAGTTTGCTCGAGCAGTACATCAGGACCGGCCGCAGCACCCCGGGCGCGCCGCAGGAGAATCACGGCGGCGTGGACTGGCCGCAGTTGGGTTGGATGGAGTAGAAGCGCTGTCGCACGCGGCGCTGACCAGCCGCGAACATGGAGCGTCACCAATGCGATCCTTCCGGGTTTTCTCCGTCGTCACAGCCCTCCAATGGATCGGTGTTCTGTTCGTGGGCATGGCCGCTCGGTACCTCCTTGCCGTGACCCAACCGCCCGCTGATCAGGCTGCGCTCGGACACTTGGCTCTCCTTGCCGTCGCCGGTATTGTGTTGCTCGTCGTTGCGGTGCTGACAGCGATCGTGACACCGAAGTTGCTGCCACACGGGACGGAGGAGGCGGTGTCGCCGACCAGCGATGCGCGTATCACCGTCCGAAAGCTGATGAGTGGTGTAACGGCCTTGCTGACGGCGGCGGCATTCATCGCGCCGTTCATCGCGGCGGACACCGTCGGGCTTTCAGGCGAACAAGTTTGGGCCATTGCATGCCTGCTTGCGGCCGGCGGCCTTTCAGTGATTGCGTACCGCTACTCGAGGCCCGCAGACACCGCGCCAAAACCGCAGCCTGCTGTGGAATCATGCGCGGTTGTGTCGCATCATCGGGGACGCGAATTGGAACCGGTGCTCGTCATCCTCCATTGGTTCGGTAGCACACTGGTTACGATCGCTGCGATCGTGGACGGCGCGAGTGCGTTCGCGGTAGGCGTCGGCGCGCTGATTGTGGCCATCTTGGGGGTGTTGGCGCTCGCGGTTCCCGCCGTGGCCGCGATCGTTGAGTTTGGCTTGGGTGTGTTTCGTGGCGGACATGGTCCGTCAGTGGCGCAACTGGCGCGACTGAAGGGCGTGACACGCGAGGTCGTTTCGCACGAGGTGCGCAGTCGCTTCCTGCAGCGCGGCGGCAGATCCTTGCTCGGAGCGATCGCCGTGGTCTGGATCGTCGGCGGCTATGTTCTGCTCGACTTGGGCATGGCGTCCGTCTGGGTGGCTGTTCTGCTTGCGGCCGCCGGCCTTTCTCTGCTTGCGGTGATGCGCGGCTGGCAGGGCGAGAAGCTGGTGCTCTACGAGCAAGTCCTCGCGGAACGGGGACGCCGTCCACCAAAATGCTTCGGCTGCGGCTACGACCTGCGCGGCACGCCCGGTGAATCCTGCCCCGAATGCGGGCGCAAGATCGCGGCGTTTCGCAAGGACGCTTGATGCTGAAAGACCTGTTCTGGCATCCTCGACGACTGGAGTTGCGCGATCTGAGCCGGGCGGATCAGGAGACGTTGTTGCAGGAGGTGGTGCGCCGTGATGCCGGCAGGTCAAGCTCCACCATGGCCACCCTCTTCTTCATGGTGCAGTGCGTTCTGTCTGTCGGCCTGGCGGCCGTCACCGATTCGTTTCTCCAGTGGGCCTTGCTCTTCGTCCCCACCATGCCGTTCTCGATCGCGGCTTTCCTCTATGTGGCGAAGATCAAGAGCCGACGCACCCTCGAGCAAGTCATGCTCGAGCGCAACCTGCGCCCCGCCGTCTGCTTCCGTTGCGGCTACGATCTAAGAGGCACGCCCGGCGACGCGTGCCCCGAGTGCGGCTGCGCGATCGCGCCGCTTGATAGGGACGAGGCATGCTGAACGCACTGCTATGGCGACCCCACCTCCGCGAACTGCGCGGCCTTCCCGAAACGGCGCGAAGGCAATTGCTCGGCGAGGCCGATGCGCGCACCGGCCGGCGGTTCGGGCAGATCCTCATCGCCGCGATCCCGCTGGCGCTGAGCCTCGGCCTGCCGTACTTCGTGCCCTACCTCACCGTCGGCCTGAGCCAGGACATCCGCGACTGGCTTGAGCTACTGGCCCTCGCGGCCATCCTCTTCGTGCTGCTTCTGTTCATTGCGCAGATCCGGCGCCTGCAGACGCGCGAACTCGAGCAGGTCATGCTCGAGCGCGGCGTCCGGCCGTCCGTGTGCTTCGGCTGCGGCTACGACCTGAAGGGCATCGACCGCGAAACCTGCCCCGAGTGCGGCCGCAAGATCGCACCGCCCGCGGACGACACACCCGATCGCTGACTCACCAGTGCGACGAGATCCCGCGCACCACGCAGGCCTTCTTCAGCTTCCGTATCGCTCCGCCCACGGCACGGCCGTCGCGCTGCTTGCCATAGAGGTGCTCACTTACGACTTGCTGCGTGATGCCCAGCGCTTCGGAGATCTGCCGCTGGTTCATGCCCTCGTAGAAGAACAGCATGACGACTTCGCGCTGCCGTTCGGTGAGTACCTCGTCGATGATCCGTCGCAGGGCGGGGGCAAGCTCCGACGCGCGCGCCCGGCCGCGGTGGCGGGTGGCTGCGTCCTCATGCGACTCGTACCTCAGCCCGTCCTCCACGGCAAAGCGCCCCCAGCCCTCGGCGGAGATCGTCACTTCCCAGAAGTCCGGATTGAACTTTGCCATGAGACCACCCCGCCGCCGGGGCCTGCACTTGCGTCAGTCTACCGCCATGGCCGCTCGATCGTGCGTTCGATCGTGGCGGGCGGGAACTCAATCATCACCAGTGCACGTCCTGCCGCACCGCGGTAGACGCAGTACCGGGAGCGGGAAAGGGACAGCGCGTCCAGCAGGAAGTCCACCGGCTCCATCGACCCCGTGCCGTGGTACAGCCGCCCCACGGCGAGGAAGCACTCGCGCAGCGGCCCGAAATGCGCCCGGCCGCGGCGTGTGCGATTGCGGAAGGCCGTCGCACGGTCGCGCAGGTTCGACAGCACCTCGCGCTGCCCGCTGCCAAGGTGCAGCCATCCGATTCCCTCGATGGCTGCACGCGCGGTCTCCGGGTGTTCACTCATCGCCATCGCCCGCTCGTGCGCCGCCTCGTCGCACGATGAACGCAGCACGCGCCCCAGCGCCGCCACCGCCGCCGCGGCGACCGACTTGTCGCGCGCTTCTGTGCAGCCGGTCAGCAGCTTCACGGCCTCGTCGTCTTCCGTGCCTTCCATCAGCGTCCCCAGGCAGATCGCCGCGATGCGCTGCGCGGTGGCGTCGCCATCGGTCAGGAGCTGCAGCAGCGGGGCGCGATTGGCCGGGATCTCGGCACCCGCGAAGCACTGCGGCGCGTTCGCTTCCATCGCACGCCGCACGCATGCGTTGTCGCGACGGTGCAGGATGCGCTGAAGCGAATCGAACCCACGCCCGCGCCCCGCGCGGCACAGGCCTTCCAGTGCCGAGCGCCTCAGGAACTGCGGCCAGACGCGCAGGAACTCATTCCAACGCCAGTCGACATCGCCCGGTTCCGCCGCCAGCCGCACGTCGAAGAAGCGCTCGCAGGCCCGCTCGTACCACGCCTGCTCGGCGCCCTCGATGAGGATGCCCACGGCCATGTCCTCGCCGCGCCATCTCGCTGCAGCTTCGGGGTTCGTCAGTCGCTCGAAGATGGCCCGTGTCGGCCGGCCCGCGAAGATGCGCGCGACGGCCAGGTTGTGCGGCTGCGCGCCGAGTCCCAGGTCGCCGGCGATCCTGTCCACCTGTTCAAGGGCTTCTTCGCTGCCCGTGGCGAAGCTGGCGTAGCTCAGCGCCGTCATCGCCTGCGCGCGGATGAACCGGTTGCGGTGCTCGAGGTACGCCTGCAAGTTGTCGAGAACCGTCGGCACCGGCCAGCCGGTCAGCGCCGCGCCGACCACCTGCACGGCGCGATCGCGCACGAAGGGGTCCAGGTTGCCGGTGAAGTAGTGCAGATCGCCAATCGAGCTGGGCCCCGCACCTTCGAAAACCGTCGCGGCCAGGCGGATCGCGTGCAGCCGCACGTTGCGATCGCCTCGGTTGACGTAGGGGTAGAGGAAGGCCAACGCCCGGGCATCGCCGCTGCGCGAGAACCGGGCACTGACATAGTCCGACCAGACGGCGTCGGCCAGCCCTTCGCGGTCGAGCGCGTGCCAGACATGCGTGTGTTCTTCCAGTGCGCGCCACATGGTCTTCATGGTGTCGCTCCTTCTCGCGACCGGTCTCGGCGGCAGATCCTGGGGGCCGCGTGTGTATCAATGAAGGACGCGCCACTCGCAATTCCAGGCGGAGGGTGCGGGCCGGCCATCGGTCTTCCCGCAATTCCAACCGCAGGGTGCGGGTGACGCGTCCACCTATACACAGTTTCACAGGTACTCACGGCACAGATTCGCGGCTGGCGCGCACAAAAAAACCCCGCGCGGGTGCGTGGGGTTGGTTCTGCTTCCGTGCAGTGCTGTCGCGTACGTCCGTGCCGCGCTCGGTGCTTGGGGTCAGGCCGCCTTCGTTTTGCGGCGTGTGCGTCGCTTGCGTCCGACCGTTCGCTGGTCGGCGGCCATGCGGCGGTCGGGTGACTTGTCCATGGCTTCGACCAGTTCCTCGGGCGTCTGGGCCCACAGGTCCGCGCCGATCTCCTCGGCCAGGCCGTCGGCGCGATTAAAGATGCCGCCGCCGACGACAACCTGCAGCTTCGGCGCGGTGCCGATCGCGTGCAGCCGGTCGATCAGCAGACGCGTGGCGGGCACCGTCGAGGCGACGGCCCCGAAGATGACCAGCACGTCGATGTCGGTCGCGCCCAGTTGCTCGACGATTTCGTCGTTGGCCACGCCGCCGCCGGCGAAGAAGACTTCGTAACCGTCGGCCTCGAGCAGGTCGCCGGCCATCTGGGCGGCCAGTTCTTCCGGTTCATCGGGGCCGCACGCCAGCAGCACGCGCCTGTTGCGGGCGGGCTTCTTCTCGAGGCGAAGCTGCATCTGGTCGGCGAGCATCCGCATGAGGCGGGTGGCGTAGTGGTGGGCGAGTTCGCTGAGTTGGTCGTTGCGGTAGAGGTGCTGGATGTGTTCGAGTGCGGGCCAGAACAGGCCGCTGAGGATGCGTTCGGCCGCGGCGCCGTTGTCGATCACTTCGTCCACGATTTCCCGGGCTTCGCTGCGGTTGCCGCAGATCAAGGCATTGAAGAAGCGTTCAACCAGAACGTCGCGTCGCATGGAACTCTCCAGTCCGCCGGTGCCTGTTGCTCTTGTCTCGCGCGGCGGGGCGTCCTGGCCGTCCACCATGCGGTCGCCTGCCTGTCCCGTCGCCATCCCGGTTGGCTGGGCAAGTGACACACGGTTCATCGTCCAGCGACGCGCGGCGGGGCCATCCGATTCGGCGACTTTTTCGCCCTGTTGCGGCTGTCGGCGGTATTGCGATGTAAAGAGTTGGAATTGCACGGTTTACGCCAGTTGAGGAGGTTTCCGATAAGGACTTGGCCCGTTCCGGCGTCGGACGCCGTTGGGGCTTATCGGGATACACCCGCGCGCCATGCGATGCGCCCGCCGCGCTGCGTCTGTCGCCGTCGGCTTGCGGCGCTTCGCTTCGCGGACGTTGACCGGGCACGCGTCAGACCAGAGCGTTCATCGATCTTGCTTGGGTGACTACGATAGAAAGGGCGACGAGCGGCCGCGTTGCCGCCGCGTCTGCCAGGAAAGGAGTCATCCATGTTGCGACGGTTCTTGTCGATCACGTTCATGCTGCTGGTCGGACCCATGCTGCTCGGGTGCCAGTTGAACCTCCTGAGCGAGGAGCACGAGATCGCCCTTGGGGCGGAGGCCGCACCGCAGTTCGAAGCTTCGTACGGCGGGCCGATTCCTGACGAGCACGTGGTACGGTACGTCGCCGACTTCGGGCGACGCCTCGCCGCGCAGTCCGAGCGTCCCGACCTGCCGTGGCAGTTCAACGCGGTCGACTCGGCCAGCGTCAACGCCTTTGCGCTGCCGGGAGGCAAGCTGTTCATCACCCGCGGCCTGCTGGAGAAGCTGGACAACGAGGCCCAACTCGTCGGCGTCATGGGGCACGAGGTGGCGCACGTGACCAATCACCACGTCGGTAAACAGATGACGCAGAACCTGCTGATCCAGCTCGGCGTGGCGGCGATTGGCACCGCGGCGGCGGTGTCGGACGAGGATTGGCTCGATGCCCTGGGCGTCGGCGCATCGACCGGCGGGGCGCTCTATTCACTGCACTACTCGCGCTCGCACGAGACCGAATCCGACACCTACGGGCTGCGCTACGCGGCCGAGCTCGGTTACAACCCCAAGGGATTGCGGCAGGTGATGGGAATCTTCAAGTCCATGGGCGGGGCGCGGGCGCCCGAATTCCTGTCAACCCATCCCTATCCCGACTCGCGCATCGAGAACATCGACCGACTGATCAAGAAGAACTACCCGCGCGCCGATGAGCCCGGCGCTTACAAGTGGGGCAAGGAGGCGTACGAACAGAACGTGCTTTCGCGCCTGAAGCAGCTTCCGGCGCCCGTCCACCAACCGAAGGACGGGTCGTGACCGGACCGGCATCGGGTGAACATGTGGACGGCAGCGACGCCGCGTCGAACGTGGCGCCCGCCTGGGACCGTGATCATCTGCAGGGCGATCCCCACGCGGCCGCCGACAAACCGACGCGCGTCCGCGCGATGTTCGCCGCCATCGCGCGCAGCTATGACCTGAACAACCGCGTCCACTCGCTCGGGCGCGACCAGTTCTGGCGGCGCGCGGCCGTGCGCATCGCGTCCCTTGCGCCGAACGATACCGTCCTCGATGTCGCCTGTGGCACGGGCGACCTGGCGATGGCCTTCGGCGACGGCGGGGCTTCGCGCGTGATCGGCGTGGATTTCACCGTCGAGATGCTCGCCATCGCGCGGGACAAGGCCGCGATCCCGTATGCCGCCGGCGACGCCATGCGGCTGCCGGTCGCGGACGCGAGCGTCGACGTGGTGAGCATCGCCTTCGGCATCCGCAATGTCGCCGCGCCAAACGTGGCGATCGGCGAGTTCCATCGCGTGCTGCGGCCGGGCGGGCGGCTGGTTGTTCTCGAGTTCAGCCAGCCGGCCAGCCGATGGCTGCGATCGCTGTATGGCTTCTACTTCAATCACATCCTGCCCCGCACCGCGGCGCTGATCGCTCGCGATCGCAGCGGCGCCTACCGCTACCTGCCGCGAAGCGTGGACACTTTTCTCGACCGCGAGCAGTTGCAGCGACTCATGCACGATGCGGGATTCGTCGACGTGACGCTCAAGCCCCTGACCTTCGGCATCGCGGTATGCTATCGCGGTGTGAAGGCGCCGTGAGCGAAGACCCGCATGCCACCGCAGCTATCCATCATCATTCCGTTTCACAACGCCGAGGCGACGATCGCGCGGACGATCCGATCGCTGGTGGCGCTCGATGATGCGTCGCGCGAGCGGGTGCAGGTGGTGCTGGTTGATGACGGCAGCGACGACGAGAGCGCGGCCATCGCCCGGGAGGAGATGTCGAAGGTCGTCGGCCTGCCGATGGAGACGGTCAGCCAGTCGAACCAGGGCCTCGCCGCGGCGCGCAACGCGGGGCTGGACTGGTCGGACGGGCGCTGGGTGCTGCTGCTGGATGCGGATGACGAGTTATTGATCGATCCGGTACCGTTGCTGGATGAGGACCGCTGGACCGCGGTGCTGTTCGACGTGCAGTTCGTGCGGGATGGTCGGGTGGTGCGGCGCATGGCCGCGCCGAAGCTGGGCGACGGTGACCCGCTGCCAAGGCTGACGCGCGGCAATCCGCTCACTGTGTCGAGCATCGTTTTCAGGCGCGATTGCATCGCCGCGCAGTTTGACAGGAGTCTGCGCGCCCTCGAGGACTGGCGCTTCTGGTTCGACAACCCGGGCATCTTCGAGCGCACGACCATCGCCGACGGACTGCCGCTCGCCTCGATCCATCTGCACAATACCAACATGAGCGCCGACCAACCCCGCATGGGCGAAGCGCGGCAGCGCGTGGCCGAGCAAATACTCGCCTCCCGCGAGGAGGGGCTGAACGCCACGGCGCGCAACAACCTGCTTCTTCAGGCCCAGATCGGCCGCGTGCAGCAGGGAGGCGACGTGTCGATTCGCAACCTTGTGCGCTTTCCGTGCAGTCCCGAGGTCTACGTGAAACTCTGGGTGTACTGGCTGCGGCGGCTACGACAGTAGATGTGCGCAATCGGGCGCCACTTGCGGCTCGCCCGCGAATGTCCGGCTCCGACAGGTCGACCGCACTGGCGGGCGAGCCGCCAGTGACACCGTCATACTCACCACCCGAGCAAGCGGCGCACGATCCGCCAGTAGATGTCAAGCACCGGATTCATCACGGTGTCGATCAGGAAGCCGGAAAGGTGCGGGAACTCGATCCGCCCGGCGCACCGTCCGACCAGTTCGCGATCTCCGATCACCCGGCCGCGCTGGATGGCGCGGCGGCGGGCAAGCACTTCGCGCAGGTGCGACGGCTTGACGTAGTAGCCGCACGCGCGCAGCTTGCGGCGGACATAACCGTGCTGCATCGCGAACAGCAATTGGCCCATTTCCATCGCCAGCAACATCGGCAGAATCGCGATGAGCGTCGGCAGCCGGTAGTAGACCAGCAGCATCCGCCAGCGATTGCGCTCCAGGTGCTCGTAGGCCTTGTGTGCGGTGTCCTGTTCGTACTTGTGATAGACGATCGACTCCGGCATGAAGCAGGTGTCGTGGCCGTGGGCGCGAAGCTTCCACGAGATATCGGCATCCTCGAGGTAGAGGAACATCGCTTCGTCGAACAGGCCCAGTTCGCGCAGCAGCGAGGCGCGGATGATGACGGCCGCGCCTGATGCGTAGTCGATCGATTGCACCCGGTCGTACTGGCCCTCGTCCTTCTCGTTGAACGCGGTCACGAAGCCGAAGCCCAGGTAATGGCTGCGATTGCCGGCGGAATTCAGATGGTCGCGCTTGTGGAAGAGCAGCATCTTGCTCTGCAGGCAGCCGGCCTCGGGATGCGCCTCGAGGTAGGACACCAGCGGCGCGAGGAAACCGCTTGTCACTTGCGTGTCCGGGTTCAGCAGGTAGACATACTTGACCTGCGGATAGCGTTGTTGGACATGTTCCCAGGCGCGATTGTTGCCGCCGGTGAAACCCTCGTTGCCTTCGAGGCGAAGCAGGTCGACGGTGGGGAATCGCTCGGCAACGAAATCCTCGCTGCCGTCCTGTGAGTTGTTATCCGCCACGACGACCTGTTTCGTGACGCACCCATCATCCGATGCCAACACCGACGCGAGGCACACCTCAAGATGCGCGCGGCTGTTGTAACTGACAACCAGGATGGCGACTTCGATCGGTTCAGGCATACTCGCGGGCAGGATAGCAGGCCCTGCGATCACCGTCTCAGCATGCTTAGCGGGGCGATCCAGGCCAAGACGATCTGCCGTCCCGCCGGCCGCAACGACGGGAACACCGTCACCGGCAGCAGCACCGTCAGCGCGTACGACACGACTGTCGCCCACGCGGCCCCGAGCAGGCCGTACGGCGGAATCCACAGGAAGTTGAGCCCCACGTTCAGCCCCGCCGCGGCGATCAGTCCCGCGCTCCATGCGAGTTGCCGGTTATCCGCGATGACCCGTGACAGCATACCCACGCCCTGGAAGATGAAGACCATCGCCCAGACCATGATGCGCAGGACGTCGCTGCTGGCCGCGTAGGTCGGACCGTAGGCGACCGAGACGATCCAGGGCGCCGCGAGCGACAGTCCCGCGGCCATCGCGACGCCGCTCCAGGTCATGAACGTCTGTACCTGTTGCAGGCGGCGTTCGTAGAGTTCGGGGTTCTCCTCGTGCAGCCGCACGATGCCGGGCAGCACCGACTGATGCACCACGACAGGCAGGAAGTTGAACATCTCCGCCAGCACCACGGCCGCGGCGTACAGACCGACGAAATCGTCGCCTTTCATCTGGCCGAGCATGACGTGATCAATGCGGGTGTAGATGACGGTGGCGAGGTTGGCGAAGATGAACGGCCAGGCGTGGCGCATCAGCCTGAGGCCCTCGCCAAGCGCCGGTCGCCACTGCCGCACCGACTGGCCGCGCCGGTGGTAGGCGGCGACGTAACCGACGCCTTCCACCACGAACGAGCCGACGAAGATCCACACGAAGGTCTCGACATCCCGGGCGAGCAGGATCGCCGCAATGCGCGCCGCGGTCGCGGCGCCCAGCGCCGCCAGCCGCGCGGCCACGGCGTAACGCGACTCGACGCGCGAATCGAACCAGCAGCCGATCACGGCCAGCGCGTGCGGCAGCATGAAGAGCGACGCGATCAGCATGAGCCGGCGCATCGGCGCATCGTGTGGCCGGAGGATGAGGCCCAGAAGGGCGACGACGCCCACGGCCGCGATGGCCGCGAGCGTGCGCATCAACCACGCGCTGCCGAGGATGCGATGGCGCTGTGACGCGCGTCTGATCAATTCGCGCGGCAACAGGTTGTCCAGCCCCAGCCATGTGAACGAGCCGGCGAGGATCGCGGCGCTCAGGGCGTAGTGCAGTCGTCCCAGCCCCTGCGGCTGCAGGTAGCGCGCCAGCCAGAAGGCGACGACGGCCGAAGCGGCCAGCAGCAGCACATGGTTGGCCGCGAGCCAGCCCATGTTGGCGATGGCCTGCGCAATGGGCTCGGAGACGCCCAATCCGCGAAGCCGCGCATGGATCCATCGCACATCGGCGCTGTCGGCGGGCGAGGATGGCTCTGAAGGTGTGGTCAAGGTCGGTGCCGCGTGCGGTGTGCCGGGTCGGATCGCGGCGATGAGTATAGTCGCAGCCACGGTACGATGGGTCGGCGCCAGGCAGCGCGCCGCGGCTGCGATCGCTTAGAATGCGTGGTGTGGAAGCCCTTGACCGTGCCTATGTTGTGATTCCCGCGTACAACGAAGCGGGCGTGATCGAGCAGGTGCTGCGCAGCCTTGAGCGCTACGTGCCGCGCCGGCGCGTGATCGTGGTGGACGACGGTTCGACCGACGGCACGCTCGACATCGCGCGGCGGGCGGGGGCCGTCGCGCTGCGCCACGCGATCAATCGCGGTCAGGGCGCGGCCCTGGCCACGGGGATCCGCGCTGCCCTGCAACTGGGCGCGGCAATGATCATCACCTTCGACGCGGACGGCCAGCACGACCCGGCTGACATCCCGGCGATGGTCGAACCCGTCCGGTCGGGCGAGGCCGATGTCGTGCTTGGCACGCGGTTCCATGCGGGCGTGACCTCCCGGGTGCCGCCGGTGCGCCGGGCGCTGCTCAAGGTCGCGCTCTTCATGACCCGGCTCGTCACCAGCCTGCGGATCACCGACGTCCACAACGGCTTCCGCGTGTTGAGCGCCGAGGCGGCCGGGCGCATACGAATTCGACAGGACCGAATGGAGCACGCCTCGGAGATCCTTGATGAAATCGCGCGGCACAAGCTGCGCTATATCGAGCGGCCGGTGTCGATCAGGTACTCCGCCTACTCGCTGGCCAAGGGGCAAAAAAACCGGCACGCCGTGGGGCTGGCCGTGCGCATCCTTCTCTACAAAGTGGGGCCGTGATGTATCGCATCCTCGTCATCGCTATCGTGCTGCTGGCCATCTTCCAGACCTGGCGTCGCCACCGCGGCGGACTGATTTCGCTTCGGCGGTTCCTCGCTTGGACGGGTGTGTGGCTCGTGGTGTTCGTGTTCGGCATGGTCCCGCAATGGTCGGACCTGCTCAGCCGCTTCATGGGCATCGAACGCGGCGCTGACCTGTTTCTCTTCTTCGGCATCCTGCTCGTGGGTTACCTCGTCCTGTCGCTCTACCTGCATGTGCAGTCGCTTGAGAGGAAGATCACCGAGCTGGTCCGCGCGCTCGCCCTGCGTGATATGGACGGAGCAGCGAATCCAGATCGCGACACGGAACACGATCCGCCAGGCGAATAGCGCCGGCAGAGAGCATCCGGTCTGCTTCGTGCCCTCGTGTCTTCTTCAGGCAATCCGCTTCACATCCGCGTTGTAGACGGGGAATGCGCGGTACAGGCGATAGGCTTCCCGCGCGAAGGCGGGCAATTCCCGCGGCTTGACGCGCTGGTTGAACCGGTAGATCACGATCCACTCGCCGCCGGCCTGAATCGACCAACCCGGACGCGCGGCGACATAGTTGATCGTGCGCGGCCGCAGGTACTCGGCGATGGATTCCGGCACGCGCCCCAGCAGACGATACCGTTGACGGAAGACCGGCCCCAGCGCCATCGCCACTTCCTCTTCCTTCTCGGAGAACTGGAGCACCTGCGATTCCTCGTTGTCCGTCGGTTGCATGATGAAGCACGGCGATTGCTCGCCCTGGTGCAACTGGAACGCGGTGACCGTCTGTCGCCAGATCCGGTCGGTCCGGAAAGTGAAATCGAAGATCATCATGTCGGACTTCACGAACGTGCCGTGCATGAAGTTCTCGACCAGTCGGTTGTCCCCGGTCTGGAAGAGGGGAAATAGCGTGAAGAACTCGTCGCTCAGGTGGGACGCCTCTTCGTCGACCTCTTCGGTGGCGATGGTGAAGTCCATCTGCCGGGCGACTTCCGCCATGGCCATGGTGCGTCGGGCCTCGCCGAAGCTGATGAAGCGACCGATCCCCGCGGCCATCGCCGCCGCCGCACCGCTGAGCAACCAGGGATGAATCGCTGGATCTATCATGCAGTTGTTCGGTCAGTTTCCCGAGATCTGGAAGGTTCGTGGCGCAACTTGTTTGCCCACAGTTCGCTACACACACGATCGGCGTGAAGGCCGCCCCGCTTTACACGCTAATCGGTCCGGTGGCGGTCGCGAGGCGTGCGTGCGGTTGCCCGATGGGTGGGCCGCACAATCGGTCGCCGCCTGTTTTCCACCGCTCTCCACATTCCTCGCGAATTATCAACAGATTCCGGATTTATCGTTGTGGGCGTCCGGGCGCACGGTAGCGTGGCGCGTTGGCGGTTCTCGGCCGTCCCGGTTGGCTCCGACGGGCCACGGTGGTCTTTGGCATCTGGATATTCGCCGGAGGGCGGTGACGGGCGCGCTGGTGACGGCATCAGCGTCAGGTGGCCGGGCGATCGGCTTGATCGCGCGGCCGACCGAAGCCCCGTCACCCCCGCTTCCGCCGATTCGGCCGCCCCTCGCATCACGATGCGTGGACCATGGCACGATCGGCGCCTCGGTGCGGGTCAAGCACGCTTGATGTGCATTGATCCCCAGGCACGTTCCAGCACGCCTCGCATCACTTCACGTGACGCGCGGCACGCGGAGACGGGATCGCCTGCACAACACGAGGAGAACGCGTTGACGCGGCGGAGTGCCCGACGATCGCAACGGGCCTCGGCCGGCGCAGGGCGTTTCTGAAGTCGCTTCCGCCCGACATCGATTGGCTACCAAGCCCGCAGAAACAGGCGTCGCTGTTCGCGCCCCCAATCAAAGTCGAGTCGGGACACCAGGAGCGTGAGTGGCGTGCCGCATGCCGCGTGACAACCGGAAGGCCGCCGACAGGCGGCCACGGCGACTCGTGGCGCCGGCGCGTCGATCGCGCGGGACACGTGTGTACGCCGGCAAGGTTCGACGCGCTCTCGAGCGCGCCGATGGACTGAACCCTCCTGGCTCCGACAGTCACGGAATGACATGTCTGGAGAGGTCCGAGGAGCCGTGGCCCCCGGGTCAACGGTTCACCTCATGGACGGCACGTGCACCCAAGGCCGCACGGAGAGTAGCCGGGGCTTCGACGGAAGCCCCGCGCCTGGCGCAAGCTCTTACCGTCGGTCCCAAGCCTGGTTGGGCGGGTGAACACACAGGCCTGACGTTCAGCCTGCTCGTTGCTGCCGGCAACAACCGGCGGGTGACTGTCCCGCCGATCCAGACCAGAACCATCCGCCGACGTCGGAGCCATCCCGGGCGGCCCGGAATCGTCGAAGCCTCGCCCACGCGTCACGCCGCCGACCGTCATGTCGGGTCCGCCGGCGATTCGTCCTTCAGATGCCCCTGCTCCAGCAGCACTTCGGCGATCTGTTCCGCCTCGCCCGCAATCTCCCGCAGCTTCTCGTCGATCTCCTCGTCCTTCGTGTCGATGTTGGCCAGCAGGCCGACGAAGAACTGCGGGTCGATCTGGTCCTCGAGCATGCGCGGCACGACATGCTTCTCGACCCACGCCCGGGTTGCGCGGCCCTGTAGAATTGCGTAGATGACGAAGCCGAACCCCGCGGCGACGACGCCGACGATCGAGCCCCAGACCCAGTCCTGCAGGAAGGGCAGGGCGAAGATGCCCGCCGCCGCACCGACCATCACCACGAGCCCGAGCAGGCAGCCGCCGGTGCCGAACGGCGGGCTCTTGAGGGTTCGCGTGAAGGCCACCGTCTGCCTGGCTTTCGTGTTGCCATCGCAGTACGCGTCGATCTCGTTGATCAGCACCGCCTGCCCGTTGGCATCCAGGGACGCGAAGCTCCGCAACTGACCCATGAATCGGCGAACATCCTCATCGCGTGCGTCGAACTGGTTGAGCTTGCTCAGCGCCTCCTGCACTCTCGGATCGGGCCGGCCCGAGGTCGCGCCCGGCGCTTCGTCGTCGATCGACAGCTCCGTGGACTGGTCGGCCAGATCGGCTTCCAGTTGCCGACGCTCGATGATCGTGTCGGCGAGCCCCGGGTTGGTACGGACCATCAGGTCGTCGGTATTCACTGCGCGGACCTGGGCAGCGGGCAGGAATGCGCTGTAGGCGCTTCGTTCGGCCATGAACTCGCCGCCGCAACGCATGCACTGGCGGGACGTCGCCTTCAGCGTGCCCTTGCCCAGCGGGATGTAGTAGATGTGCCCGACCTGGTAGTGCTCGGTGACGATCGCCGGCTGCACGGACTGGCAACTGTCGCACCATTCGGCCACCACGCCCAGGTCGTTCTTCCGATGCTTCGAACCCCAGATGATGATCATGCCTGACTCCAGAAAGGAAGGACCGTCCCGAGCCCGGCGCCCGGATGGCCTGCCATGGTAGCGGATCAGCCGGCCAGACGACCGCGCGGCGGGACGTCACTCACCCCGTGACCGATCGCCGCAGGTTGCGGAATGCGCTGGGCGACTGGCCGGTCTCGCGGCGGAAGATCGTGGAGAACTGCTCCGACGAGGAGAAGCCGGTTGCTTCGGCGATGTCTTTGATCTTCCGATCGGTCTCGGTCAGCATGCGGCGGGCAGCCTCGATCCGGATCCTCCTGATCTCGGCGAGCGGCGAACGTCCCAGCGACTTGGCGAACCGCTGCTCGAGCAACCGGCGCGACACCTTCACGTGCTGCACGAGTTGTCCCACGTTGAGCGGGCCGTCCAGATGGGCGTGGATGAAGTCGATGGCCCGGGCCACGACCTCGTCATCGGCCGGCCGCGGGTCGGTCGATGCCCTGGCCGCGACCCCCAACGGGGCGAAGAGCGTCATCGCACGCGGCTGACGTCGCTGATCGAGCAGTTCATCCAGTCGACGCGCGGCCTCGTGCCCAATGGCTTCGGCCGGCACCGCAACGCTCGAGAGCGGAGGGTGACAGCATTCGCAACGCATCTCGTCATTGTTCGCGCCGATCAGACCCAATGTGTGCGGCACGGCGAGGGCCAGCTTGCGGCACAACTCGCTCACATCCTCGGCCGTCCCGTCATCGCCGGCGAAGATGCCGGTGCCCGGCTCCAGCCGCGCCAGCCAGGATTCCAGGTCGGGGAGGACGGATAGCCAGTCGGCGGGACGCTTCACCGGGTACGCCTGCCGCAGCGCGGCGAAGCTCTCGCAGCGATGCTGCTGCCTGCGAAGCGCATCGCGGAAGCCCGCTTCGCGACGCGCATGGTCATACAGGTGCGGCTGCCCGACGAAGCCGAACCGGCGGTAACCGCGGGCGACCAGGTGCTCGGCGGCCAGCCGCCCGACCTCGTAGTCGTTCACCCCGACAGTCGGCAGACCCGCGCGGGGAAGCGATGTCGCCGTGTTGATTGCCGGTATGCCCGACCGCCGCAAACGCTCGATCAGGGTACGGTCCTGCAAGTGAGCGATGGCCCCCGCGGGCCCCAATGTGTCGAGCCAGTCAGTCACCGTCGTACCCGAAGGACATACCCGAACAAACCACGGTTTCGAAGGGCGAACGTACCGGTGGATCCCCTGCGTCACCGCCCGGCCGAACTCAAGCGAGGGGTCGATGATCAGCGCGATCGTGATGAATGAGTCATCTGGCATAAATATACGGAAACTATTGCCTTATGAGACCATGGCTTCCTCGTTGTGCGCATGGACCGAATCTACAATGCGCAACTGCACAGGCTTGTTGCGGCGTCAGGCCGACCGCTTTCGCCGGTGTCCCGGGCACTCGCAGCATGATGGCGCGCGGTGTTGGGGCTGCGCTTATCGAGAGTACACCTGCGCGAATCGCTATTGTCGCAGCGCCGGGAAGCGATAAGGTGCTGGATAGCTGCAGCAGCGATGCAGCCGTGAGGAGTGGTCGGGATGACAGATGAACGCGAGGGCGTCGACCAGCACGGGGCCGATGATGCCGAACGGGCCCAGATGCTCGTCGCCGCCCATCAGCAGATCGTCGCCGAGATCGGGAAGATGATCGTCGGGCAGGACGAGGTGATCGAGCAACTGATGATCGCCATCCTCGCGCGGGGGCACTGCCTGCTCGAGGGCGTGCCGGGGCTGGCCAAGACGTTGATGGTGCGCTGCCTCGCCCAGGCGATGCACCTGTCTTTCCGCCGCATTCAGTTTACCCCCGATCTCATGCCCGCCGACATCACCGGGACGGACATCATCCAGGAAGACCCGCAGACCGGCCACCGGCAGATGGTGTTCGAAATGGGGCCGATCTTCGCGCAGATGATCCTCGCCGACGAGATCAACCGCACCCCCCCGAAAACGCAGGCCGCGCTGCTCGAGGCCATGCAGGAACACAGCGTCACGGTGGGCGGCCACACCTACACCCTCGAAGAGCCGTTCTTCGTGCTGGCCACGCAGAACCCGATCGAGCAGGAGGGCACCTACCCGTTGCCCGAGGCGCAGCGCGATCGCTTCCTGTTCCACGTGAAGGTGGCCTACCCGAACCGGCTGGAGGAGAAGCAGATCATCGAGCGTACGACCAGTACGTTCGAGGCGAAACTCGAACCGGTGCTGTCCGGTGCGCAGATCATCGCGTGTCAGGAGACGGTGCGTCGTGTGCCCGTCCCCGAGCATGTGACCGAGTTTGTCCTGGACGTGGTTCGTCGATCGCGACCGGCGGAGGCCGACGCGTTCCCGTTCGTGCGTGAACTGGTGGAGTGGGGCCCGGGGCCGCGTGCTTGCCAGTACCTGGTGCTGGGAGGAAAAGTCAGGGCCGTGTTGCAGGGGCGGTATCACGTGACGATCGACGACATCGAAGCGCTGGCGTATCCCGTGTTGCGGCACCGGATCGTGCCGACGTTCAATGCCGAGGCGGAAGGGGTGACGGTGGATGACATCATCGGCCGGCTGCTGCAGGCGGTGCCGCGCGGGACGGCGTCGAAGCCGCTTTGAGTGGCTGACACGACCGGTCCACCACTTCAGGCTCTGGCGGAGCCGGTGAGATCTGACCGCGAGCGGAAGTCGGGGTTCGCTCCCGCGAAGGTCTTGCCGGCTCTTCCCGAGCCCATTCACGAAACCATGGGGGCCATTCTCAGTAGGCGGGTGATTCAGATCGATGACGCAGTTGAACGAATATCTCCTTCCGGAAGACCTGCGGAAAGTCGGTAACCTCCAGGTGCTGGCGCGGCTGGTGGTCGAGGGCTTCTGTTCCGGTCTGCACCGCTCGCCGCACAAGGGCTTCTCGGTGGAATTCAAGCAGCACCGACAGTACGTCTCGGGCGACGATCTTCGCTTCCTTGACTGGAAGGTCTTCGGCAAGACCGACCGCTTCTACATTCGCGAGTACGAGGAAGAGACCAACCTGCGGGCCACGCTGCTGGTCGATCTGAGCGGCTCGATGGCGTACGAAGGCAGCCACGGTGTGAGCAAGGCGCACTACGCGACGCGACTGGCCGCCTGCCTGAGTTACCTGATGCTGCAGCAGGCCGACAGCGTGGGCATGGTCACCTTCGATGAGAACGTGCGGCGGTACGTTCCGCCGCGCTCGCGGGCGGGACATCTGCGCGTTCTGCTGGATGAACTGGCCTCGGCGCCGCCCGGGGCGGAGACGGGAATGGGAAAGGTCTTCCATGACCTCGTGCCCAAGCTCAGTCGGCGCGGCATGGTGATCGTCCTCTCCGACTGCTTCTGCGATGTCAGTGAACTGCTCGCGGCCCTCGCACACATGCGACACGCGCGGCACGAGGTCATCATCTTTCAGATCTGGGATCGCGATGAGTTGGAATTCCCATTCAAACAGTGGACACGTTTCGACTGCCTGGAACGGGCGGGGGTGCGGCACATGGTCGATCCGGCGCTGATCCGACGCGCGTACCTGGATCGACTGGCGCAATACCGCGAGGAACTGGTGCAGGGCTGCCGCCGCCATCGTATCGATGTGGTGCCGCTCACCACCGACCAGCCGTACGCGGACGGACTGGCATACTACCTGACCCAGCGGCGGCGGCGCATGAAGCGATAGTCGGCATGAACGGGACGCGTGACTGACCATGACGTTTCTGAACTTCGCATTGCTCGGCGGGATCGCGGCCTTCAGCATCCCCGTCATCATTCACCTGCTGAATCGCAGCCGGTTCCGCGTGGTGAAGTGGGGGGCGATGCACCTGCTCGAACCGGTGCTCCGCAAGAACATGCGCCGACTGCGCATCGAGCAGATTCTGCTGCTGATCATGCGCGCGATGATCCCGGTGCTCCTGGCCCTGTTGATGGCCAAACCGGTGATCACCGGCTGGAAGTCGTTGTCCGGCGGGGTGCGCAGCTCAATGGTGGTGTTGCTCGATTCGAGCTACTCCATGCAGGCCGAGATCAGCCCGCAGCAGACCGCTTTCGACCAGGCGCGCACGGAGGGCGAGAAGCTGATCGGCAACCTGCAGCGCCAGTCGGATGTCGCGGTGCTGCAGATGGGCGGGCAGGTCCGACCGCTGACCCAGCCCGTCGCCTCGACCGACCACAAGGGCACCCGCGCGCGGCTGAGAGATGCCGCGGCGACCATGGGCGTGGTCGATTCGCGCCGGTCGATGGACATGGCCGTGGCCACCGCCTCGCAGATGTCGCACGCGAAGCGCGAGTGGGTCATCGTCAGCGATTTCCAGCGCGTCAACTGGGAGAGGATCGACGGTGACGCGTTGCGGCAGGTGCGGGAGAAGATTGATCAGCTCTCGCCGCGACCGACGTTGACACTCATGCCCGTGGGACGCGAGACCGACAACAACATCGCCATCGAGCGCGTGAACCGTCTGCCCCGCGTCATCGGCCCGCAACAGGAGTTCAAGCTCACGGTGTTCCTCAAGAACTACGGCAAGCGCGAGCACAAGAATGTTCGGGTCCGCCTGTTCGTGGATGGCGAGCCGAAGTCCGATGCCGTGCTCGGGCGCCCGCTGGCGGCCGGCGAGAGCGACCAGGTCGCCTTCCACCATGCGTTCGACAAGCCGGGGTCGCATCGCATCAGGGCCTGGGCGGAGTCCGAAGGCGATTCGGTGCGCGGGGATAACAGCTTTCTCATGGCCGTGCCCGTGCTGGATCGGGTTCCCGTGCTCATCGTGTCCGGCGAAACCGATCCGGCATTCGGTAAGGGCGAAACGGACCTCCTGGAAGTCGCGCTGCAGCCGTTCGGCAAACTCGAAAAGCGCGACCTGCGCGACCTTATCGACGCCGAGATCATCGAAGAGAAGGCTTTCGAGAAGTACGATCTCTCCCAGACGCGCGTGGTGATCCTGGCCAACCTCCCCACGCTGACGCGGGGCCTCGATCGCCTGGAAGCGTTCGTGCGCGGCGGCGGCGGGCTCATCGTGTTCTGCGGCAACCGCCTGATCGGTCCGGGCCAGGCGTGGTACGAGAGCCACCTCTACAAGGACGGCCGCGGACTGCTGCCGGCGCGGATCGTCGGCATCGGCGGCGCGACCCAGGGCGAGCGGGAATACGTGGCCGTCGCCCGCGAGTCCTACGACCATCCCGTGGTCGAGATCTTCAAGGACCCGCGCAACGGCAATCTCGCCGCGGTGGAGATGCATCGCTGGTTCCGCATCGCCGACGACGCCCTGGCGGCCGGAAGCGGCAGGCAGCCGTCCACCGTCGTGCTTCGCCTGGAGAACGGCGACCCGTTCATCATGGAGAAGTCGTTCGGTGACGGCCGCGTGATGGTCTGCGCCGGTCCCTGCGATTCGGATTGGAGCAACCTCGCGGGCATGGGCAACATCTACGTGCCGCTGATGCAGCGCATGGTCACGTACCTTGCATCGCAGGTGGAGCCTGAGCGGACCGTGGATGTGGGCCGGCCGCTGGTCGCGCACTTCGATCGCGAGCACATCGGCCGCAAGCTCCCGGTGCGGTACTTCTCGGCCGAATCGCCGGGGAACCCCCGGGGCAGTGCGAGCGAGGCGCTGCCCCCCGTGGCCGTCGTTGCCCGCGGGCCGCGCGGCATGGTGCAGGTGGCGGAGGCGAACCGCCCGGGCCTCTACGTCATCATGGGGCCGGACGGCGCGCCGGTGCATCTCGCGGTCAACGCGCCGCGCGCCGAGTCGAAGCTGGACCGGCTGAGTGACGAGGAAATCGCCGGCCTTGCCGAGCAACTCGGGGCCGATGTCGTCGCCGACGCCGATGCCTACATCGAGTTGGACAAGCAGCGCCGCTACGGGCGCGAGGTGTGGCCGATCCTCTGGTGGGCCGTGCTGCTGCTGGTCTTCGGCGAGCTTCTGCTCGTCCAGTACGTGACACGCGGGAGGCGATCATGATGCAGTGGTCGCGTCGATGGCCGTGGGTGGGTGCGGTGCTCATCGGCGCCTTGCCGATCGCCGCGCTCCTCGCATGGCTGCTGCCCGGCGAAGCGGGCGATGTGCGGCTGCGGTTCCTCGGCGATCTGCCGCTGTTCGGCGGCATGTGGCTGGCGCTGGTGCTTGCGGGCGGCGCGCTGTTTCTCTATCGACGCGAATCGAGCGCCCAGGCCGGCCGCCTGGGATGGGCCATGGCCGCGGCGCGGGCGCTGGTCGTGCTGTTGATCGTGCTCATGCTCACGGGGCCCGAGCTGAACCTGCGACGGCGCATCGAACAGCGCGGCAAGGTCCTTGTCTTCCTCGACGGTTCGGCGAGCATGGGCGCCACCGACGAGCAGATGCCCGCGTCGAGCAAGGTGCTGATCGCCCAGAGTTGCGGCCTGATCGACGAGGCGTCCATCGATACCTACCTGCTCGCCGCCGCGGAGCGCATGGGCGAGATCCGGCACCTGCTGGTCGACGCCGAAGGCATGGGCGGTGATCAGATCTCCGAAGTGGCCCAGCGTATCCTCGCCGAGGCGGACGAGGCGATCAAGGCGCTTGAAGCGACCCAGGCCTTCCATCAGGCCGTCGACGGATCGATGGCCCCGAAGCCCGCGGGCATGATCACGCTTGAACGCTGGCACGGCATCGGCGGCAACGCCCCGGGCGACCTGGTCCGGTCCGGCAAGCTCGACAGGCAACCGGACCACGTCAGCCAGATTGATCGGCTCGAGACGACGGCCGATGTCGCGGACGACTACGGCCAGCGCATCCGCGGGTTCCTTTTCCCGCCGGAGTCAGGGACGTACCGCTTCTTCATGGTCAGCGACGACGGCTCGGAACTGAAGCTCAGCGCCGATGATGATCCGGCCGGCGCTCGCTCGATCTTGCGCCTGGATTCGTACACACCCGACTGGCGGACCAGCGACAAGGTCGAACTCGAGGCCGGCAAGCGCTACTACATCGAAGTGCTGCACAAGGAAGGCAACGGCGGCGACTACCTGCGCGTCGGCTGGCGTCGCCCGGGCGGGGCGGAGGACCGGCCCATCCCCGGCAAGTACCTCGCGCCTTACGAAGACGTCGAGGCGTCGCCGTCCGAACACAAGGCGCGGCTGATCCGCTTCGTCCGCACAAAGATCCGCGATCGCGCCGCGCGGTTGACCGGCGAGATCGCCGACGAGGAAGCGGCGCGCCGCGCGCTCGTCGAGATCGGCGAGGCCACGGTCAGTCCCGAGAAGCTCTGCCGCCTTGCCCTCGATCGCCAGGTGCAGACCGCGATCAACAGCGGCGATGCGGTGCTGGCCAACGCCATGGCGCGTATCGACCAGCAAACACGCTGGGAACGCATGGAGCGGACGCTGACCAAGACCGACGGACTGCTCGCGAAACTCGAGCAGTTCAATGAAGTCGAGGTCCATGCGTTGGAGGCGGGGCGCTCACGTCCGCTGTGGCATTCGCGCGACGACGAAGCGCTCGCCGGGGGATTCAGGTACGTCCCCGAAGCGCCCAGCACGGACCTCGGGATGCCCGTGCGCCAGGTGGTCGATGCTTCACTGGCGAAGCCCGGTGACGCCGGCGAACGCGAGAAGACATGGGTGGTGCTGATGAGCGACGGCCAGCACAACGGGGCCGCCAGCCCCACGCACGTGGCGGAGCTGCTGGGCAATCGCGGCGTGCCGATGTTCACTGTCGGCATCGGTGCCGAAAACGCGGCCGAGGACCTGGCCATCACCGGGTTCGAACGCGTACCCGACGGCGTGGACATCGAGAACAACATCTCCGGAAACGTGCTCCTGTACGACTCCATGCCGAAGGGCAAGCCGTTCAAGATCTCGATCGAACACGACGGCAAGGTTGTCTGGGAAGAACAGCTGGTCACCGAGGCGACGGCGCTGGTGAAGGAGGAAGACAGGAAGATCCGGCGAGTCGCCTTCGACTTCCCGGTACGCGAGATCGCCGAAGACCTTCAGGGCGGCCTCGACGACGAAGTCGAGGCGACGAGTCTGCCGCTGCGGTTCGAGGTGAAGATCGAACCGCTGGACGGGGAGAAGGAGGCGAAGAACAACGCGGCCGTGCTGCTTTCGCGGGCTTTCGTGGGCAAGAAGCGGGTGTTGATCATGGATGGGCGGCCCCGCTGGGAGTTCCGGTACATTCGCAACATGTTCGAACGCGACATCGGCCGCCGCCGCTCCGAATCGGATGACGATGGGGCGATGCCGTCGCCGGGTGATCGCGATCGCGAGGCGTGGCAGGTGACCGCCGTGCTCCCGCAGTTCGGCAAGAAGCCCGAGGAAGCCTTGCCGCGCGGCGAGAAGGATGACCAGTTCCCGCGCGATCGTGAGTCGCTGTTCACCTACGATCTCATCGTGTTCGGCGAGGTCCCCCGCGGCATCATGCGCGACGAGGAACTCGAATGGATTCGCGACTTCGTCCGCCACCGCGGCGGGGGCGTGATCCTCGTTGACGGACGGCGCGGCAAGCTCGCGGCGTACCTCGATACCCCGCTGGGCGATCTGCTGCCGATCAGGTACCGCGAGGACGAGCACGGCAAGCGCGGTCGCACGCTTGGGTTGACCAGGCACGGCAGGGATATGCCCATGCTGTGGCTGGCGCGGAAGGCCGGCGAAGACGATCCCGCCGGCCCGGTCACACCTGAAGACAATGAGAAGAAATGGCGTGAACTCGAGCCGCCGCGCTGGGTGCCGCCTGTCGAAGCCCAGCCCGGCGCGCAGGTGCTGGTCGAGTCGACGGTGGCCGACGAGGACCAGCCGCGCCCGCTCCTGGTCACGCGCGGCTACGGCGCCGGCAAGGTCTACTACTCGGGCACCGATGAGACCTGGCGCTGGCGGTACGAGGTGGCCGATCGCTACCAGACCGGCCTGTGGCGGCAGGTAGGCGATTGGGTGCGCGAAAAGCCGTTCCACGTGCGCGACCGGCACGTGGCCGTGGGGCTGACCGGCGGGGCGCGCTACCAGGCGGGCGAACAGGTGACCATCCGCGCCCGCGTGTTCGACGACGACGGCAAGCCCGTCTTCGACGCGGATGTCGAGGCGCACCTGATGCGCAACGACGAGCCGGCCGGTGTCGTCAAGCTCCTGCCGCGCGAGAATGCGGGCGGCCTGTACGAGGGCATGACATCCAGTTCGCTCGAACCCGGCGAGTACGAGGTGCGGATCGCGGTCGATCGCCTCTCGCGCGGCCAGGTCAAGGCGAAGACCGTGTTCCAGGTCGCCGCGGACAACGCGGAGCAGGGCGAGATGGCGGTCCTGCATGTCGATCGCGATCGCCTCGAGACCATGGCGGCCAAGTCGCACGGAAGATACTTCCGCGAAGAGGAACTGCTGCGGCTGGCCGACCGGCTCGACCGGCCGGCCAACGCCGAACGCGTCTCGCAGAACCTGGCGCTGTGGCGCAGTTACTGGTGGTTCGTTCCGATCATCATGCTGTTGACGTGCGAATGGATCATGCGCAAGCGCGTGGGGATGCTCTAGCACCGGCGCGGCGCTGCGAACGACGACTGGCAGGCACGAGGAGAACCGGCCATGCAGGCACAGATTGATCCGATCACCATCGGGAAACTCAAGGCGTTCGGCCGACGCCGGCGCAACCTGATCGCGCTGCGCGGGCTGTGCGCGGGCGTGGTCTCACTGCTCGGCGCGATGACCATTGTCGCCATCCTCGACTGGCAGGTGCCCGCCCTCGAGCCCTACCGCGTGCTGCTGTCCGGCCTCGCGTACGCCGCGGTGCTGGCGATCGTCTGGATGACGAGCATCCGTTGGCTGCTGCGCGTGCCGGGGCCGACCGAACTGGCGCGGCTGATCGAGGCGGCCGAACCCACGCTCCGCGAGGATCTCATCTCCGCGGTCGAACTGGGGATGGCCACGGACCGCGAACTCTACGATTCGCCGCTGTTCCGACGTCTGCTGCAGAGCGATATCGCCGGCCGCCTGCGCCACCTGCAGGTCAGCAGACTGCTGCCGCCGCGGCTCGTGCGAACCTGGGCGATCGCCGCCGGCGCGGTGCTGCTCGTCTCGCTCGTCGCCATGTCCATCGACCGTCTGCAGTTCGGGCAGATGATGGCCCGGGCGCTGGTGCCCACCGCCAACCTGGCCCGCGTCTCCAACATCCACATCGAACTGATCGCGCCCGCCAGGCCCCGCGACTTCGTCGTCCCGGAGGACGACCAGGTCGAGATCGTCGTGGCGTTGTCCGGCCGCGCGACCGACGATGTTGTGCTGGAGACCTACGCGAACGGGCAGGAATCTCAAGCCCCGATGGTCCTGGTCGAGCCCGGCCGATTCAAGCAGCTCGTGCGCGTGGGCGCGGCGCCGGTCGAGTTCCGCGTGCGCGCCGAGGACGCGGCCACGCGCATCTACACGCTGACCAGCCATCTGCGTCCGCACGCGCTGAACTTCGCGAAGACCTACCACTACCCGGATTACCTGAAGCTCGCGCCCTCCGGGCCGCATGTCGAGGATCGCGGCGACATCACCGCCCTCGAGGGCACGCGCGTGGACCTCGTCGTGGCGGCCGACCAGGCCGTGTCCGAGGGCCGGCTGGAGATCGATCGGCGCGATCGCTCAACGCTGTCCATTCCGCTCCGGCGCGTGGACGATACGCACTTGCGCGCTTCGATCACCGTGAAGGAAGACGCTACCTACCAGGTCAAGCTCATCGCCGCGAAGACGGGTATCGCGAGCAAGCACCCGCCCCAGTACGAGATCAAGGCCCGGCCGGACACCATGCCCGCGGTTCAACTGGATGACCCGAGCGGCGACCTGACATTGCCGCCCGACGAGCTGATCCGACTGAAAGGTCAGGCCAGCGACGACCTGGCCCTGCGGGAAGTCGCGCAGATGGTGCGGGTGAACGACGGTGGGTGGCAGAGCGAGATCCTGGCCCGGCAACCCGGTAAGACGTTCAACGTGCGAAGCGCGGTGGACCTGATCCGACTGAACGCGCGGCCGGGCGACCAGGTGCGCATCAAGCTCTTCGCGGTGGACATGAAGGGCACGGTGGCCGAATCGTCGTCGATTCGCGTGGAAATCTCTTCGGCCGGCTTCGAGCCGGGCCGGCTGCAGGCCTGGCGGGCGCGGCGCGAGTTGCACGAAGCGATGGACCGCCTCGCGGGCGCGGCGAAACTCCATGAACGCACGGCCAAATCCGCGGCCGACGACATCGGCAAGCATTTCGACGATCCCCTGGCGCGCCAACAGGCTGTCGCCGGTGTGCAGGAGGCCTGTGATGAACTCGAGCGCCGCATCCAGGAAGTGAACCTGGCCATCGGCAATGTCGCAAGGCTGTCACGGCCCGGGGCCGAGGCCGCCGACGTGATGCTCATTGCCGAAGCGGTCAACCACATCCGGCATATGAACGTCGACGCCCTGCGCGGCTGGGCCGTCCAGGCGCCACACGAGCCCGACGCACGTGCCGCCGCGGATGCCATGGGCCGGTCCGCGCAACTGGCGCGCGACGCGAGCAACCGCGCCGAGTCACTCACCCACTTGACCGCCTGCGTGTCGGGCGTGATCCGGATCGAGGCCGTGGTGCGCGATCTGCATGACCTGCGGCGCGAGCAGTCGCGTCTGCAGTTCATCATGCCCGCCGCGGATGATGCGGCGCAGGACTGGGAGCGATTCCACCGCCGGCAGCTTGTCGCGTTGAGCCATGTCAACGAGATCGAACAGGTGTTGACCGATGAAAGCCAGGGCCAGCCGCGCGATGTTCGCTACGCCGCCCAGAAGATCACCAAACGCCTCGCCGCGGCGCGCGACGCGTTGACCAGGGAACTGGCCGCCGAGTTACGCGGCAAGCGCGCGCGCGAGCTGAGCGGACGACTGCTGGGTGAGATCGACAAATCGCTGTCCGAAGCGATGGCGCTGCACCGCAAGAATGCAGGTCTGCTCGATCGCAGCCGCGAGGGGCTGCGCAAGCAAGTGACCGTCACCGCCGCCCCGCTCAAGCCGCTGGCCGGCGCGTTCGCGGGATGGGTCGATGTCCGCCAGGCGCACGAGCAGCAGATCAACGAGGGCAAGGACGCGAAGCGCGTCGCCGAACTGGAGACACAACTCGCCCGCAACGCGGTGGCCGCCGGCATGCAATGGCGGCAGGCCATCGGCTTCCTGCATGACTGGGCCGATGCCGAAGAGGTGCGGCCGGGCTCGGATGCGGCGTTCGTCGATGACCTGACTCGCGCGGCCGAGGCGCTGCGATTGAGGCGGGCGGAAATGGCTGATCCGGCCGCCGGGCCGCGACTGAAGGAGACCCTCGGTGCGATGTCCGCGGCACTGACCGACCTGGCGGCGGGCCATGAGCTTCACGAACTCTACGTCGCGCTCCGTGCGATGGCCCAGCTCGACCGCCCCACGCACAACCCGACGACGCTGACGACCCATCAGCCGGCGGCGTGGGCGTGGGTCGGCGATCAGGTGAGTGTCACGTCTGGGGCCCTGCGCGGCTCGCGACTTGGCGAGGATGTGTCCCGCGAACTCGATTCGATCTTCAAGGGCGACGATGCCAAGCGGGTCGCGAAGGAGATGTCCGAACGGCTCGGACGCGTGCGACAGTCGGTCACTCGCGAGGAGGCCCTCGACCGACTGGCCGACGCCGTGCGTGCGATTCTCCAGCAGGTGCGGCCGCGCCTCGCCGAGGCGCGCACCACCATCGAACAGCACGCGCCGCGACTGCACGAGCGGCTCGAGGAACTGGCCGAGTCGGCTGAACGCGCCCGGCAGAAGACCGAAGCGCTCGCCGAACGCGCGGGAAGCGATGAAGCCGTTACCGAAACCGGCGACGAGGCGCGGCGACTGGCGGAGGAACAGGAAGCGGTCGCCCGGCAAGTGGGCGAGGCCATCGAATCACTCCGCCGCGACGCGAACGAGCAGGACCTTCTGGAGGCCGAAGGCCGCGAGCGTGCGCGCGATGCGGACGATGCGGTCGCCATGCTGCGTCAGCCGCCGCCGAAAGCCGAGAAGTTGCTGCGCGACGCCTCGACGTCCGACAGTGGGCAGGCGCAGAAGCTCGCCATCGATCGAGCCGCGCGTCAGCAGGCGGAGTTGGCCAGGTCGCTGCGCCAGTTGTCGCAGCACTACGCCAATCTCGCGCAGGGGCAGGCTGAGCCGACGCGCACCGCTTTGCGCGAGCGTGAAGAGGAAATGGGTGTCAAGGACGCGCTCGACGCCGAGTACAAGAAGCTCGAGCGCCTGGCCGAGATGGCCCAGTTGGAACCGGAAGACCTGATGCAGGAACTCGAGCAGGAACTGCGTGAGAACCGCCTGATGCGCGAGGCGGTCAAGACGACCGTCGAGCAGGCGCTCGAGGGGGCGCGGACGAAACTGGGCGAGGCCGAGCAGGTCGAGCAGCGCGCTTCGGCGAATCTGCAGCGTGCCGAGGCCGCGCGGCAGCGACGCGAAGAGCAGGTCGCCCACAGCGCCGCCCAGCTGGCCCGGCGCGTTGCTCAGGTGCGTGAGAACGCTGTGGCTCCCGTCCGGGAGGAGGCTGCGCGTGCTGCCATGCCCCAGGTGCAGCGTGCGATGCAGCAGGCCGCGCGGCAGTTGACCCAGGCCGCCGAAGCCGCGCAGCAGGCCCAGGCCGCGGCGCAGCAGGCGCAGCAAGCCCAGTCGAACACTCCGGGCCAGTCCGCCGAAGCCGCGCAGCGGGCCGCGATTCAGGCGACCCAGGCGGCCCAGTCGGCGCGTGAGGCGGCTGAGCAGTTGCGGCAGGCGGCGGCCGAGGCGCACGGCGACATCAAGCGCACCGAACAGGCCATCCAACAGGCGCGCGAAGCGGTGAAGGCCGCGCAGAAGAAGGGCAAGGAGGACGAGCGCGCCGCCAGGCAACTGCTCGAGGCGCGGCGGCAGTTGCAGGAGAAGAAGGAAGCCGAGAAGCAGGTCGCGAAGGCGGCGAAGGAAGCGCAGGGCCTGGACCGCGAGGCGCAGGCGCTGGCCCGGGCGGTCGAGGGCATGGAGCAGGAAGGGCGCGAGCCGTTACAGCAGGCGGGCGAAGCGCAGCCCGAAGCGCAGCAGGCCGCGGCCGAGGCCGGCGAGCAGATCGCGCGGGCGGCGCGGCACGAACAGCGCCTGGGTGATCCAACGCGAGCCGGCGCGCTGCAGCAGGCGGCCGAAGGCGCGAAGCAGGTGGCGCAGCGCACCATCCCCGAGGCGCGCCAGGCGATCGAACAGGCCCCCCGTCCGGCGGTCGGACGCGAGGCCACGGAGCGCGCCCGCGAGGCCATCGCACAGGAACGCGAGGCTCTCGAGAAGGCCGAACGCGGTGAGCAAAGGGCGCCACAAGCTGCGGCCGAAGCCGGCGCGGCCGAACCCGGCAGCCAGGAAGCCGGCCAACCCGGCGAGCAGCAAGCCGGCCAACCCGGCGAGCAGCAAGCCGGCCAACCCGGCCAACAACAAGCCGGTCAACCCGGCCAACAACAAGCCGGTCAACCCGGCCAACAACAAGCCGGCCAACCCGGCCAACAACAAGCCGGTCAACAGCAAGCAGGCCAACCCGGGCAACAGCAAGCGGGCCAGCCCGGTCAACAGCAAGCCGGTCAACCCGGTCAACAGCAGGCGGGTCAGCCCGGTCAACAGCAGGCAGGCCAGCCCGGTCAACAGCAGGCGGGTCAGCCCGGTCAACAGCAGGCAGGCCAGCCCGGTCAACAACAAGCCGGTCAACCCGGTCAACAGCAAGCCGGTCAACCGGGTCAACAGCAAGCCGGTCAACCCGGTCAACAGCAAGTGGTCGCTCCCGGTACGCCGCTGGTCGCGGCGATGCAGGCGGTGCAGGCGC
Source organism: uncultured Phycisphaeraceae bacterium (assembly GCA_964532795.1). Lineage (GTDB taxonomy): Bacteria > Planctomycetota > Phycisphaerae > Phycisphaerales > Phycisphaeraceae > CAZHJL01. The sequence continues at coordinate 2,660 of CAZHJL010000027.1, read as the reverse complement.
AGGAGCCCGGATCGCGCGAGCAGGCCATCGCGCGGCTGATGGCGCAGGCCCTCGACGAACTCGATCGCGGCATGGCCGAGGCCGGCATGCCGATGGTCACGCCCGGCCAGCCGGAGGCGAGTTCGCCGGGCCAGGTGATGGCCGGTGGGCAACCGGCCGGTGAAAGCCAGTCGCAAGCCGGTCAACCGGTAGCTGCGGCCCAGCCGGGCCAAGCCCAGGCCGGCGCCCCGTCGGCCGCCGCGCCGGGTCAGCAAGGCACGCCCGGTCAACAAGGCGCCGCTTCACAGGCGCAAGCGGGCCAGCCAGGCCAGGCCCAACCCGGCGCGCAGCCGGGGCAGGGCGCTCAACCGGGCCAAGGCGGCCAGGGCCAGGCGGCCATGCAGGCCGCGGCGCAGCAGGCGGGGTCGATGATGCAGTCGGCGATGGCCATGCAGGCCCAGGCCATGGGCGAGGCCCGCGCCATGGGGCAGACGCCGGGCATGGCCATGTCGATGGGCGGCATGGCGATGATGCAGGGCGCCAACCCCTTCGCGGAAGGCTTCAGCATGGGCGGCGCCGGGGCGGGCACGTATGGCGCCATGGCTGATTACGATGTCGATCCCGAGGCGGCCGCGGCGAAAGCGGGCGAGTGGGGCAAGCTGCCGCGCAAACTTGCGCGTGATCTGCGCGACAGCCGGCATGAGAACGTCTCGCCGGAGTACCGGGCGCAGGTCGAGGCGTACTACGAAGTCATCGCGAAGAAGGCGGCCGAGGAAGCCGCGAAGAAGAAGGAAGACAAGCGATGAGCATGCATCGGTCCAGGCACTGGCTGGTCGCGGCGATGATCGCCGTCGTTGCCTCCGGGGGGTTCGTCGCGCCGCACACGACGCGCGGCGATGCGCGGCCCGAGAAGCGCCAGGATGGCGGCCGCGAGCGCGATGAGGTCGATCGGGCCGTCGAGCAGGCCGTGGCGTACCTGCTCAAGAACCAGCGCGACGACGGTGCCATCACCGACAAGGACCAGCGTGAAAACCGCGCCGTCATGACCTCCCTGTCGCTGCTGGCGATGGCCGCGGTGGGACACCAGCCGTCCGACAAGACGGACGAAGGCAAGGCGATGCGCCGGGCGCTGGTTTTCGTACTCGACCAGAAGTGGTCGGACCGCAACGGCTACTACGGCGGGCCCGACGGCTCGCGCATGTACGGCCACGGGATCACCACGCTCATGCTCAGCGAGATGCTGGGCATGGGCGTCGATGACGAGATGGATCAACTCATCCGCCGCCGGCTGGAGAAGGCGATCGACCTGATCCTCGCCGCGCAGCGCTACAAGCGCAAACAGAGCAAGTACAAGGGCGGTTGGCGCTACCAGCCGGATGCGAGGGATGCCGATCTGTCACTGACGGTGTGGCAACTGATGGCGCTGCGCTCCGCGAAGAACGCGGGGCTGGATGTGCCCAAGGACGCGATCGATGACGCGGTCGATTACCTGAAACGCTCCTACCACTCGCGCCGCGACAGCAAGGGCAACCCCACCAACCTGCGCAGCGGCTTCACCTACCAGCCGGACTCGCGCGATGTGCGCTTCACGTCGACTTCCATGGGACTGCTCGCCATGCAGGTGTGCGGCGAGTACGACGCGCCGGAAGTGACCGGCGCGGCCAACTGGCTGCAGGATCGTAACGTCAAGACGAGCGAACGCTTCTTCCTCTACGGCCTGTACTACTACTCGCAGGGCATGTACCAGTACGCCGAACGACTCAAGCGCAACGGCAAGATCGAAGAGGGGCAGCGTTGGGCGCGGACGGCCAACGAGAAGGTCAAGGACCTCCTGCTGAGAAAGCAGCGGCGCGACGGCGCCTGGCGCAGCGACGACAACAGCGAGCGCAGCGCCGGTTACGTCTACTGCACCTCCATGGCGGTGCTCAGCCTGTCGGTGAAGTATCATTACCTGCCGATCTACCAGGGCTGAGGCGCGGCCGCGCGGGCGCGGCGGCGCGCTCGAGCCGCCGGGAGCCGCGCATGCGCATCGTCAACTTCGGTTCGCTCAACGTCGACCACGTCTACCGCGTGCCGCACATCGTGCGCCCCGGCGAGACGATCGCCTCCCGCTCGTACCAGCTTTTCGCCGGCGGGAAGGGGGCGAACCAGTCGATGGCGCTGGCCCGCGCCGGCGCAACGGTCCATCACGCGGGGTGCATCGGGCAGGGCGGGCGATGGGTGGTCGATAAGCTTGCCCAGGCGGGGGTGGACATCGCCGCCGTGCGCGAATTGGACGAGCCGACCGGGCAGGCGGTAATCCAGGTGGATGATGCGGGCGAGAACGCGATCTTCCTCTTCGCCGGCACGAACCATCGCATCGCGCGCGAGCAGGTGGCGCGCACGCTCGCCTCGTTCGGCGAAGGCGACCTGCTGCTGGCGCAGAACGAGATCAACGATGTGGGTGTGTTGATCGAGCAGGCCGCGGCGCGGGGCCTGCAGGTGTGTCTGAACCCCGCGCCGTTCACGGACGACGTGCCGACGTACCCGCTGCATGACGTCGACTGGCTGGTGCTCAACGAGACGGAAGCCTGCGGGGTGGCGCAGGTCGCGGCGGGGGAGCCGGAGCAACTGCTGGCCGCGCTGACGGTGGTGATGCGCAGGCAATAGGGAGCCATTTGCGAGGCGGGACGCTCAAGCAA
>CAZHJL010000026.1:0-55039 GCA_964532795.1 uncultured Phycisphaeraceae bacterium | reverse complement strand
GCTGCTCTGGTTCCGCCGTCAGCACCGATTGGAGCTTTTGAGATAGTTACTTAGCCCTGCCAATCGCAAATGCCAACGGGACAACCGATTGCAGACGCCGGCAGACACCCCAGTCGCGGTCCCGGAGTGGCCCGGTCGCGGCTACGGGGTGCCACGGTCGCGGTTCTGGCGCAGCCAGGTTCGCCGGCCGTGCCGATGCGGCTGAAGCCGTCCGGTCAACAGGTTGCCTGTTCGTCACGCATCGTCTGCGCCGGTCCCCATTCTCCCCCGGACACTGCCGACGGCTTCGCCGCGACAGTGGCACCCAACAACGCTGCCCCCGGCCGCCCATCACCGCTACTCCGACAACCCCAGTTCCTCCACGATCCGCGCCGACACCTGTTCGATGGTCATCCCCGTGATGTCCAGCACCGGGTACTTGCGCTTGCGGTACTGCTCTTCCGCCCACACCACCTCGCGGATCACCGCCTGCAGGTCGTGATACGGCACGTCGCTCACCTCCGGCAGCCGCGCGGCCCGGTGCGCCTGCAACCGCTTGGGCTGCACCGTCAGCGCCACCGTCTTCTTCTTCACGCCCTCGAGCTGCCTGGGAAACCCCGTCTGCGGCGTGATCGACACGTTGGCCACCTTGTACCCCAGCGAGGCGAGGAACGTGGAGGTCGGGCTCTTGCTCAGGCGGCTCAGGCCCACGATGACGATGTCCGCCCCGTCAATGCTGTCCAGCGCCTGGCTGTCATCGTGCATGGCGGTGAATTCCATCGCGTCGATGCGGCGGAAATAGGCCGCGTCCACCTGGTGCAGGCGCGAAACCTGCTCGGCCGGCAGCGTGCCGAAGTGCTCGGCGAGAAAGCCGGCCAGCCCGCCGGTCAGGTCATACTGCGGCAGGCGCCGGGGAATGCACATCAACTGCACCAGCCGCTTCGCGTCCGGGTCCACCAGCGCATGCAGCAGGATCGCCCGCTTCGGCTCGATCTCCTTGATCGTCTGCTCGACCTTCTCCAGCGTGTTGCAGAAGGGGTGGTAAGTCTTCTCGACATCGAGGCCGGGGAACTGGGTGAGCATGGGCGTAATCATGTGCCGCGCAAGATTGCCCGTCGCATCGGAAATGATGTGCAGCGTCCAGTCCGGCGCCGCCGCGCCCTTCCCGCGCGGCCGCGCGGAAGCCTCGCTCCTCGCCGCCTTCCTCTTTGCGGATTTCTTCTTCGCGGATTTCTTCTTCGCAGCCATGCCAACAGTTTAGGCCACGCGTTGGCTTGGTTGGGCCTATCGACCTGCATTGATCAACCCCATCATGCCCCGGGCCTTCCGATGGCCATCGAGCCGCCTGCGGCGTGCATCCCAAAAGACACGCAAAACATGTCGTAGCGATGGTTCAGGACTTGCTTCGTGCGATCCCGGGGCTACCGGTTCAGGAGGCGTGCGGTACCGGACGGAGATCCGGTGTTCCGCGGAATGCAGGATGGATCGCGGGCCCTTGCAGGCGAGGTCTGCCACTGGCTGCCGTGGAGGCACCTCTCCCAGTCGTGTGAGCACGGTCAGGATCGTTCTCGTCGTTGCGCGGGAAAAGCACCGCACCTCGGAACCTCAGGTTCTCGGGAGGTTGTCATGTCACGCACGCACTTGGTCATCGATGCGCTCTGCCTCCTCTACGGTCTCATGCAACTGGTCAACTCATGCGCGGCCGCAGGATTCACCCCGCTGGGCGATCTGCCGGGCGGGGCGTTCATGAGCGAAGCGACCGCAGTGTCGATCGTGGGCGCCCACGTTGTGGGCTACAGCGTCAGTGAGAGAGCCGGAGTCGGCGGGGCGAAGGTCGAGGCGTTTGTCTGGAAACCCGATACCGGCATTTGCGGCCTCGGCTATGGTGACACCGACGCGCCCAGTTGGGCGAATGATGTCTCGCTGCTTGGTGGCTACATCGTGGGCGGGACGGGCGCGCCCGATTCGCAGGCGGTGTATTGGCGATGGTCTGGACGGGCCTGGTCCCGCCAGGCCGTACCGACGACGGGCGGCACCAGGGCCGAAGCGCTTGGCGTCGGAAGGGGGGCGACCGTCGGCTGGGCTGATGTGGGTGGCGAGCGGAAGGCCTTCAGATACGAATTCGCGGCCGGTCCCCACTACCCGCCGCAGTTCGACTGGATGGGTCATGCACTCGGTGCAGGCGACAGCCGCGCCGCTGATATCACCCGCGAGCAGTCAGTCATCGACGAGACCATCAGCGTTGGGGTCAGTGGCAACATGCCAGCCCGGTGGTACGGGACCGCCGCCCAAGCCTTGCCGCTCCCAAGCGGTGCGACGGGGGGCGGGCTGAACGCGATCACATTCGACGAGCAGACAATGGTCGGCTGGGCAACCTTTCCGGCCGGCGGCGGCCAGAACAAGCTCGCCATGCGCTGCCGGCAGGCGCCGCATAACATGATGGAACTCGAGTTGCTAGGCGAGGGAGGATCATCCGAAGCGCTGGACGTCAGCAGCGATGGCTTCACCATCGTCGGCGCCATCGATTGGGGAGCGGGTGATCAAGCCTTTATCTGGAGCCCAGATGACGGCCTGCGCTCGCTGCAGCAAGTACTGGAACTCGAACACGGTCTGAATCTTTCCGGTTGGTCACTCCAGAGGGCGACGGGGGTCACGCCGGATGGTCTGGTCATCGTCGGAAGTGGTACCAACCCGGCTGGCGATGTCGAGGCATGGCGAGCAGTGCTCGACAGCAACGTGGACCTGCAGATCGATGAACCACCGCAGGGACAGATCACGCTGCATGAGACACTTACACTGCCGATTGGCGGAAGGGCGGTCGATGTCGCAACGAACATCTCGTCAGCCGGTGTCCTGTCGGTCGGTCAGGCGCGGCCGACGCCGGGGTCGCCCGAACTGGATCGTGACTACCTCGTCGCGGGCTTCTATCCGCAGATGTGGTCGGTCGATCTCACTGCCCAACACGGGCCCGTCGCGCTGACGTTCGAATACGATCCCTCGGGGATCGTGGGGGTCGAGACCGACCAACTCAGGCTGTATCAGTGGGATCCGAACGGCCAGGCATGGGTTCTGTGCGATTCGGTCGTCGAGCCTGACCAGTCTACGGTCGCCATCACCACATCCCAGCCGTCCCTGTTCGTCTTGGGACTCGTCCCCGAGCCAGCCACCGCCGGCATCGTATGCCTGCTCTGGGTTCCGCTGTTGATTGGCCGAGCAAGCAGGCACGGGTTGAGCCCGGACGTTCGTCCATCAAGCATGACGCGCGCCAGGCCGACCGATCGCCCCGTCTCCGCCCGGCCGGGCTTTGGCGGTCTCCTCTACCCTCGGCGCGTTAGACGTTGCGCCCTTCGGTCGGTCCGGGCTGCCGCCCGACTCGCCGGCCCCAAGCCGATTTCTCCTCCGAGCCCTCAGTGCTGAAGAATTCCGCCTCGCTGACCTTGACAAATACCGAATATACTTCTATCATGTGGGGTGGATGGTTAGGTGGTTAACTGGTTGAGTAGTTGATTGGTTAATTAGTCAATTAAAGAATTTCTAGTTCGTGGCATCCTTACCCCTTACCCGAGACCCCGCCCCCCATCCACGTCCATCTCCAGCCCCTGCATCCGCGTCCATCTGCGGTTTCATCCGGTTCCCCACGCCCATGCAGACGAAACGAACGAAAACGAGCGGAAACGGAGCCAAAAAGTGTACACTTTTGACAGATTTTTCGAGCGATTTCTTACGCGAGAGTGCCGTTTGTGCCACCCACCCGCGTTTTCGGGCTGGAATCGACGATTCGGCCCGGACGGAGCTAAGCCTATGCCCGGCGCCACGCGCGGCTCACCCGCCAGTGCCCGACCGACAGCCCAAACGCGGGCAGCAGCGCTGCGGCAGACACCGTCGCCGGCCTCTGCGCTGCTCTGCTCCGTGGCTTCGTGCCGCGCCCTTCGGGCGAGTGAGCTGAACAGGAGACAGGAGAGCAGCAGAACTCCCGCATCAGCTCCGCTCCGCTTCGTGCCTCCGTGCCGCGCCCTTCGGGCGAGTGAGTTGAGCAGGAGACAGGAGAGCAGGAGAACTCCCGCGTCAGGGCCCGCTCCGCTCCGCTTCGTGCCTTCGTGCCTTCGTGCCTTCGTGCCTTTCTTCGCCCCCCTCCGTCACTTCCCCAAGGTCTTCCCAATGTTTGACTTGCCCATGACCGCCGATTACATTCACGCGCTTGCGGCCAGGGACGGCTGCGTTGCCACCCTAGCTCAGTTGGTAGAGCACACCCTTGGTAAGGGTGAGGTCGTGGGTTCGAGTCCCATGGGTGGCTGTTCGGTCCGTGCGTGCGTCGCCGCGACCCGGTGCGGCCGGGCGGGGCGGACAGGGCGGCACTTCGGCGTGACCGACCCGCGAGGTCGCCGCGCGTCATGGCCCGCGGCGGGTGGCCGGGCCGCGTATCTGCCGGCGTTGCCGCGGCTTTGCCCGGGGACGTTTCCGGGAGGCGGCATGGCCGCAATCCGTTTGCTTGCGTCAGGTGGTTGCGGTAAAGTAGCCGCCTTCATCCCGGCGAGGCCACCGGGTCCCCCGCGCGTTCGGGCGGAGCCTGTCGGTGTCCCAACCGGGTCACAAAGTTCGTCAGCTAGAAGAAGAGGATTCAGGTTCAGGCCGGCGCGTCTTCGCCCCGGTCGTTGAAGCAACCCAGCTTGGAGGTCAGCATCCGATGGCTAAAGGTGTCTTTGAGCGTACCAAACCCCACGTCAACGTCGGCACGATCGGTCACATCGACCACGGCAAGACGACGCTGACCGCGGCGATCACCGCCGTCCAGGCCGCCAAGGGCCTGGCCGAGTTCACCTCGTACGACCAGGTCGCCAAGGCCTCGGAATCGGACGGCCGCCGCGATGCGACCAAGATCGTGACCATCGCCACCAGTCACGTGGAATACGAGAGTGAGAACCGTCACTACGCCCACGTGGACTGCCCGGGTCACGCCGACTTCGTGAAGAACATGATCACCGGCGCCGCGCAGATGGACGGTGCGATCCTGGTGGTCGCCGCCGACGACGGCCCGATGCCCCAGACGCGCGAGCACGTGCTGCTGGCCCGCCAGGTCAACGTGCCCAAGCTGCTGGTCTTCCTCAACAAGGTGGACCTGGTGGACGATCCGGAGCTGCTCGACCTGGTCGAGCTGGAAGTGCAGGAACTGCTGACCAAGTACGACTTCGAGGAGGACTCCCCGATCGTGCGCGGCGCGGCGTTCCCGGCGCTGTCCGATCCCTCTAACGCCGAGGCGACCCAGTGCATCCAGGACCTGATGGACGCGCTGGACAGTTGGATTCCCGAGCCGGACCGCGAGACCGACAAGCCGTTCATGATGGCGGTGGAAGACGTGTTCTCGATCAAGGGTCGCGGCACGGTGGCGACCGGCCGCATCGAGCGCGGCATCGTCAAGGTCGGCGACAAGGTGGAACTGGTTGGTCTGCGTGACACGCAGGCGACGACCGTCACCGGCGTCGAGATGTTCAACAAGTCGCTGGATGAAGGCCGCGCGGGCGAGAACGTCGGCTGCCTGATGCGTGGCGTGGAGAAGACGGAAGTCGAGCGCGGGCAGGTGCTCGCGGCGCCGAAGTCGATCACGCCGCACACCAAGTTCAACGGCGAGGTCTACGTTCTGACGAAGGAAGAGGGCGGTCGTCACACGCCGTTCTTCAACGGGTATCGCCCGCAGTTCTACTTCCGCACGACGGACGTGACCGGTTCGATCGAGCTGTCGGGCGGCGCCGAGATGTGCATGCCCGGCGACAACATCGAGATGGTGATCACGCTGGGCAAGGCCATCGCCATGGAAGAGCAGTCGCGCTTCGCGATTCGCGAGGGCGGCCGCACGGTGGGCGCCGGCGTGGTGACGAAGATTCTTGAGTAGACAACTGGAACCAACCGCATCGCGGGCGTTGAGCCGCGGGCCTTTCGGGGCTTGCGCTCACGCGCTGCGAGGCGAGACATGCGGCCGGGCCGGCGTGGCCGGTCCAGATCGAGAGTGTTGAGCCATGGCCAAGAAAGCCGATGCCGTTGAGTACGTGTGGCTGCAGTGTTCCGAGACGGGCGATCTGAACTATCGCACGCCGGTGAACGTGAAGGGCGGTCTTCCCGAGAAGCTGAAGAAGGGTCTCAAGAAGTACAGCCCGCGTCTGCGTAAGCACACGATGCACAAGATCAAGCGTAAGTAGGAACGCGGCTCGATGGCTCGAGCCGATTGGATTGGGCCGAACGGGTGTAGCTCAATTGGCAGAGCAGCTGATTCCAAATCAGCAGGTTGGGGGTTCGAGTCCCTCCACCCGTGTTGATCGGCATCAGGCCGGGCCAGGCAGCGCCCGGCCGCCTTTGTCAGGGAGCTTGGCCGCGTCCGGCCGGAAGGGACACCTGCGTTGTCACTGTTAATGAAACACAAACCGGGACAGGGGCGCGTGGCTCGTCTGCTCACCGCGGCGGGCATCGCCGTCATCATGCTCGGCGCGACGCTGTGGATCGAGTCCGAAGTCGAATCGTTCTACAGCGGCATGCGTAATGTCCCCACCGTGTTCGGTGAGACGGCGACGGCGTACAAGCAGCGCGCCCTGAATCCGGAGACGAACCGCACGGCGCCGAACCGCACGTTGAAACTCAGCCCCGAAGCGGCGCAGTCGGTTTCCGAACATTTCGGCCCCAACCTCGGACGCGCCGGCATTCGCATCATCTCGTCGGACGGTGAGCGCACGGTCACCAACAGCGTGGTGGCGATCGACGAGGCCGCGGGCGAACTGACGCTTGAGACGTCGCTGCGTGATGATTTTCCTGCCGGCTCACAGGTCGAGAGCGTGCTGGGCACGAACTACATGATCTGGATCAAGGCCGGCATCCTGATCGGCGCGGTGGTGGTGATCTGGCTGTTCATCGTATGGGTGCTCAACCGCCCGAAGATCGTGGATTTCCTGATCGCCACGGAAGCGGAAATGCGCAAGGTGAACTGGCCGAGCCGGCGGGAAGTCATCGGATCGACCTGGGTGGTGGTCATCGGCACGTTCATGCTGGCTATCATGCTGTGGGTCACCGACCTGATGTTTGCGCAGTTGTTCATGCTCATCGACATTCTTGAGCGTTGATCGGACCAGGCCGCGCTGGCCGGCGAAGCATCCGGCGACGGCGGCCAAGTTCGGAACTCACTCGTATCGAAATGGATCGCACCTTTCAGGATGACACCGTCATGGCTGACGAGCACGTAGAGCACCCCCAGACCACGGATCCGCAGCCGGACGAGGCGCCCGCCGACGCGGACACGCAGACGCAGACCAGCGACCAGATCGGTGAGGATGAGCCGCTTGTCCACCCGGGGATGAACTGGTTCGTGCTTCGCGTGGCTTCCAACAAGGAAGACTCGGTGCGCGAGACGCTGCTGCGCAAGATCAAGATCGAAGGCTTCGAGCACCTGGTCAAGCGCATCCTCGTGCCGACGGAGAAGGTCAAGACCATCAAGGGCGGCAAGCAGAAGATCACGCTCAAGAAGCTTTACCCGGGATACGTTTTCGTTGAGATGCAGTTGGAATCGGACGGCCGCATCCCGCAGGACATCTTCTTCCTGATCAAGGAAACCACGGGGGTGGGCGATTTCATCGGCACGGCCGGGCGCCCCAGTCCGATGAGCGTGCCGGAGATCGAGAAGATGCTCGCGGCCTCGAAGCCGGCGGACGAAACGCCGACGTCGGTCAAGATGGAGTTCCAGAAGGGCGACCACGTCAAGATCCGCGAAGGCCCGTTCGAGAATATGGAAGGCACGGTCGACGAACTGCTGCCGGACCAGGGCAAGGTGCGCGTGATCGTCACCATCTTCGGCCGCGCCACGCCCGTGGAGTTGGAGTACTGGCTCATCGAGCGTGCGGAAGAGGAGTAGTCGAGGCTTGGTCCCGTCCGCGGCCGGCGCTCGTTCGTTTCGCAGGGATCATCACAATGATCGCGACTCTGGGTGTTTATGCCCGTATCGGCTTGTGGGAACTCGTGTTGCTGGGCGGATGCATGGTGGGGGTTGTGGTCGCGATCGTCGCCGTGGTCCTGATCGCAACCGCCGCGAAGCGCAACCCGCCGGCGCCGCCCGAGCCGCCGCCGCGATCCGAAGAGCAGCGGCGCCAGCCGTAACCGGCAGCGCTGCGATCAAGCTTGCGGGTCCATTCGGGACCGATACAATGTCAAGCTTGAAAACAGGTGCCGACCGGCGCCGTCAGAAAGGGCCATTGGCGCAGTTGGCTAGCGCGCCTCGTTGACATCGAGGAGGTCACAGGTTCAAGTCCTGTATGGCCCATTCGCCTTCAGAGCAGCCGTTGGCAGATGGCGGCAGTGTGGGATTGAGAACACGAGCAACACTGTGACGCACACCAGGAGCTTCGGGCCTCGGTCGACTCGGGGACGTCGGCTACTCGAGTCAATCACACTTTCGTAAGCCGCCACACCGAATCATTCATCGATCCTCGCCCTTGTCCGGCGGGCCGGTTGCGTCTTCGATGGTGTCAGTTCTCGATCCGACTTCATCGTCCGTGAGGTAGCAACTCGGGTCCATCCCGAGCCAGTTACCGGTCGCCGCCTCTGCGCGTGTACGCAGGTTGCCGTTGCAGATCGACAGGAAGCGGCACGCCCGGCACTTGACCGGCAGGTGGCGCTGTCGATCGCGGAGCACGGCGATACGCTCGTCGCAGGCCTCGCTCCAGATCCTGCTGAAGGGCTTCTCGCGCACACTGCCGCACGTGTAATGCCACGAGAACTGGTCATAGTGCACGTTTCCAACCGGGTCGACCGATGCGATATTGCATCCGCTGCGGTTGCCGCCGGTGCCCTGCAGGCGCTCCATGACACGTCGGGCCTCGTCCGGGTTGCTCTGCTCGAGCTGCATGATGGCGTATGCGCCGTCGACATGGTTCCCAACCGTCAGTACCTCCAAGGCGTCGCCCGCTTCGTGAATACGCTTCGTACGCTCGAAGATGCGATCAACAACGGCGCGGGTCTGTGCGGCGGTGAGATCCACCTTCTGCATGTGGTCGCCTCGCCCCGCATAGGCGAGGTGGTAGACGCACAGTCTCTGAACGTCGTGCTCGAGGCACAGGTCGAACATGTCGTCGAGATCACGCTCATTCAGGGCGTGCACGGTGAAGCGCAGGCCGACTTTGATGCCGCGTGCGCGACAGCGATCGATACCGGCCATCGTCTGGTCGAACGCGCCTTCCATGCCACGAAGCTTGTCATGTCGCTCAGGGATCCCATCGATGCTGACCCCTATATACCGCAGCCCGAGCGCGGCCAGGCTGTCGGCCATCTTGTCGTCGATCAGCAGCCCGTTGGTCGAAAGCGTGCAGTTGAGCCCGATACGCTGCGCATAGGCGATCAACTCCAGAGCGTCGGGCCGCGTCAACGGCTCGCCGCCGGAGAAGAGCACCGCCGGGCAGCCAAAGGCCTTCAGGTCATCAAGCAGCGCCAGCCCTTCCCGGTGGCTCAATTCATTGGGTGCGGCGCTGCCGTCAGCCGCGGCATAGCAATGAACGCAGCGCAGATTGCACGCTTTCGTGATGGCCCAGACCACGACCGGCCGCGGGGCACCGTCAAACCGGTCTGTCTCGGCAAGGCGGTGGGGCGTATCCGCGTCACGCGCGTCCGTGGCCGTGTGGCCGTACCGAAGACGTTCATTGCCCGCCTCGTGGTTGCAGAGAATGTTGCTTACGCTCAGCATGCCGCCTCCTCTTCGATCCAGCCGTCGGGTACGAAGACACAGTCCGGCTCCGGTCCCAACGGATCACCCAGGACCGCAAACGCACGCGCGCGGCTGCCGCCGCAGATATAGCGATAGGCGCAGACACCGCATTTGCCGTGGAAGCCGTCCGGGTTGCGCAGCGCCTTCATCAGCGCGGCGTTCTGGTACACGTCGACGACGCTGTCCCGCGGGAACCGTCCGACCTCGACCGGCATGAACCCGCTGGGGTAGATCTCGCCGATGTGGCTGACGAAGAAGACGCCCTTGCCGTCGTTGATGCCGAGCGGCGCGCGTTGGATGGTATGCGGGTGGCCGCCGCCGGGATGGGCGGAAGCCGGGTGTCCCGCCTCGGCGCGAATGGCGTCAGGTCCGGCTCCCCCGCCGCCCGGGCCGGCCGCCTGGCCGGCGATGTTCAGATGACCATCGCCCGATGGATCACGTTGGGGGTCGCCGTGCAGTTGTTTGACGAAGCGTCGGTAGTGATGCGCTTCAGTTGTCTTGACGCCAAAAGGCTTGGTCTGAGCGGTGTGCCACAGCTTCTGGAACACCTGCTCGTACTCCTGCGGCTCGATGGCCATCTCCACCTTGCCGCGCCCGACTGGAATGAGGAAGAACACTGACCACAGCACGACCGATTGCTGGGCCAGCAGGTCAGCGATCAGGTCCAGTTGCTCGATGTTCCGCTTCGTGACGGTCGTGTTGACTTGCAGGGCGATACCGATTTCACGCGCGTCGGCCATGATCTCCATCGTGCGCTGGTAGCTGCCCTTGAATCCGCGGAATGCATCGTGCGTGGCCGCGTCGGCGCCGTCCAGGCTAACCGCGAGGCGGCGGACACCTGCCTCCTTCAGCTTCACAATCGCCTCGCGCGTCACCAGCGGCGTCGCGCTTGGCGTCATGGCCACCTCGAGGCCAAGCGACCTGCCGTACGTCACAAGATCGAAGATGTCCTCGCGCTTCAGAGGGTCGCCACCCGTGAAGACCAGCAACGGGGGCTTGGGGAAACGCGCGAGTTGGTCCAGGAGCAGTTTGCTCTGCGCGTGCGTCAGTTGATCGGGATGTGCCTTGCGTTGCGCACTGGCGCGGCAATGGCGACAGGCCAGATCGCAGGCGCGCGTCGTCTCGTAGAAGACGATGAAAGGGCTGTGATCGAAGTCATCATTGCTGTAGGAGTGTCTGGTTGCGCTCATTTCGTTTCTCTGCTACCGATCATTCTAGGAAATCGAGGCCATCCGTACGCTTGCCGCCGCGACGATAAGCAGACCCGTCCGCAAGTATGAAAAGACGCACGGGTGTTGTATGCGTATCCGCGGGTGGCCTGTTGCAGAGAATCGATTCCCAGAGCCGATGAAGACGAACACACTGTCGGTTCCCAGGCTTGCCGTCCCGACCATACCGAATCCGCGGCATGCGCATTCCCAGTCGTCCGGCGATTGTAGTCCTTCTCGTTCACACCGAGGCAGTTCAGGTCGACTTTGCCGGGCTCGCCGCCGAGGGTGTCCTGATCAAAGGCGCCATGGCCGAGAGACCCGAGCATTGTCAACAGGCATCGCGCCGTTCATGCTGCGAAGGCCCCCCACCGTCCTCCCCCTCGCCGTCGAGCGGCTTACTTTGCCTGACGCGTGACGGCCGCAGGAAATGCCCGCCTGCTCCGCAGTTGATGCCAGTCTGGCCCAGGCCGACACGGGTCGCAACTGCACGCTTCCACATCCGTCATCGCACCCGCTAAGATACATCGATGGTCGTTCTGACAGCCGGGTTGCGTGTCGCGAAGCTGATCGAATGCCACTGTGAGCCTTGCGACGTCGATGGGGCAACGCGTACCGTCGAATCGCCCGGGCCTGTCGGTGTGAACCAGCGGGGCACCAGGACCGCAGCCGATCATCGGGTGCTGGTCGGTCGTATTGACGAGCCGGCCCAGATACCCCGCTCAACTGGCGCCGACGCGCTGCTTGCCTTCCGTCGGAGCATGGCGGGGGAAGAGGACTTGGCGGCGAAATGATGCATGCAGCCATCTCAGTGTTGATCGTGGTACTGGGCCTGCTCTCAGTGGCCGCGGTGATTGCTTCCTGGCGACAGCTACTGCGACGCGCGAAGGGGGGCACCTCCGCCGTCCGCGTTACGTTGGCGATCGCGATCCTCCTGCTGGGTATCGCGACCGCGATCCTCGCAGCCTTCGTGGGTGATCAGACCTGGCGTCCGTTGGATACCCACCTCGACGGCCTGCTGGTGATCGCCGTCTTGCATACCGCGATCGTGCTCTTTCTCGATCATCCGCGTCGACTTCCCGGGCTAAGCGCGTTCGCTCTGCCGGTGCTGCCTCTGCTGTTCGCTTGGGCCCTCTGCGCTCATCAGTGGACGTGGTACCTCTTCAACATGCGCTCCGTCTGGCATATCGCGCATGTCCTGGCTGCGTATCCCGGCGTGCTCTGTGCGGTGATCGCCGGCGGCGCGGGGGCCATGTATCTCTACGCCCAGCGCCGTATGCGCCATCTCGACGAGTATGCCGCGATCAAGCCCTTGGCGAGTCTCGAGGCCACCGAGCGCATGGCATGTCGCGCTGTAAAGGCCACCTTTGCGCTCCTGACCCTGGCCATCGTTGTCGGGGTTCTCCATGCCATACTGGGCAATGTGTCTGAGAGCACGTCGTGGCGTGCCCGGCCGAAAGTGATCGCATCGGTTGTGACCTGGTTTGCCTACGTTGGCATCATTCTTGCGCACAGATTCCGTCGGCTGCGCGGCGCGCCATTCGCATGGATGACCCTCGTGACGATGCTGCTGATGCTCGTATCCATCTCGCTCTCGACGCTCGTACCTGACGCGGCGGAGGTGGCGCGATGAGAATCATCATGCTAGGGGTCAACCATCGCACTGCCCCCGTGGCGCTGCGGGAGAAGCTGGCCGTGGCCGGCGATGCGGCGGTGCAGACCGTACAGGAGATCCGACGTCAGCATGGTCGCTGCGAAGCGGCGGTGTTGTCCACCTGCAATCGGATCGAATGGTATCTCGTTCGCCCCTCGCACGAGCCGCCGAAGATCGACCAGTTGCGCGAGATGATGGCCGCCGCGACTTGCGTCAGTCTCGAAGATCTGGTCCCGGTGACGATTCTGCGAGAGAACGACCAGGCGATCATCCACCTGTTCCGAGTTGCTACAGGACTCGAGTCCATGGTGCTCGGCGAGCCGCAGATACTCGGACAGGTGAGATCCGCTTATGAAGCGGGTATCGCAAGCGGGGGCGTCGGGCCGGTGCTCCACAAGGTCTTTCGTGAAGCGATTACCGTCGCCAAGCGCGCGCGGACCGTAACACGCATCGACGAAGGGCGGATTTCGATCGGCTCAGTAGCCGTCGAGTTTGCGCAGGGCATCTTCGAGCGATTTGACGACAAGACGGTGCTGGGCATCGGGGCCGGGGAGATGGCCAAACTGGCCCTGCGGCGCCTGCTGGAACTGTCGCCGCAGAAGCTGTGGCTGACCAACCGAACGCCCGAGCGGGCCCGTGCCCTTGCGTCGCAGATATCGCTTGATCCCGCCCGGTATGTGCGGCCGATGGATGACCTGGACAACCTGCTCGTCGAGGCGGACATCGTGATCACGTCGACCGCCTCGACGGATCCGATCATCACGGCCTCTCGCTTCAGGCGCCTTGCGCGCCGCCGCAGGAACCGTCCCGTTTTCATCATTGATATCGCAATGCCGCGCGACGTCGACCCGGCGGTCGGGGGCTTGAGCAATGTATACCTGTACAACATCGACGATCTGCAACAGGTCGTTGCGCGAACGCGCCAGGCGCGTTCAGAATCGGTCGCTCAGTGTGAGGCGATGCTCAACGAGGCCGCCGACGAGTGCATGAGGCAACTGCAGCGCCGGCATCTCGGTAGGCTTATCCACGCGCTGCGCCAGCGCCTTGCCGAGATCGGCGAAGCCGAGACGCAGCGCACTGTCGGGAAACTGAACAGCAGCAGCAGCGCCGAACTCGACGAACTGATCGAAGAGCATACACGTCGCTTGATCAACAAGATCCTTCATCAGCCGCTCTCGCAGATCGGTCGAAGGGATGCACCGGCTCCACTCGCGTTCTACGCGGCCGCGCTGCGGAGGCTGTTCGATCTGGACGAGTCTCTCGTCTCACCGGGAGAGTTCGGCAACGGTTGCGAAGAGGAGCAGTAGGGGCTCGCGTGTCTGAACGCGCCCGGACGGGATCAGGACAGAGCCGACCCGCAGCGAGACGATGGATCACGACGCGCAAGCGCGACAATCGGCCCGATCACAACTGACATTCGCCGCCGAAACTGCCTGAAGGAGCAGCCAACTATCGCCATCCGTACGGGTGGCATTGGCAGAATGGATGAACCGACAGCAGCAGCACATGGCAACAGGCTTGGAACGCGTCGGACGGTCCCACCGATACCGTCCAAAGGCGCCCGGTGATGCCAAGGCTGTTCATCGGTCGGCTTGGATGGCCCATTGGGACCTCCTATCGTTAGCCGGGCGGTAGCGCATCGCCCAGTTGTGGCCAAGAGATGGCCGTGTCAGGGGCACCAAACAAAGGCGAGTCTTGAGTCCTGTGTGTGGGTAGTCTCGGTGGGAAGGCGCGGTTGGCGGCGTGTTTTGGTGATTTCTCGGATCTCGTGGGAACAAACTGCTCATTCGGGGGGTATGATCGCTTGAGATGCTGCGCCTATCCGTCATTCTCATCTGCTGTCTCGGCGCCATCGGGGGCCAGTTGCCGTTGGGCCTGCCGCTGAAGGGCGAGAACCGCGCTGGGAGCGTCCAGCCTGATGCAACTGTTGCGCGGGAGAGTTGCTGCCATGGCGGCGCTAAGGATCGTGAGCCTGCTTCGCCGCCGTTGCCGCGAGATTGTTCGAGTCGATGCTGTCTGGTCGATGCGCCGCCCGCGACGTTGACCGTCGCCGGTGGGCTGAACCTGGCCGGCACGCAGGTGGCCTCTTGGACGTTAGCGTACGAACTCGACGAGCCGCGTCTCACCAGTCGAGCCGTCAGTCAGATCTCGTTCTATCAACTCCCGCCACCCTCCTTGGTGGGTTTACACACGCTCTTACTCGTGTAGTGCATCGGATTCACCGGACCTCCCGGCCGCCATTTGCCGGGGCAGCGAGTGGCGTGCATGCCGCGCCTGAATGGTGAATGTAGCGATCGATACACGAGGTGTACTCCATGGCCAAAGAACTGGACTCCAGACTATCCGTCCTGTCGGGCACGGCGTCGGACGGCGGCGCGCGGACACCGACCGCCTCGCAAGTGCCGCGCCCGCGGCGGCGGTGGTTGACGCGTATCGCCGTGCCTGGCGCTGCAGTGCTGGGGATGCTGCTCGCGCTTGGGTGGGCGATGCGCGCAACACTCATGCCGGCGGTGACGGTCGACATCGAGCCTGTCGTTCTGCGCCCGGTCTCTGCGACTGAGGCCAATCAGCAGGCCGCACCGGGCGCCGTTGTCGCCCAGGCGCCGGGCTGGGTGGAGCCTGACCCCTTCGTCACCTATGTCTCGGCACTGGCGAACGGCGTGGTTGACGAGGTGCTCGTGTTGGAGGGCGAGAAGGTCGAAGCCGGCCAGGTCGTCGCCACGATGATCGATGACGATGCGCGCTTGGCGCTCGATGCGGCGAAGGCGGACGTGGCTGCCCGCGAAGCGGGATTGGCCGACGCTCGAGCCCGTGTCGAAGCGGCGCGTCGCGAGTGGGAGACGCTGGTGGCGCCCAAGCGCGTCAAGGCAGTTGCGAAAGCCCAACTCGAACAGGCGGAAGCCGAACATGCGCGACTGCCCAGCGAGATCGCCATTAGCGAGGCGCGACTGGCCGAGGCGGAAGATGAATACAAGCGCCTGTCGGAATCGGCCGCGCGGGGGGCGACGACGGAGATCGAGGTGCTCCAGTCGAAGCACCGTCGCGATGCCCGAGTGGCTGAACTGCGTGCCGTGCGGCTGCGTGAACCCATCCTCGTGGCGCGCATCGCCCAGCTTCGCGCTGAACTCGAAGCGGCTGGCCAGTCACTGGAACTGCGCATCGATGAGAAGCTGGCACTGGATGCGGCCAACGCTGCCGTTAAGCGCGCGGAAGCCGATTTCAAGCTGGCGCGCGTGCGCGAAGCCGAGGCGCAGTTGCGGCTGGATCGCATGAAGGTGCGATCCCCGGTGGATGGCGTCGTCATGACGCTCCTGGCTCAACCGGGCCACAAACTGCTGCAGCAGATGGACGGCGTGCACTCGGCGCACGTCGTGCACGTGTACGATCCGTCGCGCCTCCAGGCCCGGATCGATGTACCGCTGGCCGATGCGGCGAAGGTCTCCGTCGGGCAGCCGGCGCAGGTGGTCGTCGACGTCCTGCCCGATCGCGTGTTCCGCGGGCGGGTGACGCGCATCGTACACGAGGCGGACATCCAAAAGAACACGCTTGAAGTGAAAGTGGCGATCGAGAATCCGTCGCCGGAGATCAAGCCGGAGATGCTGGCGCGAGCGAAGTTTCTCGCGATGGCCCATTCGGGAACTGATTCGCCGGGCGATCGGCAGTCGGGCGGCCAGCGCGCGTTCGTGCCGCGTCGACTCGTGCTGCAGGATGCGACGATCGGGGAGTACGTCTGGGTGGCCGAGGGCGACACGGCCGCGCGACGAGCCGTGCAGCTTGGCGGGGCGACGCGCGGCGACTGGGTTCAGGTGCGCGAAGGGCTCAAGCCCGGCGACCTGGTTATCGCCTCAGGCTTTGATCGGTTGGTCGACGGGACGCGCATACGCGTGGGAACCGGCGGGATGGAGAACAAACAGTAACGCGCCGCGGCGCGGGAGTGTCCAGGTATGAGCTTCATCAAGTGCAGACAGCTAACCAAGACGTACCGGAAAGGTGGGCGCAAGGGTGCGACGGTGACGCCGCTGGCGGATCTCGATCTCGATGTCGAGCGCGGCGAGTTCCTGGCGCTCATGGGTCCGTCGGGCAGCGGGAAGACCACGTTGCTCAACCTCATCGCCGGCATCGACAAGCCCACCAGCGGCTCGCTTGCGATCGACGGTCGCGATATCGCGCGGCTGTCTCGTTCGCAACTGGCGACGTGGCGCGCCAACCATGTCGGCTACATCTTCCAGCTTTACAACCTCGTGCCGGTCCTGACCGCGTATGAGAACGTGGAGCTGCCGCTGCTGCTGAAGCCGCTTTCGCGCAAAGTACGGCATGAGCAGGTGTCGGCGGCGCTTGAACTGGCGAACATCTCCGATCGGCACGATCACTACCCGCGACAGTTGAGCGGCGGGCAGGAGCAGCGCGTGGCCATCGCCCGCGCCATCGTGACCAACCCCGACATCATCGTCGCGGACGAGCCGACCGGCGACCTGGACAAGCGCTCGGCCCGGGACACGATGCAGATGCTGGTCCGGCTCAACGAGCAACTGGGCAAGACGCTGGTCATGGTGACCCACGATCCGCACTGTGCCGAGTACGCGCGGCGTGTGCTTCACCTGGAAAAGGGACGGCTCGTCGATGCGCCGGAGACGGAACCGGAACCGGCCCCGGTGGCGGCGGTGGTTGCGGCCGGATCGTGAAGGAGCAATCAAGATGATCCATCCAAGGTTCATACCCGTTGTGCTCAAGGGCATTTTCCGACACCGGACGCGCACGGCGCTGACGGTCGGGGGCGTGGCGTGCGCGATGTTTCTTTTCGTGTCCATCGAGGCCATGCAGCGCGGTGTTGAACGCGCGACCGAGGTGTCGGCCGGGGATGACACGCTGGTCGTCTATCGGGCCGAACGCTATTGCCCGATGACCAGCAACCTGCCGCAGTACTACGGAAAGACGATCGAGGGCATGGACGGCGTCGCCTCGGTGGTGCCGATGCGGATCCTGGTGACCAACTGCCGCACGAGCCTGGACGTGGTAACCTTCCGCGGCGTGCCGCGCGACAGCTTCGTTGAGGCGTACGCCTCGGGTTTCGAACTGCTCGCCGGTTCGATCGAGCAGTGGCAGCATCGCAGCGACGCGGTGCTCGTCGGTGAAGCACTCGCGCAGCGGCGCGGCTTCAGGGCCGGTGACCGCTTTGATGCCGCGGGGATCACCGTGTACGTGGCCGGTATCTTCCGATCTGACCAGCCGCAGGATCAGAACGTTGCGTACGCACATCTGGACTTCATCCAGCAGAACGCCGGCCAGCAGAAGCTGGGCATCGTCACGCAGTTCAACGTGAAGGTGGTTGATCACGAGAAGCTTGAATCCGTCGCAGCAGGCATCGATGAGGCGTTCAGGCACGACCAGGAACCCACGGCCACCTTCCCGGAGAAAGCCTTCACGGCACGGGCGGTCTCCGATGCCATGGCCATCGTGGGCTTCACGCGCTGGCTGAGCTACGGCTGCCTTTTCGCGGTGCTGGCCCTGGTGGGCAATGCGATCGTGCTGTCGGTGCAGGATCGGATCCGCGACCACGCGGTGCTGCAGACGCTGGGCTATCGCGGCGGACTGATTGCGCGGATGGTGCTGACCGAGGGCGTGGTGCTCGGCCTGGCCGGCGGTGTGATCGGCAGCTTCGGCGCGTGGGCCTTGAGCTACTGGGGCCGGTTCTCGCTGTCGACCGAGGGGCTGTCGCTGTCGATGGATACGAGTCCATTGATGATCCTCGTCGGCCTGCTGGTCGCGATCGCATTGGGCGCGCTGGCCGGCCTGGCGCCGGCATGGCGCGCGTCGCGTCGCGAGATCGCCGCATGTTTCCGGGCGGTGTGAAGAGGAGCGATGCATTGAGACTACTCCCGGCGGAATACGGTGTGCGGAACCTTGGTCGGTCGCCGGTGCGGCTGGCGCTGGTCAGTGGCGGCGCTTTGCTGATCGTGCTCGTCGTGATTGTCGCGGCGGGCTTTGTGCGCGGCATGGAGCGGGTCATTGGTCAGACGGCCGGGGCGGACAACGTCATCCTTCTCGGCGCCGGCAGCGAGGAGAGCATCGAGCGCAGCGAGATCAGCCCGGCGTCGGCGTCGCAACTGGCCGCCAGCGTGCCGGGCATCAAGACGCGCGCCGGTCAGACATTCGCCTCGCCCGAGGTGTTCATGCAGATGGTGCTCAAAACCGACCGCGACAGCCCGCGCGACTACCGCGTCGCGATGCGCGGCGTCACGCCGGCGGCCTTCCTCGTTCACAGGCGCGTACGCATTGCCGAAGGACGCCATGCCGAGAACGGCGCGGATGAACTGGTCGTGGGGCGCATGGCGGCGGCGCGCATGGGTCTGCCCGAGGAGCGACTGGCGATCGGACAGAAGCTGTGGCTGGACAGCCGGCCCTGGACGATTGTCGGTCATCTTGCGGCCCCCGGTTCGGTGCTCGAGTCCGAGATCTGGCTGCCGCTGACCGATCTGCAGATTGCGGCGAAGCGCGACTCGCTGTCGGCGGTGGTAGCCACGCTGGACGAGGCCGAATTCGCCGATGTCGACTTCTTCTGCAAGGAGCGACTCGACCTGGAACTGGTGGCGATGCCGGAGGCCGAGTACTACGAATCGCTGAAGGCGTTCTACCAACCCGTGCGGCTGATGGTCTGGTTCACGGCAGGACTGATCGTCATCGGCGGGGTGCTTGGCGGGTTGAACGTGATGTATGCCGCGTTCGCGGCCCGCGTGCGCGAACTGGGCACGCTGCAGTCGCTGGGATTCAGCCGCGCGGCGATCGTGATCAGCATGGTCCAGGAGTCGGTGCTCGCCACGTCGTTCGGCGCGCTGCTGGCCACCGCGATCGGTCTGGTCTTCCTCGATCGCCTGGCGGTGCGATTTTCCAGCGGCGCGTACGGCTTGGCGCTCGACGGTCCCACGGTGGCGATCGCCTTGGGCGTCGGTCTGGCGCTGGGCGTGATCGGCGCTTTGCCGCCGGCGTGGCGCTGTCTGCGGCTGCCGATACCCGAAGCGCTCAAGGCCGCGTAGTGGGGGCCGCGGTGAACGAACGGAGACGTGTGTTACAGAGAATCGGATCACCTTGAACTGGTACGGAGAGTCAAAATGAGATACCTGATGGCAACAGTACTTCTGATCGGCCTGCTGCTCACCGGTTGCGGCGAAGGCACGACCGCCTCTCCGGAGCGCGGCGACACGACAACGCCTGGCACGGCGGCGCTGCCCGATGGCTTGATCGTGGCAGCGCCCATCGACGGCGCGATGCCGATTCCAGAACTCAAGCAGTCGGCCAGGCCCGGCGACACGGTGGTGGTGCGCGGGCACATCGGCGGATCGAAGCAGCCCTTTGTGCACGGCCGCGCGGCGTTCACGATCGTCGACGTGTCCGAGCCGCTCGTGTGCGGCACAGAGCCGGGCGATCACTGCGAGACGCCTTGGGACTTCTGCTGCACGGATCGCGAGAAGCTCACCGCCGCGACGGCCAGTATTCGCGTCACCGATGTGTCCGGCCGACCGCTCAAGGGATCGATCAACGGCGTGGCCGGCATCAAGCCGCTTGCACGGGTCACGTTGCGCGGCGAGGTCGTTCAGGCCGGCGACAACGTGCTCGCGATCAAGGCGGAGTCGATCCACGTGGAGTAGGTTGCCGTCCGTCCCCATCGAAGGGAGAAAGGGCGAGCAGAGGGAGGCAATGAGCCCGGCCGGGAGGCGGGCTGCGGATCGCTGTTCGAGATGCATGTGATCGACCGCCGCCCAGCGCGGCGCGTCGGCCGCTGTCACGTTGACGACTCCTTGCACGGATCGCGCGAAGCGTGGACCGTTCGCGGTATAATCGCGGCTGTCGTGGTCCCTTCGGTAACCCCTTTCAGGAGTCAAGTCATGTCGAACGGTGGAGATACGCGTTCGGTCCGCGGGCCGCAACTGGAATCGCTCGAGCCTCGCCTGCTGCTCAGTGCGGCGGTCGGGCCGGAGCAGGCGGCCCTTCTCGAACCCGTCTACGCGCCCGCCGCGGCGCTCGAGGCGCCGGCGTACAGCACGGACTACGACTTGACCAGTTCCTCCTTCCTCGGGGGCAGCGCGTACGACGAAGGCGTGCGCGGGTCGCGCATTCTCTCCGATGGCACGATCGCTCTGGCCGCCAACATTTCGGATGCGATACCGGGCGGGCTGACGCCCGTGCTGCTCAACGGGGCGACACCGACCAGCAGTGGCGCGATCGTGCGGCTCAGCGCCGACGGTAAGACGGTGCTTTCCGTGACGCGCGTGTCCGACATGGTCACCGATCTTGCCGTCGACGACAGCGACAATCTGTACGTCGCGGCGTGGTCCGGCGGATTCCTGAAACTCAACGCCGCGGCGGACACCGTGCTGTGGTCGAAAACCTACACGGGGGCGAACGTGTGGCGCGTGGACGTTGGCCCCACCGGCACGTCCGTGGCAAAGACCCACGCGGATAGCCACACGAACCCGGATGACATCTCGATGGGTGGCGGCACGATGTGGGTGTACGATGCCGCGGGCACGCAGCTCGGCACTTTCGGCGGGCATCGCAACACCATCGATGTCTGTATTGATGAGGCTTCGCAGACGGTAGTGCATGTGGGCTGGCGGCAGGCCTACACATCGGGCAATCCGGTGCACATCAGCTATACGCGCGGCCAGGCGTACGACGGCACGATCAAGTGGACCGGTTATGACTGGTCGTCCAACGATGCCGATCCCGACTGGATCAACCGGCCGGAGAACAACATGGCCGACACGCGCGGCCGTGTGTGCTCGATCGGCGACGATGGCTATCTGTACATCGGCTTCGAGTGCGCGGGTGGCAATCACATCTTCCGTTACCAGCCGTTCCTGGACGCATCGGACAACTGGGTCAGCGCGCCGATCGTCGGCGGCGATCGGTTCCACAACTTCTACAACTCCGGATCGGACCACAAGACGTTCTTCGGCCGGTACGAGCCCGACACGGGCGAATACGTGCGCGGGCAGCAGTTGACCGGGCGACTGAGCAGCAACGACCGCACCAATACGATGAGTGTGGCCAAGGGCGAGATCGTGGCCGATGCGCAGGGCCGCGTGTATATCGGCGGCTACAGCGGGTACGGCCTGCCCATCGCTCCGCATCCACTGTGGAACCCCCAGCCGGACCAGACGACGTTCAGCCCGCCGGAAATCGGCGACTACATCGGCGGCGCGTGGCTCATGGTGCTCGACAGCGATTTCGACACCCGGCTGTACACCACGCGGCTGTCCACCGGGTCGAACGTGTATGCGATCGATGCCCGGGTCCTTCCCGGCAACACGCATGCGAACATTGTCTGGGGCGGCTGGCTGGGCAATCATGTCTTCTACACGCAGGATCCGATCCAGCCGACGATTGATCCGGGCCTGCGCGACGGATTCTTCGCGGTCATCGACGGCAATGGCGACGATCGGGCCGCGCCGTTCGCGCCATACAACATCAGCGCGACGGCACAGGACAACGCGGTCATCTACGTGAACTGGGACAACAACAAGGAAGGCGACTTCAGCTACTACGACCTGTATCGCGACACGACGCCGGGCTTCACGCCCGGACCGGGCAACCTTGTCGCGGCAGGCATCACGGCCAGTGAGTACACGGATACCAACACCGCGGACGGCGTGACGTATTACTACAAGGGCTTCAGCACGGATGTGAACGGCAACACGTCGACGGTGTCCGATGAAGTCTCGGCCACCGCGCTCGACACCCAATTCCCCGTTGCGGTGAACGATTCGGCGCAGACCGTGAGCGATCAGCCGGTTACGGTGAGCGTGCTGACCAACGACTACGATCCCGACCCGGGCGACACCATCGTGCTGGACAGCTTCACCGATCCATCGAACGGCCAGGTGGCGCAGGTGGGCGACGACTTGGTCTATACCCCCGACAGCGGCTTCGTCGGCAACGACAGCTTCACCTACACGATCATCGATGATCACGGCGCGACCGACACGGCGTCGGTGAGCGTGTTCGTCAACCAGGACGTCAGCCTGCTCAGCGCCCACTACCTGCTCGACGAGCAGTCGGGCCTGACGGTGGCCGACAGTTCGGGCAACGGCAACAACGCGGTGTTGACGAACATGGATGGCGATTCGGCGTGGTTCAACTCGGTTCTCGGCCGGGGGTTGCACTTTGACGGCGTGGATGATTACGTCGCGGCGCCCGGCTACAAGGGCATTGGCTTTGACAACCCCCGCACCGTCGCCGCGTGGATCCGCACGACGAGCGACGGTGTCATCGTGTCGTTCGGCGACACGGACGGCGGCTGGAAGGACCGCGGGTGGATCGTGGAACTCAACAGCGCCTCCTACGGCGAGGGAACAGTCGGCGCATTGCGCCTGACGCCCGGCTACAGCAATATCGGCGCGGTCATCGGCGACACGGACCTGCGCGACGGGCTGTGGCATCACGTGGCCGTCACCTACACGGGCGGGAAGACGGACAATGTCAAGCTCTATGTGGACGGTGTGGAGGAAAGCTACTCCGTCCGTAAGAGCCGCAGCGTGAACACGGCGATCGACAAGGACGTTCAACTGGGACGGGCCACGAACTACGCGGGCGAGTACTTCCGGGGGCAGATGGATGATGTGCGCATCGAGAACCACGCCCTGAGCGCATCGGAAGTGGCGGCACTGGCGGCCATGACGCCGAATGCGGCGCCGGTTGCGGATGCCGGGGCGGACCAGACCGTCGCGCCTGCATCGCTGGTCACGCTCGACGGTTCCGGCTCGTTCGATCCGGACGCGGGCGACAGCATCACCTACAACTGGGTTCAGACCGGCGGGCCGGCGGTGTCGCTGACCGGCGCCGACCAGGCGGTGGCGACGTTCACCGCGGGGGCGAGCGGCAAGTACTTCTTCGACCTCACGGTCAGCGACGGGCAGTACAGTCACACGGACAGCATCGAGGTCGTCGCACTGCTCCAGCCGGGCGCCGGGGCGACGGTGTTGATCGACTTGGGCAACGGCGCGACCTACGCCGGCACGGATACCCCCGCGCACGTGGATTTCGGCGGCATCGGCACCCACTACAACGGCACGGCCTTCGCCGAGATCGACGCCGGCAGCGTGGTCGATGCCTACGGCTACATCCTGCCCAACGCCCGGATCGACATCGGCGGCAACGCCAGCAGTGAACCGAAGGTCGACTGGAGCCGCAACGATTCGGCCCGCGATCGGTCGCCGGGCGCGGGCGTGTACGGCAGCAGCCTGATGACGGATTTCATCAGGAGCCAGAACGACGCGCGGGCGGTGGGTGTGCGCGTGGACGGGCTGCCGGCGGATACCTATACGGTCTATGCCCTGCTCAACGACAACGACGCCCAGGGCGTTGTCCGAAGCATCCGCATCGGCGTCACGGACGCCGCGAGTTCGCCGGCGTTCAACAGCGATCGGCAGGACCTGGCCGACTACGGCGCGGCGGTCCCGGTCGGGCCCGCCGGCGCCTCCACAAGCTGGGTGCTCGGAACCAACTACGCGATGAGCCAGGTGACGACCACCAGTGAGTCGGACTGGATTAACGTTGCGGGCATCAGCAACACGCGGATCAACGGCGTGCTGATCGTCGGGCAGGGCGTCGGGACCGGGCCGAACGTTTCGCTGTATGCGAGTGATCCGGATGCCTCGGAGGCCGGCCCCTCGGCGGGTGAATACACGCTGACGCGCGGCACCGCGACGCAGGGCGACCTCGATGTGACCTATACCGTCGGCGGCACGGCCGCGAGCGGCGACTTCGTGGAAGTCTTCTCGGGCGCCGCGACGATCCCTCACGGGCAGTCGTCGGTCACGATGTCGCTGACGCCGATCGACGACACCGACATCGAGGGCATCGAGACGCTCCAACTGGTGCTCGACCCGAGCGGCAGCTACAACGTCACGCCGCAGCGCGTGGCGGACGTCATCATCGCGGACGACGACATCACGCCGACCGTGACGCTGGCCGCCACCGATGCCGATGCCGCGGAGGAGGGTTCGGATCCGGGCCAGTTCACCTTCACGCGCGTGGATAACCTGATCGGCGACCTCGTCGTGAACTACACGATCACGGGCAGCGCCGACGGCAGCGACTACACGCAGACGTTTACGGGGAGCGTGACGATTCTCGACGGCGATGCGACGGCGACGATCGATCTCACGCCGGTTGACGACGGCGACGATGAAGGGCCGGAGACCGTCGAGCTTACGCTGGTTGCGGGCACGTACATCATCGGCTCGCCGGACAACGCCACCGTTGTGATCGCGGACAACGACCGCTCGATCGGCATCTTCACGATGGCCGAAGATGTCGGTAACGTCGGTCAGGCGGGGATTACACGCGAAGTGGGCGGCGTTTACACGATTGAAGGCGGCGGTGCGGATATCTGGGGGAATGCGGACGAGTTCCACTTCGCCTGGCTCAGTCTGTCGGGTGATGGCGAGGTGATCGCCGAGGTGGTGAGCGTGGAGAACACCAATGCCTGGGCCAAGGCGGGCGTGATGGTGCGCGAGTCGCTGGACGCCGGCAGCCGCCACGCCCTGATGGCGATCACGCCCGGCAACGGCGCGACATTCCAGCGCCGCGTCACAACCGATGGCAGCAGCACGAGCACCACCGACGGTGGACACACGGCGCCCAAGTGGGTCAGGCTGACCCGGGCGGGCGATGTGCTGACCGGCTATCGGTCGGATGACGGGGCGAATTGGACGCAGGTCGGGCAGGACACCATCGCCATGGCGACGGATGTGCATGTTGGATTGGCCGTCACGGCCCACGACGACGGCACACTGGCGACGGCCGTGTTCCAGAATGTCAGCGTCGTCGGCGTCGAGCCGCCGACCGTCGACGCCTTCGCGCGGGCCGGGCGGCCCAACGAACTGCCGGACGTGAGCGTGACCTTCAGCAGGGATGTCTCCGCATCGCTCGCCGTTGATGCGCTGTCCATCATGAACGACTCGACCGGCCTGCCGGTCGACACCTCCGGTCTGACCGCCGGCGACCTGACATACGACGGAAGAACGAACACCGCCACGTGGGACCTGTCTTCGCTCGGGCTCGCGCCGGCGTACTACACGCTGACGCTCGATGCGGCCACGATCACGGATGCTTTCGGCAATCCCCTGGACGGCAACGGCGACGGCGTCGGGGGCGACGACTACCAGACGTCGCTGATGGTCGCACTCGACGGCGACCTGAACCTGAACGGGCAGGTCAGTTTCATCGAGGCGGCGACGGTCGTGGCCAACATCGCGTTGACTTCGGCCACGTGGTCGGATGGCGACGGTGACGGCGATGGATCGGTGGAACTGGTCGAGGCCCAAGACGCCTTGGCGAACCTGGGGACAACCTTGCCCACCACCCCGCCGCCCGGGGCGCAGACGGTGACGCAGACGGCCGCGCCGCCGATGCCCGCGGCCGCGACCACAACCAGCCCGACCGCCGCGCTTGCCACGAACGTGTCGGGCGCCGGTTCGACGCAGGTCGTCGACTGGTCCTGGCTGCGCGAGTCGGGTGACGGCGAGGAGGAGATCGACCTGCTCTCGCAGGCGCCGGTGCTGGCATGACATGGTGGGCGACACGACGCGCCGGGCGGGCCCGGGCAGCGGCGCGGTGCGCGCCGGGTGTTGGATCGCACGCGACGCGCTGACGTTGATTTCACGGCCGCCGAGGGGCGAAATCGCAGGTGCTGACTCATAGAATCGGGTTGAGCCTGAGCCCGCGCGAGCCTGTACCGGAAGGAGCGTCGGTGGATGTCCGAAATGAAGACCCGATGGTGGCACGCTGATCCCGAAGATGAGACCAAAGTCATCTGCACGCTGTGCCCGCGCGAGTGCCATATCAAGGCCGGCGGGCGCGGCTTCTGCTTTGTCAGGGCGAATGTCGAGGGCGAACTGCAGTTGACGACCTACGGCCGCAGCAGCGGGTTCTGCGTGGACCCCATCGAGAAGAAGCCGCTGAGCCATTTCCTGCCGGGGACGCCGGTGCTGTCGCTGGGCACGGCCGGGTGCAACCTGGGCTGCAAGTTCTGCCAGAACTGGGACATCTCCAAGAGCCGCGAGATGGATACGCTGGCAGGCGTGGCGACGCCGGAAGCGGTGGTCGCGGAGGCGAAGCACCTGGGCTGCCGCAGCATCGCCTTCACGTACAACGATCCGACGATCTGGGCCGAGTACGCCATCGACATCGCCAAGGTGGCGCGGCGGGAGGAAATCAAAACCGTCGCCGTCACCGCCGGCTACATCAGCCCGGAGCCGCGCAAGGCGTTCTACGAGTGGATGGACGCGGCCAACGTCGACCTCAAGGCCTTTACCGAGGATTTCTACCGGCGCCTCACAC
Organism: uncultured Phycisphaeraceae bacterium; assembly: GCA_964532795.1. GTDB lineage: Bacteria > Planctomycetota > Phycisphaerae > Phycisphaerales > Phycisphaeraceae > CAZHJL01. Next base: position 28,128 of record CAZHJL010000026.1, on the reverse strand, counting down.
AGACGCACCTGCAGCCGGTGCTCGATACGCTTATCTACCTGAAACGCGAGACGGACGTGTGGTTCGAATTGACCACGCTGGTGATCCCCACTGAGAACGACTCGCCGGACGAACTGAAGCGCATGTGCGATTGGGTGGTTGAGAATCTCGGTGTGGATGTGCCGATGCATTTCTCCGCCTTCCACCCCGACTACAAGATGCTGGACTACGAGCGCACGCCGCATGAGACGCTGGTCGCGGCGCGGCGGATCGCGCTGGACGCCGGTGTGCGGTACGCCTACGTCGGCAACGTGCACGATCCGCGGCACGAGTCGACGTATTGCCCGGATTGCGGCAAGCTGCTGATCGAGCGCGACTGGTACGAGCTGAGCGCCTACGCCCTGGAGGGCAACCAGTGCAGCTCGTGCGGCACGACGATCCCCGGCGTCTTCGATCCCGCCGGACCCGGGAAGTGGGGCAGGCGTCGGCTGCCGGTGCGGATCGCCGAGCGGTAGACCGCGGCCGCGAGATAGGCTTAGCTTCGTTCGGGGCGAAACGGGCCTGAGAGGCTGTGAGCGAGGGTCCTGGGCCGGAAGTGCGCTGCCATTGAAAAAGAGGGTCAAAAAACCGATCAAAAGTGCAACGTTTTTCGCCTGGTTTTGCCTCGTTTTCGCTCGTTTGGGTCTGGGACGGTTCCGATCCGGCCTGTTTTGCCGGGCAGTCGATGCCGCCGCGCCTCGATACGCGGGCCGGGCGGACCATCGCGCCGTCGGCGGGGCGTCAGCATTTCTTGCAGTCGGTGTACGTGGGCTCTCTTGCATCGGATGTCCATCTCACGAAGGGGCGTACAGCGGGTCTCCATACTGGTCCGAAGCGCCGCCCTGGTGCGCGCAAGATGGCCTGTTTTCCACGGTTCCAGCCGCGCAAGTTCCTTTGCGGTATGGATCAAGAAAATCTTGCGTCGACGTGGGAATCCCGGTTTTTTTGCTGTCACGTTCTGCGCACAAGAGGGCGCGTTTTTCGTGGCACGGACCGGCGTTGGGGACAGGGGCGGCAGCGGTCTGTTTCTGTTGCCTCGGTTGTGCAGCATCCTTACCATCGGGAGCGTTCTGCGGTGTGACGCCGCAACCAGCCATCGGAGGTGCTTGATGTCAGCGAGAATGGGTTTCGGCCGCGGGGCTCGCGTGCGATGTGGCGGTTGGTTCGTGCTGTCGGCGTTGCTGTTGTGCCTGGCGTTTGCCGGGCGAGGCCAGGCCGACGAGGCGGCGAAGCCGCAACTGCCGATCCGCTCGGACCAGATGGAAGCGGAGAAGAAGGTCCGGTCGGTCTACGCCGAGCAGTTCGGCGAGCGCGGCACGTCCGAGCGCCGGTCGCTGGCGCGGATGCTCTACCGGCAGGCGCTGCACGGCGGTGACGAGCCGCTCATCCGCTACACGATGTTCCGCCTGGCCAAGGAACTGGCGACGCAGACGGGCGACGCGGACACGGCGGTTGCGGCCATCGCCGGCATGCACGAGCTTTACGAGATCGACCGCCAGGCGATGGAACTCAATGTGCTGCGGCAGGTGTCGCGTACGGCCGATTCGCCGGCCGCCCACGCGGCGGTGGCCATGACGGGTCTGCGGCTGTACGACGAAGCGCTGCGCAAGGATGACTTCGTGGCGGCCAGCCAGTTCGTCAATGCCGCGCGCCTCTCGGCGCTGCGGTCCAAGCAGGCGGGGCTGGTCAACGAGTGCGTCGCGCGCCAGCGCGAGGTGGCGATGATCCAGTCCTTCTACCGAAACGCCAAGGGCGCGCTGCAGATTCTCAAGGACCGTCCGGACGATCCGGAAGCGAACACCATCGCTGGCACCTATCTTTGCCTCTACAAGGGCGAGTTCGCCGACGGATTGCTCATGCTGGCCAAGGGCGCCGATGCGCAGTTGCGGCAACTGGCGCAGGACGACCTGGCTGATCCCGAGGAACCCGCAGCTCAGCGCAAGATGGGCAATGCGTGGTGGGATTACGCCCAGGCCCTGACTTCGCCCCTCGCCAAGCGGAACGTTGAGGATCACGCTCGGTACTGGTACCGCAAGGCGGTCCGCCGCCTGACGGGGTTGGCGAAGGCCGAGGTCGAGCAGCGGCTGGCGCCGGATGCCGTGCAGTACGGCGAGAAGACCTTCGCGGCCGGCATTGTCGGGATCTACCGTGACGGCGACGAGAACGGCCTGATCAAGGCGCGTCGCGTGGACCCGGCGATCAGCTTCAACTGGCGTCAGGGCAGTCCCGCCCAGGGCATGGTGCGCGACGAGTTCACCGTGGAATGGGTCGGCTGGATTCGCGCGCCGCGCGAGGGGCACTACCGGTTCACCGTGCGGGCCGATGACAGCGTGACGATGTACATCGAGGACAAGCTGATCGTCTCGGGCCGTTTCACAGACGCGACGGGCACGGCCTATCTCTACAAGGGCTTCAATCCGATCCGGGTGGTCTACCACGAGCGGGTGGAGAACGCCCACTGCGAGTTGTCCTGGCAGCCGCCGGGCCAGGACGAGCGGCAGGTGGTGCCGGAAGAGGTGTTCTACCACGAACCTTCGCAAGAGTGATCGCACGACGCGCAGGACACTTGCACGACACCGGGGAATCGGGGATAACACCGTCCCCGACCCACTATCGCTTTGACCCTGGCGAACGGAGCTAGCATGGAGACGACGTTGATCATTCTCAAGCCCGACGCGATGCAGCGCGGGCTGGCCGGTCGCATCATCGGGCGCCTCGAGGACAAGGGCCTGCAGATCGTCGGCGCGAAGCTGATGAAGATCTCGCAGGACCTGGCCGCGCGGCACTACGAGGCCCACCAGGGCAAGCCTTTCTACGAAGGGCTGGTCCGCTTCATGACCAGCAAGCCGGTGATGGTGCTCGCGGTGCGCGGCAAGGGGGCGATCGCCGTCAGCCGCAAGATGATGGGCGCGACCTTCGGCTCCAACGCCGAGCCGGGCACGATCCGCGGCGACTTCGGCGTCTCCAACTCGTTCAACCTCATCCACGGCTCGGACAGCCCGGAAGCGGCCGAACACGAACTCGGGCTGTTCTTCAAGCCGGACGAGATCCTCGACGACGATCGCGCGATCGATCAGTGGGTGTACGACCTGTCGGGCGGGGCGCCGGAGTAGGCGGACGAGTACGCTGGGCCGCTATTCCTCGGCTTCGTCTACATCGGTGCCGCGCGATGCTGGCTTCAGCCTGCCCGATTTCAGCTCGTCCAGCAGCGACCGGACAACATCCGCCGGGATGGCGTAGCTTTCCGCCCGTCCGGCGCGGGCGATGTTGATGGCGATGACCTTCCCGTCCAGGTCGACCAGCGGCCCGCCGCACTCGTGGGGCTCGAGCACCGAATCATGCTGGATCGCATCGGGGAAGCCCGAAGCGCGGCGACTGAGCTTGCCGCCCAGGCGGTCCATGAAGTCGCGCCGCGACATCGGCATGCCGCCGACGGTGCGGCTGAGGATGGCCCCGATGGTCTCTCGCCGGCCATCGCGCTGGTACTGCAGATGAACGACATCACCGGGGCGGCGTTTTCGCACCGCGCGGCTCAGGTCCTGCATGCTTCGGACGCGCCCGCCGTCGATGTGGGTGATCAGGTCATCCACCTGCAGCCCGGCCTTGGCCGCGCCGCTGCCCGGGAAGACCTGCGCCACCTTGACCCCTTCATCCGTGACATCGCCCATGCGGATGCCGAGCACGCCGTTGCGGGCGGGAATGGCTCGTCGCTGGACACTCAGCACACCCACGGCCAGGGGCGCCTCGCCCATGCCGACACTGGCCACCCAGTCGCCGACCTGCGGGCCCGGGCCCTCGGTCCACTCGACGGGCTTCAGCCCCTTGGCACCGACCTTAAGCAAGGCGAGGTCGTGATCGCGCTGGACGCCGACGATCGTCGCGTCCAGCCGTCGCCCGCCGGGCAGGCGGCAGGTGATCTGGCCGCGCAGTTCGCTGGCCTTGGTGAGGATGTAGCCGTCAGCACTGACGATCGCGCCCATCGCGGCATGTTCACCGCTGCGGTAGATCGCCACGGTGCTTCGCCGCGCCGCGGCAGCAACGCTCGCGAACGCTTGCCGCGTCTGCTCCCCTTGCGTGAGCTGCTCGGGGCGCAGCATGGATCGGTCGGCACTTGCGGGCAGCGCGAGCAGGGCGGCCAGCAATGCGAAAGCCGCCAGAAGGCGTACGGGCAGACGGTTCAGGTGTTTCGGCGCACCATGTTTCATTGCGGGCGACTCCCGAGCACCACCGACTGCTCCTGTTCAACAAGGCGGCCTTCGTCGGCCGGCCGGAGCCATTTGAGCGTGACGGTGTCGCCGGCATCAAGCGTCTTCAGCGCGTCGACGACGGACTGGGGCGTGGTGATCGCGCTCTCACCGATCGCGATGAGGATGTCGTCCTGCCGCAGGCCGGCACGGTGGGCGGTGGTGTTCGACACGACGCGCGTAATGCGGCAGCCCCTGGCATGTGCCGCGAGGCCGACGCCCAGGTAAGCGCTTCCCGGCTTGGGCGGGACGAAATCCTGCCAGCCGCCCCATTCGTCGCCGCGCGCCAGGCGCTGCCACTGGCGCGTGTAGGCGTCGATGGGGGCGTGGTAGTTGGCGGCGATGCCGCGCCCGATGCGGCTGTGGATGGCGATGACTTTGCCATCGAGGTCGAAAAGTGGTCCGCCGGAATCGCCCGCGACGATGGTGCAGTCGGTCCAGATGGTGCGGGTGTCGCACTGGACGACGCGACCGAGCCTGACCACGGGCGGGCGGCCGCGCTGGAACCCGCCGGGGTGACCGGTGGCGAGGCACCAGGTACCGGGCGCCAGACCTTGCGAAGCGCCGATGGGGGCATGGGGCCAGGGCTGTTCGTCATCGCCCGGTGGCGTGCTGGTGATGCGGATCACGCCGCTGTCGACCCCGCGATCGCGTCCGAGCGTCCGGCCGCGCAATTGCTGACCGTCCGACAGCGTGATGACGACGCGCTGTCCGGGCGAGCCCGACACATGACCGGCGGTGAGGACGAACCATTCGTCGCCGCGCCGGACGATCACGCCGCTTCCCTGCGTCGCCCCGATGCGCAGGGCGACGGTGGCCGGGACGGCCCTTGCCACGGCGGCGCGTGCCCGCCGCTGGATGGCGCGGAGATCGTCAACGCTCGTCGGCGACGCGGCAGCCGGCGCTTGCTCGCCCTGCGGAACAGGTGTGGTCCGGGCCTCGGCACTGCCCGGCCGAGCAAGTGACGGGCCGATCGCGCCCGCGAGGCCGGTGAGCAGGACGCCGCACAGCGCGGCCGCCGGCAGCGCGGTCGCAACGCGGCCCCGTTTACGCGAGTGTGAATGCTGGCAATCCGGCATGGAACGAATTCCCGTGGGCAGCGATGGTTGAGCTTGTTTGGCCGCGTGGGTGCGGGCCGTTGCATTGTAGACGCTTGCGGCGGCCGAGCGTTGCATCTGACGCGATTGTCACACGCAGGCAACCGTCTTGTCTTTCTATCGGTTGCCGGGGCTGGGCGTTCACGCGAGGCCGGCAATTCGGGCGGTTTCATCGTAACTGCGTCCGCCGGTGCTGCCGCCGACGCTGGTGACACAGCACGCGCCGGCCGCGGTGCCGAGCTTGCCGGCCTGTTCCAGCGGCAGGTCCTTGAGCAGCCCGGTCAGCAGGCCGGCGTAGAAGCTGTCGCCGGCGCCGGTGGTGTCCACCACTTCACCGGGCGCTTCGCAGCTTTCGACGTGGAGGTAGTCGTCGGGTTTGGGTGAGAGCATCACGCCGCGCGTGCCGCCGAGCTTGACGCCGAGCAGGCCCGGCGCGCCGCACGACCGGTAGCGTTTGATGATCGTCCGCGGGTCGGTTTCACCGGTCTGGTGCGTGGCCTCGCCGAGGGAGGGCACGTAGACGTCGAGGTAGGGGAGGATTCGATCGAGCGGCTCCATGGCTCCGCCGTCGCCGGCCGCATCGAGGGCCGTCCGGCAGCCTGCGGCGCGGACCTTCTCGAGCACCTGCGGCAGATCGGGCTCGAGGTTGGGCATCAGCGAGTAGTATCCGAGCAGCAGCATGCGCGACCGCCGCCAGAGGGGCATCTGGTCGAGAAAGTCGCTCGCCTTGAGCAGTTTCGGCGCGCCGACGCAGTGGTAGAAGCTGCGCTCGCCCGTCGGGTCGATCATGACGACGGTGGTGCTGGTCGAGCCGGTCTCGTGCGTCAGCAGGGGTGTGTCGTCGATGCCCTCGGCCTGGTAGAGGTGACGGATCACCGGCGCCCAGGCGTCGTTGCCGACGAGGCTGAAGATGGCGATCTTCATGCCCAGCCGGGCCATGGTCACCCCGGAATTGGAGGTGATGCCGCCGCCGGTGATCAGTTGCGGCCCGGTCTCGTGGAGCACGCCGTGGCCGATCGGGCTGTCGAGGCTGACGCCGCGCACCAGCAGGTCAACGACACAGGAGCCGGCGACGACACAATCGATATCGCGTTCAGCAGTCATGCGAACAGGATAGCACAAGCCCGGCGGGCGCTCGCCGGTCACCGTTCGACCCAGACGGCCACGGACATGTCGGGGACGCCCATGTCACCGGAGCCGGGGGGCAGGCCGAGGAAGAGATTACTCACCTGTCCCGCGTTCATGGCGCGGTTGTAGACGGCCAGGCGTCGGTATGTGCCCAGCCACGCGGCGTTGCCGGTCACCTCGTTGGCGATGGTCAGCAGGTAGTCCCGGTCCCAACTGTCGAGGGCGCCGGCACGAGGGATCGTCGTCTCCAGTTCGCCGTTGCGGTAGAGACGGATTTCGGTGCGATCGTAGGCCATGACCAGGTGCTGACGCTTGTTGTCGACGGCGTCGACCTTCGTGATTGCGTCGGGCGAGCCGTTGTTGTTGGTGTCGGTGGTGCGCAGACGGTGCAGGAACTGCTGGCCGGTCTGGCCGCAGAGGAAGTTATGCTGCGACACGCTGGAGCCCAGTGACGCGACGGCGCCGTGGAGCGAGGCGTTGGCCGAGGCGTTCACCGCCGGGGTGACGATCAGTTCGAGGGTCATCTCGTCGGTTTCGGCGAGCGCATCGTAGATCTTCCGGGCGTACCAGGAGGACTGGAGCCGGGTCGGCGCTTCGATGCGCAGCCCGTCGTCGGTCCAGGTGACCTTGCTGTTGTCCTCGATGAGCAGATTGAGCGCGTAGTCGTGGCCGCTTGAGTCGTAGACGATGGACGCCGCGTTGGACTTGGGCGGCAGCGGATCGTCGCCGTCGTCGTCGCTGATCTCCTCGACCTGTTTGTCGCTGGGCGCGAAGCGATAGACGCGGACATCATCGATGTAGCCCTTGAAGTGGTTGCTCACCGGCTCATGGGTCAGATTGCCGCTGCCCCAGGACGATGCGCCGAGGACGAGCGGCTCGTAGTTGCCGGCGCCGCCGGAACTGATGCCCATGCCCTGGGTATGCGTGAGATCGGAGTCCACGAGTTGGCCGTCGAGGAAGAGCTTGAAGCCTTCGGGGCCGAAGACCACGGCCACGTGGTGCCAGTCGTCGTCGTCCAGCGCGTTCGCACTGCTCCTGAGTTCGATGTCCTTCGCGGTCGTCTGCATGCGGGCGACGAGTCGGCGGCCGTCGGTATAGACCGTGAGATGGCCGCCCGTGTCCTTGTCGGCCGAGTCTTTGGACAACAGTCCCCGGTTGCCCGTAAGCGACTGGCTGTTGAACCAGAAGGTGAACGCGCCTTCATCGAGCAGCATCGAATCCGAATGCGGGATGAGGATGTAGTCGTCGCTGCCGTCGAAGTACGCGGCGCGGCCAAGATTGCCTGCTTCATCAAGCTTGACGCCCTCATAGCAGTAGCCGTCCAGTCCGCCCTCCCCGTCCACGACCATCGGCGGCATGCCGGTCGATGTCGAGTCAAGGTCGATATGGAACTTGGCGTCGCCGCTGGCGTACTCGCCCATGAAGCCGCCGTGGATATGGACATCGCCCCACGCGCTGAGTCCGCCGCCGGGCGCACGCATGAGGGCGTGCACATCGGCGTTGCCGTTGACCATGATGTCGGAACCGCTATCGATGACGTAGATCCGCACACGGGAGGGATTCTTCGTCGAAGTATTGACCTTGCCCTGCAGCGTCACGTGTCCGCGGACATACAGGTTCAGTCGCGAGCCGCCGCTGACTTCGATCTCAGCGAACGGGCCGACTTCCACGGCGCCCTCGACCAGCATGGTGACATCGCCGTCAACCTTCAGCTTGGAGAATCCGCGCAGCGCCAGTGTCTGCACATGCATGTCCTGCTTCACCTGGTAGTCACCGAAGTTGAGCGCGATGCCCGAATCCGCGGGCTTGCTGAAGGGCTCACCGGACGGCAGCGGCGGGTTCTTGATGTCGAGCAGCTTCTTGAGCAGGCCGCGCCTGCCCGTCAGGATGGAGTCGCTCAACACCTGGATGGCTTGGTCGGGGTCGGCGTCCGGCCCGGCGAACGCATTGCCCTTGAGGACGCCCCGGTTGAAGAGCACGAGCGAGTAGGGGTTCTGCGCGTTGGAAGTCACCACCGCCCGCGCCAGCGCCTCCTCGCGCTTGTATTCATCCTTGAGCGATCGATAGGCGTCGATCAGGCCTTCCATGCCGCCCCAGTCGCAGATGTCCTTGACCGCGAAGCCGAGCATGTCCGTCTCAGGTTGCGGCGGGTCATCCAGCGTCCAGCGGTGAAGCAGCAGCGGCTGGTTCACGCGCTCGCGGAAATCGTACACCGCGATCGCCTCGGGCTGGGGCGTCAGCCGATCCGGATCACCCAGCCGGAAGAGCCACAGCACCTGTGAGGCGGTCAGTTCCTTGTCGAACAGCCAGACATCATCCACCATGCCGCGCAGGTAACTGCTGCGGCCCTTGCCGATGTACAGCGCATTGTTGGACCGGCGGATCGACCCGCCCGCGTTGCCGGCGGCCGCAAGGCGGCCGTTGTAGTAGAGGCGCATGACACTGCCGTCCCATGTCGCGGCGATATGGACCCATCGCTTGGTCGCCGGCGCGGGCGCCTCGACCTCGCCGACATTGCGCAATCGGAAGCATATATCGCCGTTCTTGATCGCGAGCGTGTAGCCGTTGTCAGCGCCCTTCTGCAGGATGGCCGCGTCGTTCGTCCACTCCTCGGCGTACACCCACGCGGCGATGCTGATCGCGTCGCTGATCTTGAGCTGCGCGTTGCTCGGCACGGCGATGCAGTCCCTGTCGCCATCGAACAGCACGGCCCCGAGCACGGCGCCCTGGTCGGGCCGCCACGCCGCGTCGCGGATCAGCGAGCCGTGATTGCCGTTGCCCGACGCATCGACCACCAGGCCGCCGGCGCTGCCGTCGAGCTGCCAGTGACCGACGGGGTCGGTCGGCTCATCGAGTTGGCCGGCCCATTCGATCGACCGCTTGAGGATGATCTTCGCCGACGCGTTGAGCTTCGTGAAATCGACGTCCTTCACACCCCAGGGCAACCAGACGCGGCGACCCGCGGCCGGGCCGTTGGTCAGCATGTCGCCGGCGTCGGCGGTCAGGAGTGTCGGCGAGCCGCCCTGGCCGATCGTGGCGAGCACCTGGACCCCGGGCCCGAGCGACCCGGTCGGGCGGATCAGGGGCAGCGCGCCGGTGGCGATGGTCAGATCGCTCCTGCTGAAAGGTTCGGTGATGTAGTGGCTGTTGTCATCCACGTAAATGCTCGACGTGTCCGAGCCGCCGCCGGATGCGGCGATGCCGAACTCGTCGTAGAGCGCCTGCTCCTCGCACACGACGCCGATCGGCGTGTGGAGCAGCTTGGCGCCCAGATCGCTCGAGTTGACGGTTTCGGTGATGTAGGCCACGTCATGGTCAACCGCGGCCGTGTTCAGCGCCGATTCCGATGCCGTGGCGCTGATCAGCGCCACCTCGTAACCCCATGACTCGAACATCGCCTGCCGCGCCAGGTCAGCGCCGGGCAGGTTCTGATCATCATCCACGACGAAGAGCAGCTTACGCCGGGGCTTGGGCGGCTGGGGACGAATGACCGTCTGCACCTCGTGCGTCACGCCGTTGTACGTCGACGCGGCGATGATCGTGATCGGGTCGACCGGGTCGTCATGCAGGTCGCCGTCGCCTTCGCCGTCCTCGACGCGCACCTGCCCGTCGCCGTTGAGGTCCTCGCCGTCCACCACCCAGACGCTGTAGGTGCCGCCGGCGAACGCCTGGTCGGCAACCCATTGGCCCTGGGCGTAGTAGGTCCGCCAGTTCTCGACCGTCCGGATGTGCGCCAGCGTCATCGTCATCGCGCTTTCGGCGATAGACCGCGCGGAAGCGTGACTCCGCGCGTTCTGGGAGATGCGGGTGGTCGTGCTCTGCGTCACGGCGAACGAGAAGGCCACGGTGGCGATCAGGGCCAGCGTCATCATCACCAGGATCATGGCATAGCCGCCCCGGCGGGCGCCCCCCGAGGCATTGCGTCGAGATCGGACTGGATGATGGTCTGTCTTCATGCGTTGCTGCCCGTGAAGGCGAGTTTGCCGTTCCTGTCAGTTGCGCAGCGTGGCCGCGCCGATGGCCATGTCCTGCAGGGCGTTCGCCTGAACGCCGATGCGGAAGTCAAGGAAGCGTGCGCTCTGCACGTCCGGTTTCTCGAGTGCGATGTCAAAGCTGGTGATCCGGGTCGCCCAGTCGGTTCTGTCCAGGCGCGGCTGGTTCGGGTCGCTCAGCGCCTTGAGCCCGGCGATGGCCGCCGGCCAGTCGGTATCCAGCGGCAGGGGAATGTCGGCCGCCGCGATCATCTCCTCGGTCCACAAGGGCGGCCATGCCAGCACGTAGCTGGACAGCACGTCGTCCCCGCCGCGCTCGATCAGTTGCAGTTCCGAGGGGTTGGGCTCATCGTCGTCCCGCTCGTCGTAGACCCACAGCAGCACCCAGTCGTCTCCCTTGTCAAGCACCATCGACGACTGGCGCACCGCCGCGGTCAGCCGCGCGGCCACGGCCTTGTGCTTCACCGTCAACTCGCGCAGATCGGTGCGGCTTTCGGACCCGGCGGCCAGGGCCGACGTGAGCGCGAAGATGGCCGCCGCCACCAGCGCGGTGCCGGCCAGGGCGAGCATCAGCTCGACCAGCGTCATGCCACGCTGTCGCGCGCCCGCAGGCATCGGGTTGTCGATCGCTCGCTGCATCGCTTACTCACGGTTGCGGCACGAAGCGCTCCAATGACCACTTCGCGCCACGCTCATCGGTCACCGTCACGGTGATGCGCAGCCCGGGCACGTCCGGTGCCGCCGGCGAGATCGTCTGGGTGTCCGGCGCCACGACGGTGTCGCGTCGGAACACGTCATACGGCTGCGGGTAGATCACATCGCCGACGTTGCGGACCTGTCCGAAGCCTTCGCTGTAGCCGTCGTAGTCGTCGATGTCATCCAGGTCCGCTCGATCGGTTTCGCCGTCGGTGCCGTCGGGGTCCTCGTAGGGGCGTGCGAGGATCTCCTCGAGCATCACCTCGGCCAGCGCCGTGCCGCGCGCCTGGTGCAGCGCGTCGTACGTCGCGGCCTGCCCGGACGAGACCACCTGGGCCAGGCCGATGGTCATGATCGCCACCAGCGTGGAAGCGATAAGCACCTCCATGAGCGTGAAGCCATGGCGGTGTCGAGATGGACACAGCATGATTTTGTGCTGATGCACTTCGTCCCCACCTGACGCGCCGTCGCAGTTCATGCGCCCCGGCGGCCCTGGGCTTGGTGACCCCTTGTCACCTCAGTAAATCGACGATATTTCCCGACAGGTTGCGAGTGTTGATGCGAAGGTAACCGCTTATCGGACGCCGCGCGGCCGCAGGATCGGCACAGTCAGCAAAGACCACGCTGGCCATGGCCGATACGTCTTACGGCGTTGTCGCTGCGCGGCAGCGTGGCTCCCGGAGAAGGCTTGCATGCGAACAGACCAGGGCACATCACGATGGCACGGCGCGGCGAAGCTGAGGGGATCGGGCGCACCGGATTCCGCCACCGGCTTCGCGACTGCGTGCCACTGGCGGCTCGTCCGCCAGTGTGAACGGCCAAGTGGTCCCGCACTGGCGGACAAACCGCCAGCGGCACCCCGGTCGTCGGTCGGACGTGTGCCGCGGCCTGTCCATGCGTCCGCGGGCTTCACCTTCGTCGAGCTGATGATCGTGGTGACCATCCTGGCCATCGCCGCGGCGCTGATCGTGCCGCAACTCGGGGCCACCACCGGCAACCGGCTCCGCTCGGCCGCCAACCTGCTTGCCGCTGACATCTCGTTCGCCCAGGGCGAGTCGATCTCGCACGGCGATGATCCACGCGCCATGGTCTTCGATATCCCCGCGAACACCTACCGCATCGCGCGTCAGAGCGACTTGTCGACGCCGGTGACCGACCCCGTGACCAAGAGGCCGTACGTAACGACCTTCGGACAGGGCCGCGCCGCGGGAACGCCGGGCGTCAGCCTGGTCAGCCTGATTTCGGACACCCCGAACCAGTTACGCTTCGGGCTGTACGGTGAGCTGTCGCAGGCCAATGAGGCGAGCATCTCGCTCACCGCGGACGGCAGATTCATCAAGCTGACTATTCATCCCACGACGGGTGAAGTGACGATCGGTGAAATCACGGACACGCCGTGACCGGCCCCGCCCAGCGGGAGGACGGCGGCGGGGGCCGGCGGTGAAACACAACGCTTGCGTTTCCCGCACGAGTGGCTAATCTAGTCGTTATACCATCCCACTGGATGGTGAGGAATGCTCTCGGGAGCTCTGGTGAGGGCCAGAGCTCTTTTTCTTTGCGCCGAGACGGGCGATTCGGGGCGATCTGGATGCCGCGAAGCTATCGGACCGGTCCGGCCCGGCGGCGGGCGTTCGCTTTGCGTCCCGCGGGCTGATCGTGGATAATCCCGGTGAAAGCTCGTCATAGAATCAGCCGATGCAGGTGGGACGCGGCTGATCGCTGGTGGCAACGTTCGGCCGGACCCGGCCGAACAGCCGATGATGAGCACTACGGCGGCTGGGGTCTTCGCCGCCGCGCCTGCCCACCGCCACCCGCCTGCTCCACCGACCTGCCGGGAGCTGCAAGACTGCGATGCTGAAGTTCCAGGTATTCGACAACGGCCGGCCCGCCTCGTCTTGTCGCATCCGCAACGCCTACATGCTGGGTGCGGATCAGAATGCGGTGCGCGCGGACTTCACCTTCCGGGAGGGAGCGCTGCACTGTGACAAGAAGGAGTTCGGCGCGGCCGCCTTCGCCCTGCAGCAGTCGGCCGGCGATTGCGGGGACCTGACGCTTCAGACCTGCCTCCTGCCCGAACGTGAGGAGCCATACCTGCTGACGATCGAACTGGTCCGCCACCGCCTGATGCTGCTGTATCACAAGCTCGAGGAGTGGGGCATGTTCGACCTTGGCGAAGATCACCCGGTGCTGCGGCGGATGCAGGCGGCCCGCCAACTCTTCATCCGGGCCCTGGCGATCCAGGTGGAAGAGCCGGCAAAGGCCGACGAGTTGGCGCGCGAGGCGCTGGTGCACGCCATCGACGGCAGCGAGGAACTGGCCTTGACGCACGCCGAGCGCTTCCTCAGTCGGCGCAAGCAGACCGGCTCCCTGCCGCGCCATCCACTGGGCTGCGGCGTGGCGCTGGACCAGACGCACGAGCGTCTGCGCGGCGGCATCCTTGCCAACTTCGACTTCGTCCTCATGCCCATGCCCTGGCGCGAACTCGTGCCCGCGGAAGCCGAGTACGCCTGGCAACGCACGGACAACTGGGCCGAATGGGTCAGCCGCAATCGCATGCCGGCCATGGCCGGGCCGATCATCAGCTTTCATCCGTCGGTCCTGCCCGATTGGGTCTACATCTGGGAGCACGACTACGACCAGGTGCGCGACCTGCTGTACGAGCACATCGAGCGCGTGGTGACGCGGTACCGCAATGTCGTCAGCGCGTGGAATGTCGTGTCCGGGCTGCACGTCAACGACCATTTCACGTTCAACTTCGAGCAACTGCTTGACCTGACGCGCATGGCCACCATGCTCGTGAAGAAGGTCCAGCCGAGCGCCAAGGTGGTGGTCGAACTGTGCCAGCCGTTCGGCGAGTACTATTGCCGCAACCAGCGTTCGATCCCGCCGCTGATGTACGCCGATCTGCTCATCCAGAGCGCCATCGACTTCGACGCCTTCGCGCTGAAGCTCTCGATGGGGCAGGCGGTTTCGGGTCAGTACACGCGTGACCTGATGCAGATCAGCCACCTGATCGACCAGTTCGCCGGCTTCGGCAAGAGCGTGCACGTGACGCTGGCCGCGCCGAGCGACCCGGTCACCGAGATCATGATCGCCTCGCCGGACCCGAAGAATCCGGTCGATCCCGACTGCGGCATCTGGCGCCGCCCGTGGTCGCAGCAGGTGCAGGCGCACTGGGCCGAGGCGCTGCTGAACATAGCGCTCAGCAAGCCGTTCGTCGACTCGGTGGCCTGGCAGGACGTGGTCGACCACGGCCAGACGGAAGTGCCGCTGTCCGGGCTGGTCAGCGAGGAACTGAAGCCCAAGACGGCGTTCCGACGCGTCGCGGCCTTCCGACGTTCGCTGACCAACGGGCAGGCTTCCAACGGTGAGTCGGACGACGGCGACGGCTGAAGCACACCGGCGTTCGTGAGGCGGCGCGATCCGGCTACAATCGAACCATGCGCCACCTCGCGCAGGCCATTCTCACCGTCGGTGTTCTGCTGCTGGTCGTCACGGCCGCGCTGTACTGGCAACGCCCTGACCGGCGCCGGTCGCTGACGCCCCTGACCTCGAACCAGCGCATCAGCATCAACACGGCGGACGAGCCGACGTTGCGGCTGCTGCCGGGCATCGGTCGCCGCACGGCGATGGCCATCATCCGGATGCGCGAAGAGCGGGGACCGTTCACGTCGCTCAAGCAGCTTGATGACGTGCCCAACATCGGCGACGCGCGGCTGCGCGAGATCGAGCCCTGGATCGACTTCGAGTAACGATGTCGCACCGCGATCGGCGCGGCGGGGACTATTTGCCGATACACCACAGATCATCGTTCGAGCGGATGTAGATCCGGTCGCCGGCGATGGTGAACGGGCAACTGTAGCTGAACGTCCACGACGGGTAGCCTGTTTGCTGGATGATCTGCGGCGCCTTCTCGCCCTCGACCGGCGCCACCGGCAGGAAGTTCTCGGCGACCTTTTTCCCGTCGAGCGTGTACACCTCGCACCGGCCGCGCGGTGCACCTTCGCGCGGCCTGTCGGAGTCGACGCCATACACGTGCCCGTTGGCGATCCACAGCAGGTGGCGCGTGCCGGGCGTCGCGCGGTCCCGCCGGCTGCGCCCGCCGGCGAGCGTCTTGCCCGTCAGCGCCTCGAGGATGCGTCCGCTCGGGTGATGCAGCTTCCCGTCATGATAGACGATGCCCGTGTGTCCGCCGACCGCGCGGCCGTCGATGCCGCTCCACAGCACCTTCACCTTCAGCGTGTCGCCCTCGAGCGTGAACCGGGCCGCGACGGGTGGCGGCGTCTCGCTCTTGCCCTTGTTCTCCCAGTTGCCATGCTCACCGCCGCCGGTGAAGAAGACGACGTTGCGCTCGTCGTGCTTGGCCAGCCGCGTGATGCCCTGCAGCCGCCAGCCTTCCACCGTCAGTTCCTTGCCGTCCGGCAGGCGGTAGGCGCGGTTCTTGGAGAGCAGGATGTCGGTGTCGCCGCACGTGATGATGGCCGGCAGCACCATGCTGGTGCACTTGCCGCCGGTCAGGTCGTGGCTCCAGCGCGTCTGGCCGGTCTTCTTGTCGAAGGCGCGGACGACGTCGGCCATGTCGCTGATGAGCAGATCGCCATACAGCAGCGGGGAGCGCGCGAACTTGCAGTAGTCCACGCCCCATTTGCCGCCGTAGCTGCCGGGCGAGAAGCGCAGCCACTTCAGGTTGCCGTCGAAGTCGTAGCAGGCGAAGCCCATGAATGCGGTGGCGACGTAGATGCTTTGGCCGTCGGTGACGGGCGTGGGAAAGCTTTGGCCGACGCAACTGATGGAATAGCCGCAGCCGTGCTGCCAGGTTTCGGACTGGAAGCCGGCCTTCCTGAAGCAGAACTCCTTCCACGGGAACTTGGCGCGGCGAAGCACGCCGTAGCTGGCGTTGAAGCTCTTGGGGTCAAACTGCAGACCCATGGCCGCCATCTTCTTCAGCGCTTTGTCTTTGTCCTGTCCGGTCTGCCAGTCGTACAGCAGTTGGTAGCTCGTGCGCCACTTGGCGAGGATGTCCTGGTACTGCCTGAGCGATTCGGCCTGCTTCTCTTCGGTCAGGCCGGTGGCGGGAAGCTGGTTCACCTCGCGCTGCCACAGCAGCTTGCCGGTCGCAGCGTCGAAGCAGTTGAGCGTGGGAAAGTCCTGCTTCCACCCCGGTTCGGTCGTAAGGAACACGCGGCCGTTGACGACGACCGGGCTCGAATACCCCCAGTTGGCCAGCGGCGTACGCCACTTGACGTTCTCCTTCTCACTCCACGTGACCGGCGGCTTGCCGTCGGCGATGCACGAACCGTCGCCGCGATAGCCGAGGGGCTCGGCGGCATCGGCCGGCGCGGCGGCGGAGCAGAGGAGGATGGCGACGAGACAGAGGAGGGTTGTGCGCATGCGTGCACTCCTTGACCGGCCTGAGTGGTCGGCGTGATCGGTACACGTACAACGCCGCCGTACGGCATTGATTACCGGCGACGGACAGCTTTGGTTGTCAGTGATGGCCCTGTCCGTCGCCCCACCGGGGCGAACCACGTGCGCTCGACCGTACCACGGGTTGCGCACTCGCCTGTCGGCGATCGCTTCACCCGCGGCTACAGTCCATGAACCCTTCGGGGTCTGACCGAAGTCAGACTCCCAGTCATCGCCTTCGCGTCAGACGCCCAACCGATCCCGCCGCATCAGGTCTTCCGCCGAGCAGTCGCGGCTCACGTTGTAGCCCTTCAGGGGCAGGATGTGCTCGTGCACCGTGTCGATCATGTCGGCCGGGAACGGGAAGAAGGCTTCTTCCACTTCGTCGGCCGGGGTGATCCAGTTTCGGGCGCCGACGACGGCCGGCGGTGCGTCGAGTTCGTCGAAGGCGTATTCGGTGATCTTGGACGCCATGGTATGCAGGAAGCTGCCGCGCTCGCAGGCGTCGGAGGTCAGCAGGATCTTGCGGGTCTTCTTCACGCTTTCGAGCACCTTCTCGTAGTCGAAGGGCACGATCGAGCGGGCGTCGATCACTTCGCACGACAGGCCGTGTTTGGCCTCAAGCTCCTTGGCCGCGTCCAGCGCGCGGTAGAGCGTCGCGCCGATCGAGAGGATGGTCAGGTCCTTGCCTTCCTTCTTGATGTCCGGGTCGCCGAAGTCGACGGTGTAGCGGCCCTCGGGCACGCCGCCGGCGTGGAAGAGTTCCGGCTGATCGTAGATGCGCTGGCTCTCGAAGAAGACCACCGGGTCGGTGCCCAGCAGCGCGGAGTACATCAGCCCCTTCGCGTCGTACGGCGTGGCGGGGAAAGCGACCTTCAGGCCCGGGATGTGCGTGACGATGCTCGTCCAGTCCTGGCTGTGCTGCGCGCCGTACTTGCTGCCCACGGACACGCGCAGGACCACCGGCATCTTCAGCAGCCCGCCGGACATCGACTGCCACTTGGAAAGCTGATTGAAAATCTCGTCGCCCGCGCGGCCCATGAAGTCGCAATACATCAACTCGACCAGCGCCCGTCCGCCGGCCAGCGCGTAACCGACGCCGGTGCCGACGATCGCTCCTTCGCTGATCGGTGAGTTGAACAGGCGATGGTAGGGCAGGCATTCGGTCAACCCGCGATAAACGGCGAACGCGCCGCCCCAGTCGCGGTTCTCTTCGCCGTACGCGACCAGCGTGGGGTCTTCGTAGAAGCGATCGAAAATGGCTTCGAACAACGCATCGCGGATGCCGATGCACTTCTGCTTGGAAAGCGGCTGGCCGGCGTCGTCGAGCCCGAAGCGGCTGCGATTGGCCAGGGCCTTCACGCGCGGGTTCTCTTCCTTGGGCAGCAGCATATCCGGCTCGCGGTCTTCCATCTTCTCGACGATGGTGTTCGAGAGCATCGTCTGTTCGAGCAGACAGTTCTCCTTCATCAGGTCGGCCCGGGGCGAGATGGTCAGATCGATGGCCTTCCTGTAGGCCTTGAGGATGATGTCATCGACCTTCGCCTGCATCTGGTCGAGGTCGCTTCGTCCGAGCACGTCCGCGTCCATCAGGCTGTTGCCGAAGGTGGTCAGCGGATCGAATTCCTGCCACGCCTCGATCTCGGTCTTCTCGCGATAGCTGGAGGCGTCGGACGGCGAGTGTCCGGAGAATCGGTAGGTGACGGTATCGAGCAGGACCGGCCCTTCGCCGCGCTCGATGATCTCCTTCTTGCGCTTGATCGCATCGACCACGGCAAGGGGGTTGTAGCCGTCCACGCGTTCGGCGTGCATCTGGTCGGGTGAGAGGCCCGCGCCGAGGCGCGCGAGGACGCCAAAGCCCATGGTTTCGCCCACCGGCTGGCCGCCCATGCCGTAGAAGTTGTTGACGAAGTTCATGATGAGCGGCAGCCCGCCGCGATGTTCGCCTTCCCACAGCGTCTTGAACTGGTCCATGGTGGCGAAGCACAGGCCTTCCCACACCGGTCCGCACCCCGCCGCGGCGTCGCCGATGTTGCCGATGACGATGCCCGGCTTGAGGTTGACCTTCTTGAACAGGGCCGCGCCGACCGAGATGTCGCCGCTGCCGCCAACGATGGCGTTGTTCGGCAGCACGCCGAACGGCGGGAAAAAGGCGTGCATCGAGCCGCCCATGCCCTTGTTGAACCCCGCCTCGCGGCCGAAGATCTCGGCCAGCGTGCCATACACGAGGAAGTCGATGGCCAGTTCCTTCACGCTGCCGCTGAAGTCCTTCTCGACGACCTTCAGCGCCACGCCGTCGAAGTAGTTCTTCATGATCGACATGAGCGCATCATCATCGAGCTTCGCGATCGCCGACAGGCCCTTGGCGAGAATCTCACCGTGGCTGCGGTGCGAACCGAGGATGTGGTCATCGATGCCCAGCAGGTAGCACTGGCCGACCGACGCCGCTTCCTGGCCGATCGAAAGGTGGGCCGGGCCGCGGTGGTTGTACTCGACATTCTGGTAGTGGCCCTGCTTCTTGACCGAGTCCAGCATGCTCTCGAACGCGCGGATGACCATCATGTCGAACTGGATGCGTGTCAGGTCATCCTTTGAGAAGTTGCCGCCGGCCAGCTCGTCCTGGATCGACCGGTCGTACTGGTTGATCGGGATGGGCTGGAACTCGAGTTGGCTCTTGGCGCGGCACTGTTTCGGGTCGATCATGAGTGCTCTGGGCATGGCGTCTCTCCTGTCGATCTAGCGGCTCGCCGCGGCGGCGGCGGGGCGTGTGCTTTCGTTGGTCTCTCCGTCTGTTTCACTGCCATTCGGGTGGATCACCTCGATGCCTTGCTTGTCGAGGAATACCATCCAGTCGTCTTCAGGTCGCCTGTCGGTCACCACGCGGCTGATGCGGTCCCACGCGACGATGCGGAACAGTGACGGGCTGGCGAACTTGGTGTGGTCCACGAGCAGGATCGCCTCGCGCGCGTGCTCGATCGCCATGCCGTACAGGTGGGCGCTGTCGACGTCATCGGCGCTGGGGCCGAAGTCCATCGAGACGCCATCGGCACCGACGAAAGCCAGGTAGCCGCGCAGTTGGTCGAGCGTGGCCGTCGCGATGGGCCCGACGGTGTCCATGCGATCCGGCCGGTACTGCCCGCCCAGCGAGATCACGCTCAGTCCGGGGGCATTCAGTTCCAGGATCAGCCTTGCGGAATTGACGAGCAGGCAGAGGCTGCGCTTACCGGTCAGTTGCCGCCCGGCCTCGAAGCAGGTGGTGCCCGAGTCGAGAAAGACCTGGTCGCCGTCGCTGACCAGTTCTGCCGCGAGCCGGCCAATGGTCTGCTTCGCCTCCACGTTGCGGACCTGCTTGGCCTGGAACGAAAAATCGATGTCTCGCGGCAGCGTTGCGCCGCCATGGACCAGTGAAAGCCGCCGTTCGTCCGCCAGGCTCTTGAGATCCCGCCGCACGGTGGCCTCCGAAACAGACAGCGCCTCGGCCAGGTCCTTGACCGTAACATGCCTTCGGTCAAGCACCTGCGCGAGAATGCGTTCCTGTCTGTCTCGGGTCGATTGGCTCATGGCAACTTGCGGCAGTGGCGCGGATTCGCCACCGGGTGCTCAACTTGTTAACATAAAAGTAGATCAAGGTCAACATACTTTGCACAATTTAAGCTTGACCTGTGACAGAATTGCGTTAGTTTTGTGACGAAAGTTGCAGGATTTCTCTCAACATACAGGCAGGTCGAAAGATGCAGACGATCCGATTGCCCGAGGCCGCCAAGGGGATGACCGACGCGACTGTCCTTCGCTGGCTGGTGGAGCCGGGCGGGCCGGTGGAGGCCGGGCAGGTGCTGGTCGAGCTGGAGACGGCCGACAGCCTGCTGCACGTCGACGCGCCGGTCAGCGGCGTGCTGTCGCGTCAGACCGCCTCGCCCGGGACGACGGTGCCGGTCGGCGGCGAGCTGGGTCAGATGGATGGCGAGGTCAGCGCGGGAGAAGCAGCCGTGTCCACGCCGCAATCATCGTCCGGTGGCGGGCAGGCCGCGCTGCCCGACGGGGCCGTGGCCATCGCCATGCCGCAGGCCGGGAACACGATGGAGGAAGGAACGATCCTTTCGTGGAAGGTCGCCGAGGGCGACACGGTCAGCGAAGGGCAGATCCTCTGCGAGATCGAGACGGACAAGGCCACGATGGAATACGAGTCGCCCAGCGCGGGAACGCTGGCGCGGATTGTCGTCGGCGAGGGCCAGACGATCGCGGTGAAGGAACCGATCGCGTACCTCGGTGATGATGCGGCAGCCATCGACGCGTATCTCGCGGCCGCTGGTGGGGCCGTCGGTTCTGCGCCGGCTGCGGCGTCCGGCGAGGCGCCCTCAGCCGCGCCGGCGGCGGCGGGACCGGTCGGCGATGTCACGCCGATCCTCATGCCGCAGGCCGGCAACACGATGGAAGAGGGCACGATT
This sequence comes from uncultured Phycisphaeraceae bacterium, assembly GCA_964532795.1. Lineage (GTDB taxonomy): Bacteria > Planctomycetota > Phycisphaerae > Phycisphaerales > Phycisphaeraceae > CAZHJL01. The sequence continues at coordinate 7,102 of CAZHJL010000026.1, read as the reverse complement.
CTCTCGTGGAAGGTTGCCGAGGGCGACACGATCAGCGAAGGGCAGATCCTCTGCGAGATCGAGACGGACAAGGCCACGATGGAGTTCGAGTCGCCCGACGCCGGCCGTCTGGCGAAGATCATTGTCGGCGAAGGGCAGAGCGTCGAGGTCACGGCGCCGATCGCCGTAATCGCCGACAGCGACGAAGATGCCGAGGCATTCCTGGCATCGGGCGCGGCGGCTCAACCGGCTGCAGCCGCCCCGGCCCCGGCCCCGGCAGCGGCGCCTGCGCCCGCGCCGGCGGTCGCGACTGCCGCCCCGGCGACGCCGAAGACCAATGGTCGCATAAAGGCGTCACCGGCCGCGCGGCGCATCGCCGCGGAGCGCGGCCTCGATCTGGCGTCGGTCGGCCAGGGCTCCGGCCCGGGCGGTCGCATCATCTCCAGCGACCTGGCGGACCTGAAGCCTGCGGCGACGAAGGGCGGTCCGGCGCCGAAGCAGATCAAGCCCGCGCCGGCCACGGCGCTGACCGGTGGTGGTCCATCGCGGTCGAAGATGACCAAGATGCGCCGCGCCATCGCCGTGAACCTGCAGCAGTCGAAGCAGACGATCCCGCACTTCTACGTGCGGATGACCTTCAACGCCCAGGCCGCGTTCGACTTCTACCGCGCCAGCAAGCCCGCGACGGGCTGCACGATCAACGACGTGATCGTGCTGGCGACCGGCCGCGTGATGCACGAGTTCCCGGCCGTGCGCAGCCAGGTCGTGAACGATGAGGTCGTGGAGTACCCGCACGCGAACATCGGCGTAGCGGTGGGCGTCCCGGACGGCCTGGTGGTGCCGGTGGTGCTGAACGTCGACACGCTGGGGCTGGCGGAGGTGGCCGCGCAGACCAAGCGGGTGATTGAGCATGCCCGGGAAGGCAAGCTCGAGAACATCGGCAAGGGCAATTTCACCGTCAGCAATATGGGCATGTTCGGCGTCGAGGAGTTCGCGGCGATCATCAACCCGCCGGAGTCGGGCATTCTGGCCATCAGCGCCCTGCGCGAGACGGTGTTGGTCGAGAACGGCGCGATGCGGCCGGGCAAGGTGATGACCATGACCCTGAGCTGCGACCACCGCATCGTGGACGGCATGACCGGCGCGCTGTTCCTCGGGCGGCTGAAGGAAGTGCTGGAGAATCCCGAGGTGCTTGGCGGAACAATGAGTTGAACCACAGAGACACAAAGGGCACAGAGGTGAGAGTTGCGAAGGCGGTTGCCGGGGTGTTTGCTCTGTGAACTCTGTGCCTCTGTGGTGAATCTCTCTTCCGAAAGTGACAAAGCATGGCTGACCACTACAACATCGCAATCATTGGCGCCGGACCCGGCGGGTATATCGCTGCGCTCAAGGCGGGGCAGATGGGCGCGTCGGTCTGTGTGATCGAGAAGCATCACCTCGGCGGTACGTGCCTGAACTACGGCTGCATCCCGTCCAAGGCGTTGCTGTCGTCGGCCGAACTCGTGCACCAGATTCATCACGCTGACAAGTGGGGCGTGAAGGTCGGCGCGCCGGAGATCGACTGGCCGGCGATCCAGAAGCGCAAGGACAAGGTCATTCGCCAACTGCGCGGCGGCGTGAATCAACTCTTCCGCGGGCGCGGCGTGACGCTGCTCGAAGGCGAGGGCAAGCTCGACGGGCCGGGGCGCATCGCCATCGATGGCGAGAAGAGCGGCGTGCAGTCCGTCACCGCTGACAAGATTATCCTGGCGACCGGTTCCGCCCCGGCGCGCATTCCCGGCTGGCCGGACGATCCGCAGGTCGTGTGCACGTCGGACGAGGCGGTGCACTGGTCTTCCCTGCCGAAGAGGCTCCTCGTGGTCGGCGGCGGCGTCATCGGCTGCGAGTTCGCGTGCATGATGAACGGCTATGGCGTGGACGTGACCGTCGTCGAGATGATGCCCAAGTTCCTGCCGGGCCTTGATGAAGACCTCGGCGACGCCCTGATGGCCGTCTTCTCGCAGCGCGGCATCCAGTGCTTCACCGATACGAAGGTCGAAGATCTGCAGTTGGCCGGCGATGCCGTGACCGCGCGGCTGAGCAACGGCCAGACGATCGAGACCGATCGTGTGCTCGTTTCGGTGGGGCGCCGGCCGAACAGCGCGGGGCTGGGGCTGGAAAGCGCCGGTGTCGAGACCTCGCAGCGCGGGTTCATCCCGGTCGACGACCGCATGCGGACCAACCACTCGGACATCTACTGCATCGGCGACGCGAACGGGCGCTGCCTGCTGGCGCACGCGGCGTCGGCGCACGGCGTGGCGGCGGTGGAAGATGCGCTCGGCCACGGCCGCGATTTTGATGCGCCGATTCCTTCGGCTGTGTACACGTTCCCGGAGATCGGCGCCGTGGGCATGACCCAGCGGCAGGCCGAAGCGGCGGACATTCCCATCGCCGTCGGGCGCTTCCCCATCGGCCATCTCGGCAAGGCGATGGCGACAAACCACACGGACGGCTTCGTGAAGACCATCCGCGACCGCGCGAGCGGCGCGCTCCTGGGCGCACACATGATCGGCCACAACGCCACCGAGTGCATCGCCGCCGTGGGCACGGTGCTGCACCAGAAGGTTACAATGCGCGACCTTGCGGAAGTGGTCTTCGCGCATCCGACGATCAGCGAGTCGATCAAGGAATCGGCCGAGGATGCCCTGGGCATGGGGCTGCACCTGCCGCCGCGCAAGGTGCTGCGTGCGGCGGCGCTGGTGGGGTGACCCGGCCGCGCGGTGACGCGTGTGTACCTGAAACGGAACGGTGACAACCGCCGGACGAGCGCGTCCGGCCATGCCTCCCGGTGGAAGTGAGCATCGCATGGGCACAACGGTTGCTGAAGCACTGGATTCACTGCGCGGCCTTGGCACGCCGGAGGAGCTCTGGCGCGAGGCGCGCGATGTCGACGTACTCGCGATGGGGCGCGGGGCGCGCGTCAACGCTCACATCCATCTGCCGCCCAATTTCTCGGCTTTCGAGAGCGTGGAGCAGGCGGTGGGCTTGGCCGCCGACGAGCGGATCGACGCCCTGGGTGTGAGCAACTACTACGACTACACGGTCTATGCGCTGTTCGTGCACCTCGCGCAGCAGCGCGGCATTTTCCCGCTGTTCGGCCTCGAGATCATCTGCATGGTCGATGAACTGCGCGACCGCGGCGTGAAGATCAACGATCCGGGCAATCCCGGCAAGATGTATGTGTGTGGGAAGGGGATTGGGCGGTTCGTTGAGGAAGGCACGGAGGCACGAAGGCACGAAGGCACGAAGCAGACAATTGCGATGACGCCGGAGGCCGCGCTTCTGCTGGGGAAGATTCGGCACAACGACAGTCAACGTATGGTCGCGATGGTGCAGCGGATGGATGAGGTCTGCCGCGAACGGGGATTCGATGCCGCCTTGAGCACCGACGACGTGATCGACATGGTGGTGCGCCGCCACGGCAGCCCGCATGAGACGGTACACCTTCAGGAGCGCCACATTGCGCAGGCGTTCCAGGAAGCACTTGCTTCGAAGACGAGTTCGGCCGATTGCATCGACACGCTCGAGGCCATCCTCGGCGCCGAAACGAAGGCCCGGGATGCCGATGACTCGGTCACGATGCAGAACGATGTCCGCTCGCACCTGATGAAGGCGGGCAAGCCGGCCTTCGTGGAAGAGACATTCGTCACGTTCGAGGAAGCGGCGAAGCTGATCCTCGAACTGGGGGGCATCCCGTGCTACCCGACGCTCGCCGACGGCACATCACCCGTCTGCGCATTCGAGCAGACGCCGGCGAAGCTGATCGACAACATCAAGTCGCGCGGCCTGCACGCCGCGGAGTTCATCCCCATCCGCAACACGCCGCAGGTGCTGCTCGAGTATGCCACGGCCATGCGGCAAGCGGGCCTCGTCATCACGGCCGGCACCGAGCATAACACGCTTGACCTCATCCCGATCGAGCCCGGTTGCAAGGGCGGCGATGTGCCGGATGAGGCGAAGGCGATCTTCTGGGAAGGCGCCTGCGTGGTGGCGGGGCACCAGTTCCTGACGCTGCACGGGGAGGTCGGTTTCGTCGACGGGTCCGGCAATCCGAACGCGGCCTTCGCCACGCCGGAAGAGCGGATCAAGGCTGTGGCCGGCCTCGGCGCGGCGGTGATCAAGCGCTATCAGTCGAGAGCCAATGGAAGGTGAGTAACGCAAAGTGACCGACACGAAGACTGCCAACTGGCCGACAATCTCTTCCGGCGATACGCCACTGGCGATGCTGATCAAGCTCTCGCGCTTCTACGGCGGCGATCCGTCGTTCGTCCTCGCCGGCGGCGGCAATACGTCGGTGAAGGTCGATGATCGGCTGTTCGTGAAAGCATCAGGCACGGCGCTGGCCGACGTCGCCGAAGGCGATTTCGTCGAGATGGATCGCAACCGACTGGACCTGCTGGCGGAGGCGAACCTCGGCGATGATCCGCAGAAGCGCGAAGCGCGATTCAAAGACGCGATCTACGCGGCACGCCTGCGGCCCGACCTGGGCCAACGGCCGTCGGTCGAGGTGCTCCTGCATCACCTGACGCCCGGACGGTTCGTGATCCACACCCATGCCACGGCCGTGAACGCCTTGACGTGCGCCAAGCAGGGCGAAGCGGGTGCGCGCGAGTTGTTCGGCGACGAAGTGCTCTGGCTGCCTTACGTCGACCCGGGGTTTACGCTGGCGTTGGCCTTCAAACAGGCGCTGGCGGCATGGCGCAAACGCAACGGCGACACGACGCCCTTGGCGATCCTGATGGCCAACCACGGCTTGATCGTCGCGGGCGACGAGCCGGACGGGGTGCGCGCGAAGACGCAGCGGGTGCTCGAAGCGATCGAGAAGCGACTGGGCGACGACTGGCAACGCGGCGCGTTCGGCAAGGTGCGCGCGGTCGACGATCCGACGCCGCTGGTCAACGTGATCGGCCCGGCGCTGCGCGCGGCGCTGGCCGAGGGCGATGCGCTGAAGGTGGTCACCTTCGATGACTCGCCGCTTGCGATGGATTTCGTCGCGGGCAACGCGGGCAAGCTGACGGCGCTCGGTGGGCCGATGACACCGGACCAGATCGTGTACTGCCTCAGTGATCCCCTCTGGTTCGAGCCGGCGGAGGGCGCGGATGCCGCGGCCCTCGCCGACAAGATCAGCGCCGCGGTGCGCACGCATCAACAGAAGACGGGCGCGCGGCCGCGCATCGTGCTGGTCAAGGGGGTCGGCCTTTTCGCGGCCGGCGAGGACTGGAAGCAGGCGGATACGGCGCGACAGGTCTACCTCGACGCGATCAAGGTGATGGCCGGCGCGACGCGGCTGGGCGGCGTTTCCTATCTCACCGATGCGCAGCGGACGTTCATCGAGGAGTGGGAGGTCGAGGCGTACCGTCGCAAGGTGGCCGCCGGTCGCGCGGAGAAAGGTCGCGCGGCGGGGAAAGTGGCGGTGGTGACCGGCGCGGCCCAGGGCTTCGGGCTCGAGATCGCCCAGCAACTGGCCGCCGAGGGCGCGTGCGTTGCGCTCGTGGATCTGAACGTCGATGGCGCCAAAGCCGCCGCGGCCAAGTTGTGCGAGCAGCATGGCCCGGGCCGCGCGATCGGACTGGCGGTGAACGTGACCGATCCGGACAGCATCGCCCGGTGCATGCACGGTGTGGTTCGTGGCTACGGCGGGTTCGACGTGGTCGTGTCCAACGCCGGCGTGCTGAAGGCCGAATCGGTGAAGACGCAGTCGCTGAAGGACTTCCAGTTCGTCACGAGCGTCAACTACACGGGTTACTTCCTTTGCGTGCAGCAGGCCGCGCCGGTGCTGGCGACGCAGCACCGCGTGAAGCGCGACTACCTGAGCGACATCATCCAGATCAACAGCAAGAGCGGCCTCGTGGGTTCGAACCGCAACGCCGCCTACGCCGGAAGCAAGTTCGGCGGCATCGGGCTGACGCAGTCGTTTGCGCTCGAATTGATCGAGGACGGCGTCAAGGTCAATTCGATCTGCCCGGGCAATTTCTTCGACGGGCCGCTGTGGTCCGATCCCGAGAACGGCCTGTTCGTGCAGTACCTGCGCACGGGCAAGGTGCCGGGGGCGAAAACCATCGAGGATGTGAAGAAGGCTTACGAAGCCAAAGTGCCGATGGGGCGCGGCTGCCGCACTGCGGATGTGATGCGGGCGATCCTGTACCTGATGGAACAGACGTACGAGACGGGCCAGGCCGTGCCGGTGACGGGGGGGCAGGTGATGTTGAGTTAGGAAGGCACGTAGGCACGAAGGCACGAAGGCACGAAGCAGAGAAGAGGAACGGCACGAGCCGCGACCGTGAGGGAGCGGAATACAATCAGCGACGAAGCGACGAAGCGACGAAGCGACGAAGCGACGAAGCACAGATCGCGCACGCCGGCGAAGCATATAGCCCCGGGCATGCCCGGGGAGAGCGGCCCGGAGGAACGCGATCTGCGATGAACGTTGACGGACGACAGTGATAAGGAACATACCATGGCGAGTTTGCCTGATACGCAGTGTGCGGTGCAGTTGGTGGGTCCGGGCGAGTTGAGATTGAACGAGGCGAAGGCGGTGCCCGCGCCCGGGCCGCACGAGGTCGTGCTGAAGGTGCAGACGGTGGGGCTGTGCTTCTCGGATCTCAAGCTGCTCAAGCAGTTCGACCAGCACGCGCGCAAGAGCGAGGTGGTCGGCGGGATCGATCCCGCGGCGCTCGGGCAGGTGCAGAGCTATGTGCCCGGTTCCAGGGCGACGGTGCCCGGTCACGAGGTGGTCGGCGAGATCGTGGCGGTGGGCGACCAGGTGAAGCACCATCGGGTAGGCGAGCGCGTGCTGGTGCAGACCGACTACCGCGACCTGCCCACCGCCGGCTCCAACGCCGCGTTCGGCTACAACTTCGAGGGCGGCCTGCAGGAGTACACGGTGATGGACGAGCGCGTCATCATCGACAAGCGCGGCGAGCGCTTCCTGATCCCCGTCGGCAAGGAGCGCAGCGGTTCGGCCGTCGCGCTGGTCGAGCCATGGGCCTGCGTGGAGGATTCGTACGTCAATCGCGAGCGCCAACGCATCAAGGCCGGCGGCAGGCTGGCCGTGATCGCGCACGGCGGGTACGACATCCTCGGC
>CAZHJL010000025.1:0-55539 GCA_964532795.1 uncultured Phycisphaeraceae bacterium | reverse complement strand
AACCCCTGATTCGGCAATCACTCACAGCGCGCCCCAGTTTGTGGCCAGACCCCAATGGCCTCGCATTGCGGCCCAATGCTGGCTCCGCGGCGGCAGGACCACTACAATCCACACCCTCTGCGGCGGCGACCGATCGCTTCGGCCGGCCGATGGACCAGGTAGAGAGAATGCCCTACGAACTCAAGCCATTTGATGTCGATGTCGAGACGACGCCTTACGTGGGCGACATGGACGACCCGCAGAAAGGCGATCGCTGGACGCTGAACTTCGGGCCCCAGCACCCGGCCACGCACACCACCTTGCGGATCGTGCTGGAACTCGATGGCGAGCGCGTCGTTCGCGCCGTTCCCCACATCGGCTACCTGCATAGCGGCTTCGAAAAGCTTGCGGAGCACCACGACTACAACCAGTACGTGACCGTGGTCAGCCGCATGAACTACGTCTCGCCGATCGCCAACGACATCTGCTGGCACCATGCGGTGGAGACGCTTTTCGGCATCGAAGTGACGCCGCGTTGCAAGGTGGTGCGCACGATCATGGCGGAACTGGCGCGCATCCAGGACCACCTCCTGGCCATCGGCGCTTCGGCGCTGGACCTTGGGGGGATGACGGCTTTCCTCTACGGGTTCAATGAACGCGAGCCGATCTACGACATCATCGAGTACCTGTCCGGCCAGCGGTTCCACCCGGACTGGACACGCGTGGGCGGCGCGTGGCGCGACATCCCCGATGAAGCGGTCTTCCGGAAGATGATGAAGGGGTTCCTCGGCGACCAGTTGCCCAAGGCGATTGACGACGTGGAGAACCTGCTGACGCGCAACCGCATCTTCCGCGATCGCACGGAAGGCGTGGGCGTGATGACGCACGACGAGGCCGTCGCGTGGTCGCTCAGCGGACCGGTGGCGCGTGCATGCGGCGTGAAGCGCGACCTGCGCAAGGATGAGCCGTACCTGTGCTACGCCGACAACTGGGACGGCAAAGGCGCCGGCGCGGTGCAGTTCAAGGTGCCGATCACCACGACCGGTGACGTGTACGGCCGGTACCTCGTGCGGCTGGAAGAGGTGCGCCAGTCATCGCGCATCATCGACCAGTTGATCGATGACATCCCGCAAGGGCCGATGAACGTCGACTCGGACGGCAAGGCCGTGCTGCCCAGCAAGGAGGACGTTTACGGGTCGATCGAAGGGCTCATCCAGCACTTCGAGATCATCATGAAGAACCGCGGCTGGAAGGCGCCGATCGCCGAGTGTTACGGCTGCCAGGAGACGGCCAACGGCGAACTGGGTTATTACATCGTCAGTGACGGTGGGCCGCGCCCGTGGCGGGCCAAGTGCCGTCCGCCCAGTTTCATCAACTACCAGACGTTCCCCAAGATGCTCGAAGGTCACCAGATCTCGGATATCCCCGCGATCCTCGGCAGCCTGAACATCATCGCGGCGGAGTTGGACCGATAGAGGCGACGCATGGCGTGGATCGTCAAGAATTCGGCGACGATCGAGATCGAGCGGCGCGAGGCCCCGTATCTCGACGACGAGATGAAGCAGCACCTCGAAGCGGTGTATGTGCCGCGCTTCCCGACGCGCCAGGCCGTCACGCTGCCGGCGCTGCACGCGGTGCAGCACAAGTACGGGTGGATCCCGTACCAGGCGATCGAGGAAGTCGCGGCGTTTCTCGATCTGTCGGCGGCCGAGGTGCTCGACGCGGCGACGTTCTACGAGGAGTTCCACCTGCACCCGAAGGGCAAGTACCTGATCCAGGTGTGCCAGTCGATCAGTTGCGAGTTGATGGGGCACGAAGGCGTCCTCGGCCGCATCCGGGAAAAGCTGGGTATCGACATCGGCCAGACGACGTCCGATGGGAGATTCACGTTGGAATCGGTGGAATGCCTGGGCTCATGCGGCACGGCGCCGTGCGCGCTGGTCGAAGGCGTGCTGCACGAGAACATGACGGTTGACGACGTTGACAAGGTGCTCGATGCACTGGAGTAGATGATGGGCTGGTTCACGAAAATGTGCCGCAACATGGGCCTGGCCGTTCACAACATGCGCCACCCGGAGGGCAAGAAGAAGACACAGGTCGTGAACAAGACCGTTGAAGAGAAGCAGATCAATCGCACGACAACCTTGCGGCGCACAACGATCGATGAAGTGGAAGTGAAGGAAGGCGGCGACGAAGCTGAGGGGGACAGGCACGAAGGCACGTAGGCACGAAGCAGACGATACGATCACCGAAACCCGAAACCCGAAACCCGAAACCCGAGACCCCAGACCCCACCCATGGCATTCACTGAACCCGTCCTGGTCAAACGCATTCCGACGCCGCCTTTTGGTGAGGTGGCTGATCGTAAGCTTGTCACGTACGCGCAGTACCTGGCGACCGGGGGGTACGCAGCGCTCAAACAGGCGCTTGAGATGAAGCCCGGGGATGTGACCGACGTGGTGAAAGCCAGCGAACTGCGCGGCCGGGGCGGCGCCGGTTTCCCGGCCGGGGTCAAGTGGGGTTTCCTGCCGCCGCAGGACGGTAAGCCGCGCTACCTCGCGGTGAACTGCGACGAGTCGGAGCCGGGCACCTTCAAGGACCGGCTGCTGATCGATTTTGATCCGCATCTGCTGCTCGAGGGCATCGCAATCTGCATGCACGCGTGTCAGCTCGACACGGCGTACATCTACATCCGCGGCGAGTATCACCTGCAGGCGCGGATCCTGGAGCAGGCGCTGGTCGAAGCGTATGAGAGCAACGTCTTCGGTGAAGCCTCATTCATGGGCAAGATCAATGAGCGTTCGCCGCACTGCTACGTGCATCGCGGGGCGGGCGCCTACATCTGCGGCGAAGAGACGGGGTTGCTCGAGTCGCTGGAAGGCAAGCGCGGTTGGCCGCGCATCAAGCCGCCGTTCCCCGCGGTGGCGGGCGCGTTCGGACGTCCGACGATCATCAACAATGTCGAGACGCTCACCTGCGTCGTACCGATCATCGAGAAGGGCGCTGACTGGTTCAAGAGCATGGGCACGCCGCGCCCGGAAGGAGCGCCCCCGCAGGTGCCTGCGAGCTACGGCCCGAAGCTCTTCGGCGTCTCAGGGCATGTCAATCGCCCCGGTGTCTACGAAGAGGAACTGGGCATCGCGATGTCCACGCTGATCGAGAAGTACTGCGGCGGGATGCGCGGCGGCAAGAAGTACAAGGCCGCGGTGCCCGGCGGCATCTCCATGGGCGTGCTCGGCACGGACCAGTATGACGCGAAACTCGACTTTGACGTCGGCAAGAAGTACGACTGCCTCGGCCTCGGCACGGCCGGGGTGATCGTGATGGACGAGGATACGGACATGGTGGCGGTGGCGCGCAACATCGCGCGGTTCTTTTCACGCGAGAGCTGCGGCCAGTGCACGCCATGCCGCGAGGGCAGCGCCTGGGTCTACAAGATGCTCTGCCGCATCGAGGACGGTGACGGCACGTCGCACGACCTGGACCTGCTGCTCGAACTGGCCGGCTCGATGGGTGCGATGCCCGGTACGACGATCTGCGGCCTGGCGGACGGCACCAACTGGGCGGTGCGCACGATCATCAACAAGTTCCGCGATGAGTTCGAGGCCAAGGTGCGGCCGAGCGCGGTAGCGGTCGGCGCCGAGTAGTTCGCGGCTTAATCGAAATACCAAGCGCCCCCGATTTCGGGAGATCCCCCATGCGACACAGCGTACCGACGGCAAACCTGATGATGGCCATCTCCTTGTCGATCTTCGCAGGCGGCTGCGAGCTGTTTGACGGCAAGCCGACCATCAGCGACAAAGACCTGGTCTACACCAGCTACGAGCAGGTCAGGGCGGTCATGGCCGATGAGGACGCCTCGGTCGCGCTGGTGGATGCGCGGCCGCCCGAGAGCTTCAATGAAGCGCATCTGCCCGGCGCCATCAACATTCCCAGCTACAACATGAAGAGGGATGATCCCCGGCTTGCGGATGCGGGGGCGATCATCGTCTACGACTCCAAGGCCGTGCCCGTCGGGCGAGGTTCCGCCAAACGTTTGCTTACTCAGGGCTACACGAACGTACGGACATATGTGTACGGACTGGACGATTGGTCCAAGCACGGTGGTCGCCTGGTGAATGCGCGAGGAGAAGAAGTCACGCGCGACGGGGATGGGTGATTGGCATCGCGGCCCGCGTCGGCGCGCGTGGCGTATCACGCCTCGTCGACTTCGTCTTCATCCCAATCGCATGGCCCGTCGTCATCGAGGGCGTCCTCGACTTCCACCATGGGTGGCCGCGTGGGCATGAGGCCAAGGAGGATGAGTATGCCCGCCATCGTCAGGAGGGCGTAGCGCGATGGACCGGTCAGCAGCCGCAAGATGACCGGGGGGATGGCGGCGAGCAACGGATCGGTGGCCTGGTCTTCGGTGGCCTGGTCAGGGCCTCCAGCATGCTCGCGCCGCGGTTCGGAAGCCACGCGCCAAGCGGGCCGCAACTCGTGCCGGTTGAGTTGGGCCAACCGGATGTCACGGTCACGCGTGTTGAGTCCGGGCGGCTCGGGCATGTCCGGCAGACCGGGTTCGAAGTCGTCGATGACGAAGCGCCCCGGCGGCGTGCGCCGCAGGTAGATGGCCGCGGCCCGTTCGAGCACCAGGGGATCGTTGCCGCGGATGGCAAGCAGCGTGCGCCGTTCCCGGTCGCGCGCGGCCTTCAAGGCGTCGGCCTCCGCCACAAGCGCTTCCTGCCGGTAGCGCAGTTCGTTCAACTCCCGCCGCGCGGGAGTGAGCACATGACCGACCACGATCGCCAGGCCGGTCAGCAGGAACACCCACGGCGGCGCTGCCGATAATACGCGGACGATCGGTAGTGGCTGACGACAAGCCATGCTACATGGCATCGGCCATCAAGACCGGCAAACGTGAAACCCAACGCGGGGTTGGCGATCCTTGCCGCAAACAACTCGAACGGCAGCACTTACCGGACGCGGCTTCGGCGACTACAATGCCGCGTCCTTGGTACGGATCATGCGTGACGCGAACCCCAATCCGCCATCGGCGCCGACTGTCTTTCTCGAGACGTTCGGCTGCCAGATGAACGTGCTCGACAGCCAGCTTGTCGCCGGCCAGTTGCGCGCGGCCGGCTATCGCTTCGTCGAGGACTGGCGCGACGCCGACGTGGTGCTCTACAACACCTGTTCGGTGCGCGAGCATGCGGAGCAGAAAGTGTGGAGCCGCGTCGGCATCATCGGCAAGCACAAGCAGTACTATCCTGAGAAGGTATTGGGCGTGATCGGCTGCATGGCCGAGCGCGACGGCATCGACATGGTCAAGCGCTATCCGCAGATCGACGTGCTGTGCGGGCCGGGCGAACTGGACAGGGCGCCGATGCTGATCGACAACGTCTTCCGCACGCGCGTCGATCGGCGCGGCGGCGCGAAGGCCGCGCAGGCGGCGCTCCAGGGCAACACCCACCGTCGCTCCGGCACGCTGGCCGCGGCCGAGGACAAGCTTGAGATGCTCGACCTGGCGCGGGCGTTTTCGCCCGACGACCACCGGGGATCGGCCTATGTGCGGATCACGCGCGGCTGCAACAAGTTCTGCACCTACTGCGTGGTGCCCAATACCCGGGGACCGGAGATTCACCGGCCGCCCGACCACATCGTCGATGAGTGCAAGCGGTTGGTCGACAGCGGCGTGGTGGAGATCACGCTGCTCGGACAGACGGTCAATCACTACCATTTCGACCATGACGCCGCGACGGTGGTGGGTGATGTGCAGCAGCCGCAGATCGGTAGGGCGGTGCGCGGCGCGTTCGATACGGACCAACAGCAGGCGATCGCCACCGGCGCCAAGGTCACAACGTTCGCCGACCTGCTGTATCGCATCCACGAAGAAGCGCCTGGTCTGCAGCGACTACGTTTCGTCACGAGCTTCCCGCGCGACTTCGGAGATGACGTCCTGCAGGTGATGCGCGACTGTTCCCGGATTTGCCGGTACCTGCATCTGCCGGTGCAGTCCGGTTCGGACCGCATGCTGAAGCTGATGAATCGCGGCTACACGATATCCGAGTATGACGAACTGCTCAGCCGCGTGCGCGAGACGTTGTCGGATGCGATGATCAGCAGCGACCTGATCTGCGGCTTCTGCTCGGAGACCGAGGCTGACCACGAGGCAAGCGCGGCGATGCTCGAACGCGGCCGGTTCAAGAACTGCTTCATCTTCAAGTACAGTCCGCGCCCCGGCACGGCCGCGTACGACCGTCTTGCGGATGACGTGCCGGAGGATGTCAAGCGCCGGCGCAACAACGAGCTGCTGGCGGTACAGAGCCGCATCAGTGAATCGATCCACCAGTCACATGTCGGACGCGTGTTGCCGACCTTCATCGAGAGCGTGTCGCAGAAGGCGTTGAAGCGCCGCAACGATGTGGATGCATCGATCGAGATAGCCTGGGAGAAGCCGCGGGAAGTCACACAGCTTGCCGGGCGCACCACGGGGGATCTGATCGTCATGCTTGAGGGCCCCGAGCAATGGGTGGGCTCGATCGTGGACGTTCGCATCGAGCGGGCGCTGCCGCTCACGCTCTTCGGCGTGGTGCAGTGACGCCGGGGCCGGGCCGAACGATCAACCGTCGTGGTCACACATCAAGTGCACCTGGCCGTAATACCGGCCATCGCGCTCGACCACCTTGCCGCGCTGCTGGAGGAAGGCGAGCAACTGTTCGAGTGTCATCTCGCCGCCGGCGCAGGCGTGGAAGCCGGCATCGCCGTAGCGCTGATCGACGGTCCGGCGTAGTTGGCCGAACGTGATTGGCTGCAACTCGTGGATGAGCGTGATGATTTCGTGTCCGTGTACGGGTTCGGGCATTACGGTTTCCTCGTTGTGTTGGCCGATGTCCATTGTATGCTGAGCGTATTGTGGCCAATCAACAGAGCCGCGACGACATTGCGGATTCGGTGATTCGCGATCCGACGGCCCAGGAGCGCATTGTGTCAGCGTCGTCAGATGAGGCGTCGATGATTGACAGGAGGATGGATATGCATCCGGTAAAGACGAGGCGGGGACGAACTGGCCGCGTGTGCTGCGCAATGGCAGTCGCGTGGCTGTCATTGGCCGTGACGGGATGTGGCGATGGCGCGTCGTCCCCGGCGCCGGTGGCCCTGCCACTGAATGCGCGGACGGTGGTGCAGACCGCGTTGCAGCTCGAGTTGGTCAAGCAGCAGCAGATCGCCGAGATGATACCGAAGGGCGATCGGCACGCGATTGTCGCCGTGCTCCAGTTCGATGCCCGCGGACGGGTGACCACCGTGGCGCTCGTTCCGGAGAAACCTCTCCCCGACGCGGCGGCCGCGGCGCTCGAGCAGTTCCTGTCGGCGAAGCAGTTCGACGCGGTTCGGGACGCGGCCAACGGCAAACCGACCACGGCTTCCTTTGATCTGTTCATTTCGGGCCTCGGCAAGAAGGAAGAAGGCGATTCGGGGGACGATGCGGACGCTGCGGCCGGCGGAAACTGAAAGGCGTTCGGTCAGCGAACGCTTCGCCGCGGGATTGCGACCATCGGGCGCTCAACACCGCGCGCAACTCGCGCGGAGCAGTTCCGCCTTGCGTTTGGCATCATCGCGGCTGTCACTGCCAACCGTGATGACCATCCGCGCCGAGGACGGATAGGCGCGGGCCCACGTTCCGCACGGACCGTCGCCGCACCAGTTGTGCATCTGCACACAGTGCGTCTCGAAGGCGGTCCATGCCTGGCGCAGGTAGTCCGGCTCCTTGACAAGATTGATCAGTTTCAGGTTCGGTACGCGCTTGAACTGATCCCACTGGTGCATCGCATCGGCGCAGCAGTGGATGCCGATCTCGCCGAAATGCTCGGCCAGTTCAACAAGATGCGGCAGAAAGAAAACCTCGAACATCTCCGGGCTGACGATGCCGCACTCGTCTTCGGACAGCGTGATGCCCCCGGGCATGTAGTAATCCGGGTAGTGAGCGATGAAGGCGTCGCCGTAGCGCGCATGCCATTCGTCCATGAAGCCGGTCAGCAGTTCGCAGGCCATGGTCGCGAGATCGCTGACAGCCTGCGGCGATTCGAGCATGGCGATGTACAGCGTATTCTTGTCCCAGATCAGCGCGGCGATGTCCATGGGCGACTGGATGTCGGGCAGACGCAGCAGCGTATCGGCTCCCGCGCGCCGGCGTGCTTCGTCGGCCAACTCGAACTGGAAGGCCAGAGTCGAATCCTCCAGTCTCGGGACGCGCAGCTTCGCGACATCGGACGGATCCACGACCAGCGGCTGGGCGAAGGGCATGTCGCCGGCCGGGCGGTGCACACCGCAACCGAACGCTTCGGCGAAGATCTCGGTGCCCGTCAACAGGTCGAGGTAAGGCAATGCATCGTCATCGAGCCACGCTTGCCGCGACAGCATGCGTTCGTAGCGGTCCAGCACATACTCGATGCGCTCCTGCCTGCGATCCGGCCACACCGGCGGACGGACCGGGTCATCCCACGGACAGGACACCATGAACAGGTGAGACGGCGGGTCCGGCTCGGAAAGGAACTGTATCCATCGGTTGACGCGATCGTTCGTGCTGGCTGGGGCGGTGCTTGTCATGCGGCAGAAGGTAACAACAGGTCGCATCTGCGGCGAGGGGCCGCAGTCCATAGGGTCCGATCGACGGCCTGCTTTCGGAGACCGGCCTGCCGCGAAGGGTCGACACGCCACGCCTGATACAATCCACGGACTCACGCAGGAACATCCGTTATGAATGAAGGCATTCTGCTCTGGCCGGACCGCGATCCGTCGCAGGACGATGGCCAGATGCCGACCATCACGCCTTACTTGATCGATGAGGTGGGGCGGGCCCCGCTCGTGTTGATATGCCCCGGCGGCGGGTACAACCACCTGGCCGACCATGAAGGCGAGCCCGTCGCGCGGCTGATGAATCGCAACGGCATGCATGCGGCCGTGCTGCGGTATCGCATCAAGCCCAACCAGCACCCGAAGATGATTCACGACGCGCAGCGCTCGATGCGACTCATCCGCAGGCATGCGGACGCGTGGCGCGTGGATCCCGACGCCGTGGCGGTGCTGGGCTTCAGCGCGGGCGGGCACCTGGCGTCGACCCTCGCCGCGCACCACGACGACTTCACGCATGACGAAGATGATCTCTCCTCGATCAGCGCGCGTCCGGACGCCGCCGTGCTGTGCTATGCCGTGATCGATCTCAAGACATTCACCCACCATGGATCGCGGCTGTGCCTGCTCGGCGCTTCGCCCGACCCGTCGGAGATTCATCTCCTGAGCAACCACGAACACGTCGACGGCCGAACGCCGCCAACCTTCCTGTGGCATACGAGCGCCGATCCGGCCGTGCACATGAACAACAGCCTGCAGTTCGCCATGGCGTGCAAAGCCAATGATGTCCCGGTCGAACTGCATGTCTACGAGGAAGGCCGGCACGGCCTGGGACTGGCCGAAGAGTTGCCGGAGGTGGCGACATGGACGCGGCATTGTGTGGCCTTCCTGCATCGTCACCTTGTTCGCACTCCCGTGCGGGTGGACTGATTCATGATTCCCATCATCGACGGGCATCTTGACCTGGCGTGGAACGCACTTGCGTACGGCCGCGATCAGACGCTTCCCCTCGCGGCGATCCGCAGGCAGGAGGCGACGTGCGGGCTGACCGATCGTGAAACGGCGACGGTGTGCCTGCCGCAACTGCGGCAGGCACAGGTGGGGATCGTCGTTGCCACGCTCTTCACGCGCGCCGGCCCCGGCAGGACGATTGCCGACTGTCTGCAACGGGTGGACAGCGACTTCCCGGCGCGCTCGATTGCGCACGCCGCGGCCCAGGGGCAACTGGCATACTACCGATTGCTCGAGCGATCGGGGCATCTGCGGATCATCATCGACCGCGGTGATCTGCTTGCCTTCTGGCGCAGCCGCGAAGCTTCCGCGTCGCTGAACGGGCCGATCGGCTGCATCGTCTTGATGGAATGCGCCGACGCCGTGACATCGCCTGATGAAGTGACGTTGTGGGCGCAACAGGGCGTGCGGATGATCGGCCTGACGCACTTCGGCCAGGGCGCGCAGGCGATGGGCAACGTGCGCGACGGCGCTGTCGATACGGGCCTGGCCGATGAAGGCCGCGCGCTGCTTGAGGCCATGGAAGAGCGCGGCCTGGCCCTGGACGTGAGTCATCTGTCCGACCGCAGCCTGGCGCAGGCCATGGATCGCTTCGGCGGGCGCGTGTGTGCATCGCACTGCAACTGCCGCCACCTTTCGCCGGGCGATCGGCAGTTGAGCGATTCGCAGATCCGGGCCCTGGTCGAGCGGGACGGTGTGATCGGCGTGGTGGTGCACAACGGCATGCTCAGCGCGGACTGGCAGGAAGGCGTGTCGCACCGTGGCATCGTTACCATCGAGAAGGTCGGCGAGCATGTCGATCACATCTGCCAACTGGCCGGCGACGCCAAACACGCGGCCATCGGCAGCGACCTCGACGGTGGGTATGGCCGCGAAAGCTGTCCGGCTGACCTCGATTCGATCGAGGATCTCCAGAAGCTCGGCGCTGCGCTGAGCGATCGCGGCTACGGGGACGACGACATTGCGGCGGTGTTCCATGGCAACTGGTTGCGGTTCTGGGAGGAGGCGCTCCCGGACGGAGCAGCATGAGAGTGCATCAGCGAAGTGTCTGATCAGAACACGGCCGCTTCATCGAGCAACTGCACGATCTCGTCCCGGCGCGAGACGAGCAGTTCGCGCTGGTCGGGCCAGAACATGTCGCGCGGGAGCTGGTCGATATCAAACCACTGCGGCGGCTGGGGGTGGCGTTCGACGTGTGAGGGTCTGCCTTCGAGCTGGTTGGTGAGGAACAGGAAAACGTGAATGGTCATCCAGCGTGTCTTGTTGAAGTTGAGTCGCTCGAGCGCTGCGAGTTTCGCGACGAGGCGCAGGTCGGTGATGCCGGCTTCTTCGGCGATCTCGCGACGTGCGGCCGCGTCGATGGCTTCGCCTTCCTCGACCCCGCCCTTGGGCAGAACGAAATCCTCGTAGTCGCCTTCGCGCGCCAGCGCAATGAGCCATCGATCGCCCTCGCGTCGCGCGATCACGCCGCCGGCGCTGGTGCGCGTCTTGACCGGACCGCTCGGTTTCTGGTACCAGGATGCATCAATCATGGCGGTCACGCTCCGGCCAGGTGACAGATGTTCCAACCGGTCGCGAAGAGGCGAAGGCTGGATCGATACAGCGTGCTCGCGTAGCGTTGCGTCGCGGGCGGACTGTCCGCCGCGTTGCGATCGCCCCACACGCGCAGCTTGCCGTCGCGATGGTAGGTCAACAACTGCTCGCCCGGGCGATCGAACAACTTGGCCGCGACGGCCACGCCGCCGAACTGATCCTTGCTGCCGCCTGCAACGCTGCCGACTTCGTTGCCCGCCGCGTCGATCACGCGTCCATCACCGCCCGGCACGCCGTACACCAGTTCGTGCCGGCCATCGCCGTCAAGATCGACCGGGATGGTGCGGTACACCTCGAAAGGTAGTTCCACCGGTGAACCATCGCGCGCATCGAAGACAAACGGATCGATCTCCTGGTGAAAGCGGCCATCAGCGCCGCATGTCTTCCCGCCGATGCGGATCCCCATCGCCAAGTGCGAGCCGTCCTCGCGCAGCCGCGCGGTCCAACCCATGTCGATGTGCCCGCGGTCAATCTGTCCCCAGAGTCGCTCGCCCTTGTCGTCGAACATGACGATGCGCGGCTGCGCCTCCGGATCGCTTTCGCGACAGGTGAAGATGCGCCATGCGTCGGCTTGACGATCCCACATCGGTTGGATGACGTCCGAATGCCCACGGTACACATTGCGGTCGCCGCAGAACAGTTCTTCGCCGCTGCCGAGCGCAATGCATCTTTCGCCCCATGGCAGTTCATCGACGCCGTCGTTGTTGATGTCGAGGACGGGGCACATGTGGCTGCCGCGCGCGCCGGGTTCATCACGCGGAATCTCACGCTGCCAGCGCACGGACATGTCGCCGTTGTAGGCCGCGAGATCCATGTGACTGTACGTGCCCCGCGCGGTGACGAGCACCGGTTGACCATGCACGTAGCCGCCTGCGAGGAAATTGCGGTACATCTGGTACATCGGCGCATCGGGCACGCGCGGCCAGGGCCAACTGCCCGTCGGTTGACCGGTCAGCGGATCCAGCCGCGCGAGGCGGAACCCGCCGGGCGAAAGCGGATGCCCGTCGCCTTCGTGATCGACCAGCCAGATCTCCTCGGCGCCGTCGCCATCCAGATCGAGCGGCAGGACAGGGCAGAACCACATGCCGGGGATCACGTTGGGGCCGAGATCCCGTCGCCAGATGACCGTGCCGGCGGCGTCGAAGAGCACGAGCTTCAAGGTGTCTTTCGGAAAGAAGAACATGTCCGGCGAGGGGTCGACATCAAACTCGGCCGCGTACGCGGCGAGAATGGCCTGACCGCGCGTCGCGCCAAGCCACACCGGTACGGCGCGGCACTGGCCGATGCGCTGACCGAAATCCACCTCGATCAGCGGCTGCAGGTCGATGCTGTTCGCTGCCTGACTCATGGGGGCTCCTTGCGAATCCGTCGCGCTCTTAAGCGATTGTCTCCGGCATGGCCTGCGGGAAGGTGACTTCCAGCCAGACGGTATCCGCTTCGAGCTTGATGCGCGCCTCGTCCATGTGCGCGGGGATGAGCAACGTCTGCCCGCGCTCGAACGCCACGACATCCGCGCCGTTGCCCGGCGTGACGCGGCCGCAGCCCTCGAGCACCATCCATACGGCCGGCTGATCGTAGGGGATCTCCTGCTCATAGCCTTCGCTCATGCGGATCTTCTCGATGCGGAAGTGCTCGCACGTGACCAGCCGCGTGACGGTGGTGAACATGCCGGCGATGTGCGTTCGCTTTTCGTATTCGGCGGTCTGCGCGGGACCGTACTCGATGCATGCCAGCGCCTGTTCGACGTGCAACTCGCGACCGGTGCGGCCCCAGTCGTACACGCGGAACGTCGTGTCGCTGGGCGTCTGCACCTCGGCCACCACAATCCCGGCGCCCAGCGCATGGCAGGTGCCGCTGGGCAGGTAGTGGCAGTCGCCGGGTTTGACCGGTACGGCGATGAGCAGGTCTTCGACGGTGTTGTCCTCGATCGCCTTTCGAAACTGCTGGCGGGTCGTGCCCTCCTTGACGCCCTTGTAGATGACCGCGTCAGGCTTTGCGTCCACGATGTACCAGGCTTCGCTCTTGAGGAATGCGTCGTCATGCGCCACCGCGTACGCGGGGCTGGGATGCACCTGGACGGACAGATGCTCATCGGCGTCGAGGAACTTGATGAGGATGGGGAAGTCGCCGTCTTCGGTCGGCTTGAGGTTCCCGAGCAGATTCTCGCCGTGCGATTCCATCACATCGTGGAGCGTCTTGCCGGAAAGCGGACCGTTGGTAATGACGCTGCGCTCGCTGCCACCCCCGCCACCGGAGACCGACGTCTGCGAGAGGTCGGCCAATTCCCACGACTCACCGATTGGCGGCCCGTCGGCCCGGCCTTCGCCGGGAAGTTCCTTCCCCACGACCTTCAGATTGCGGCCGCCCCAGACTTTCTCCTTGTAGATCGGCTGGAAGATCAACGGATACAGCGGTGTGCGGTTTGCGGGCATGGTCTGGTCCTGTCCAGTTGTATGGCGGGTGGCCGGCGCGTGCATGGGACTGCCTTGCTCGCGCCAAATGCGGCCGTCGTGCGGAAAAAGCTTGAAACCGCCGCCGCGCATGTGGATGATAAGGGGTAAGCGAAAGGAGGGCACCCCATGCCCCGTATCACGCTTCCGACCACAGTCGCTCTGGCGGGTTTTCTCTTCATGATCGGTTCGCCGGTGTTGGCCGGTGATGATGATGGGTTTGCGTCCGGCTACGCGCGGGACCTGTACCAGCAGGCCTACGCGCAGGCGGCTGCATCGTCACGACAGGTCGATGCGCCGCCGCTGGTCTATCCGGCCAAGGAAGGCGCGGCGAAGTGCGACGAGGTCGTCGCGGCGTCGCCGCCGCCGCAGACGCCGATGGTCGTCGCGCCGGGCGCTGATGGTGCGGATCGCGACGGCGAGCCGGCCTTCGAACTCGTTCCCCGACCGGAGCCCGAAGCGCCCGGGCCCACGCCGCGCGAGGAGATCGAGCAGATCCGTCAGCGGACAATCGCGCGTCACGGCTATGTCGGTTCAGGGTACGCGTCTTACCTCGGTCCTTGCTATCCGTATGCTCAAGCCGGGCCGGTGTTTGGTTTTCAGATTCCTCCTCAGTGGATCGAGTGGCGCAACTACGGTTACCGTGGCTATGACCGGTATGGATATGGCCGGCACGGGTACTACGGTCGATACGGTTACCCCGGCGGGTGGTATTCGCCAGGTTACTGGAGCGCGCCGGTGATGATCGGCAGCCCTTACTACGGTGTGGGAAGCTACTTCCGAACGGGGTCCTACTCGCACTACCCGGGCTTCGGATGGACGAGCGCGTATCCCTACTACGGTGGCGGCTTCCATTATGTCCGAGGCGGACCGGCGCTGCGGATCAACTTCAACTACGTCGGAAGCAACGGCGCGATACGCGTCCGATACAGGCGGTAGCCGCGCGGCTACGCCTTGTGAATGGTGACCGTCAGGTTGCGGGTGGAGAACTGCTGCACATACAGTTCCGCGCGCTCCTGATGGGTGGTCAGCAGCAAAGACTTGCCGTGGTGGTGGGCTTCGAGCGTCCGGTTGATGGACTCTTCCTTGCCCAACGGCGTCAGGTGCCGCACCGTCTTCACGACGTAGATGATCTCGTTGATCTCGTCGTTATGCAGATACACATTCCACGGGGGAAGTGTGCGGCTGGCCGGTTCCACCGGTTGGGTCTTGGTGTCGGTACCCAATGACGCATCCTTGCGTTCTTCTTCCATCTTCTGCTGTTCCGGTCCGTTGACTGTCTCGTCTCTCTCATGCGTTCCCACGCGCTTTTCCCTCCATACAGACAGGTAAGGGAAACGTAACTCGCGAAATCACGCAGGCAAACCGATTTATGTAAACAACACGTTTAATCCGTTATCGGCCGCCGTCAGTCTTCCTCCGACTCAAACGCCTCGAATTCCCCCTTCGATGCGGCCTCTTCCACATACTGCGCGAAATCGCCCATCTTGTAGCTGATGAAGCAGAACGCGTGGTGCAGGGCCAGCCATTCCAGGTCGGTCGGGTCCTCTTCCAGATCCTTCCGCAGCCGATTCAACTCCGCCAGCAGCGTCT
Source organism: uncultured Phycisphaeraceae bacterium (assembly GCA_964532795.1). GTDB lineage: Bacteria > Planctomycetota > Phycisphaerae > Phycisphaerales > Phycisphaeraceae > CAZHJL01. The sequence goes on along the minus strand of CAZHJL010000025.1, from coordinate 40,303 downwards.
CCGGTTTCATGCCAGACTCCATTCAGCTTCGCGACCGATAATCCGGCCCGGCCCGTCTGCCACCGCCCGCGAGCCCGGCCCCATCACGCCGCTGTCAACTCCGTGATCTTCTTCGCCGCATCCGTCAGGTCGGCGGCCAATTGCAGCGTCGGAATGTCGTCCTTCGCATCATTCATGATCTCCCGCGCCGGCTCCACATTCGTCCCCTCCAGCCGCACCACCAGCGGCACGCTGAACCCCACCTCCTTGGCCGCGTTGACAATCGCCCGCGCGATGATGTCGCACTTGGCGATGCCGCCGAAGATATTCACCAGCACGCCCTTCACCGACGTGTCCGCCAGGATGATGCGAAACGCCTCGGTCACCGCCTCCTCGCTGGCCGAACCGCCCACATCCAGGAAATTGGCCGGCTCCCCGCCGTGCAGCTTGATCATGTCCATCGTCGCCATGGCCAACCCCGCACCATTGACCAGGCAGCCGATCGTCCCGTCCAGCTTGATGTACGACAGCCCGAACTGGTTCGCCCGCGCCTCGGCCGGGTTCTCGTCCGCCGGATCGGCCAGCTTCACCAGTTCCTCATGCCGGAACGTCGCGTTGTCGTCGAAGTTCATCTTCGCATCGAGCGCGATCACGCGGCCATCGGGAAACTCCTCCGTCGGCTTGGTCACCACCAGCGGATTGATCTCCACCAGGCTCGCGTCCGTCTTGAAGAACAGGTCGCAGAGCTGGTGCATCACGCGCCCGGCCAGCCGCACCGTCTGACCCTCGAAACCCAGCCGATACGCGACCTTCCGCGCCTGGTACGGCAACAGGCCGGTGTTCACATCCACCGGTTCGCGGCAGATGGCGTTCGGGTTGGTGCGGGCGACTTCCTCGATTTCCATACCGCCTTCCGCGCTGGCGATCAGCGTCGCCCCGCCGCGGTTGCGATCGATGGTCATCGCCAGGTAGTACTCCTTGGCGATGCTCACGCCCGCGGCGATCATCAGCCGCCGCACCGGCACACCTTGCGGCCCGGTCTGCGGCGTGACCAGCGGCTTGGACAGAATCTCATTGGCCGCCTTCCGCGCCTCGCTCGCGCTCTTGACCAGCTTCACCCCGCCCCCCTTGCCGCGCCCGCCGGCGTGGACCTGGGCCTTGACCACGGCGCAGGTGATGCGGTGGTCCCGCTCGAGCTGTTCGTAAGCCCGCTCGGCCCCGGTGGGGTTCTGCACCACCGTGGCCGCGGGAACCGGCACGCTGTATTGCGCGAGCAACTCCCGCGCCTGGTACTCGTGAATCTTCATCGCGCGAAAATCCTCATCGGGCGGCTGTGACCGTAATGGCCCGGATGATAGTGCTGTGAACGCAGCAGGCCAAACAGGGGTTGAGAAAGGCACGGAGGCATGGAGGCACGAAGGCACGAAGCATAGGGAACCAGGATGCGCCGGCTTTCTCTGCTCTCCTGCTCTCCTGTCCACTACTCCCGTCTCGGACGCAGGGCGCGGCGTGCCGCCCCCAGCCCTTATTGCCCTTACTGCGGTTACTGCGCTTACTGCTTTGCTGTCTTCCTCCCACAGCAATTTCTGATAAGTCACGTCCCGCCGGCGCAGCAGGCTTAGGTCGTCGACAGCCCAAACCCCGCTGGGGCGCTCTGAGCGGGGTTGGGTGTGCGAATGTGCGCGCATGTTTAAGAAATGGGCTGAAAAATGGTGAAATAACGTACACTTTTTGACCCTGTTTCTCTCGGTTTCTGTTGGTTTCCGCGAGATCCTGTAGGATTCCGCGCTTTTCCGACGCCTTGCGGTCAGGTGTGTAGCAAGCATGGCCAATACTCCGTGGCGGCTGACAATCCCGCAGCCGCGACCGGTTGGGCGAGCGGCGAGGCTCGCCGCCTTTGGTCACGGCGCCCGAGCGTCGATGCGCGACGCGCGCACCGATCGACCGGCCCTCCACCCTTGTCCCAAGGACCGCCCTGGTGCGCGCAACATGGCCTGTTTTGGCCGCCCCGCGCGCCGTAACTCCCGTTGCGGCCGGGGGTGAAAAAGTCTCGCCGCGCTGGGGAATCGCCGGATTTTCGGGGCCACGATCTGCGCACAAAGTGGCCTGTTTTGCGGGCGCTCACGAAGCACAGAGAAGATGGAACCGCGGATGAACGCGGATGAACGCGGAGGGATCGGTGGGCAGGTTGTGTCTCGCACGTGGGACGCGAGTCATTGAGCCGGGAATCGTCGGGGCCGCGGCGGGTGCCTTGACGGCTTACGCAGACATGAAAGGGCCCTGACAAGAACACACGCGGCCAGAGCGGGTACCACGGGACAGTCCTGCCCCAGCTCGGAGATCCCGCGCCGGATGATCGTGTACTCGAGCATTATGTCAGGTCAAGGACCAGGCGAGGGCAGATGCGAGCGCGAACGACGACCTGAGGCGGCGTGGTGGGAGGTGGCGAGGTGCGAAGGTCTCGGGGCGGGCACAAGGTGCGAGAGGGCGTGCTCGCGGACACGGGCGGTTTGCCAAGCCGCGCGCCGGACCGCGACCGGCAGATTGCTAGCGCTTTGCTAACCTGATCTTGACAATTGGGGCCGTGCGTCGGCTTTGGTGCGTTTCAGGCTGGGGCCCGTGGGACGGCACAGTCGGCGTAAATGCCTTTTCTTTAGACAGATAGGGCCGTGAATGAGTACCTGGTCGCTTGGCATGGGCATCGTGGCTGGTGTTCGTGGTCGGGCGTTCCGGTGGGCCGGCGCGTGAGATCCCTTGAAGGAAACTGGCTATGCAACGGATTCTGACGGCGGTTTGGATGACGGCACTGATCGCACTCCCCTCGATATCGGTTGCGGCCGACGAGACAGCGGAGATGGCCGCGAAGATCGCGGCGCTCGAGGCGAAGATCGCCGAACTGGAAGCGCGGCAGCGCGACCACTGGCTTGACGAGCGGCGCGCCGAAGAGATCAAGGTGCTCGTCCGTGATGTTCTGCGCGATGCCGATACGCGCGTCAGCCTGCTGGACAACCGAATGACGGCCGGCCATGACGGCAAGTTCTTCATCGCGTCGTCCGATGGGTCGTTCCGCCTCAATCTTGAGGGCCAGTTGCAGGTCCGCTACATCGTGAACGTGCGCAACAACTCGGGTGATGATGATTTCGAAAGCGGATTCACCATTCGGCGCGGGAAGATCAAGTTCAACGGCCACATCGGCGATCCACGGATCGATTTCAAGATCACCCTCGCCAGCGATCGGGATGGCGGCGACGTGTACCTGGAAGAGGCCCTCATTTCTCACAGCTACGACGTGGGCATCAAGGTGTCGGTGGGGCGCTTCAAGCCGAAGGTGCTGCGCGAGGAGTTCACGAGTTCGAGCGCGCAACTGGCGGTGGAACGCTCAGCGATGAACGAGTTGCTCACTTGGGGCTTCTCGGAAGCGATCGAGGTCGCGTACGAAGGGCAGGAGACATTCCGCCTTTACGCCACGCTAAACGACGGTCCCGGCGCCGGTGAGTATTCGGCGACGAAGGATTTCCACAAAGACAACAGCGATCTGGCGTTCACCTTCCGCGCCGACGTCAAGATCATGGGCGAGTGGAAGCAGATGAAGGATTTCACCGGCACAGCCGGGGAGCCGATGGCCCTGTTCGTCGGCGGCGCCGTCGCGTACAACATTGCGGAGACGGGTGATATCGGCGGCATGCCCAACGATAACCTTCTGACCTGGACGATCGACGCGTCGATCGAGGCAGAGGGCTTCAACGCGTTCATCGCGTTCATCGGTAACCACGAACTGAATCGCGATACCCCGGACGTGGACGAGTATGCGCTGGTGCTGCAGGGCGGGTACCGCTTCTATAATGATCAGATCGAGCCTTTCGTGCGCTGGGAGCACCTGTTTGCCGACGCGAACAGCCGAACGACGTGGACCCGCGACGTGGACATCGTCACGGTGGGCGTCAACTACTACATCATCGGGCAGAAGGCCAAGGCGACGGCGGACGTGGTCTGGGCGATGGACCCGATTCCCGACGGCAGCAGCGGCCTGGATATGCTGGACGACGCGGCCGGGCAAAGCGACCAGGTGCTGATGCGGCTGCAACTGCAGCTACTGTTCTGAGCGTCGGAGAACGGGGCCATCACTGGCGTGGAGCCGGGCACCACATTCTGACCCGAGCGAAGGTAGGGCAACGTGTGCCGAAGAAGCGTTGATCCTGATCCGCTCAACCGACGCCCAACCCGCCATTCTTAAAGGTCGACATCCGATCGCTCACCGCATCGCGGCACGCTTTGCCGAAGACGGCCAAGGTGTGGCGCCCTCGGGCGGCCGCGCGACTTGGCTGGTCGGCCGTGATGCCGGCCGCCTCCACAGTGCGGCGGACATCGCCAGCGGGGGCGTTGGGTGGTGCGCCGGATCGAGTAAGCCGCACTGGCGGACGAGCCGCCAGTGGCACCGGGAGCGCGCCGCGCCGGGATGGTGGCGGGATGGATCGCGCGTGGGGTGCGCGCAGGAGGCGCGTGGTTTTCATTGAACGGGTTGCACGCCGGGCTTATATTGAGGTTGGGTTGGGGAGAACGACCGTTTCACGTGCGGCGGGCGATTGGAGGTCCACATGTCCGATGCGATGCGCAACGAGTTGCGGCAGATCAAGTGGCTGCTGGCGGGGATATTGGCGTGCCTGGTGGTGATCATCGTGCTGATGGCGCCGGCACTGATCAAGCTGGCGATCTGGCTGGTGGCCGCGTGCGCGGTGGGGCTCGCGGTGGTGTGCCTGGCGCGGTACGCGAAGGTGCTGTGGTGGCGGTGGGTGGCAGCGCGGCGGTGAAGCGATGGAATGATGCCATGATACGATCGATTTGCAGGCCGTCAGCCGTGGCGCTGTTGGCCGTGTTCCCGGCGTTGGTTGGGTGCGCGGGGGCGGCGTCGGTCGAGCGCGAGGAGGCAGAGTCGCCGGCGGCGTCACCGGTGGTGGCTGATGCGTATGCGCGGGAGATCGAACGGGTAATGGGTTGGTGGGAGCACCAGATCGGCCCCGTCGATGAAGCAGATGAGGGCAGGCGCTATCTCCTGAAAAGTGAGTGGGCCCGGGCACGGAGGAAGGTGGCCGACGACCTCGCCCACGGCCGGTACGAACCGTTGGTGGCCGTGGTGCGTCTGGACGGTTGGTGGTCCAGGCGTGTCTGGCATGACGAAGTGGTCGAGAGCTTCCTGCAGGCCGCCAATGAGCAACCCGGACTACTTCAAAACGTACACATACGTGAGGCGGTCGAGGCATTGGCTTATACAGGCCATCGGAGAACATCGATCGAGGCTGCGCGAGCGATGTCCGCCGTAGACCGCGAATTGGCCATCGGACGCCTTGGCCACTGGTACGGCGGGGTTGCGGCGGGCGAGCGAGTTGGTCCCTGGTTCTGGGCACGGTCGACCAATGTGGCGCCATACCTGCGCGAGTTGGGCGAGTACGTACCGGACGAGCTGACCGAACTCGAGCCGCTCAAGCAACTCCAAGTGATGATCGGCGACGAAGCCATCAAGGGCGCCAACAAGCGCGCAGCAGTGATGTTGGCAGCTGACCTGTTCAACCAGACACTGCAGGCACACTACGAGGCGAATCGCAAAAAGGCGCTGGAGCGGTTACAGAACGCGAAGTCGCGCCGCGAACTGATGTTCGTTTGCCTGCAATCTGCAGAGAAGATGCTGCTGTGCGCCAACGATGGCGAACTGGAAGAGCCGCCGCCGCTCAATGTCTTCGGTGGCGGTGAGGAGGAGACACAAGAGGAAGCGGACGATGAGCAATGACCGGCTCAGGCCTTCGACCTGATGGCCGGGCGGGACGCCCGCCCCACTTCGGAGTGCTTCCCACGACTGGCCCGCCGGCGCCTCTTGCGCGCGGGACGCCCGGCCCACTGGCCTACGCCCTACTTCCCGAGATTGCCTCTCGGCACGGCGAGTTTCATCATGGTGGGCAGCAGGTAGTTCGCGCCGCGGTAGACGAAGACCTGGCCGGAGACGACGAAGGTGATGTTGTCGCCGCGCTCCTTCATGAGGTCTTCCATGGACTGGAGCATCTGGCAGGGCATCATGACCATGGGGGGTTCGGGGGCTTCTTTTCCTTCGGCGTCGAAGACAAAGATCATGCTGACGCCGGTGGTGCCGCGCTGGAGCCGTCCGCGGCGGTTGAGGACGAACTCGCCCTCGCGTCGCAGTGGCGGCTGCTTCTGGCCGGGCGCGACGCCGACGACATTGGGGTCGATGGGCACCTTGATGGAGGGCACGCGTTCGCGTGCGGGCGGGGCAACCGGGTCGGTCACGGGCACCTGCGGGTCGTCGGATTCCATGTCGCGCATGACATCTTCGGGCGCGGGGGCCTGGTCGGGTGCGGGGGCGCCGTCGGTGTCCTGCTTGTCGTTGCCGGCCGCGCCGAGCAGAAGGGTGACCGAGGCGGTGAGGAGGAAGATCAGCGGGATGACGGATCCGCGGGGTTTCATGGCCAGGCCTCCGTGGTGGGCGATGAAGGAGCGGTGGGTGGCGGTGTCGGCCGCATGGAGATTCTATCGGCAAACGGGTGGACGGCGAACCAGTGGAAAGCGCGGGTCGGGGCGTGGAAAAGTGGATTGAGGCGCGGCGCGCCCTGCGGGCGAGAGAGTAGAGCACGAGACCCGGCCGCCCTCGCCCTCTCCGCTTCGTGCCTTGGTGCCTTCGTTCCTACGTGCCTTCTACCTACTCCCACTTCATCCCGCACGCATCCATGAACTTGATCGCTCCTTCCACGGCCACCTGGAAGACATCTTCCTGGGGCATGTCCTTGAGGGCCTGCATGCCCTGGCCGGAGGCGTGGGTGGCGAGCACGGCCGCGCTGTGGCGGAGGTGGGGTTCGAGGACGACCGGGCCGTCGAAGCCCGCGGTCACCGCTTCGGTCACGATCTTCTCGGCATCCGTATCGCCCTGCCCCATCGGCACGTGCTCGCCGGATTTCTTCTGGTCCTTGAAGTGGAAGCAGTCGGTGTTGTCCTTGCACTTCTGCCACGTGTCGTAGCCGTCTTCGCCGGTGCGGATGTAGTTGGCGAAGTCGTAGATCAGCTTGAAGGTCTTGCCGTCGCGGAGCTGGGCGAGGACCTGCACATCGTCGCCGGCGTCGCCGAAGATGCCGGACTCGTTCTCGTGGTAGAGCACGAGGCCGAGCTGGCCGGCGTGTCGGGCGAGGGCCTCGAGGCGGCGGAGGCTCTCGGCCTGCCACACGTCCTTGGGCTGGTTGTTCTTCTTGTTGTAGTAGCTGAAGATGCGGACGGCGGTGGCGCCGAAGACATCGCGCATCTTGGCCAGGTGGCTGAGCTTGTCCAGGTCGATCTGCAGGTCGTCGGCGATGTCGATCTTGCCGATGGGCGAGCCGTACATGTTGACCTTGATGCCGGCGTCGTCGAGCTTGGTCTTGACGGTTTTGGCCTGTTCGACGGGCAGTTCGGTGATGTTGTAGCCATCGATGCCGCGCAGATCGATGTAGTTCATCCCGCCGCGCTTGAGCGCGGCGATCTGCTGCTCGCAACTGTCGCCGGCTTCATCGGCGAAGGCACTGAAGACGCAGGGCATGGGAAAGTCTCCTGGGGCTGGGGATTGACGGGGTCTGTGCTTCGGGGGTCGAAGGGGCGATGGTAGCAGAATCATGGGGAGGGTAGAAACGAGGAGTCGACGCAACCCCGGAGGCCCGAGGAGGCGCTTGTTGGGTCTTCGCGGCGCGGCGGCGCCATTGGCGCACACATGGCGGCAATCTAGAATCGTGGCATGCTCGATCTCTCGGACAAAGCGCCCGCCATTGAGCAGGCATGCAGAGCTTTAGACGTCAGGACGCTGGACCTGTTCGGTTCTGTCGTGCATGGCGCGGACCGCCCGGATTCGGACGTCGATGCACTTGTCAGCTTTCACGGCGCACACGACCTTTTCAATCGCTACATGGGATTGCGGGAGCAACTTGGCGTCATCTTCGGGCGCCGGGTTGATCTGGTGATGTCTGATGCGATCCGTAATGACATCTTTCGGGCCCATGTGATGGCTGAGAAGGTTCGGGTCTATGCCGCATAGCCTTGCCAAACTGCTGCTGGATGTGGAGATGGCGATCGGCCTGATCCGGGATTTCACGGCCGGCGTGACACGCGACCGGTTCGGACGCGACCCGATGGTGAAATCCGCGGTCCAGATGCAATTCGTCATTATCGGCGAGGCCCTGGTCCGCGTCCGCGATGCGTTTCCTGATGCCTTTGCCTCAGTCTCCGGCGGCCAACGCATCATCGATTTCAGGAACATCATCGCGCACGGCTACGACATCGTTTCGGACGATCTCGTCTGGGATGTCATTCAGAACCATCTCGCCACACTGTACGACGAGGTGACAGCGCTGAGGGGTCGGCCCTGACCAAGCGAGCCGCCGGCTTGCGGTCATGGGCACCAGACACGGCGCAGGCGTTCGCGGTCACGCAGTTCGCGTTGACGACCGCGCCGTCGTCCCGTGTGCCGGTGAAGTTGCGTCAACGATGCTTACGCCTCGCGCCGACCGATGGTCATGCAATCCGACGGGGAAGCCGCGGCCGCAGAGCCATCGATGGGCCCACCACCGGCTTTCCCCTGAAGGCTCGCACGTGCACTGCTGACTCCACCCACCACTGCTGCGCGGGACGGATCCACGCCATGGCGGCAGTCGCCCCAGCTGTTCCAGTGTGCGGCGATGACAGTCCCCCGAGAAGGAACCCCCACGAGATACAGGCCACGCCACAAGGCGCAGCAACGCAGGATGTTTTTGCTTATGTACCTATGGACCCAGAAGCGGTGCTGGTGTTCCGGGACCAAGGGCGCGCCGGTGGCCAGGGCTGGATCTCACTTGCCATCCATTGCGTCGGCATGATCGTCGTCCGCATCTCGCCCTTCGCCATCACCCTCGCTCTCGTCCGCATTGTCGGCTTCCGCGGCACCGTCGCTCCCTTGACCATCCTCTTCCATCTTCTGAACCGGACCCACCGGCGGGATCACGCGTAGGGGGATTCGGTCGTCGCTGAGCATCAGCGGCACGTCCAGATGTTTCCACACGCGGGCGTGCTGAACCTGCCAGCCGCCGGGGATGTCGTTCTCGAGCGTGACCGTCACCTTGGTGCGGCTGGAGCGCATGTCGTTGGGATCGCTGGGGAAAAGCAGATCGACCTTGCCCTCCATGCCCCGCACCTGCACGGTGGCGACTTCGACGCTCATCATCTGCGCATCGAAGCCGTCGACGGGCGAGACGGCCTGCGCCCCCACGGCCGCGGCCACGTCATCGTACGTCTTCACGTTCGAGCCGTCGGGCAGGATGATCTGGAACCGCTGCCCGGCCAGGTATTTCTCCGCCACGTGCTGGATCGAGGCAACCTGCACGTTCCGCACGATGGCCAGGTTCGGATCGCTCCACGCCACATCCGAATTCTGCGACGGGATGTTGATGTACGCCGGCAGATTGCACCCGCCCAACACGCAGACTACCAGCGCGGCCAGAACCGCCGCGATCCCTGATCGATTGGTGTGTGTCATCGTCATGCCCTTGATCGAATGAGAGTCAGGTTGTTCGTGGGCATTGTACGGCAAGGGGGGTGAAGGCGCAAATCGGTAAGCCCAGTAATCGCAGTAGACGCAGTAACCGTAGTCGTTGCGGTGGTCGTGGTGAACGCAGAGGCCCAGGGATGTAATCCCCGGGCTTCAGTGAACTCACCTCTGCTACGTGCGGCGCCCTGCGGGCGAGAGAGTAGAACAGGAGACAGGAAAGCCGATCAGTTCTGTCCGCTACGTGCCTACGTGCCTTCGTGCCTTTGTGCCTTCCTACTCCACCGTCACGCTCTTGGCGAGGTTGCGTGGTTTGTCCACGTCGTGGCCGCGCAGGACGGCGGCGTGGTAGGCCATCACCTGGAGCGGCACCACGCTGACCAGCGGCTGCAGCGCTTCGGGCACCGACGGCACATAGAAGATCTCGTCCGCGTACTGCTTGATGCCTTCATCCCCTTCGGTGGCCACGGCGATGATGCGGCCGCCGCGGGCGCGCACCTCCTCGATGTTCGAGACCACCTTGTCGTACTGGCTGCCCTGCGGCGCGACGAACACCACCGGCATCCCGTCGTCGATCAGCGCGATCGGCCCGTGCTTCATCTCCGCGGCCGGCATGCCTTCCGCGTGGATGTAAGAGATCTCCTTGAGTTTCAACGCGCCTTCCATCGCCACCGGGTAGTTGTACCCGCGGCCGAGGAACAGCCAGTTCTCGCGGTGCACGTGGCGCTCGGTCGCCAGCTTGATCTGGTCGAACTGCTGGAGCACGCGTTCGATGTGACCGGGCAGCGCTTCCAGCTCCTTCAGGTAGCTGCGCACCACCTCGTCGGACAGGAAGCGGCGTTTGCCGACGTAGAGGGCCATCAGCGTCAGCACGCCCACCTGGCCGAGGAAGGCCTTGGTCGAGGCCACGCCGATCTCCGGCCCGACGTGCAGGTACACGCCGGCATCGGTGTCACGCGCGATCGAGGAGCCCACGACATTCACCGCGCCCAGCGCCAGCGCCCCGCGTTCCTTGGCCTCGCGCAGCGCGGCCAGGGTGTCGGCGGTCTCGCCGGACTGGCTGATGGCCACGACCACCGTGTTGTCCTCGATGATCGGGTTGCGATAGCGGAACTCGCTGGCGTATTCGCAGCGCGCGGGCACCTTGGCCAGGTCCTCCAGCAGGTACTCGCCGATGAGCCCGGCGTGGTAGGCCGTGCCCTGGGCGGTGAGGATGAATCGCTTGGCGCGCACGAGGTCGCGGGTCACATCGCGCAGGCCGCCGAGCACGACGCGTCCCTCGCGATGCTCGATGCGCCCGCGCAGGCAGTTGCGCATGGCGTCGGGCTGCTCGATGATTTCCTTCTGCATGAAGTGCGAGTGGCCGCCCAGTTCGATCTGGTCGAGATCGAAATCGAGTTTCTTCACTTCGCGGGTGACGGGCACGTTGTCGATGGTGGTGGTGCGGAAGTCGACGACCCACGGTCCGCCGCCGCCGTTGACCTTGTCTTCCGGCCCGGCGCACAGCTTGGCCACCTGGTAGTCGTCCAGCGTGAATACGTGTGACGTGTGGCTGATGATGGCCGAGGCGTCGGACGCCACGATGTAGGCGTTCTCACCCACGCCCACCATCAGCGGCGAGCCCTTGCGGGCGCATACCAGCGTGTGGGGCTCGTTGTCGCAGATGGTGGCCACGGCATACGCGCCCGTCACCTCCCGCAGTGCCGCCTGCACCGCTGACTCGAGATCGCCCTCGTAGGCCTCGGCGACGAGCTTGGCCAGCACCTCGGTGTCCGTTTCGCTGTAGAACTCGTGGCCGCGCGTTTCGAGGATCTTGCGCAGCGCGGCGTAGTTCTCGATGATGCCGTTATGCACCAGGGCGACGTCGTGGCCGCACTTGGTGCGCCCGCTGTGCGGATGGGCGTTCTGCTCGCTCGGCCCGCCGTGCGTCGCCCAGCGCGTGTGCGCCAGGCCCAGCGTGCCTTCGAAGCCGCCGGTCTCCTCGACCAGCGATTCGAGCACGCTCACGCGGCCGACCGACCGGCCGATGTGCACGCCCCTCTCCGTCATCACCGCCACGCCCGCCGAGTCATACCCGCGGTACTCCAGGCGCTTCAGACCCTCGATCAACAGCGGCGCAACGCGCCGGTTGCCAACGTATGCCACGATGCCGCACATAGGGATCCCTTCTTGACAGGCCGGGTGATCGCCACCCGCACCCCTGACTACTTCAGCCAACTCGCGACGGTTCGCGCCCAAGCCTTCCCGACCATCGGAACAACACCCCCTCAGGTGCCACAGGCCGCAGGGATGACGCAGCTTACCGGACAGCGGTCGGCAAGTCATGAGCCGGACGGGAGGCCCGGATCGGCATGCTCGCAAACCTCCCAGCGATCGGGACTTAGTTCGGTCAGGCAGTGGTGGCGAAAGGCGGCCGGGCTTGCCGGCGAGGCGGGCAGCGCGATCTCCCAGAAGCCCTGCCCCAGCGGGTAGCGATCGTTCACCTGGCACGGCGCGCCGGCGTTGATGTCCGTCAGCGTCGACTGCCCTTCCGGGCGAAAGAGCCACGGCTCGTGGATGTGCCCGTGCGCGTAGATCACCCGTCCCCTGCACTCGCCCAACGCGGCCAGCAGGTCCGCGGCCCCGCCGAGGCGGTGACGCCAGTGCGGCTGGTTCTGCGGCGGCATGACCACCGGGTAATGGCTGAGCACGATCAGTCCCTCCCCGGGCTGCACCGCGCCCACCGCCTGGCGCGCCCCTTCGAGCTGACGCTGCGTCACCTTGCCGCGCGAATCGAGCAGCCGCGGCACGGCCGTGTCCAAGGCCAGCACGTGCCAGCGCTCGCTCAGTTTCTCCGCATGCGGCCAGCGGTGCGCCAGCACCGCGCCCAGCCGCCGCCGGAACGCCTTGCGCCACGACGACGAGTAGGTGTAGCGATCGTGATTGCCCGGCACGATGAAGGTGCGGATGGTGCGCGTCAGCGGCGTGAGCATGGCGGCCATGTCCGCGAATTCGCGTGGCAGGGCCGTGCTCGTCAGGTCACCGGAGAGCAGCAGCACATCCGGCTCGATGGCCGCGACACGCTCGAACAGCCCGGGCAGCAGCTTGCGATCGAAGCGGTGCCGCCGGCTGAACCAGACGTTGGCCTGCCCGACCAGGCGCTTGCCCAGCAATCGCCATGGGCCCACCGCAAGCCGGTAGGTGTGCAGATCGCCGACGAGCGCGACGCGCAGCGATCCAACTGACTCGCGCGGGGATGTGGCATCCTGCTGGTTCACGCCGCGCCCTCCACGCGGCAGGTTTCGTCCGCCCCGTTGCCCTCCGGCTTCAGGCAGGCGACCACGCCCGGGCCGTCCGCCGCGTAATGCTCATCGAGCACCGCCCGCCAGTCGCGCAGCGAGGTGACGGCGATGAACGATGCCCGCACCGCTTCGCCGTCGGGATGGTGCCGCGAGAACATGATGCCGAACTTGCGCATCAGGCGGCCGGCTTTCATCTCACCGTGCAGCGCCACGGATCGCTCGAAATGCGCGAGCAGCACATCGCGCTGCTCGGCGATGGAGGGCGGACGACGCCCCGCTTGCTCATCGCCGGCCAGCAGCGCCTGCGCCTGGTGGAAGATCCACGGGTTGCCGATGCACCCGCGCGCCACCGAGACCCCGTCCACGCCGCATTCGCGACGCATCCGCGCAATGTCGCCCGCCGACCAGATATCACCGGAGCCGCACAGCGTGAACGCGCGCGAGCCGTCACCGAAGGCGCCGAGCCGGTAGCGCTGAGCGATGTCGCGTAGCGCCGGCCACTTCGACGGGCCGATGTACTTCTGCCTGACCGTCCGGCCGTGCACGGTCGCGCCGGCGTAGCCGAGATCGAGCACCGCCTCGAAAATGCGATGGAAGTTCGCCTCGGCCTGCGGCGTGTCGTCGTACGCGCGGCGAAGTTTCACGGTGCACGGCCGGTCGTCGCCGATCGCCTGGCGCACGGCGTCGAGGATCGCGATGGCCTGGTCCGGCTCGGAAAGCAGGTGCCCGCCGCGCGCCTTGCGGCGAATCTTCTTCACCGGGCAGGCCAGGTTCACATCGATCACGTCGTAGCCCATGCCGGCGAGAATCCTCGCCCCCGCGGCGACGGTGTCCGGCTGCGAACCCATGATCTGCCCGGCCGTGGGATGGTCGTCGTCGTCCAGTTCCGCGATCGCGCGGCCCTTGCCGCCGTTGATCAGCAGCACGTCCAGCAGTGCCTCGCTGACGCAGTACGGGCAGCCGTGCCGACGCGCGATGGCGCGCATCGCCGCGTCGGAATAGCCGGCCAGGCCCGCCTGGTAGAAGGGCGCATCGAGTTGCAGGTTGCCGATCCGCATCGTGGCCGCCATTATAGAAGTCTCACGGGGCATCGCGTGCGGCGACGATCGCCGCGGCGTTGCCGCGATGGCATCACGATCAATCAGGAACTCACCATGCGATACACCATGCTTCTCGCGACGTTGCTGGGCGCAGCCGTGCTGGCCGCCGGCTGCCAGTATCTCGGACTCGTGCAACCCAGCGCCGACGCCCAGCGTGCGGCCGAACTGGCCAAAATCGTCTACCCGGCCGAATCCGAGTATGGCGACGACCTGGACATCCGCGTCGAAAGCAGCGGCAGCTTTCTCCATGTGACGAATCTGACGCCGCGCATGTACAGCGATGTGCAACTGTGGCTCAACCGCCAGTACGTGCACCCGGTGGAGACGATCCGCATCGGCCGCAGCCCGAGCCTGCGGCTGGTGGACTTCATCAACAAGGAGAAGGAGCCCTTCCCCGAAGGCGGCCTGCTGGAGCCGGACAAGCGGCAGCGCCTGGTGCTGGCCGAACTGTTCGATCCGAAGACAGGCCAGCGCCATCGCCTCGTCGTGCAGACCAAACAGACGGGCGAGGAGATCGAAGGGATCGAGGTGAGAGAGTGAAGGGGGGAGGCCCGCGCGTTTCGCTTTGATCAGACACAAGCTCTCTGCCGGGTCCTGGGCCTCGCACCCCGGGACCCTCGCATCAAACAACAGGACCTGCGAATGAACTGGCAACGCTATACCGATCTGCTGTGCAAATGCCCGAAGCTCGGGATGACGCTCGATGTTTCGCGGATGCGTTTCGATGACGCTTATCTCAAGACGATGGCCGCGCCGATCGAGGCGGCCCTCGATGCGATGCAGGAGTTGGAGAACGGCGCGATCGCCAATCCCGACGAAGAGCGCATGGTCGGCCACTACTGGCTGCGCAACGCCGCGCTGGCGCCGGACGAGCAGATCCGGAAAGACATCGAGCAGACGCTGGCCGACGTCAAGGCGTTCGTCGCCGATGTGCACGCGAAGAACATCACGCCGCCCGGTCAGCCACGCTTCACGGATCTGTTGGTGATCGGCATCGGCGGCAGCGCGCTGGGGCCGCAGCTCGTCGCTGATGCGCTCGGCACGAAGCGCGACAAGCTGAGAGTGTCATTCTTCGACAACACCGACCCCGACGGCATGGCCCGCGTGATCGCGCAACTCGGCGCGCGGCTGAAATCCACGCTCGTGCTCGTGATCTCCAAGTCCGGCGGCACGAAGGAAACGCGCAACGGCATGCTCGAAGCCGAAGCAGCTTTCAAGGCGGCCGAGCTGGATTTCCCGAAGCACGCGGTCGCCGTGACCGGCGTGGGCAGCAACCTCGACCAGCACGCGCAGCAGCAAAGCTGGCTGCAGCGCTTCCCGATGTGGGACTTCGTCGGCGGCCGCACCAGCGTGATGTCGGCCGTGGGCCTGCTGCCGATGGCCCTGCAGGGGCTGGATATCGAAGCCTTCCTCGCCGGCGCGGCGGAGATGGATGAATACACGCGCCAGCGCAAGGTCGCGAAGAACCCGGCCGCGCTGCTGGCGCTGATGTGGTACTACGCCACCAACGGGCGCGGCGAGAAGGACATGGTCATCCTCCCCTACAAGGACCGCCTTGTGCTCATGTCGCGCTACCTGCAGCAGCTCATCATGGAATCGCTGGGCAAGGAGAAGGACCTCGAGGGCAACATCGTCGAACAGGGCATCAGCGTCTACGGCAACAAGGGCTCGACCGACCAGCACGCCTTCGTGCAGCAGCTCCGCGACGGCCTGCGCAACTTCTTCGTCACCTTCATCGTGGTGCTGCAGGACCGGGCCGCGAGCGCCGCAAAGCATGAGATCGAAGTCGAACCGGGCGTGACCAGCGGCGACTACCTCAACGGCTTCTGGCAGGGCACGCGCACGGCACTGAGCGAGGCCGGGCGCGAGTCGATGACCATCACCTTCGAGAAGCTCGACGCCAAGGCGCTGGGCGGGCTGATCGCGCTGTACGAACGCACCGTCGGCCTGTACGCCGCGCTGATCAACATCAACGCCTACCACCAGCCGGGCGTGGAAGCCGGCAAGAAAGCCGCCGGCGCGGTGATCGACCTGCAGCACAAGATCGCGGCTCACATGCGGAACCAGCCCGACCCGCAGACGCCGGAGGAAATCGCCGCGGCCATCGGCGAAAACGGTCACGTGGAAACTGTGTTCCACATCCTCGAGCACCTGGCCGCAAACAAGCGCGGCGTGGCGCGCATGCGCGGGAAGTTTGTGGGGAAGTAGACCCGAAGGAAGGCCTGGGCGCCACGGTCGCGGCGAAGCCGTCAGACGGCGATGGATCAGCTCGCGCAGGGGCACCGACCGCGGCCTGGCAGTGTGCGCGGGCCGGCACCAACTGTCGGGTGTCGGCGGCCGGTCTCGCTGCAACGCTCACTCGAGTTGATTGCAGCGGTCGTTGAGCATCTCGCACTGGCGATCGACGCGCGACGCGGCGTCCTTGATGGCTTTCTCATCGTCCGCCGCGATCGCATCGCGCAGGCGCACGGTGTCCAGCCGCAATTGCCCCAGATGCCTCTGGAATGAATGGCCGTCGAGGTCGCGCTCGAGCTCGCGGATGGCCGCGGCCATGCCCTCAAGACGCGCCACTGACTGGGCCATCTTGCCCGCTTTGATCACCCCAGACGCCTCTTGCCACAGCTTGATCGCCTTGCGCGCCCTGGCGATCGCATCGGCGTCGGCCTCCGGCGTGGGGTTCGTCACGGCCGGGCCACGATCGCTGTGGTCTTCCACGCTGCCGCGCACCTCCTGACCATGCTCGTACACCGTCGTCGAATGCAGCCGGCCATCGGGACTCCACAGCCGGAACACCCCATGCTTGCGCCCCTCGACATACCGACCCTCCCAATGCAGCGCGCCGCGACTGTGGAACCCCAGGCTCAGCCCATGCTTCTTGCCATCCCTGTACGCCTCGACGATGACCGGCGTCTTGTGGCTCGACCAGATGAACGCCCCGGACCACGGCTTACCGTCCCGCATCACGCCGCGCGTCACGCCGTACTCGCTGAGGATCCCCGCATCCGTCACCGGCGCAGGCGTCGCGCCCGCCTGCGCGGCCAGGCGAGAAAGATCACGCCACAGCGCCTCAGGTGATGCGGTATCCGCCGCCGGCATTCTGACCTCGCCGCCCGACGCTACGCTCGGAACGACACGCTCGAACCCCGCCGCGCGGCACAGCGCCACCACGCGATCGATCTTCGCCCGATCCGGTCCGTCCAGCGGCACGTACACATACATCCAACCGCGCTTGCCTTCCTGATGCAGCGCTCGCAGGGCGGCAAGAAGCTGCTGATCCTGCTTGCCTACGGCGTAGGCGCCCTCACCGACGAGCACAGTGCCGTCAGGGCGCATGCCGATGTACGTGTGGTAGTCGGGCACGCGCACGGAGCGGTCGTCGGGCATCTCCCAGTCACGCGCGACATCCGGCATCCCGGCCTCGCGGCAAAGCGCTGTCAGGGCATTGATGAAGTGCCTCTCCTCCTTACCCTCCGGCATGATCAGGCACACGCGCGGCTGGGGACGCATCGCGCCAACGATGGTCAGATGCCGCGCCAGTTCATCACGATCAGCCGGCCACGTGAGCGGCTCGGGACCGAGGAAGATCCTACGGTTGGTCCCCACCCGCAGGTTGATGACGGGGACGTAGGTGTGAAGTCTGGCCACGGAAAGGGTGATGTTCGTGATGCCCTGCTTCTGCAGTGAATCGATCACCTCGCCCAGCACGCTGTTTGTCAGGCCGCGATGGGCCGTCACATTCACGGTGGCTTTCGGTTGCTCCTTGATGCGTGCCGCGACCGCGGCGAGCAGCGCGCGCTTGCCCGCATCGGTGGTCCAGTCGTACATGCGCCCATCCATCACCGGCCAGCCGCAATGGGTGAAGGCGATGGCGATGGTGGCCGGGGTGTCCGAATCTGTTCCGGGCGGATCGGTCGCGGCGGCGCTCGTTGGGGCGAACAGATCGGGGAATTGCTTCTCAAACTGCGGCCCGCCCTGGCTGACTGCTGTGAGGATGGACAGGGCTGTCTTGCTGTCGCCGCGCTTGACGGCCTCGGCCAGCCGCGCCAGTTGCTCTTCGAATACCTTGACCGATGCCTGGCTCGGATGGCCATCCAGCAGCTTCGACAGTTCGCGGATGTTCGCCAGCATCGACGTGGCCAGCGCATCGGCTTCATCCATCCGGCCGCCCGTGAGCGCCCCATGCAGCGCCATCGCCTGCTGCCTGCCTGCCGCGATAAGAACGCGCGCGCGGTCCTGTGCTGCGGCGCGATCGGATTGTCCGGAGTTCCCGGCCTCGAACTGTTGCTCCATCCGGCGCGCAGCCGCGCTGCCCATGCCCTGGATGCGCCGAATGAACTGGCTCGCCTCGGCGAACTTGTCGCTCTTGATCATCTTTCGCAGCGCATCGCCCTGCTTGGCCACCTGCTCGAACTGCGCGGCCATCGGTGTGCCGGCCATTGCCTCAAGCAACGCCGGGATCTGCGACTCGATCTGATCCAGCACCACCAGCGCCTTCTCCCCCTCACCTGCGCGTAGCGCCTCATCCATCACGGCACTCGATGCGCCGATCACCTGCAACATCGCGTAGGCGCGGCGCATGTCCGCCTGGGCCGGCCCGGGCGCTTCCTGTTGCCCGGGTAGTTGCAGTGCATCCAGTTCACCTTCGATCCATCGCACCTGTGCGCCGTTGCGCCCCTCGCTCAGGAAGTCGAGCGTGAAGACCTCGCCGTCACCTGTGGTGATGCGCAGCCGCACCGGCGGGCTGATGCGATAGCTGGCCGTCCGCATCGGCTTCTCTTCCATTGACGGCTTGATCTCAAGCCATTGCCCGCCGGCGGATACAGCCACGGATGCATCGCGCAGCGCGATCAGCGCGTGGTCCCACGCGATGTCGCCCTTACTCATCTTCGCCACGAAGTCGGCCCGCTCATCGGGTTTGTTCGGCAGCGACAGCATGTGCCCGGTCGCCAGGTCGAGCACGACGCCCACGCCGCGCGTGTCTGCATCGGGCAGCGTTGCCTGGCGCGGCGTGGGATCGGGTGGCGTGGTCTCGGCTTCGCACGTCGCCGGTGGCTCCTGCGCCACCTGCATCGCCGCCAGCGGCAGTGCGAAGAGCGCCGTCGCCACGATCGCGATCGCCAGCGCCCGCGCCGACACGTTGCGCCGGTTGCGTGAACCGTCGAGCAATGCCAGCAGCCGCCCTTCCAGTCGTGACGGGCGGGCCATGGCCACGGCCGCGACGCCGGTGATTGCGCGGGTGCGATGCTCGCGGGTCATCACCAGCAGGTCGTTGGCGTAGTCCGCCGCCTTCGAGCCGGCATTCAGGACCAGGTCATCGCAGGCCTTCTCGCGCTCGACGCGCAGTTGCCGCGTTGCCAGCCAGGCCAGCGGGTTGAACCAGTGCAACGCGCACGCCAGGTGCGCGATTGACTGCGTCAGGCAGTCCCGCCGCTTGATGTGCGCCAGTTCGTGCAGCAACACGGCGCGCTGCCGATCGGCCGGCCATTCGCTCACATCGGCCGGAAGAACGACAACGGGTCGCACCGTGCCGAAAGTCAGCGGCATGCAGCCATCCGGCCCCAGCCGCAACGAGATGGCGCAGTCCGCACCCATCAGCGACTTGCCCTGCTCGAGCAGTCGCTTGTGTTCATCTGCAGTGGCCGGCTTCGACTGTCGCAGGATGGCACGCACACCCAGTGCCCCGACCAGCCAGAACGCCAGTGTGACCGCGACGCCCGCAAGCCACACAGCCGCGATGATGCCGGCCCAGGGAATGGGGGTCGCCGCGTCAGACACCGCGGGCGCTTCACGTATCGGGGCCGGCTCGCGCTGCGGCGTGGGGACGGCCTCAGGCGCCGGTGCGAAGGCGACTGGGTCGCCAGTGTCCGGGACTGCGTCAGCGCCGACCGGCGGCAGCACGACGGCGGTTTCGGGCGCCGACGGCGTGATCACCGGCGGCGCAAGCGCCATCAGCGGATCGCCGGCCGGCTCATCTTCCTGCGTGGTATCAGTCGCCGACGGCGCGGCGTCAGCCAGCACGTTCAGCCGCCACTGCGGCAAGGTAACCGTGAGGATCGGCAGGATGAGAACGCCGACGAGCGCGGCGAACCATACCACATGCCGCGCCGCTGCCGAAGCGCGCCGAAGGCACAACACCACCAGCCACGCAATGGCCAACAGCGCCACGCCCTTGATCGCGATGTTCGCACCGGCCGCCATCCACAGCGGCGCATCACTCAAGCCCAATTGTTCGATCAAAGCTTGCATGGCTCACTCCTTCTCCCGGCGGGCCTTGTCGATCAGGTCGGCAAGCCGGTCGAGCTGTTGGTCATCCAGGTTGGATTCCGACTCCGAAATCAGCGCGGCCACGGTCTTTTCGACGCTGCCGCCGAAGAAGGTTTGCATGACGCGGCGCAGCGCGGACCTGGCCGCCCGGCCGCGCGGACGCGCGGGCAGGTAGATGTACTTCGCGCCGTCCTCCTCGTGCTTGAGCTGGCCCTTGTCCTCGAGGATGCGAAGCTGGGCCCGCACGGCCGAGTAGCTGGGCGGGTCGGGCATCTCGCGCTGCACCTCGGCAGCGCTGGCCCGACCCAGGCGATAGATGACATCCATGATCTGCCGCTCTCGCCGCGAGAGATCGGCCGGCTTGCGTGAAGGCATGTTGAAACTCCTCGGAAAAAGGAACGGAACCCACGGACCCCCACGGGGGCGCCCGGAAACGCCCCGGCGGCGCTTCAGTGCTAAGAAATTAGCAGGTGACAGTGGGATGTCAAGGGGTAATGCTAAATTTTTAGCATAATTCCACGTCGGGCCATCGAGGCCGTCGGCCTGCATACCGCCTGTGCTTGGGGGCGTTCCAGGGACCACTTCGCTTGTGCGATATGGCCTGTGTCAATGGACGTGAGTTGCGGCCACCACCTGCAGCGTGTCGAAAAACTGTGGCGGCTGAACTGGTGCTCCGGTCCTGGCACACGCACGGAAGCGGTAGCGATGCCGCCGCCATCACTGACGCGGTGCGGCGGAACGGATCGTAGCGAGACCAGATGACAAGCGGGCGCCGCCTTGTCCAGCAAGACGGCGCCCGCTTCAGCTTACTGTGCTATCCCAGCCACGATGCTTTTCAGTCATCGTTGCGGTGCCGGTTGGGCCGGCGATGTCTGCGGCCGGCACGATCGCCATCGCCGCCGCGGCCTTTGCCTTCGTGCTTCATCTTGCGGTCGGCACGGTGTCGCGGGCGGTCGTCGCGGTCTCTTCCGGCACGGCGATCCTGCAGCCGCGCGCCGCATCTGGGGCAGCGCGGGGTATCCGCCTGATCGGTGCGGCGTGGCCCCGGTCGGCGCAAGTCCTGTCGTCCCTTGGCCGGGCCGTCACCGCGTGCCTTCTCGTCCCGGTGTTCCTGCATGCGCGGGCCGGGCGCGGGGTGCTGTGGCCCGGGCGGCATGGGCATGAACAGGCGCTGGGCAGGACCGTCGCCCCGCTGGGCCGCCTGGGGGCCGCGCCGTCGCTGCTGGTCGCCGCGATCCGCCATTCGCTCGCGCCAGTCGCGCATGCGCTCCAGCCATTGTCGGCGCATCGCCGCGCGTTCGGGCGACATGCGCTGCTCGTGGGCCTCGCGCATCCGTTGGAACCACTGGGCGCGCTGCTGCATGACCTGGCGTCGCCAGGCCTCGCGTGTGTCGTCACCGGGGCGTTGCGCGGTCCGCGGCCCGGGCTTCTGCGGCGAGGGCGCTCGCTCGGCGCGGGCCTCCGCCGGCTTCGCGGGTTCCTTGCGCTGCTCGGCCACCTGGCGCTTGAGTTGCTCGACGTCGCGGGCCAACCTGTCCAGCCGCTCGAGGATTTCGCGGTTCGATACCTCGTCGGTCGGGGCCGGCCGGCGCACCTCGCGTCGTCCCCACTCGCGCCCGCGCTCACCGCGCTCGCCACGCTCCTGCGCGAGGCCCGGCGCGGCGGCCACGAGTAGAGCGACTGCGGCAACTGCCGCCGTGCAAAGGATTTCACGTCTCATGTCTGCCTCCAATCAGGTGGGAAACTGGGTTCAAGGGCAACACGTTGATGCCTTGGCCGGCGTGCGGACGCACGATCGCCGGCTTGGCTCGGCTGATTGGTACTACGAGCCTCGAACCGCCAAGCATCCCCGCGGGTGCGCGGCAATCAGGATTGGTCGATTCACTTGGCTGGAATCTCGATCGCCCTTTCAAGCGCCTCGGCTTCAATCTCCTTGTCCGACACGATCACCACCACCGGATCCTTCAGGTACTTCTTCGCCACCGCCTGCAGTTGCTCAGCCGTCAGCGTGCCGACCTGTTTGATCAGTCGGTCGCTGTTGTCGTGACCGAGGCCGTAGAGTTCGTCGAGCGCGATGCTGGTCGCGCGCTGGCTGTTGGACTGCTGACCGAGGTACTCGCGCATCAGCACGGCCGCCTTGGCCGCGGCCAGTTCGTCGTCGGTCACCGGCTTGTCCATCAGGCTCCGCTGCACCTGCATGGTGCGTGTGAGGGCCTCGATGGCGTTCTCGCCGGTGGCGTTGAAGCCCATCTCGAAGTGCCCGGGCGCCAGGCCCATGAAGGGCGAGGCCCAGACGGCGTAGGCCAGGCCGTCGCCCGTGCCGCGCAGTGCTTCGACGAGCCGGCCGGACGGGAAGCGGTGCAGCACGGCGGCCAGCACCTGGAGGGCGGGCATGTCGTCGTGATCGCGCGTGGGCAGCGGGCCGAACCCGACGGTGACGGCCGCGGAGTCGGGCTTGCCCGTACGGAACTGCGTGACGCCGGCTTCGGCCGGCTTGCGCGTGCGGGCGAGGGCCTGCGCCTCGGCCGCGCGCGGCAGCTTCGCAAACGCCGCAGCCACGGCGTCGCGCACCGCCTCGGGATCGACATCGCCGATCACTGCGATGACCGACTGCTCGGCGCCCAGTCGATCGGCGTGGAACTGGCGCAGGTCCGTGACGGTGAAGCTCGCCACCGCTTCCAGTCGGCCGTTGATATGCTGCGACCAGGGATGCTCGCCGTAGTAGCGCTCGCGGAACCGCCCGCGCAGCTCGGAGAAGACCGAATCGTCCTGCCGCCGGATCGCCGCCAGCAAGCGCGGCTGCATCAACTGCCATTGATCTTCCGGGAAGCTCGGCTCCATGACGACCTCGGCCAGCAGGCCCAGAACGGTCGGCCAATCCTGGCTGAGGCAGGTGGCCTGCGCGTAGCTGGTGTTGTTGCCGCTGTTGGTGCGCATCACGGCGCCGAGTTGTTCGATGGCGTTGGCCAGTTCACGGGCGCTGTGCTTCGACGTGCCGCGCATCTGCATCATGGCGGCGGCGTGGGCCAGGCCCTCCTTGCCCGGTTCATCGGCGAGCAGGCCGCCGAACTGGTAGAACTCGAGCGAAACCGAGGGCGTGAGCGTGTTGCGCTGGACGAGCAGGCGCAGGCCATTGGGAAGCGTGAAGAGCTTCACGTCGCCGAGCGTGGCGGCCGGGACATCGTCGGCCTCCCCGCCTCGCTTCTGCATCGCGCTGATCGCGGGCTGATTGTCGACCTCGACCGGTGCGCGCCTGACCCCGGCGGGGATCGGCTGCTCCTCGTAGACGAAGTCGGTAGGCGTTTCGCCTTCTTCGAGCGGCAGGAGCTTGACGGTGGTCATGGGTCGTTCGCCCAGCACGGCCGCGGCGGCGCGCCGGACGTCCCGCGGCGTCAGCTTGTCCAGCGCATCGAGATAGTGGTGCATGTAGTCGGGGTCGTGCCGGGCGATCATGTTGCCGGCGAGTTGGCCGGCCAGGCCCTGGGCGGTCTGCGCGGCGTTGACGTAGTAGGCCTGCGTCTGCCGCCGCGCCATGGCCAACTCCGCGTCGGTCACGCCCTTCTCGATCACGCGCTGCACCTGCTCGCGGATGAGCTTCACGGCGCGCTCGATCAACTGCTGGTCGGGGGCGGACTCGCTGCCGGGTAACGTGGCGGCCACCTCCGCATCAATCGCGAAGAAGCCGTCTGACCAGGCGGTGCTGTAGTTGCTGGCGTAGATGGTGTTGACCGCGCGGTGCTCATTGCGAACCGTCTGCACCAGCCGGCTGGATTCAACCTGCCCGAGGATGCCCGCCAGCACGTCCAGTGCGTAGTCGTGCTCGGCCCCGAGCTTCGTGCCGTGCCACAGCAGCCTGATGCGCGGGCGGCTGACCTGCGCGTAACCGACCACCTGCCGCGCTTCGGCAGGCGGGGCTTCGACCGGCAACAGGATCTCGGGCACGTCCGCGGCCGGGATGTCCGACCACAGCTTCGCGATCTGGTCGACGACCGCCTGCTTGTCGATGTCGCCGACCACCACGAAGACCATGTTGTTGGGCACATACATGCGGCGGTAGAAGGTGTGCAGGTCATCGCGCGTGAGGTGCGAGAACTGCTCGAGGTACCCGATGGTCGGATGCCGCGCGGGATGGTGCCGGAAGTGGGCGCGCTGCGTCAGCTTCCAGAGGATCCGGCCGGGCTGGGCGC
This sequence comes from uncultured Phycisphaeraceae bacterium, assembly GCA_964532795.1. GTDB lineage: Bacteria > Planctomycetota > Phycisphaerae > Phycisphaerales > Phycisphaeraceae > CAZHJL01. Next base: position 15,951 of record CAZHJL010000025.1, on the reverse strand, counting down.
GGCCCATGGCGAACTCGTTTGGAATCACCCCGTGCTCGCGATCGAACTCCTTCTGCGACACGGTGTTGTTCATCAGCCAGTCGGAGAGCAGAGCGACCGCCTGCGCGCGGTTGTCGCTGGTGGTGTTGATGTAGTAGCGCACGGTGTCGAGGCTGGTCGCGGCGTTGACCTGCGCGCCCATGCGGCTGAGCAGCGCGTTGGACTCGGTTTCCGTGCGCGTGGTCGTCGACCCGCCGGACAGCAGATGCTCGAGGTGATGCGAGATGCCGGCGCCGGCGAACTCCGCCTCGTGGATCGAGCCGGCCCGGGTCCAGATTTGCGCCGACACCACCGGCGCGGTGCGCACCGCCTGGGCGATGACGATCATGCGGTTGGGCAGGGAGACGATCAGGCGATCCGAACGCTGCTGCAAGAGGGTGTACTCCTTACCGGGATTGGCCGCGGCGTCCGCCGATGCGAGCGCCGGATTGCCGCTGAACAGCGGTATGATCAGCGCCATCGCTACGATCGTCTCGATCGGCGCAAGGGGTCGAACGTCCTCGTGACCGATGAACAGGTTTGACTTCACTGGTATGCCCTCGACTGCTGGGCGTCCCTGCCGCAACGCTCTCCGCGCATTGCGAGTTCTGCGCTAATGTGCAGGCGGACGCTCCGGGTTTACTCGGTATGACTTCAGGGGTAATCGCCTACTCCCGATACAAGGGTGGGAACACGCGCCGGCTCGCACGTTGTTTCGCGATCATTTTAGGGCAAGTATCGGCACATGTTCCCATGTCGACGCCGTGGGGGGATAACGGCGGTCGAACGCCCATCCGGGGGCAGGGCGGTGGGGCAATCAGTGGGATGGCGTGATCGGAGCAGCAGCCATGCAGATGGATGCCGACGCAGTGCGCCAGTTGCTGGACCAGCTCGACGAAGGGGTATATTTCGTCGACACGAACCGCCGCATCACGTGGTGGTCCAAGGGGGCGCAGCGTCTGACAGGTTACACAGCGCAAGAGATGATCGGCACCACCTGTTCCGATGGGCTGATCCTGCCGGTCAACGAGTGCGGCCAGTGCGCCTGTCGCCGCAGCGGCCAGTGTCCGCTCGATCCGCACGCCTGCCATGACCTGGCGCAGACCACTTTCACGTTCACGCATCGCCAGGGGCATCAGTTCCCCGCCCGGGTCCGTGCGGCGCCGTTGCACGATGGTTTGGGCACACCCATCGGGGCGATCCACACCTTCGCGCTCGCCTCTGAGCCGGCCGGCGACGAAGCACGCGTTCATGCGCTGGAAAAGATGGCCTACGTCGATGACCTGACCGGCATCGCCAACCGTCGCTTCCTGCAGGAGACACTCCGGGCTCAATTCGCGCCCATGCGCATCGACAAGTTCCGCTTCGGCCTGATCATGATCGATGTGGATCACTTCAAACAGATCAACGACCGGCACGGCCACGATGTCGGCGATGATGTGTTGCGAACCGTCGCGCAGACGCTCACCGAGGCGACGCGGCCGGCGGATACGCTTGGACGCTGGGGCGGCGAAGAGTTCCTGATCATCGCCTCGACCGATACGACGAAGGGCTTGACCAACATCGCCGAGCGCGCACGCGAACTGGTCGAGCAGCGCCGCTTCATGGCCGACTCGCAGCGACTGGACGTGACGATTTCCGTCGGCGCCACGCTCGCCCGGCCGGGCGACGATCTGCAGCGGATCATCAAACGCGTCGACGGCGTGCTCTACGCCTCGAAACGCGCGGGACGGAACCAGGTGAAACTGGCGGCGTGAGGGTCGGCACCCGGGTCCGGGTCTCGCAGCGCATTGACCACCCGGCACCGCCGGCCCGAGCGCTAGTCTCCGAAAGAGGTGCCGACGCTCCGGGCCGCGAGGATCAGGGGGTGGTCTTTGGGCACCGTTCGCTGCGTGTCTTCCGCTTTCAGGATGTCCACCGTCTCGACCTTGCGGCCTTTCATCACCACCAGCCGGTTCTTCTTGCCGGTCATGAGCGCCTGCACGGCGGCGTGGCCGAACTGGGTGGCGAGGACGCGGTCTTCGGGCACGGGCGTGCCGCCGCGCTGGACGTGGCCCAGCACCGTGCAGCGTGTCTCGACATCGGTCAGCTTTTCGATCTGGTCGGCCACCACCTTGCCGACGCCGCCGAGCTTGATCGGATCCGGGCTCTTGGGATCGACCTCGGCCACGACCTGTTTGCCGCCCCTGGGCCGCGCACCTTCGGAGATGCAGAGGATGGTGAACCGCTTGCCGTGGCGCGAGCGCTCGCGCACGTACTCGGCCACCTTCTCGATGTCGTAGGGGATCTCGGGAATGAGGATGACATCGGAGCCCGAGGCGACGCCCGAGTGCAGCGCCAGCCAGCCGGCATTGCGTCCCATGACCTCGACGATCATCGCCCGATGGTGGCTGGCGGCGGTGGTGTGCACGCGATCGAGGGCCTCCGTGGCGATCGAGACGGCCGTGGCGAAACCGAAGGTGACGTCGGTGCCGGCCAGGTCGTTATCGATGGTCTTGGGCACGCCGATGCAGTTGACGCCGTGGCGCACGAAGTTGGCCGCCCCGCTCATTGTGCCGTCGCCGCCGATGACGACGATGGCGTCGATGTGGCGGGCCCGGATGTGGTCGAGGCAGCGGTCGGTGACATCGCGGTACTCGATCTCGCCCTTTTCGTTCTCGACGGCGTATTGAGACGGGTCGCACTTGTTATTGCTGCCGAGGATGGTGCCGCCCTAGGTGAGGATGTTCGAGACGTCCTTGGGCGAGAGCGGGTGGATACGGTTCTGGACGAGGCCGAGGAACCCGTCCTCGATGCCCAGCACCTCGAGACCGTGTTCGTAGATGGCGGATTTGGTGACGGCACGGATGACAGCGTTGAGCCCGGGGCAGTCTCCGCCTCCCGTCAGGACACCGATGCGTCTGGTTTTCTCGGCCAAGGGACGATCTCCAAGAAAAAAAGTCTCTGGACTTCACTCACTCGTATGGGTGCTACAATTGAGCAGGTTCAGTAGTTTGATCGGCCAACGCAAAGGCGGCCATTCAAAGGCGATAACCGATCGCCGGCACACGGCTAAACGAAGGTGATTCCATGATCTACTCGAATGCATGCGGCTACGCAATCCGTGCCATGAGTCGACTGGCGATGATGCGCCCGGACGGCTACCTCCTGCTCGATGAACTGTGCGAAGGCACCGACCTGCCGCGCCATTTCGTGGCCAAGATCTTCCAGGACCTGGTGCGCAAGGGACTGCTGCTCAGTGCCAAGGGGCGCGGCGGCGGGTTCGCACTGTCCAAAAGTCCTGAGAAGCTCAGCTTGTACGACATCGTCGCGGCCGTGGACGGCGTGGACCGCCTCGACGACTGCGTGGTCGGCCTGAGCCGCTGCGACGACCAGCAGCCCTGCCCCCAACACGACGAATGGAAGAACCTGCGCGAAACCCTCCGCAGCTACCTGCGCGACACCACCCTCGACCAGATGGCCAATACCCTGCGCAGCAAGCTCGAAACCCTCGGCCAGCCCATCCCCAAGCCGCAGAGCAAGTCGAAGCCGGTCAATATCGAGATGTAGTCCCACAGGTCGGGCCCAATGAGGCGAGCCCGCCGGAAGAAGACTTGCCCGCAGATTACGCAGATCGCGCAGATTCAGACAAAGAAAAGAACCGGAGGATTCTCTCGCAAAGGCGCGAAGGCGCAAAGGAGTCAATGCCGTTGGCAAGCACTACCGGCAAGTGTTGAGTCCGCGCTCCGTCATGTCCTTTCCGCCTTCGCGGGAGGGACCTCTCCTCCGCATCTGCGCAATCTGCGGAATCTGCGGGCCTCTTCACTCCCCTTCCAGCTTGATCACCGCCGCCTTCAGGATGCCCGGCCGCGCCTGCAGGCGGTTCAGCACCGACTCGCTCAGTTCGCCGTCCACCTTCAGCACCATCAGGGCCGTGTCGTCGCGGCGGCTGATGGCCATGTCGGCGATGTTGATCTGTGCCTCGGCCATCTCGTTGCCCACCAGGCCCACCATGCCCGGGCGGTCCTCGTTCTGGATCAGCAGCATCGTGCCGGCCGGCACCATGTCCATGTGGTAGCCGCTGACCTCGACGATGCGCGGGCGCATGTCGTCGTATACGCGGCCGACGATCTTGCGCGTCTTGTCCTCCGGGTGCGTCTTGCCGTTCACCGCGCCGCGCGGGCCGATGATCTCGATCGACATCTGCGCCCCGTGCTTGCCGCCCTCTTCGCTCGTGGTGGTGCGCACGTCGATGCCCCGTTGCTCGGCCACCGCGTTGACGTTGATGATGTTGACCGGATCGGTCAGGTGATGCTTGAGCAGGTTGACCAGCGCGGTGCGTTCGATGGTTCCCGCCGCCGCCGTCAGGCCCTTGCCTTCGAGGGTGATCGTAACGCCCGCGATGCCGCGCGTGACCATCGGGCTGATGATCATCGCCATGCGATGGGCCAGGTCGACGAACGCGCCCTGCAACGGGTCGAGGTCCACCTTCAGCCCGGCCACGTTGACCGCCCCGCGCACGCCCTTGCCGCGCAGGTACTCGATCAACTGCTCGGCCGCGACGAGACTGACGGCGGTCTGGCCCTCCCTCGTCGAAGCGCCCAGGTGCGGCGTGACGAGGATCTTCGGATGCCTGCGCAGCGCGCTGTCTTCCGGCGGCGGCTCGGTGGGATACACATCGATCGCCGCCCCGCCGCACTGGCCGGACTCGACGGCTTCGAGCAACGCCTTTTCGTCCACGACTCCGCCGCGCGCCGCGTTGACCACCAGCACGCCCGGCTTGCACAGCCCGAAGGTTTCCTTGCCCAGCATGCCGCGCGTCTGATCGGTCAGCGGCACGTGGAAAGTGAGGATGTCGGCCTTCGGGAACAGTTCCTTGACATCGGAAAACATTTTCACCTTGCCGTCGAGCATGGTCGCGGCATTGATGAAGGGATCGAACGCCATCACGTCCATGCCGAAGGCCAGCGCCCGTTCCGCGACGGTGCGGCCGATGCGCCCGAACCCGACCACGCCCAGCGTCTTGCCGCTCAAGGTCGTGCCCGTGAACTTGCTGCGGTCCCATCCGCCCTCGGCCATCGTCTTGTAGGCCGGGCCGATATTGCGGCAAAGGGCCATCATCAGGGCGAAGGCATGTTCTGACGTGGAGATCGTGGACGCCTCGGCGGAGTTCATCACGAGGATGCCCTTCTCGGTCGCGGCGTCGCAGTCAATGTTGTCCACGCCCACGCCCGCGCGGGCGATCACCTTCAGCCGCCCCGGGTTCTCAAGCACCTTGGCCGTCACCTTGACCGCCGAACGAACGATCATGCCGTCGTGCTCGCCGACGATGGCCGCCAGTTCGTCTTCACTGAGGCCGGGCTTGTTGACCAGTTCGCAATCGGGCTGGCTGTCGATGAAGTCCAGCCCTTCCTTGGCCAGCTTGTCGGCCGCGAGGATCTTGAAAGTGGGTGTGGTCATGGTTTCTCACAATCTTTCACGTGCCACTGGCGGCTTGTCCGCCAGTGTCTTCTCCAAGTGTGAATGTACAAACGGGGATAAGGATATCGCCTGGCACAGAGATGTCCCAATTCCCGCTGGAGAGAGATGATACCGCGCGCCCGCGCCGCGTGCCGGGCGCTCATTGAACGTTGACGACGTCGCCCGAATGGATGATCACCTTGCCCACCAGGCCGAATCCGTTTCTCTTAAGCTTCAAGCTCTTCCACTCATCAGGCGTGGGGCGGCGAATCACTTCAATCGAGAAGGGCGGCATCGGCTCACGCCAGTTCCAGTTGCCGGTCGAGGGACCAGACACCTCCATCAACTGAGCCAACGTCATGCCGCCTTCATCCGGCGGGGGCACCGGATACGCGCCCGGCCGGGCCATCCTACCGCCGATGTGCACCGTGCCACCCGATGTCGCCGGCGCAAGCCACATCGCATCGATCACCGGCGGCGGCTCCGGCACCGATTCAACCGCCTGACATGCAACCAACATGCACAGCACCAACCCCATCAACCATCTCATCCTGATATCCCCGTGCGACTACACTTCCGCCGCCGCCCGCGCCTCGGCCACCAGGTTGAACGCCGTCTTTGCCGCGTCGATGGTCTTGTCGATCGCCTCTTCGTCGTGCGCGGCCGAGACGAACCACGTCTCGAACTGGCTGGGCGGCAGCATGATGCCGCTGTCGAGCATCGAGCGGAAGAACAGGGCGAACTGCCGCGTGTCGCAGGCCGTGGCGTCGTCGTAGTCGCGCACCGCCGACCGGTCGGTGAAGAAGCAGCAGACCATCGACCCGACCTGGGATACGGACACGGGCACGCCCGCATTCGCGGCCGCCGACTTCAACCCCGTGGCCAGACGCGCGGTTGCCACTTCCAAGGCCGCATAGAGCCCCTCGACCTGCAGTTCGTTCAGCGTCGCCACCCCGGCCGCCATCGCCAGCGGATTGCCCGAGAGCGTGCCCGCCTGGTAGACGGGGCCTTCCGGGGCGACCTGCTTCATCAGGTCGAGCCGGCCACCGTACGCCGCGCAGGGCAGCCCGCCGCCGATGATCTTGCCCAGGCACGTCAGGTCCGGCTTAACGTCATACAGGTCCTGCGCTCCGCCGTACGAAACGCGGAAACCGGTCATCACCTCGTCGAAGACCAACAACGCCCCGAACTCATCGCACAGCTTGCGCAACCCGGGCAGATAACCCTCGGCCGGCGGAATGCAGCCCATGTTGCCGGCCACCGGTTCGACGAGCATCGCGGCGACCTGGCCGGGATGCGTCTCGAACGTCGCCTTCACCGAATCGAGATCGTTGTACGGCACGAGCACGGTGTCGGCCGTCGCGGCCGTGGGCACGCCGGGTGAACTGGGGGTGCCCAGTGTCAGCGCCCCGCTGCCGGCCTGGACGAGCATGCCGTCCACGTGCCCGTGGTAACAGCCGATGCACTTGATGATCTTGTCGCGCTTCGTCGCCGCGCGGGCCAAGCGGATGGCGCTCATGCACGCCTCGGTGCCGCTGTTGACGAACCGCACGCGTTTCATGCTCGGTACGGCCTGGAGCACCATTTTCGCCAGCTTGTTTTCCGCCTCGGTGGGCATACCGTAGCTGGTTCCGCGGGCCGCGCCCTTGGAAATCGCCGCCATGACCCCCACCGGGGCGTGCCCGAGGATGAGCGGGCCGTAGCTGCCGACGTAGTCGATGTAAGTGTTGCCGTCGAGGTCGGTAACGACTGCCCCCTTGGCCTCCTTGATGAAGACCGGGTCGCTGCCCACCGCCTTGTACGCCCGCACCGGCGAGTTGACCCCGCCGGGCATGAGCTTGCGCGCCTGGGCGAAAGCCTTGCGGCTCTTGGCCCGCACGTCCGTCAAAGGCGCCTTCGTCCCATTCGTCGTGGTGGAAGTCATAGGCCCAACAGTGTATCAGGCTGGGAAGATGGGCAAAACAGACCCACAAGCCGGTGTGAAGCGAAGCGGAATGTCGGGTGCATTTGGGGTGGGAGATGAAACCACAGGTGCACACGAATCCACACAGATGTGCCACAGCTTTGGAGAGGTATGGAACCGCAGATGAACGCGGGTGAACGCTGATACGGGTGCCCTAGCGGCCCACCCGGCAAGTGTGGCGAAGCTCAGAGCCTTGGGACTGTACTGGGGTGATCTGCGCGGCCAAAGACACGAACAGACTTCGCCCACCGGTCGCGGCCGACACCACGGCAACCGATCGGTCGCCGGCGCTTGTGTCTGCACGCTCCAGGCCAATAATGGTGCGGCCCGCGGGGATTGACGACAGACACGCCATACCGCGAGACATCCCGTTGCCGCCACTCGAGCTACGACGATTCAGGAAGACGCTTCGCTGGGGCGCCGCATTCGGTGCGGCGGGGATTGTCCTTTGCCTGGCGTTCGTCGATCGTCCGGTGATCGCCATGGCCCGCCGCATGGACGCATCGGTGCGCGAAGTGTTCGACATCATCACCCACTTCGGCGAGTCCACGTGGTACCTGGTCAGCTTCGCCGTCCTCGCGCTGCTCTGCTGGCTGCTGGCGCTGAAGCGCCACGCAGTGGTGTTCGTGTTCGCCTTCTGCGCGGTGGCGGGGCCGGGACTGGCCAACCAGTTGCTGAAGGTGATTTTCGGCCGCACGAGGCCGGCGGCACTCGAGAGCCTGGCGTTCTACGAGTTTCATCCGTTCATGGGATTCGAGTGGAACCACCAGTCCATGCCGTCCGGCCACGCGTGCAACGCGGCGACGCTCACCGTCGTCTTCTGCACGCTGCTGCCCCACGGGCGGTACTTCTGGCCGCTGCCGTACATCGTGATCGCCTGCTCGCGCGTGGTGCTGGATGTGCACTTTCCCAGCGATGTGGTCTTCGGCTACACGCTGGGGTTGCTTGGTGCGCTGGGGGTGCGCGTCGTGTTCGAGCGACGGCTCGGCATGGAGAATCTGCGGCTGATCGGTGGGCGTCGGACCCTCTCATCGCAGATGGACCCGAAGCGCAAGCCCCGTGATCCCAAGGAGCGCCAGGAGTAGAAGCGCTTCCGGCGCGGGGTACCCGCCGCCGGCGGCGATGCATACGCGTCCGCGGATTGACGCTCCAACGACGACCCGACCGAAGAAGAATCCCAGATGCAAGCAACGCCGCTGAAAGTGATGGTGCTGGCCGGCGGGCCGGACCGCGAACGCGAGGTCAGCCTCGCGTCCGGGCGTGAGGTCGCCGCCGGACTGAAGGAAGCCGGCCACCAGGTCGAACTGCGCGACATCACGCCGGACAACCTCGCGGCCCTCGACGAATTCGCCGACTGGGGCGGCGATGTCGTCTTCCCCGCCCTGCACGGCCCGTGGGGAGAAGGCGGGCGTCTGCAGCGGGTGCTGGATGAACGGGGCTTCCCCTACGTCGGCTCGGCGGCCCCGGCGGCGGAACTGGCCATCGACAAGCAGCTTTCCAAGATCGTCTTCCAGAACAAGAAGCTGCCCACGCCGGAATTCGAGTTCCTGCGCGTCGGCGAGCCCATGACCATGGCTCCGCCAGTCGTGCTCAAGCCCTACAACGAGGGCAGCAGCATCGACGTGGTGATCTGCCACGACCGGGAGACGGCCGAGCGGGCCCGGGCGGACCTGTGCAACAAGTACCGCAGCGTGCTGGTCGAGCGGTTTGTGCGCGGCCGGGAGTTGACCGTCGGCGTGCTGGGCGGCGTGGGCGGCGTGCCCGCGAAATACGAGGCGTTGCCGCCGATCGAGATTGTCTCCGCCGCGACGTTCTATGATTACGATGCGAAGTACGACCGCGACGACACGCAGTACCTGTTCGACATCGACCTGCCCGAACCGGTGCTGAGCGAGATTCGTCGGCTGGCCCTGCAGGCACACCGCGTGCTGGGTTGCCGGCATCTGTCGCGGGTGGACTTCCTGGTGGACGAGGCGCACCGGCCGTGGTGCCTGGAGGTGAATACCATTCCGGGTTTCACGAGCCACTCGCTGCTGCCGAAGGCGGCGGCGCGTGCGGGCATCGCCTGGCCGGCGCTGCTTGATCGGCTGGTGCGGCTGCCGCTGGGGCCCTTCCGCCCGACCGGGCTGGTCGCGAATAAATGACGGACGTTCACTGTCGGGCGGTGTCTCCGGTGGCCGATGTTGGGTCTGATCATCCGAGTTTGGCGTCGATGGCGACGGTTGAGAGAATCGCGTTCATGGGATGGCTTTTCGGCAAGAAGAAGCGAACCGGCAAGCGCCGCAGTGTTTCGCGCGGCGGGGGCCGCAAGAGCAAGGGCAAAGGCGGCCTCGGCTCGGGGGTGTGGTTGCGCGTGGGTCGGGTGGCGCTGATCGTGGTCGGTGTCGTTGGCGGGGTTGCGGGGAGCGTATACGGGCTTCTGAAGGCTGAGGAGGCGCTGGCCGCGCAGGTCAGCCGGGCCTCGATGGAGGAGCAGCCGCCGTCGCCGCAGCAGGTTCAGCTTGTCGGGCTGCCGCCGGAGATCAACGACACGGTGCATCACACGCTGCAGTCGATCGTGGCGTCGAGGGTTTCGGCGGATCCGATGGACCAGGCGTCGCTCGCCGCCGCGGCCGAAGCACTGGTGGATGATCCCTGGGTGATCGATGTTGAGCGCGTCGAGCGACATGGCGAAGGAATCGTCGTGCGTGCCACCTACCGCGTACCGTTCGCGGTCGTCATGGGGCAGGACAACCGCCTGCGGCTGATCGATGCGCAGGGCACGGTCATCCGTGATGACTACCTGCTGAGAGACCGGGCGGGTGACGACACCGGGCATCTGGATTACCTGCATCAGGAGTGCGGCTACCCGATCATCCGGCGCGTGACCGCCCGACCGCCACAGCCGGGACAACGCTGGCGCGGAAGGGAGATCGGTGATCTGGTCAAGCTGATCGAACTGTTGCGCGATCGCGAATTCAGCGATGGGATTCTCCTGTACGAAGTGGCCGCCAAGCCGTTCCCGGACGGCCAGCCGCGCCTGGTGATCCGGCCCAAGCCCCGCCAGGGCGACCTGGTCAGCGCGGGGGATGCGTCGAACATCATCTACTGGGGATCGGCCCCGGGCAGCGAGCAACCGATGGAGGCCTCCCCGGCCACGAAGATCAAGAAGTTGGTGTGGCACTACCGGCGGGGGCTCAACTCCTTCCAGGTGGACAACCTCGTGCTGTACCTGGACAGCGGGCCGAACCAGATCGAAGCGGCCTCGACGAACTGATCGCTGGCCTGTCCGCCGCCGCCGCGCGGAACGTCCATCACCTAGAATGCGTACCGGTGCAGACCATGCCGCATGGAGAGACTGAACATCCCGCGGACCAGGCCGCGGGCGCGCCCCGCCCGGACCTGATGTCAATGCCACTGTACGTGCCGGCGGGTTGTTCGGTGAGGCCCGCGCCCGATCGCCGCGCGGGGCTTTCACTCGTGGTGCAATCGCAGTTGATGGTCGTGTTCTGGTGTGCGTGGCTGTTGTGCTGCCTGTTGGTGGCAATCTTGCTGCTGCCGAGAGCGGAGGCGGTGCGTACAGTCGTGCTGATGGCAATGATCGGGCAGTTGCTGCTCTGGCCCGCCCTGCGGCTGAGTCATCGCCAGCCGTTCGGCGCCGCGGATGACGACAGTCCGCCCAGCCGCATGCGTTACGCGCGGCTGTCAGTGCTGATGGACTGGTTCAGCCTGAACCTGATCCTGCTGTGCGTGGTGTGGCTGTTCTGGTTCATGGTGGATTGGTCGATCGCGCAGATGGGCGCGATGCTGGCGCTGGCCGGGGCGTGGAGTCTGCTGATCGGGGCGGTGATCGCCTGGGGCCGCGCGACCGATGCTGGCCGGCGTCGGACGCTGGCGATGGCATTGTGCATCCTGCTGACGGTGGGCGAGCCGGCCCTGGTGGGGTTGGTGCAGTGGCTGTCCGACGGGCTGGCGCGGTCCTGGCCACTCGGGCTCAGCCCGTTCACCACCATCTGGCAGGTCGCCCTGGCCGGCAAGCCGGGCCAGGCGCTGCCGACCGAAGCGCTGGCGCGGCAGATCGCGATGGTACTGATCGCCGCGACGGCGGGCTGGATGCTTCTGGCATGGTTATCTAGACTTTCGCGTTGCGCCCCGCACCGTCAGTCGACGGGCGGGTAACATCGGACCGATGAAGTCAATGACGGAGATACGCTGACTGATGGAATTCCTCACCGCTGAAGAGAAGACACAACTCGAGGCCAAGATCGAGCAATTGCGTGCGCGGCGACCGGAGATCACCAAGCGCATCGCCGAGGCGCGCGCCATGGGCGATCTGAAGGAGAATGCCGAGTACCACGCCGCCCGCGACGAGCAGGGACTCAACGAAGCCGAGATCCGGCGGCTGGAAGCGCGGCTCAAGCACGCCAAGGTGGCGGCGACCGACGAGATTCCCGAAGACATGGTGTTCATCGGAACCGTCGTCCGTCTGAAAGACGTGGATACCGACGATGTCGACCTGTACAAGCTGGTCGGCGAATCGTCGGGCAGCTTCGATGCGGATGAGATCGAGGTGACCGGCAACAGCCCGATGGGCGAGGCGTTGCTGAAGGCGCGTGTCGGCGAGGTGGTGAAGGTTGACCTGCCGCGCGGGGCGAAGCGGTTCGAGGTAATGGAAATCCTGTGATTGCGTTAGGTTCCGCGCCCGCTCGAAACGCACCGCTGCCGCCCGTAAGATTACAGATGAGGAATTGCAACCCGCGGGAGCGCAGCAATGCAACGGACACACAAACAACCGGCTGCCCCTTGGGCGGGGGTGATGATGGTTGTCGCGATCATCGTCTGGCTGACCGCCGCGACGCCCAGCGGCGCCCAGCGTGCCTTGGACAATAGCCTGCAGGTCGGACAGCGCACCAACGCCGCCCGAAATCCCGCGTCCTACCAGGTGCGCAACGAACTGCTGTACGGCAACGTTTCGGGATTGAGCCAGTTCCGCGACACGCTGGGCTATGGCGCGCCGGGTGACTTCCGCGGCAGCCTCGGCAGCGATGATCTGTTCCGTTTCCGGGCCCAGAGCTTCCCGGCCGGCTCGATCGCCTCCATCACCGGTCGGGCCAGTAATCCGGGCGCGACGGTGGTGCTGCGGCGTCCGTACTCGTCCACGGTCAACAACTACGGGACCACCGGCTATGCCGGCGTCGGGCAGCCACTGTACACGCCCGTGCTCGACGCCGGTCGCAGCCTACCGACGACCTCGGGCACGCGGCTGGATTCGTATATCGCCCGCGACCAGCTCGGCATCCGCACGCGGCGGGACGGCGCCAGCATGCGACTTCGGGCCTCCCCGTTGATCGGTGTGCGCTGGCAGACCATGGGCCGCACGCAGACAACGCCGATTCCCCAAGATCAGTTGACGGCCGAGCCGCCGGCGCGGCAACGCCCGACGGCGACGCCCGACCCGCGACGCCTGATTCGCCCCGAAGTCGAACTCGAACCGACCGTACCGAAGTACGATCCGACGTCGCTGGATTTCGGCGCAGCGCTCATGCCCGCCCAACTCGACACGGCCGAGCGGCTTCGCGTGACGTCCGATCCTGAGCAGTCGCTCGACCAGCGTCTCGAGCAGATCAAGGCGAAGCTGTTCAGTCCCCTCGGTTCGCGCGCGTACGAGCCGGGCACGGATGTCTATCTTGATCTGCTCAAGCAGATCCGCGATCGACGCGAGATCGCGCGTGACGAGCGCCGCCCGAGCATGCGGCCGTCCGACACGCTGACGGGTATCGATGCCGAATCGCCCGCCGACCGGTACCGCGCGCCGGGCCTCATCCAGCCCACCGATGAACAGTTGGAGAAGGCCGAACAGGACCGCGACGAAGCCCTGCAGCGGCTGCGCGATCTGAACGAGCAGCAGTTGCAGCGTCTGCGCCAGATGATCCGCGGGCGCGAGCGTGTGGCGGACGATCAGGAACGGATACCGCCGCCGGGCGAGGAGAAGATGTCGGAGGAACTCAAACGGTTCATTGAGAAGCTGGACTATGAATTCGACCCGCTCAAAACGCTGGCAGGCGCGAGCGATCGACGGGCGACGAAGCTGATGGAACGGGCGGAGGCGGCCCTGGCGAGAGAACGCTATTTCGATGCGGAAACGCTGTATCGCCGCGCGGCGGATCAGGCGCCGGATCAGCACCTGGCCCGCGTCGGTCTGATCCACGCGCAGATGGGCGCGGGGCTGGTGCGTACGGCCGCGGCCAACCTGCGTCGCCTGCTCGAGGAGCATCCGCAATTGATCGCGGCGCGGTATGACGCCAAACTGCTGCCGCCGCCCAAGCGTCTGCGTTGGATCCAGCAGCAGTTGAACGACATGATTGGTGCAGGTCAGCAGGCGGACTTGCCGATCCTCCTGGCATACTTGGGTTACCAGACCGGATCGGATCGGCTGGTGCGCTACGGTCTGCTGCGTGCCCAGGCGAAATCGGCGGATGACGTGCTCCTGCCGCTGCTGATCCGGATCTGGGTGTCGAGCGAAACCCCATCGCCCCCGGCGCTTCCCGAGCGGCAGTCGCCGCCGCAGTCGCCGCAGCCCTCGGACGAGCGCGGCGAGCCGTCCGCACCAGAGAGCGGATCGCAGGACCAGCCTGACCGGGTCGAGGCGACGAAGTGACGCAATCACAACAGGATGCCACATCCGGCGAACCACAGACGCCATCGGTCGATGGTAGCGCGGTCGATGCGTCGGTGCGCGATGCGTCCGGTCCCGGCGATCCGCTTCGGCTTACGGACTTCGTTGATGTCACCACGCTCCAGGAGATCCAGGACGCGTTCAATGCGTTGACGCGCCTTTCGGCATCGATCCAGGACGCCGAGGGCAACCCGCTGACGGAACCGACCGACACCGACCGACGGGCGGAAGCCGACGGCACGCTCGACTGGCTGCTTGACGGCGACGAGGCGACGCCGGGCGGCGATCGCCCGCTGGTGGCGCCCATCCGCGTGGACGGTCGGACGCTCGGATCGATCGTCGTCGACTCGCACGGCGGCGCGCCCGCACAACCTTCCCGGGCCGCGCTGGCCATCATCCGACAGGCAGTCGAAGGCTTGCCACTCGACGATGAGCATCTCGAACGTCTTGCCGGCGCGGCCATGCGACTCGGTCCGAACCGCGCGGCGGGCGTGCAGTTCCTCGACATCCTCGCCAACAGCCTCGCGCGGCTGTGCTTCCAGGAACACCAGTTGCGCCAGCGACTGGACGAACTGAGTGTCCTCTACCGGCTGAGCACACTGCTGGCGGCCCACCGCGACCTGCAGGAAGTGCTCGACGTCGCGGCTCGCTCGGCGGCGGAGGTTATGGGTGTTCGCAGCGTGATGATCCGCCTGCTCGAACCGGCATCGCACGAGCTGATCGCCCGGTGCGTGTACAACCTGTCGGAGCAGTACCTGAACAAAGGCCCGATGCTGCTGTCGCAGAGCCAACTGGCAAAGGCGGCGATGACCGGCGAGGTGACGTACGTCGAGGACATGAGCCACGACGAGCGCGTGGTCTATCCGGAGCAGGCGGAGCGCGAGGGGCTCGTCTCCCTGCTGTTGGCGGGACTGGTCTACCAGGGCCGGCAGATCGGTGTCATCGAGTTGTTCACCGGCGAGAAACGACGCTTCACTGAAACCGAGATCACGCTGCTCAAGGCCATTTCGCAGCTCCTGGCCGCGGCCATCCAGAACACCCAACTCGATGCGCAGCGCATGGAGAATCAGCGGATGCAGCGGCAACTGATGCTCGCCTCCGACGTGCAGAAGCGGATGCTGCCACGCACGCTGCCGGCGATCGCCCCGTTCGACATCGCGGCGCGCTGCGTGCCGAGCTTCGAGTTGGGCGGCGACTTCTACGATTTCATCGACCTCAAGGGGCACCTGGGCATCGCGGTGGGCGACGTGGTGGGCAAGGGCATCGCGGCGAGTCTGCTCATGGCGTCGGTGCGATCAAGCCTGCGCGCCTTCACGCAGGACGTGTTCGATCTGGACGAGATCATCAGCCGCGTCAACAAGGCGCTGACACGCGATACGCTGGACAACGAATTCGCCACGCTCTGGTACGGCGTGCTCGATCCGCGCAGCATGCGGCTGACCTACTGCAATGCCGGGCACGAACCGGCGCTGCTGCTGCGCAACGACGAGGTCATCCGGCTGGACATCGGCGGCATGATCGTCGGCATCGATGAAGAGCAGCACTACGATCGGAGCCTGATCTACCTGCAGCCGGGCGACATGCTGCTGGCGTACACCGACGGTCTGGTCGACGCGCAGAACTTCACCGGCGAGAGCTTCGGACGCGACCGGATCATCGCGGCGATGCGCGAGGCGGCCGACCGACCGGCCCGCGATGCGCTCAACCACGTCCTGTGGCAGATGCGCCGATTCATCGGCCTGAACCGCGCCATCGACGACACCACCCTCGTGGTGGTGAAGGTCGGCGAAAAGACGCCGGCGTACGAAATCTGACGCGGCAAACGTAAGCGTTCCATGAACCGCGTCTTCCGCTGGTCGGTTGGGGTTGTCATGCT
>CAZHJL010000024.1:0-55695 GCA_964532795.1 uncultured Phycisphaeraceae bacterium | reverse complement strand
CGCTTCGTCGCTTCGTCGCTTCGTCGCTTCGTCGCTTCGTCGCTTCGTCGCTGATCCTATACGCTCCCTCACGGTCGCGGCTCGTCACGGCCCCAACACGACGCCGCATGCCTGCCCGATAGCATACAATACCCGCCGATGGCAGCCCCTCAGCAAAGCTCGGCCGTGGCGCGGCTGATCGAACGGCTCAGCCGCCTGCCCGGCATCGGCAAACGCTCGGCCGAGCGCATTGCCTTCTACCTGCTTAAGCAGTCACAGGAGGAAGCCGAGCAACTGGCCGCGGCCATCATCGAATTCAAGACGAGTCTCAAGGCCTGCTCGACCTGCGGCAACGTCTCGGAATCCGACCCCTGCCCCATCTGCTGCGACCCGAACCGCGATCGGACGATACTGCTGGTCGTTGAGCAGCCGCTGGACATCGCCGCGATCGAGTCCACCGGCCAGTACCGCGGGCTGTACCACGTGCTGATGGGCCGGCTCGCCCCGTTGGACGGCGTGGGACCGGGCGAGTTGAACGTCCAGTCGCTGCTGAAGCGCACCGATCCGCAGAACGCGGCTGACGACGAAACGCCCATCCGCGAGGTGATCCTCGGCACCAACCCGACGCTCGAGGGCGACGGCACCGCACTGTACCTGCGGCAGCAACTGGAAAAGCAGGGCCTGACCGTCACCCGCCTCGCCCGCGGCCTGCCGACAGGCTCCTACCTCGAAACCGTCAGCAAGGCGGTGCTGTCGGATGCGATCCTCAGCCGGCACCGGATGTAGCGGTTCTCGGACGCGCGGCGAGCGCCAGCAGCGCGGCGATCCGTTTGTGCCGCCGTGCGCTATACTTATGTATGTCGTGCTGCCCGGGCGGCCCAAGAGGCGGCCTGCGGTAACCGATCCAGATGGTGGCCACGCAATCATGATTCGTGCCGCGTGCAAAACTTGTGCCAGTGCGGCGCAACGGGTAGAAATACGCGTAATGAGACAGGAACCGAACGATGCGGATTGATGCTGGACAACATATGCGGCTCGATCAGCGGATGAAGCTGACGCCGCGCATGATCCAGTCCATGGAAATTCTTCAGATGGCCTCGCAGGCCCTGGAGGAGCGCATCGAGCAGGAACTGGCCAGCAACCCCACGCTGGAGATGCGGGAACCCGGCGAAGACGCGGAGGACCTGCGCAACGAGCGCGAGCAGGAAGCGCGCGATGCCTCCGAAGGCGAGCGTGAACTGGTCGTCAGTGAAGACGCAACCGACACCGGTAAGGATGACTTCGAACGGCTGTCGAACCTGTCGGAAGAGTACGGCGACGAGTGGGCGGGCAACACCTACGAGAGCGAATCCTACCGCTCCACCAGCGAGCGACCCTACCGCGACACGGGCGAGCGCGACGTCAAGATCGACGCGATGGCGAACACGGCCGCGCGTCCTGAGAGCCTGACCGAGCAACTGCTCGCGCAATGGCACCTGGCCGAGGCGCCGCCCGAATACCGCGAAGCGGGCGACCACCTCATCGAGTTCATCGACGACGACGGGTACATCCGCACGGACATGGACACCATCGCCGACCAGGCGCCGAGCGGGGTGACGCGCGAGCAACTGGAGACAACGCTCACATTGTTGCAGCAGGTGCTGGAACCGGTCGGGCTGGCGGCGCGCGATGTGCGCGAGTGTCTGCTGCTGCAGATCGACGCCCGACGGGCAGCGCACAAACTGGCGGCGGCGCGGCAGCGCAACGGCCAGGCCGGCGGCGACAACGGCACGGACGATGACTGCCTGCGCATCGAGCGGCTGCTCGTCAGCGAGTACCTCAAGGACATCGAGGCCAACCGCCTGCCCAAGATCGCCAAGGCGACGGACCTCGACATCGACCAGGTCAAGCAGGCCATCGCCCACCTGCGGCAGTTCCATCCGCATCCCGGACGCTTGCTGATCGAAGACAGCCCACCCGGTATCCGGCCGGACGCGGTGATCGAGTACGACGAGACGGAAGACACGTATACCGTACGGCTGGCCAATGACTGGGCGCCGAGCATCACGATCAGCCCACGTTACTCACGGATGGCCAAGGACAAGAGCCAGGACAAGCGCACCCGCGAGTTCGTCAATGAAAACCTGCGCTCGGCGCGCTGGCTGGTGGAGGCGATCCAGCAACGTTCGAGCACGTTGCTTCGCGTGATCCGCGTGGTGATCGAGGCGCAGCGCGATTTCTTCGATGTCGGGCCGCAGGCGCTCAAGCCGTTGCCGATGACGATGGTGGCCGACCAACTCGGGATTCACGTGGCGACGGTCAGCCGCGCGGTCAGCGAGAAGTACGTGCAGACCCCGCGTGGCATCTACCCGCTTCGGATGTTCTTCTCCGGCGGAACGGAAACGGAAGCCGGGGATTCGATGAGTTGGACGGCCGTGCAGGCGAAGCTCAAGGAAATCGTCGACGCGGAGGACAAGAGCAAGCCGCTTTCCGACGACCAGCTTGTCGAGAAGCTCAAGGAAGCGGGCATCGACATCGCCCGCCGCACTGTCGCGAAGTATCGCAAGCAGTTGCACATTCCCACCGCCCGTCAGCGGCGCGAATACTGATTGGTGCGGCGATGGCGCTGATCACTCTCACCACCGATTTCGGCCTCACGGACACCTACGTGGGCCAGATGAAGGGCGTGATCCTCGGTATCTGCCCGGACGCGCGGATCGTGGACCTGACGCACGGACTGCCGCCGCAGGATGTCGTGGCCGGGGCGCTGGCGCTCGACGCGTCAATCGACTGCTTCGGGCCGGAGACGATTCACGTGGGCGTGGTGGATCCCGGCGTGGGGACGGACCGGCGAGCGATTGCGGTGCGCACCGATCGGGGCTGTCTCGTCGGGCCGGACAATGGGTTGTTTTCGCTGGTTCTGGCCCGTTCGCCGGAGTTCGAAGCCGTCGCGCTGAGCGAATCCCGATACCACCGGCCGCAGGTCAGCCCGACGTTCCACGGGCGAGATATCTTCGCGCCGGTCGCGGCACATCTTGCGGCCGGCGTGGCGCCGGCCTTACTGGGCGAACGCGCAGAGGAACTGGTTCGTCTGGTCCTGCCCGAACCGGCGCGGTGCGAAGAGGGGATCGAACTGGCGGTGCTGGTGGTGGATCACTTCGGCAACTGTGTGACGAACCTCACCCGTAACACGTTCGAGCAGTGGGTGAACATCGAGCGGGAATGCGTTGTGCGCGTTACGCAGGCGGGCGGCGAGACGGTGCTGTTCCCGCTGCGCGAGACGTTTGGCGACGTGCCTGTCAACCAGCCCGTGGCGTACTTCGGTTCCTCGCACCGGCTGGAACTGGCGGTTCGCAACGGCAATGCGAGCCATGCCTTCAACATCACGCCCCACACTTCGAATCTGCAACTCCTGTTGACGGCGGAATGACCGGGACCGCGCTGCTGCCACGCATCACGGCGCCTTCTGGCGCCCGGCCGACTTGTCCACGAGGCTGCGGTCGGCGACGATGCGGATTGGCACGGTCGCGGCGTGGAAGGTCTTGCCGTTCAGGTCGGTCACGCGCACCCGCAGCGAGTAGTTGCCCACGCCGAGCGTTCCGGGCAGGCGGACGAGTTGGACGGTGAAGAAATCGCGGCGGCGGTTACGCGACTGGTCGGTGATGCGCTGGATCGGCTGCTGCCAGACCGGTTCATCGCCCTCGGAGGTGAACAGCTCGATCTGCTGGGTCAGGGCCACTTCGTGCATGTCGCCGCGCCGCGCGATCTGGAAGTTCTCGATCTCGGCATACACGACCATCGCGTGCTCGCGCCCCGCGAGGATCTCCGCGGGCATGGTTTCGTACACGCCGTAGCCCTGCACCCGCCGGCACAAAGCGATGCGACGGATATACAGCGGCTGGATGCCGAACACCTCGTCCACGATCGCGCGGCCTTCGTCAGGCGTCGGGGCCGTGCGGCGCTTTTCGATCTCACGGGCCATGCGCTCAAGCAACTGCGCGTAGCGGCGAACCGCCTCTCGCTGATCGTGCGAGAGCGGATGCAACAGCGACTCGTCGAAAGGCACGCTCGGGTCGACCGCCTTCAGCGCTGCGGCCGCGAGCGCCTTGCGCACCGCCGGATCATCACTCGATGCGATGTGCCGTTGCAGACGCGCGAGCATTTGAGCGCGGTCGGCGGTGTCTTCCCCGGCCTCATCGCCGGACGAGGGATCGGCTTCGGCGGCCGGTTTCGGCTCGCTCACAGACGCCGTGCGAATCCATTCCACGGCCTCGTTCGATGCGGCCACCGCACGGTCAGCGCCGCGCCCGGTATGCCGCACGGACCCATGCCCTTGATCGGGCTGTTGCGCCGCGGCGTCGTGCTCGCGCTGGCGGATCTGCTTGAGCCGGTCATGCCCGGCCTTGATCTGTTCGCGCTGCTTCTCGAGATTGGCCAGGAACTCACTGGCGAGCGACGACTCGCCCGTATCGGCCGGGTCTTCACCGACCTTCGGCGGACTCGGGCGCGCGGGCTCGAGCTTGGATGAGGTGGGCAACGGCTGCCGCGGCCGGCGCGAAGCGGTCGTGCACGCACCGATCACCGGCAATAGAACGATGCCGATCGACAGGAGCATGATGCGCACCAGACCCGAGTGACCCATTTCGCCTCCTGCGAGCAGCGGCCTGTCCGAGCAAGCGAGCAAGCCGCGCGGGTTCATCCATGAACCATGAGGTAGCCGGATTATTGGACTTCATCGGCCAGAAGGACGCCGAAGCATTCGAGATTCTGGACCAGGTCGCCCAATCCGCTCTTGCCGCGCCGGTCCATGGCGATCGCCCTGTCGAACAATCGGCTGGCCCCGCGCGGCGACAGGTTGCGCAGCACCTGGCTGAACAGCGATTGCCGCGGGCCGAACAGGCGCAGACGCCGCGCAATCTGCCCCTCCGGCACGCCCTGGGCGCGAAGCACCGCGCCCTGGTGCAGCTTACGGGCCATGTCGATGATCGCGTAGGACACCAGCACCTCGGACTGCCCGGACAGGTCGATCAGTTCGTGGACCTTCTCGATCACTCCCCCGGCCGCGGTCCCGCCGCGCCGCGCGCCGCGCCCGGACGTCAGCGCCGCCAGCACCGCTTCCTGCACCGACCAGGCCTGCTCATCGCTGCTGCGGCCCACCAGCACATCGATCAGTTCCCGATCAATCTGCTCGCCGTCGCCCGCCATGACGATCAGTTTGCCCAACTCGCTGTCGAGACGCATGAGGTCCACACCGAGGCGATCAACCAGGGCAGTCGCGGCATCGCGCGAGAGCGTACGCCGGTGTTCGTCGTTCGCGCGACCGACGAGCCACGACGCGGCTTCGCCGGCGGACAGCGGCTTGCAGGTGATCTTCGCCCCGACCTTGGCCACCGCCTTGTCGAGATTGCCCGGACGCCAGTTCACGCTGCGCAGGACCAGCGTGGCGCTGTCCACCGGCGACGCGGCGTAGCGCTGCAGCACCTCGCGATGCGACGAAACGAACCCGTCAGCATCGTCCACCACCACGAGCTTGTGCGTCTGCATCAGCGAGAACGTGCGCAGTTCATCGAGCACATCCGCAAGCGCGGCGGTCTTGCCGTCGAAGTAGATCGGCTCCATCTCGCCGTGGGCCGCCTCGAGCGCGGCGCGCAGTTCGCGGAAGGCCAAACGCTTGAGCATCTCCTCCTGGCCGTGGATGATCGCGATGCGCACCGACGCGTCGATCTTCGCGGACTTGGGAGAGGCGGACCGTTTCGCGCTGCGCTTGGCCATGCGGGCATTGTAACGAGTGGAATTCGCCGTTCGCGCGATCGAGCGGCTCTACGTCAGATGCGCCACCGCCAGCGCGGCGATGGTCAGCATGATGACGAAGGCGGAGATATCGGCGATCGTGGTCACCAAGGGACCGGCCGCCATGGCCGGGTCCACTTTCATCGCCTTGAGCACCAGTGGCACAACGCCGCCGACGACCACCGAGAGAACGCTGGCGATGGCGAACGATGCGCCGATGATGGCCCCCAGCGCCATGTTGCCGCGCAGCGCCCAGGCCAGCACCACCAGCAGGAGGCCGATGGCCAGCCCGTTGACCGCCCCCACCGCCACCTCTTTCAGCGCCACGCGCAACACGTCGGCGGGGCGCACCAGGTCAAGCGACAGTTCGCGGATGCTCACCGCCATTGCCTGGTTGCCCGAAGAGCCGCTCATGCCGGCCACCACCGGCAGGAACGCCGCCAGCACCGGGACCTTTTCGATCAGCCCCTCGAACATCGCGATGATCGAGACCGACACCATGAAGAGGAACATGTTCGGTGTAAGAAACACCAGCCGGCGCGCCGAGCGCGAGTACAGCGGCATGGTGCGCAGCTCCTCGCCGGCGATGATGCCCCCGACCTTCAACAGCGCCTTGTCCGCCCGTTCGCCCAGTTCGGCTTCCACCGCGGCTCGGCGCACCACGCCGACCAGCCTGCCTTCTTCATCAATCACCGGGACCGAGTAGTAGTTGTGCGCGTCGAAGAAGTCTTCGAGGTCGTCGATGCTGTCGTGCACGCCGACGGTATCGACATCTCGGCGCATCACCTGGCCGAGGCCGGTGGTGCGCGGCCGCATCACGATCTCACGGAAGTTGACCAGCCCTCTGAGCACCTGCTCGTGATCGACCACGTAGATGTAATCGATGGGATACTCCTGGTAGGCCGCCACATTCTCGCGCAGGTCGGCCAGGACATCCTCGATGGTCTGATCATCGCGGTAAGCCAGGTACTCGGTGATCATCAGGCCGCCGGCGACATCCTGGCCGTACTGGACCAGGCGGCGCACATCCTCGGCCTCCTGCGGGTCCATCTCGCGCAGGATGGCCTCGGCGTCCTCGTCATCGAGTTCGTAGAGGACGTCGGCCTGGTCGTCCGAGTCCATCTGGTCGAAGATGGCCGCCGCGTTGGAGGTGGGCAGTTCCTCGATGAGATCGGCCGCGTGCTCGTCGATGAAGTGTTCCAGCAGGTCGGCGGCGTCGTTCGGCGGCAGCTGCTGAAGGAGCCTGGACTGGTCGTCATCATCGAGTCGCGAGACGACGTACGCCGTTTCGGTCGGCGGCAGGGCCTCGACGAAAGACTCGACGTGCTCCGGCTCCTCGTGGCCCAACAGGCGCTCGAGGATGTCGCCCAGCTCGGACGCGGGCAGCAGCTTGAGCAGGGCCTCCTGGTGCGGCCGGTCCAGGTGCCGGTAGAGGAAAGCCTTTTCCTCCTCGTCGAGCAATCCCACGAATGACGCGAGGGAAGCGGAATCCGCCATGTCGATCATGGAGGTGACTTCATCGAATCGGCTGGACGTGTCGGGGGGCGACGTATCGGGCATGAACAGGTCTCAGAGAGTGAACAGTCGCGGGACGGTCGGCGCGTGTGCGGTGAATGCGGCCATCCGATGGTTCATCATACCGCTCGAACAGGGCCAGTCACGGGAAGCCGCGTAACTGCCCCGGAATGGCCGCCGAAATGCGCGCACAGAAAAAGCCGGCCTCAGTCACCGGCTTTTTCAAGCTACCACTGGCGCGCCGACCAGCTATCTACTCCTGCTTCTCCGATTCCTCGGACGCCGCCGCCTCATCCTGCGCTTCGGCAGCTTCGGTCGCGGCGGCTTCCGCATCATCGGTTACAGCAGTGTCAGCGGCTTCACTATCGGCCTCGTCCGACTGGTTATCGCTCTTTGAAGCCTGTTTGCGCATCGCCGCGGCCTTCTCGTTGCGGCGATTGGCCTTCTCGCGCCGGCGCGAGTACTGGCCGGCCAGCTGCGGGCCTTCCTCGCCGCCGACCAGCATCAGGACGCACAGGTCCGCACCGTCGCCGATGCGGCTCTTGCTCAACCGCACGATGCGCGTGTACCCGCCCGGGCGATCGGCGTAGCGCGGACCGATCTCGTCGAACAGCTTCTTCACCACCCGCGGGCCGCGCTGCAGCTCGTGATAGCGGTTGACGATGAAGCCGTTGTTGCGCAGCTCGCCGCGCTTGAACTGCTTCAGATCACGGTCAACCGCGATCGCATCGGCTCCGAGTTCCGACAGCACGCGCCGGCGCGATGCCAGGTCGCCCTTCTTGGCCGCGGTGATCAGCTTCTCGACGAACGGCTTGAGCGCCTTGGCCTTCGGAATGGTCGTGGTGATGGTTTCGTGGGTGAACAGCGCCACCGCCATGTTGCGGAACATCGCCTTGCGGTGGGACGTATTGCGGCCGAGCTTGCGGCCCGCGACGCGGTGTCTCATCTCGGGGTCTCCTTTCTGGGCGAGTCGATCGGGTGAGACTCCCGAATGCTCGCGCCACTCCCGTCAGACACCGCAAGCTTCGCCGGCGCGACGGGGCATGGTTGGTTGTCGCCCTTACGCAGGGCCGGGGCCGGTGGCCCATGGTTTGAGTTGTTTCGTCAGGCCGGCGCGGCCGATTCATCCTGCGCCAGTTCGGCCGGCAGTTCCATCCCGAGGCCCAGGCCCAGGTCGGCCAGCTTGCGCTTGACCTCCCGCAGCGACGTCTTGCCGAAACTGCGCACCTTCAGCAGGTCGGCCTCAGTCTTCGTCACCAGGTCGGCCACCGTCTGGAGCCGGGCGGATTCCAGGCAGTTGCTCGCGCGTACCGAAAGCTCCAGGTCGCCGATCGGCATCTTCAGCTTGCGGATGAGGTCCTCCTCCACGCGGGCGGCGGCGGTGGCCGTTTCACTGGCAACCGCGGCGCCGAGTTCGAAGTACTGCACGAACGGATTCAGGTGCTTGCGCAGAATCTTCGCCCCCTCCACCAGGGCCATTTCCGGCGTGACCGTGCCGTTGGTCCACACTTCCAGCGTGAGCCGGTCGTAGTTGGTGCGCTGTCCGACGCGGGTGTCCTCGACCTTGTAGCGCACGCGCAGCACGGGCGAGTAGATCGCATCGACGGGAATCCAGCCGATTTCCTGGTCTTCGTCTCCCTCGCCGTACTGCTCGGAGGCCGGCACATAGCCGCGCCCCTTCTTGACGACGAACTCCACGTCGAAATCCACCTGCTTGGTCAGCGTGGCCAGCAGCAGGTCCTTGTTCTCGATGGTCACGGAAGTGTCGGCCTCGATCAGGTCGGCGGTCACCTCGCCCGGACCCTCGGCCTGCAGCCGCATGGTCTTGGGATCGTCCGAATCCAGACTGACCACGAGGTTCTTGACGTTGAGGATCACGTCGGTGACGTCTTCCTGCACGCCTTCGAGGCTGGTGAACTCGTGGGCCGCACCCTTGATGCGGACGGCCGTCAC
Source organism: uncultured Phycisphaeraceae bacterium (assembly GCA_964532795.1). GTDB lineage: Bacteria > Planctomycetota > Phycisphaerae > Phycisphaerales > Phycisphaeraceae > CAZHJL01. Next base: position 46,479 of record CAZHJL010000024.1, on the reverse strand, counting down.
CGCCGCGCCTTCGAGGCTCGACAGCAGGATCCGCCGCAGGCTGTTGCCGACGGTGGTGCCGAAGCCGCGCTCGAACGGCTCGACGACAAACTTGCCGTATGTTTCGGTATTGATCTCGGAATCCGGCACCACGCGCGTCGGCAGTTCCAGTCCGCGCCATCGAATACGCATTGTTGTTCTCCAGGTTCTCAGCAGTCCCTTTGGGGGTCATCCGGGCATTCACGCCTCACGCCCGCACTGCTGGGCTGCGGAACGCAGGCTTCTGTTGCCCGGGTGGCGTATGTTGTCGGTCGATGCCGACAGGCCCGGACGACAAACGTCGCCCGGGCGGTGATCCGCATGGGTGATTACACGCGTCGCTTCTTGCGCGGGCGGCAGCCGTTGTGCGGAATCGCCGTGCGATCCTCGACGGCCGTGATCTTGATGCCGGAGGCCTGGATGGCGGTCACCGCCGACTCCCGGCCGGAGCCGGCGCCGCGGATGCGCACCTCGCACTCGGTCACGCCCATCTTCTTGACCTTGTCCGAGGCGTCCTCGGCCGCCCGCGTGGCGGCGAACGGGGTGCTCTTGCGCGAGCCCTTGAAGCCGATCGTCCCGGCCGAGGCCCAAGCCAGCGTCTCGCCGTTGGTATCAGTGAACGTGATCAGCGTGTTGTTGAAGGTCGCTTTCACGTGGGCGATCGCCCGGCTCACATTGCGTCGGATCTTCTTGCTCTTCTTGGCCATGTGTTTCCTCGAAGTTGTTCTCGCTGCCGTCCCGGCCCGTCAGGCCGGCTCTCGTCGGGAATCACGCGTCCCCACGCGGGCAGCTCGCCTCGATCAGGTTGTTCGTGTCCATGCCGCCGCGCCCGCGGCGCCGCCGCGACCGATCGGTCGCCCGGCGCGCCATCGATCAGCGCATCGCCTTGATCGACTTCTTGCCGGCCACCGTCTTCTTGCGTCCCTTGCGGGTACGGGCGTTGGTGCGTGTCCGCTGGCCGCGCACCGGCAGCCCCGTGCGATGGCGGAAGCCGCGGTAGCAGCGGATGTCGCGCAGCCGGCCGATGTTCTGGGCCACCTGGCGGCGCAGGGCGCCTTCGACGATGTAGTTCGAGTCGATGATGCCCGCCAGCATCGCCAACTGGTCTTCGCCCAGCTTGTTCGCGCGGATGTCGCCCTCGATCTTCGCCTCCTTCAGAATCTGGTCCGCGTGGTGCGGACCGATGCCGAAGATGTAGCGAAGCGCGATGCGAATCGGCTTGTTGTCGGGAATGTCTGCGCCTGCAATACGTGGCATATCGTTGGTCCTCGATCAGGAAGATCAGCCCGGGCGCTTCAGCCCTGGCGCTGTTTGTGTTTCGGGTTCGTGCAGATCACGCGCACCACGCCCTTGCGGCGGATGATCTTGCAGTTCTCACAGATCCGCTTCACACTGCTTCGTACCTTCATCGCACACCTCGTCCGTCCATCGCGGCGCCCCGATCCGCCGCAGGTTCATCCTACAGTCGATACGTGATCCGCCCCTTCGTCGGGTCATAGGGGCTGATGTCCACGGTCACCCGGTCGCCGGGGAGGATGCGGATGTAGTGCATGCGCATCTTGCCCGAGATCTGGGCGATGATTTCCGGTTTGTTCGGCAGGTCGAGTTTCACGCGAAACATCGCGTTGGGCAGTGCGTCGACGACTTCGCCCTCGACCTGGATCTTTTCTTCTTTCGGCACAGTTTCTCACTAGCCTCGGGTCACAATCACTTACTCGGACACCGGCACCACGCCGCGGTCCGCTTCATCTGCCATCGGTCAGCACGTCCGCGCCGTCGTCGGTGACGGCAATCGTGTGCTCCCAGTGGGCCGACGCCTTGCCGTCGGCCGTCTTCACCGTCCAACCGTCGGACAGCGTCGTCACTTCGTGCCGCCCAAGGTTGCACATCGGCTCGATAGCGAGCACCATGCCCGGTCTCAACTCGATGTCGTGCCGCTTCAGGTCGCTGCTGAAGAAATTCGGCACCTTGGGGTCCTCGTGCATGTCCTGTCCGATGCCGTGGCCGACAAAGTCTCGCACCACACCCAGACCCGCACGTTCGGCGTAATTCTGCATCATCCTGGCGATCTGGCTCCAGCGGCGTCCCGGCTTGACGTTCTCGACCGCCAGTTCGAGCACGTACCGGGTCACCTCGCTCAGCCGCCGGATCTCCGGGCTGACTTCGCCGACCAGCACGGAAATCGCCGAGTCGCCGCACCAGCCGTCAATCTTGATCCCGCAATCGATCGAGACGATGTCGCCCTCCTCGACAGGCGTCTCGTCGCCGATCCCGTGGACCACCGTGTCGTTGATGCTGATGCACAAGTGACTGGGAAACGGCGTCTGCCCCGGAATCTGGTAGCCCTTGAAGAGCCCGATGCCGCCGCTTTCCTCAATCAACCTGCCCGCCAGATCGTCCAACTGCCGTGTCGTGACGCCTGGCTCGCACTGTTCCCTTACCGCCTGCAACACGCCGTGCACCGTTCGGCCGGCCACTCGCATCTTCTCGATGTCGTCTTTCGACTTTAGGTTGATGCCCATGGTATCTTCAACCGCAACGGACGCGGCAGCAGGCAAAGACGGTCATTCTACCGCCGGATTCCGGGGCTGCCAACCCGCGGCGCCCCACGATCAGCCCGGACGGCTGCCGCGAATGCGCGGCCCCTTGCCCGTGCCGCCGGTGCCGAGGAACCCCTGGTAGTTGCGCATCAGCAGGTTCGCCTCGATTCGCTGCACGAAATCGAGCATCACGCTCACCACGATCAGCAGGCCCGTGCCCCCCAGGAACGTCGTCACCACGAAGTCCACGTTGAAGAACGTCGCCACCAGCGTCGGAATCACCGCAATGATCGCGAGGAACCCGGCGCCAACATACGTGATGCGTTCCATCACCGTTTCCAGGTATTCGGCCGTGCGCGGCCCGGGACGCAGGCCCGGAATGAAACTCCCGTTGTCGCGCAATTGCGTCGCCATCTCCTTGGGCTGGAACTGCACCGTCGTCCAGAAGTAGGCGAAGAAGTAGATCAGACCGACGTAGATCAGCAGATACATCGGCGCATCCATCTGCAGATTGCGATCCAGGAAGTTCACGATTGGGTTGCCAAGGAAGGCGCCGCGCAAGGCCCCGATGATCATGCCGGGAAAGATCATCAGTGAGGAGGCGAAGATGATCGGCATGACGCCGCCATGGTTCACACGCAGCGGCAGAAAGCTCTTCTGCCCGCCGTAGACCTTGCGCCCGCGGGTGTGCTTGGCCTGTTGGATCGGAATGCGCCGCTGGCCCTGGGTAATCAGGATCGCCCCCATCACCACGAGGATGAACGAGGCCATCAGGAAGATCACGGTGTCCGGACCATAGCGGGCGTCTTCACCGGCCCCCATCGCGAAGTTCTCCGCCACGCGGCGCACTGCGTTGGGCATGCCCGAAATGATGCCGGCCGTGATGATCAGCGAGATGCCGTTGCCGATGCCGTACTTGTCGATCTGTTCGCCCAGCCACATCAGAAAGACCGTACCCGCGGTCAGACCGATGATGCCGCACGCCCAGAACATGAACGTGCCGCTGTAAGCCGGCAACACCAGTTCGCTGCCCTCCATGACGCGCAACCAGAACGCCGCCTGGATGACGCACAGCCCCACCGTCGCGTAACGGGTGTATTCGGTGATCTTCTGATACCCGGCCGCGCCTTCTTTCTTCAGCGCCTGCAGACTGGGCAGCACCGTGCCCAGCAGTTGGAAGATGATCGCGGCGGAGATGTAGGGCATGATGCCCAGGCCGAAGATCGTGGACTGCGACAGCGAACCGCCGGTGAAGATGCTGACGTAGGTCATCAGGTTTCCACCCGCGCCCTCGGAGGTCTTCCTCGCCCACTCCTGCAACTGGCTCTGGTCCACCGCGGGCAGCGGGATGAAGAAACCGATCCGGTAGATCGCCAGCATGCCCAGCGTGAAGAGGAGCTTGTTGCGAAGCTCCGCGATCCGCCACATGTTCAGGAAAGCTTTGAGCATATCGAGCAGCCGATCCTAACGTTTCCCTCGTTCGCCCGAGGCTGGCGATCGCAAGCGGCGGTAGTCGACACCCGGCCCCACCACCTTGATCACGGATGTCAGTCAATCACCGTCGCACTGCCGCCGGCCCTGGTGATCTTCTCCTTCGCGGCTTCCGAGAAGGCGGTCGCACTGACCACCAGCTTCTTGCTGGTTTCACCGAAGGCCAGGATCTTGACCGGCTTGGCCGTATCCGGGATCAGCCCGACCTTGACCAGCATCTCGGGGTTGACCTCGGCCCCGTCGTCGAAGCGCGCGTCGAGGGCCTTGATGTTAACGACCTCGTACTCCTTGCGGAAGCGCACGTTGCTGAACCCGCGCTTGGGCACACGTCGGAACAGCGGCATCTGGCCGCCCTCGAAGCCCATCTTCGATGAATGACCGGCGCGCGAGCCGGCGCCCTTGTGTCCGCGGCCGGCGGTCTTGCCGGTCCCGGAGCCCGGGCCGCGTCCGATGCGCTTGCGCGACTTGTGCTTGCCAGCTTTCTTGGTGATCTCGTGAATCATCATCGCGGGTGTACTCCCGTGGATTGCGCTTCTGGAATCGTCACTCGCCGGCGGGCGACGCGTTCTCGCCCTCGGCCGCGGGTTTCTCGCCTTCGGTCGCGGGTGTGCCGCCCTGGGATGCGGCCGCCTCGCCCCCGGCCGGTGGGGCGCTGGCCGGCGCCTGGTCGCGTCCGCGTCCGCCGCGACCGCGACCGCCGCCCCCGCGACGTCCGCCGCCGCGCTGGCTCTTGACCGTGGACTTGGGCGCTTCCATCTTCTCGCCCTCGGTGACCTTGGGGGCATAGCGCACGCCCTGTTCGATGCGGTCTTCCACTTCCGTCTTGTCAATGTCCACGCCGCGCAGGGCCGCGACCGTCTGCTTCGAGCGGGCCATGGCCAGCCCCTGCAGCACCGCCTTGGCCAGGTTCTTCTGGTTGCGCGAGCCGTAAGCCTTGGTCAGGCAGTCGCGAACGCCGGCCAACTCGAGCACCGCGCGCACCGTCGCGCCGGCGATGACGCCGGTGCCGGGCGCGGCGGGAATCAGCCGCACGATCGATGCGCCGAATCGCGAGGTCACCGCGTGTGAGATGGTGCCGTCGAGCAGGTCGACGCGCTGCATCGCCCGACGCGCGTCCTTCTGGGCCTTCTCGATCGCCGCCGGCACGCCGGGCGCCTTGCCGTAGCCCAGGCCCACGCGCCCGCCACGGTCGCCGACAACGACCAGCGCCGCAAAACTGAAGCGCCGCCCGCCCTTGACCACCGCCGCGGTCCGGTAGATGCCGACCGTCGTCGATTCGAGTGATTCAGCTTCCGCGATCATTTCTGCCATGGTATTCGCCGCCTTAGAACTGGAGTCCGGCCTTGCGTGCCGCGTCGGCCAGTGCCTTGATTCGTCCGTGGTATCGGTATCCGTTGCGGTCGAAGGCGACCTTCTCGACGCCCGCCGCCTTGGCGCGCTCGGCGATCGCCTGCCCGACCTGCTCGGCCCCCTGCTTGTTGCCGGCGTGCTCGCTCTTGAGCTGCACCGTCGACGCCGCCGCGAGGGTCTTGCCGCTCATGTCGTCGATGACCTGCGCGTACATGTGCGCGAGGCTGCGATACACGGTCAGACGCGGCTGCTCGTGCGTGCCGATGACGCGCTTGCGCAGACCGGTCTTGCGGCGTTTCCAGCGTACTCGCTTGAGTCTGTCCTTGTTCATCGTTCCGTTCCTTCGCTTTGCGCCGGTTACGCACCGCCGGCGAACGCCTTGCCCTGCTTGCGGATGATGTGCTCATCCAAGTACTTGATGCCCCGCCCGTTGTACGGCTCGGGCTTGCGCTGCGCCCGCATCTGGGCCGCGCACTGCCCCACCGCCTGCTTGTCCGCGCCGGTGACCGTAATCCGCTGGCCCTGCACCGCGACGGTCACGCCTTCGGGAATTGGCACGACCTTCGCGTCGGCGTAGCCCACATTCAGGCTGACATTGCGTCCCTGCACCTGGGCCGTCCAGCCGGCGCCGACAATCTCAAGTTCCTTCTTGAAGCCCTCGGTGACGCCTTCAATCATGTTGTTGATCAGTGAGCGCGTCAGCCCGTGGTAGGACCGCGAGGCGCGGGTGTCGTTCGAACGCTCGACGACCACCTGCTTCGCGCCGTCGTCCACGGTGACCGTCACCTCCGGGCGATGCTCGTAGCTGAGCGTGCCGCCCTTGCCCTGCACGGTGATCGTGCGGCCGGCGAGGCTCACCTTGACGCCGGACGGGATGCCAACCGGTTTCTTGCCAATACGGGACATTGCGGTTCATCCTCTTTTCATCGGGCCGCCGCACGCGGCCGACCGGGTACTCACTCGACGGTGCAAAGCAGTTCGCCGCCGACGTTCTCGTTGCGGCAGCCGCGATCCGACAGCACGCCGCGATTGGTGCTCACGATCGAGATGCCCAGGCCCGACAGGGGGCGCGGGACCTCGTCCGACTTCACGTACACCCGACAGCCCGGCTTGCTCTCACGCTTGAGCGTGTTGATCAACTGCTCGCCGTGCGGACCGTAACGCAGATGCACACGCAGAATGCCCTGGCGGCCGTCGTCGATGATGTCGAAGCCGGTGATGTAACCTTCTTCTTTCAACACCTTCGCGATACCGGCGCAGAGCTTGCTGTTCGCGCAGTCCACGCGGTCAGCCTTGTTCCGGACCGCGTTGCGGATCCGAGTCAGCATGTCAGCGGTTGTGTCGCTCAGAGACATCCAAAGTTCTCCGATTCTCTTGTCGCGGGCCGCCATTCCCGGCCCGCGTGTCCTGTCCAAGGCCGTTCAACTCACCACGATGACTTGCGCATGCCGGGAATCTTGCCCTGAAGCGCCAGTTCGCGAAGCATGATGCGTGAGATTTTGAATTTCCGGTACACGGCGCGCGTGCGGCCGGTCAGGGCGCACATGCTGCGAAGGCGCGTCGGGCTGGCGTCGCGCGGCAGGCGCTGAAGCTCAACGTAGTTGCCTTCCTTCTTCAACTGGCGGCGCCGCTCGGCGTACTTGTCCACCGTTTTCTGCACGCGCTTCATGCGCTCAAACGTCGATTTCGATGCCATGTCGTTCTCCACGCGGGCCGCTATGCCCGCCTTCTCGGATCGTCGTCGGTTCAGTTGCGCTCCTCCGGCCGCATGAACGGCACACCCAACTCGGCCAGCAACGCGCGGGAGATCTCCTCGCTGCTGTTGCGGATCACGAGCGTGATGTGCATGCCGTGGGTCACCTCTGCGTTGGCCACATCGACCTCGGGGAAGATGCCCTGCTCCGTCACGCCGAATGAGTAGTTGCCCTGCTTGTCGAAGCTCTTGGGGCTCAGCCCGCGGAAGTCCTTGATGCGCGGAATCGCCAGCGAGACGAGGCGATCGAGAAACTCCCACATCCGCGCCCCGCGAAGCGTGACCATGGCCGCCGTCTCGTAGCCGGCACGGACCTTGAAGTTCGACACCGACTTGCGGGCGCGAATCGTCACGGGGCGCTGGCCGGTGATCGTCGCCAGGTCCGAAAGCACCGTCTCCTTGACCTTCGGATTCAGCTTCGTGCCTTCGAGCGACTTGCCCATGCCGACGCTCAGGACGATCTTCTCCAGGCGCGGACGCGCCATGGGATTCTTGATCCCGAAGTCGCCGGCGATCTTGCCTTTCACGGCCTCTTGGTATTTCTCTTTCATGCGTGGGGGCATTTGGGTTGTCCCCTTTCATCCGGGCCGGCTGGCGCCCGGTTCGGGTTGCCTGTCATGCAGGCCGACGCCGCGTCGGCTCATTTTCGCTTCTTGCCTCGCAGCACACTGAGTTCCTTGCCGCCGCGCACCGCGATGCGCGACTTGGAACCGTCAGCTTTTACGCTGAATCGCACGCGCGTGGGCTTGCCATCCGCCACCGGCGAAACGTTCGAGATGTCGATCGGCATCTCGCGCTCGGTCACCCCGCCCTGCGGGTGCTGCTGGCTCGGACGCACATGCTTGCGGGCGATGTTGATGTTCTGCACCACCACCTTGCCCTTGTGATGGTCCACACGAAGCACCACGCCCTGTCGCCCGCGGTCCGCGCCGGCGGTGACGATCACCTGTTCGCCTGCCTTGATGTGTGCCGCCATGGTTTTCCGCCTTCCGGTCCCGGCCGGCGACCCGCGCCGACCTTGCCCTGCCCGCTTACACCACTTCCGATGCCAGCGAGACGATCTTCATGTAGTTCTTCTCACGCAGTTCGCGGGCCACGGCCCCGAAGATGCGCGTGCCGCGCGGATTGCCGTCGTCGTCGATGATCACCACCGCGTTGCGGTCGAACCGCACGTAACTGCCGTCGGGCCGACGCACGGGGTACTTCGATCGGACGATCACGGCCTTCACGATGGTGCCCGTCTTCATGTCGCTGCCCGGCAGCGACTTCTTCACGCTGCACACCACGCGATCCCCGATGCCCGCCGTCTTGCGGGCGTGCCGGCCGTGGGCGGTCGAACCGCCCAGCACGCGAATGACCGCGGCGACCTTCGCGCCGGTGTTGTCCGCGACATCCACTCTGGATTCAGACTGAATCATGACTCTTTTCCTGCAAGCCGCCGCGTTCATCGCCGCGGCCGGGGTCCTGCCTTACGGTTCAAGCCGCCTCAGGCCGTGGCGCCGGGCGCCTTTTCGACCACGCGCACCAGCCGCCAGCTCTTGGTCTTGCTCATCGGCCGGCACCGGGCGATCTCGACCTTGTCGCCCGCCTGGCTCTCGTTGGTCTCGTCGTGCACCTGCAGTCGCGTGCCGCGCTGCAGGTACTTGCCGTACTTCGGGTGCCGCTTCAGGTAGGCGACTTCGACCGTGCGGGTCTTGCTGCGCCTGTCGCTGGTGACCACGCCGATCTTCGTGCCGGTCAATCCCTTGCGTGTCTTGGTCTGTTCGGCCATGTGTCGTTACTCTCGCCTGGTTGCCCTTCTCGCTACGCCTGCGCCGGGGTCTGCCGCATCCGCTGAACCGTCAGGATCCGGGCAATGTCCTTGCGGATTTTGCGAAGCTGCATGGGGTTCTCGAGCTGCTCGGTCACCGATTGGCTGCGGAGGTTGTAAAGCTGCTTGCGCAGTCGCTCGGCCTCCACCACCAGTTCGTCATCGCTCATGTTGTGGACTTCTTCAGCCTTCATCGTTCACCGTCCCATGGGTGGTATGCGTTCCAGGTTCCTCGCGCCTCACACGTGCCGGCGATCGACAAAACGGCAGCGGAACGGCATCTTGTGCGCCACGCGCGTCAGCGCCTGCACCGCCACTTCCCGCGGCACGCCGGCGATCTCGTACAGCACCAGGCCCGGCTTCACGCGGGCGGCCCAGTACTCCGGCTCCGCCTTGCCCTTGCCCATACGCGTTTCCAGCGGCTTCTTGCTGATCGGCTTGTCCGGGAACACCCGTACGAACAGCTTGCCTTCACGCGACACGAACTGCCGGGCGGCGACGCGTCCGGCCTCGATCTGCCGGGCGGTCATCCAGCCGCCGCTCAGCGCCTGCAGGCCGAACTCGCCGAACGCCACGTAATTCCCGCGCGACGCGTTGCCGCGCAGGCGGCCACGCTGCTGCTTGCGGAACTTCACTCTCTTGGGCATCAGGGGCATGACGATTCCCTTGGCTGTCTAGCCGTTTGCGTTCATCAATCAACGGCGGCCGCGGGCGCGGGCCCGGGCGCCGGCGGCGCGCGATTCGTATTCGGCCGCCTGCTCTTCCGTGTACATTCCCTTGTAGATCCACACCTTCACGCCGATTACGCCGTACGTCGTGCGGCTCTGGGCGAAACCGTAGTCCACGTTCGCCTGCAGCGTCTGCAGCGGGATCGCGCCGAGGCGGATGTCCTCGGTGCGGCTCATCTCCGCACCGCCCAGCCGCCCGCTGATGATGATCTTCACGCCCTTGGCCCCCGCGGTCATCGCCGCCTCGGCCTTCATCTTCAGCACGCGCCGGAAGCCGGCCCGCTTCTGCAACTGCTCGGCGATGGATTCGCCCACGAGCTGCGCGTCCGTGTCCGGGTTGCCGATCTCCACGCAGTTGATCACCACGTTGCGTCCGGTCATGTTCTGCAGCATGGCCGTCAGTTCTTCGATGTTCTGGCCCTTCGGGCCGATCACCAGGCCCGGGCGCGCCGTCCGGATGATGATCTTCAGTTCCTCGCGGGTCCGCTCGATGTGAATGTCGCTGACCGCGGCAAACGGCGGGCGGCGATTGAGCCATTCATCAAGCTTGCGGCGAATCAGTTGATCCTCGATCAACAGTTCGCCGTACAGCGCCTTGGGGGCATACCAGCGGCTCTTGTGGGCCTCGGTGATGCCGACGCGGAACCCGAATGGATGTACCTTCTGTCCCATTTGCTTCGCCTTAAGCTGATGCGTTCTTCAGTCGTTTCCTCTTCGCGTGGTCAATCCTCGTCCTCGTCCGCGACCGCATCCACACTGATGGTGATGTGGCTGGTGCGCTTGAGGATCGGATGCGCCCGGCCGCGGTCCTTCGGCTGGAAGCGCTTGATCGTGGGGCCCGAGTCCACCCGGGCGTCGACCACCACCAGCCGGCGCACGTCCACCTCATCCTGGTTGGCGTTCTCGCGGGCCGCGAGCAGCCCGTTGCGGACCATCACCGCCGCGCGCCTCTTCGAGACTTCCATGAGGCTCAGCGCCACGTCGATGGGCTTGTTCCGGATCTGGTCGATCACGGGGCGCACCTTCGTCGGGCTGATGCGAGCCATGCGGTGTACGTTCGTGTATGGCATAGGGTCTGCTCCCTTGCATCCGCGTCCGGCCGCTGGGCGGCCGCCCGCTTCCTTTACCGGGCGCCGGTCCGCTGCGCCTTCGTGCCCGTCGTGTGCGACCGGAACATGCGCGTCGGTGCGAACTCGCCCAGCTTGTGGCCAACCATGTCCTCGGTCACAAACACGTTGATGAAAGTCTTCCCGTTGTGAACCATGAACGTGTGCCCGACGAACTCGGGCACGATCACGCTGGCGCGCGACCAGGTCTTGATCGGTTCATGCCGGTTCTGCTGGTTCAGCCGCTCCACCTTCATGTAGAGCTTCTCGCTGATGAACGGGCCTTTCTTCAATGATCGTGCCATGTCTGGCTCCCGTAACCTTTCGGTCATCCGCCGCAGCCGTGCGCGGCGGCTCAGTTCCTCTTACAGCGCCAACTGTCCGTAGCGCTTGCTGCGCCGTCGACGGATGATCCGCGCGCTCGATGGCTTGTTGCGCTTGCGGGTCGGCCCACCCTTGGCCAGTTGGCCCGACTTCGAAGCCGGCGGGCGGTTGCCCTTCGAACGACCGTCGCCGCCGCCCAGCGGATGGTCGTGGTGGTTCATCGCCACGCCGCGCGTGTGCGGGCGGCGACCCATGTGGCGCTTGCGCCCGGCCTTGCCAAGCTTGACCAGCGAATGATCACTGTTGCCGACCACGCCGATGGTCGCGCGGCAGCGCAGCGAGACCTGGCGGATTTCACCCGAAGGCAGCACGAGTGTCGCCCAGCGTCCTTCCTTATTCGTCAGCCTGGCCGCCACGCCTGCCGAACGGCAGATCTCGCCGCCCCGGCCCGGCAGCAGTTCGATGTTGTGCACCGACAGGCCCGACGGCACCCGCTCCAGCGGCAGGCAGTTGCCGACCCTGGGCTCGGCCGTGGTCTGCGTGGAGACGACCGTGTCGCCGTCCTTCAGTCCGAGCGGTGCGAGGATGTAGCGGCGCTCGCCGTCCTCGTACTCGAGCAACGCGATGTTGCAGGTCCGGTTCGGGTCGTACTCGATGCCGATGACCTTGGCGGGCATGTCGAGCTTGTTGCGCTTGAAGTCGATGAGGCGATAGCGCTGCTTCGCGCCGCCGCCGCGCGATCGCACGGTGATCTTGCCGTGGTGGTTGCGGCCGCCCTTCTTGTTCTTGGGCCGCAGCAATGACTTCTCCGGCGCCAGCTTGGTCACCTCGCTGTTGAGGTTGACCGACGCGTTGCGCCGCCCATTGCTCGTCGACTTGTAGATTCGGATGGCCATGTCCGGCTTTCCTTTTCCTCATTCGCCTTGCCTTCGCGGGCGTGGCGTCACGTGTCTCGATTCAGAACAGGTCCAGCCGGTCGTCCGGATGCAACTGCACGGTCGCCCGCTTCCAACTGCTGCTCTTGCCCACGCCGAACCGTGTGCGGAAATACTTGCCCTTGCGGATTTGCGTGCTCACCTTCGTCACGCGAACGTTGTAGAGTTCCTCGACGGCGCGCTTGATCTGCGGCTTGCGGGCGCGCATGTCCACCCTGAACGAGAACCGGTTGCGGCTCTCGCCCTCCCAGGTGCTCTTTTCCGTCACCAACGGTTCCTTGATGACCTCTGTCGCATGCATCAGTCGGCCTCCTTCACGTCGTCCACCTCCCGCACGCGGCCATGCGCCCAGGTCCTGGCGCGGTCGAGGTAGGCCTGGAACGACGACTGGTCCACCAACAGGTAGCGGTGGCTCAGCAGGTCGTAGGCATTCAACCGGTCGATCTGGGTGATGGTGATGTCCGCGAGATTGCGGGCGGAGAGGGCTTCGTTGCCACGGGTGTCTTCGATCGCCAGAAGGCATTTGCGGTCGATCTTCAGGGCGTCGAGAATCTTCGAGAACCGGCTGGTCGAGGGCTTGTCCAACTGCAGGCTGTCGACGATCTTGATCTCGGGGCTGGCCATCGGCTGGCCCTCTTCATCGACCATCTTCGCCAGCAGTGCATTGCGGTTGGCCAGCCGGCGCATCTTGCGGGGCATGTCCATCCGCCATGACTTGGGCTGTTTCGAGAACGCCACGCCGCCGCCGCGCATGATGTTGGTGCGAATGGCGCCGCGCCGGGCGTTGCCCGTGCCCTTCTGTCGATAGAGCTTGCGGGTCGAGCCCGACACCCGGCTGCGGTTGCGGGTATGCGACGAGCCCTGGCGACGGTTGGCGTGATACCGCACGTACGCCTGCTTGAGCAGCGCCGGGCGCACTTCGCCGCCCAGCAGTTGTTCGTCCACCTGCAGCGCGCCGACCTGCTTGCCGTCTGGATTGTGTACAGGAATCTCGATCATCTTCGTTCACCTACGGCCCATCAGCGGGCGGTTGCAATCGCCGGCAGGCGTTGATGACCAACGCGTTCTGCGCGACTCGGCTGGATCAGAACCGACTTGTCGCGACGCCGCAGTTTCGGTCCGCCTCATCAACGCGAGGCTTCCGACTTACGACTTCTGAGCATTCGCCTTGCGCTTGTAAAGACGCACGGCCTCCCGAACGACCACCATGCCCTGCCTGGCCCCGGGCACCGGCCCTTTGACCAGAAGCAGGTTCTTGTCCTTATCAATCCCGAGCACCTCGAGGCTTCGCACGGTCACACGCTCGTTGCCCATGCGCCCGCCCATGCGGATGCCCTTTTTGATCTTGCCCATCCCCAGGTTCGACGCCCGGCCACCGATCGAGCCCGGCGAGCGGTGCTTGCGCTCCGTGCCGTGCGATGCGGGCTGGCCCTTGAAGTTCCAGCGTTTCATCGTGCCGGCCGTGCCCTTGCCCTTGCTCGTGCCCGTCACGTCCACGTAGGCCACGCCTTCCAGGGACTCGACGGTCAGCCTGTCGCCCGGCGTGAATTCCGCCAGCTCGTCTTCGTTCACCCGCACTTCGCGGTGGAACCGTTTGGGCTGGCGGATCCCGGCCTTCAGGTCGTGCCCGATGACCGGCAGCGTCGAGTTGCGGATCTTCACATCCTCGAACGCCATCTGCACCGCGTCGTAGCCGTCCGTCTCCTTCGACTTGACCTGGCTGACGAAGCACGGGCCGACCTCAATGATCGTCACCGGCACGTTCTCACCCGCCTCGGTGAAGAAGCGAGTCATACCGACCTTTTTGCCAATCAGCGCCTTGGGCATCGTTTCATCTCCGAGGGTCCCGACCCGTTCGGATCGGGCGATCGTGGCCTTGACACCAGAGGATCAGCCCTGTTCGACGTTTCCGGTTGAGGTTGTCAGTAAAACCGCCCCGCCGAACAGCACGCGGGGCGATTTCAATTATCAGGCTTTGATCTTCACGAACACGCCGGCCGGCACGACCAGGCGGTTGAGGGCCTCAACCGTGCGGGCGTTGGGCTCCATGATGTCAATGATCCGCTTGTGGGTGCGGATCTCGAACTGCTCACGGGCTTTCTTGTCGATGTGCGGGCCGCGCAGGACCGTGTAGCGCTCGATCCGCGTCGGCAACGGGATCGGACCGGAGACGCGCGCGTTCGTGCGCTTCGCATGGTCCACGATTTCCCGCGCCGAGGCGTCCAGCGCCTGGTGGTCGTACGCTTCCATTCGAATTCGAATGCGATCCGCTGCCATCGACCTTCTTTCCGCGTGTTCGTAAGGAAAAACAAAACCGTCCCCTTCTCAGGGACGAGCCAAACAGTGTAGCCAAACGCAAGAACGTGTCAAACCGACGTTCATGTTTTCCCCACAGGCTGTCCACAGACGCGCATTCGCCCCGACCAGAGGCCGTACGGTGGCGCCGGGGACTGGGGCTTGGCGGGAGGAAGACCCCCGCAGGCCGCCCGCCGCACCATATCAGGACAGGAGATCGAGACCGTGGACCCCAGACCCCGGCCTCGCTCCTCACTCCTGATCCCGCGTCACCACCTCGTAGTTTTCCCGTTCACCGCGGCCACGCAGTGGGTAGTCCTTGCGCAGCGGGTGCGCCGGGTACTGCTCCCACGTGAGAATCCGACGCAGGTCGGGGTGGCTGTCGAAGCGGATGCCGAACATGTCAAAGACCTCGCGCTCCGGCCATTCCGCGCCCGGCCACAGGTCGGTCACCGTCGGCAGGTGCAGCGCCGGGTCGTGCTCGATCCCCTCGGTGGCCACCGTCGGATCGAGCAGCACCTTCACATACAGGCGACGATCGTGCCGGTGGCTGAGCAGGTTGTACACCACGGCGAAGCGGCCGGTCGGGCCCTGCCCCTTCGGGTAGTTCAGATAGTCGATGCCCACGACATCCGAAAGAAAGTTGTACGCGCAGTCCGCGTCATCGCGCAGGAATCGCATCACCTCGTGCAGGTGTTCGGGCCGCACCAGCAGCGTGGTCTGTCCCCGATATTCCGTCGCCATCAGCGGCACATTCGGGAACCGCTTCTTCACAAGCGGCAACGTCGGATGGTCGAGATTCGGCTTGTTCGGCATGGCAGTCACACCCAACCGTCCACGCGGCTTACGCCCCGCCGCCGGTTGCATCCTCCTGCTTGAGCAGTTCCACAAAGCGATCGAGCACGCCGATCCACTTCTCGTTCATTGCGGGCCACTCGTACGCCAGCGCGTCGGCCAGCGCCACGGTGTCGTTCGCCACGAGCAGATCACGCAGCACCTTCAACTGCTCGAGCAACTCCCCCACCACCTGCGGCATCGTGTGGCCGTCGAATGAGAGCGCATCCAGGTCGATCCGCAACAGCGCCGCCGACTGCTGAACCACCTGCTGCGCCTGCTGCCACGCGTTGAACGCCTTCCCGATCAACTGCATCGCCTCGGCCGCCTTGTCCTCCTGCAACAGGTCGGCCGCCTCCTCCTGCCACCTGCCGGCCTCGACCAGTTGATCCCGCGCCTGCTCCACGCTGGGAATCACCAGCCCACGCGGGTCGGCGCTGTAGATCCGCAGTTCGCCGTCCACCGGCTCGTGCTGCTCGGCCTCCAGGCGATCCGGGTCGAGCGTCTCGCCGTCAATCTTGACTTCGACCACCATCCGCCCCTTCGGCGAAAGGCTGTCACGGGCCGCGGCGAGTTGGGCGGCCAGACTCTCGCCCGGTAGATCGACGGCAATGTCATCGAGGTAGGTGGCCATACGACCCATGGTACGCCCAACGGCGCGATCTGACCACCGCCCGCATGCGTACCGATGCTCGTCCGACACTACACTATTTGTGTTAGCATCCCACGCCATGGTCCCGCCGTTGCCCCGCCATTTCGAGCGCCTGCTCATCCTCGCCGCGCTGCGCGATGAACTGACACCCACCGCCGAAAAACTCAAGCTCACGTCCGGTGAGGCGGGACACTGGCGTGGGCAGCGCCACGACCTGGACATTCATGCACGCACCACCGGCATGGGCGGCCGGCGCGTCGTCGCGGGCCTGACCGAAGCCATCGCGGACCAAACCGTGGACGCCGTGCTCCTGATCGGCCTCGCCGGCGGGCTCGCCCCCAGTCTGACGACAAGCGACATTATTCACACCGAAGTGGTGATAGACGGCAAGGGAGGTGCGATGGTCCTCGCGCCAGACGCACCGCCGGCCGCGGGCGGAGAGCACAAGGCGGCCATGGAGACCTGCCTGCTCTCGCAGGACATGCTGGCCGAATCGCCCGAGGCCAAAGCCGCGCTGTACGGTGAACATCGCGCCGCGGCCGTGGACATGGAATCCTACGAACTCGCCCGCGCCGCGGCCGACCGGCACCTGCCGCTGACTGTCATCCGCGCCATCAGCGATCCGGCCGACACCGCCCTGCCCGCCGTCACGCTCACCTTCGTCAGACCCGACGGTTCGGTCGATGTCGCCGCAGCGATGAAATACGTGGCGACCCATCCGTGGCAGATGCCGAAGATGATGTCGCTTCAGCGAGCCGCCTCGAGCGCCACCGAAGCGCTGGCGAACTACGTCGATCAATGGCTTTTGCAGCGCAACGACGAGCCGGCGACATGACCGTCATCCCCGAAACCATCCTTCTCTTCGGCGGCAGCTTCGACCCGCCGCACAACGCACACATCATGCTCCCGCGGCTCGCGATGGATAAGATCGGCGCCGATCGCGTGGCCTACCTGCCGACATCCATCTCCCCCTTCAAGACCGACACGCCGCCCGCCCCGGCCGCGCACCGGTTGGCGATGCTCCGCTGCACACTGCAGGATCAACCGTGGGCCACGATCTTCACTGACGAACTGGACATCGCCGGCGACAGGCCCGCCTACACCATCGACACGCTCGAGCACATCCGCGCGCGGCTGGGCGAGGCCGCGGACCTTCGCCTGCTGATCGGCGCCGACCAGGTCCGCAGCTTCCACGAATGGCGCGAAGCCCAGCGCGTCAGGCAACTGGCGCCGCCCGTCGTCATGCTCCGCCCACCCGACAATCGCGATCGCCTGCTCGCCTCGTTCATCGATGGAGCCGCGCGGCGCTTCTGGGAAGAGCGCATCGTCGAGCTGCCCGCGATGGACATCAGCTCCACCCTCGTGCGCGATCACGTCGCCGCGGGCCGGCCGATCGCGCACCTGGTGCCGGCCGAAGTGGAAGCCTACATCCGCAAGCATCACCTGTATGGCGCCTGAATCGGGCCGCATTTCACCAACGCCGTGCGCGGCCCTACCATCTCGCATGATCATCTACTGCGCCAGCGACCTCATGTTCGCCAGCAAGATCGGCGGCGCGGCCGAAGCGATGGGCATCTCCGCCAGACCCGCGCGCAACCGCGACATGCTCACCGATCGACTCAGCCAGGTGGACGACGGCAAGC
The DNA here is from genome assembly GCA_964532795.1 of uncultured Phycisphaeraceae bacterium. Classification (GTDB taxonomy): domain Bacteria; phylum Planctomycetota; class Phycisphaerae; order Phycisphaerales; family Phycisphaeraceae; genus CAZHJL01. The sequence goes on along the minus strand of CAZHJL010000024.1, from coordinate 29,000 downwards.
CGAACCAACCCGTCGCGGCCGTCATCGTGGACCTCGATCTGGCGGAAGCTGCCTTCGAGATGATCGGTCTTGCGCGATCGCACAGCGCGGAACTGGCGATCATCGCCTTCGGCTCGCACGTGGAGGGAGACGCTCTTCGCCGCGCGGAAGCCTGCGGGGCCACGCAGGCCATGCCGCGCAGCGCCTTTACCGCCCGCCTGCCCCAGTTGCTCCAGTCGCTCGCCGGCCGGGCCCCGGCCCCATGACTCAGCCTTCGGGCATGTCCACGATCCGAATGCACACGGGGGTCTGCGCGACGATCGGAAGCTGCTCGATGTTCGCCAGCGCCCCTTGCAGCGCGCCCTGCGACGCCTCGTGCGTGGTGATCACCAGCGGCACGAACTGCCCGCTGTCGGACTCGTGCTGAATCACGCCCTGGATGCTGATGCCCGCCTCGCCGAGGATCGTGCACAGCCGCGCCAGTACGCCCGGCTCATCCTTCGCGCTGAACCGCAGGTACCAGCGACTGGTGACCTGCGACAGATTGACCAGTTGCGCGTCCGGCTGCTGGTCCGGCCAGATGCGCATCGCGCTGAACGCTTGCCCATACCAGCCCGACGCAGTGTTCAGCACGTCGCTGACCACCGCGCTGGCCGTGGGCTCGCGCCCCGCGCCGCGCCCGTAGTACATCGTGTGCCCGACGAAATCGCCGAACACCGACAGCGCATTGAACGGGCCGCTCACCTGGGCGAGTTGCTCCTGACGGTGCACGAAGCACGGCTGGACGCTCAGCGCCAGCTTCGGATGCGGCGCCTCCGGACCGTCCACGCGCTCGGCGATACCCAGCAGCTTGATCTCGTAGCCCAGCTCCGCGCCGAACTTCACATCATCCAGGTCCAGCGTGTCGATGCCCACGCAGCGAACCTGGTCGTCCGTCGCCTTCACGCCGAAGGCCAGCGAAGCGAGGATCGCCAGCTTGTGCGCGGTGTCGCCGCCGTTGACATCCAGCGTGGGATCGGCCTCCGCATAGCCTTCCGCCTGCGCCTCGGCCAGCGCCGTGGCATAGTCCTTGTTCTTCTTCGTCATCTCCGTGAGGATGTAGTTGCATGTCCCGTTGAGAATGCCGTAGAGCGCCTGCACGTGGTTGGCCATGATGCCGCAGTTGAGCGCGGTGATGATCGGAATCCCCCCGCCGCACGACGCCTCGAAGCCGATCGACACGTTGTTCTCGCGCGCCAGCGCGAACAGCTCCGGTCCCTCCGCGGCCAGCAGCGCCTTGTTGGCCGTGACCACGTGCTTGCCCGCCGCGAGCGCCCGGCGCACGAACTGGCTGATCACCCCGCGCCCGCCACCGAGTTCAACAAGGATGTCCATCGCTTCGAGCGCGAAGAACTGCTCGGGGTCGGTCAGCAGCTTGCCTTCGGGGACATGTTCAGTCTTGTAATCCACATCCTGCGGCCGCACGAGCACGCCGCGCAGTTCGAGCAGTCGCCCCAGCCGCGCGGCGTAGAGTTCGGCGCGCTTCACCAGCAACTCCACGACGCCCGAGCCGACGGTGCCGCAGCCGATCAGTCCAACGCCAATGGATTCCTTGCTCACTTGCCCGTCTCCTTGTACCTGAGGCGAGTCAAGATAACACCCCGCGCCGCGACAGGCCAGCAACCTGAAAGCCGCCACCGCAACCCGCCAAGACAGTGGTAGAATACGGTCATGACTGAAGGCTTCTCGCAACCAACGGGCGTGGAAACGATGGTCCCGCTCTGCGCCGTGTTCCGCCGCTTCCTGAAGGGCCAGGGCCTCAAGTTCACGCCCGAACGCGCCCGCATCCTCGCGGCCGTGCTCGACAAGGAAGGCGTCTTCGAGGCCGAAACACTGCTTGAGGAAGTCCGCGCCGCCGGCTACCGCATCAGCAAGGCCACCATCTACCGCACGCTCAAGCATCTTGTCGATGCCAACATCATCAGTGAAGAACTCATCGACTCGAAACAGACCCACTACCGCCTGTCCATCGGCCAGGAGCCGCGCGGCATTCTGACATGCGTCGAAACCGGCCGCATCGTCGAGTTCAACGCCCCGGAACTCAGCGAACTGCGCGATCGCATCTGCCGGGAAAACGGCTTCGAGCCCGTCTCCGTCCGGCTCGTCGTCTACGGCGTTTCGCCGGAAGCGAAGGACGAGTAGGGCGCCCCTCACTCCTCATCCAGATCCGCTTCCTCGATCGGCCGGCTGACCTTGTATTCCTCGCCGAACCACTTGCCCAGGTCCACCTGCTTGCAACGCACGCTGCAGAACGGGAAGGTTTCCGCGCTGTCGGACACCGCGCCGCCGCACGTCGGGCACTTGAGCGTCGTCCCGTCCCCGGCCGGCTTGCCGGCCATCGTGGCCTCGATCTTCTCGCGCAGCACCGGCACGCGCAACTGCCAATCACCCATCGCCGAGATACGCGCTGCCCGCTCCTCGTCCGATACGTGGCCCAACTCGATCTGCAGCAGGTCGTCGCTCAGCGCCCCGTCCAGCCGGTCCGCCCACTCCAGCACCACCACGGCCCCCTCGCGCATCGCATCGCCGCCGAAATCCCAGCCGATCGATTCCAGTTCATCCAACGTCGTCACGCGGTACGCGTCGATATGCACCAGCGACCGATCCGACTGCTCGTCGAGATACTCGTTGACCATGACGAACGTCGGGCTGGACACCACCTGCTCGCCAAGCCCCATCCCGCGCGCCAGGCCGCGCACGAACTGCGTCTTGCCCGCGCCCAGTTCGCCGATGAGCGCAATCACATCCCCCTGACGCACCACTTCCGCCACCGCCGCGCCCAGGGCCATCGTCTGCTCGACGCTACCCGACCGCCCCTCCCACACCATGACGCCCGACTCATTCATCGCCGCGATGCTCCCAACCGCCGGCGTCCGGCTCGATCACCTCGATCCGGCCATCACCGACATCAACCAGCACTTCGCCTTCCTCGCGCCGATCTTCGAACCGACCGATCACCGTCAACGGCACATCATTGATATCCGGTGGCAGCAACATCTCCGCCACCTCCGGCTGCACGGCGAAGCATAATTCGTAGTCCTCCCCGTCGCACATCGCGTGCCGCCACGCGGGCTTACCGCTCCTGCCGGCCGCCTGCTTCGCGCCGTCGCTCAGCGGCAGCCGGGACGCATCGACCAGCGCCGTCGCAGCGGCCGGCAGGATGTGCCGCAGATCGCTCGCCAAGCCGTCGCTCAGATCGATCATGCCACGCACATCCAGCCGCGCGTCATTGCCCAGCACGCGCGCCACATCCAGGCGCGGCTCGAAGTCCAGGTGATGCACGTAGCCCCGGACATCCTCCAGGCTGCCGCCCAGCTTGCCGGTCACGACGATCGCATCCCCCACCTGCGCCCCCCGCCGCGTGATCGGTGCGAACCCCGCGTCCGGCCGGGCGATCACCGTCACCGACACCAACAGCCTGCCATCCCACATCGAGATGTCCCCGCCCATCAGCGGGCAGCCATATGCAGCCGCCGTGTCGCGCATTGCATCGAAAAGCTCGTTCGCCCGCCCCTCCCCGAAATCGCGCGGCAGACACCCCGCCGCCACACACCCCACCGGCACCGCCCCCATCGCCGCAACATCCGAGAGATTCCGAGTAATCGCCTTGCGCCCCAACTTCGCCAGCGGCGCACTCGCCAGATCGACATGCACGCCATCCGCCACCTGGTCGACGGTGACCAGCAACGTCTCGTCGCCGATCCTCACCGCCCCCATGTCATCCCCCGGCGGAATCACCACATCCGCCGGCAGCGCGGCGTTATGGGTATAGATCGCCTTGAGCAGATCGAATTCCCGCATGGGGGCATTCTACGCTCACCGCGGTTGTGGGTGGTCCTCCGCAGCCCGTCCTTTGGGAAAATGAAAACACAGATGCCCTTCGCAGTTCGGGTATCGGTCTACTGATCGGGCAACAGCTTCCGTTTCTGACCCCGTTCATTCCTCATCTGGACAGTACCTGATGCAGTACGCGTTTGCAGTCACATCCCAGAACTGCTCATCCTCCACGTCGAACCCAAGCTGTTTCAGGTAGCCAAGCACTGTCTCGCGGTCCAGACGATCCCTGATCCGTTTACGACTGTAACGGCCGAGAGCCTCGAAGGGCAGCGGTTCGCCGACGTCGACAAATATCCAGCGACCATCATCAGAGACGGCCGATTGCACACCTCTGTGCTTCCACTTGCCCCCAATGCCACCGTCGGCAAAGAAACTCACAGCCGGGTACATGTCATCATCTGAGTCGTGGATCGCCACGCTATACCACAGGAAATCCGTGTGTCTACTCGCACATTCCATCAAAAAGCTTGACCCGCAACTCGCGTTGGACATGATTGCTGATGCTCCAATGCGAGTTGCTGGCTCCCACACGACCAGTTCCAGCGGCCGACACGGGTCGGTATCCAGATCGCCAATCGCGAGGAGCGGAGGCACTTGGTCGTCAAGCTCGTAGCGTCCAGGCCGCCCCGTGCTACTCAGGAGCGCGTGAAGGGCCTCCGCAACAGACAACGCATCCGCATCGACAACGGTGAACTGGAGATCCCGGAAAGCTTGCAAGGGTGTCATCTGATCATCCACGAAGTTGCTCGTCCAGCGTACACGCTCCCACCCATGTTGTGATCGGATCGTTGCGACGCTTGCCCTACTCCCCCTGTTCCTTCCCCGACGGTTTCCAATGAAACGCGTACCCCTCCCCCAAGCGCAGCCGCGTGATCCAGACGATCTCCTGCGTGTGACCCGCAAGGTGCGACACCGAATCCACCACCGCGTCCATCACCGTGACATCGAACCCCTGGATGCGCCGCGGTTCGAGCAGTTGCGCGGCTGTCAGCCCCGCCAGCACCGCGTCGGCCTCGGCGATGGTGTCGCGCAGACGCGCCATCAGTTCTTCCTTGGCCAGCGGCTCGCGCGTCGAGAACTCGGCCGGGCGGTCGCGCACGTCCGGCCGCCTCGCGATGCCGTTGATCAGCCATTGCCGCATGTTGCCGCACAGGTGCAAAATGATGTTGCCCAGCGCGTTGTGCCCCTCGTGCGGCCGCCACCACACGTCCTCTTCCGTGAGCTGCCCGAAGCAATGCTCGATCTTCTCAAGCCGACCGGCCAGGTCGCCCCGGTGCTTGGTGATGAATGCCGACGCCAGTCGCGTTGCCTGCGGTTCAGCACCTGTCTCGTTGCCTCTCGTCATGCCCGGACTCCTTCACCAGAATGTGGCAGCACGCATCATCTCGCCGCAAGCAGCGGGTGTCGAGTTCGCCAACCAACCCCACGGGGCAAAAGCACGAATACCTAACAATTACCGGCAATAGAATGCACCACTTGCACGTTGTGACTCGGTGACACCATCTTCGCTCATCCCTTCCGAAGCTTCATCCATGCCCACCGCACAACAGCAAATATTGCCAATTCAGACCCCCCGAAAACTAAGCCTCTCGCCTGAATCCTGGAAAAACACCCTCAGAGGCTGCAAACGGGGTTTTGCCCGATTGATCCCGGCCGAAAACGGCCCAAAACGACCCGAACCAGGCCAAAATGAACGGAAACGAAGCGAAACGGGCCGATTCCGGGCCGAATTCGATGGCGTTTCTTGCTCCCAGATCCGGCAATCAGCCGCCGTAGATGTACCCCTTGGCGATCTGACCGAACGCCTCGACCTGTCCCGCCGCCCACGACTCATCCCGGCCAAGTTCGCCCGCCATCAGTGCGGCCGTCCGCGGCGCCGCCTCGATGGCCGCCTGGGCATTCAGCAGCAGGCAACGCGTCCGACGCGCGAGCATGTCGTCAACCGTCCGGGCCATCTCGCGCCGGCAGGCCCAGCGGATCTGTGCCAACGTCAGCGGCAGTCGATCATGCACCTTCGCCGCCATCGCCGGGTCGCTGTCCGCGATCGATCTGATCTCGGCCGCGTCCGACCCGTAGAATGCCAGTTCGCCGAAGCGATCAGCATTCCGGTGATAGCCGTGAATCGGCATTTGCTTCGTCACACACTCGCGCGGCTCGAGATCGCCCAGCATCATCGCCTGGTCGACGATGTCCTCGGCCATCTTGCGATAGGTCGTCCACTTGCCGCCGGCCACGGTCATCAGGCCCGAGTCCTGGTCGATCAGCACGGTGTGATCGCGCGACAGCGCCGCCGTCTTCTCGCCGTCGCCCATTTTCACCAGCGGCCGGATGCCCACGAAAACGCTGCGCACATCCGACGCCGTCGCCCGCTTCGCGAGGTAACGGTTGGCATTGCCGAGGATGAACTGCACCTCGCCCTCCAGCGGCGTCGGCTCGAGGCTCACCTTCTCGATCGCCAGGTCCGTCGTTCCGACCACGGCCACACCATGCCAGGGAATCGCGAACATCACGCGCCCGTCATCCGTGTGCGGCACCATGATCGCCGAGTCGCCCGGCAGGAAGCTGCGGTCCAGCACGATGTGCGCACCCTGGCTCGGGGCGATGATCGGCGGCGCGTCGGTCTTGTCCATCCGCCGCACACCGTCCGCGAACGGGCCCGTCGCATTCACCACGACCTTGCCAAGTATTTCGAACGTCTCGCCGCGCTCGTCATCGCGCACCGCCACACCCTCGACCAGCCCGGCCGCGCTCTTCAGCAGCGCGGTCACCGGCATGTAGTTGACCAGCGTCGCGCCCTGCTCGAAGGCGGTCGTTGCCAGGTTGATCGCCAGCCGCGCATCGTCGAACTGCCCGTCGTAGTACAGCGTGCCGCCGAGCAGGCCGTCGGTGTTGATCGAAGGTATCGCACGTTGCACCCCGTCCCTGCCCAGCAGCTTGCTCTTGCCGAACCCGTACCGCCCGGCCAGCATGTCGTAGACCTTCAGGCCGATGCCGTAGAACGGGCTCTCCCACCACTTGTAACTGGGCACGATGAACGCGACGTCGTGCACGAGGTGCGGCGCGTTGCGCAGCATCAGGCCGCGCTCTTTGAGCGCCTCCATCACCAGCGACACGTTGCCCTGCTGCAGGTAGCGCACGCCGCCGTGGACGAGCTTGGTCGAGCGGCTGGAGGTGCCCTTGGCGAAGTCGCTCTGCTCGAAGAGCACCACGTCATACCCGCGCGACGCGGCATCGACCGCCGCGCCGAGACCTGTCGCCCCGCCGCCGATGATCACGATGTCCCAGGGCTCGCGGCGATCGCGCAGATTGCTGATCATGTCGTCGCGGTTCATGGCGCCTCCCGCAGTGCCCACCCGCCCGCGCGGCCGACCGCTTCGTCCCAACGCTCACACAGCGCCGCCGCGTCGCGCTCCGACATCCGCGGCTCGAAGCGCCGATCGATCTGCCAGTTCGCGGCGACCTGCTCGACCGAGTCCAAGTACCCGACCGCCAGTCCCGCCATGTACGCCGCGCCCACGGCCGTGGTCTCCAGCATCGTCGGGCGGACCACCGGCACGCGAAGGATATCGGCCTGGAACTGCATGAGCAGGTCGTTGGCCGCGGCCCCGCCGTCCACGCGCAGCTCCGCCATCGGCTCGCCGGCGTCGGCTTCCATCGCCTTCACGAGGTCGTTGACCTGGAAGGCGATACCCTCGAGCGCGGCCCGCGCCAGGTGCGCATCGGTCGTGCCGCGCGTGATGCCTACGATCGTCCCGCGGGCATACGAATCCCAGTGCGGCGCGCCGAGGCCGGTCAAGGCCGGCACCAGGAACACGCCGCCGTTGTCCTCGACCTTCGCCGCCAGCGGCTCGATGTCCGGTGCGCTTCGGATGATGCCCAATCCGTCGCGCAACCACTGCACGATCGCGCCGCCGACGAACACTGCGCCTTCCAGCGCGTACGGCATCTCCCCGCCGCGCTCCCACGCGATGGTCGTCAGCAGCCTGTTGTCCGACCGCCGCGGCGTTTCGCCGGTGTTCATCAGCAGGAAGCAGCCGGTGCCGTACGTGTTCTTGGCCAGACCCGGCTTCACGCACATCTGTCCCATCGTGGCGCTCTGCTGGTCGCCGATGATGCCGGCGATGGGCACGCCTGGCAGGCTAGTGATCGCCTCGCCGTACACGTCGCTGCTGGCGCGGACCTGCGGCAGCATGTTGCGCGGAATACTGAGGATCGAGAGGATCTCATCATCCCAGTCGCGCCGGTGGATGTTGAAGAGCATCGTGCGTGACGCGTTCGAGACATCGGTGATATGCAGCCTTCCGCCCGTGAGCTTGTGCGCCAGCCAGGTGTCCACCGTGCCGAAAGCCAGTTCGCCGCGCTCGGCTCTGGCCCGCGCGCCTTCCACGTTGTCCAGCAGCCACGCGATCTTCGTCGCTGAGAAATACGCGTCGACCACGAGCCCGGTCTTCGCTTGGAAGGTCTCGGCCAGACCGTCCGCGACGAGTCGCTCGCAGTGTGATGCGGTGCGCCGGTCCTGCCAGACGATGGCGTTGTGGATGGGCCGGCCGGTGCTGCGGTCCCAGACGATGGTGGTTTCGCGCTGGTTGGTGATGCCGATGGCCGCGATATCGCGCTCGCCGATACGCGCCCTTCCCAGCGCCTCGCTGATCACGCCCGCCTGTGTGGACCAGATCTCGTTCGGGTCATGCTCGACCCAGCCGGGCCGGGGAAAAAGCTGCTCGAATTCCCGTTGCGCGGCGCCGACGATGCGGCCGCCTTCGTCGAAGACGATCGCGCGCGAACTGGTCGTGCCCTGGTCCAGCGCCATGACGCATGCCATGAGAACCTCCCGTCCAAGTATACGTGCGATGCCCTCATGGCGCAATGAACAGGCTCCCGCGCCGAAGCCGGGAGCCTTCGTTGGATTTCGATCTGTACGGTCCGCCGAGCGCTCAGGCCGCGGAGCCCGCCGTCGCGGCCGTCTGCGGTTGGGCCTTGGTCTTTTCGTCCCAGATGATCATGCCCGGCTCGGTCATGCCGCTGAGTATCGGCCCGCCCGGTACGATACGGATGGCGAATCCGTGCCGCCCGCTCGTGGTCGCCTCGATCGCACCGGCGAACTTGTGCCGCCCGTCGCCGAGGTCCTCGACCGGCGACAGGTCGTACGCGTCGCCGTCCACGATGAAACCATCATTGTCCACCTTGCCCAGGTAGAGTTGGACGCGGACGTCGTCCAGCGTCAGTTCGGCGAGGTTGGCGACCACCGTGACATCCAGCTTCCCGCGCACATCCACCGGCTTCGACGTGTCCGCCTCGACTTGCTCGATCTTCATCTTGCCCCAGTTGGCGCGCAGTCGCTGCTTCTTGTGAGCCACCTCGATCGACGGTTTCAGGTCGTCGCTGTTAAGCGCGATGGCGCGATCCGCAGCCTTGAAGTAGTAGTCCTCCGCATACTGCTGTACCATCCGGTTGGTGTTGAACATGGGGGCGAGTTTGTAGATGCAGGCCTTCATCTTGGCGACCCAACCGGTCGGCACACCATGCTCGTTGCGATCGTAGAACAGCGGAATGATCTGACGCTCGAGCAGGTCGTAAAGCGCGTTGGACTCGATGTCGTCGGCCATCTCGACGTTGGTGTAGTCCTCACCGCGACCGATCTGCCAGCCGAGGTCCGGCTCGTAGGCCTCGTCCCACCAGCCGTCCATGATCGAGCAGTTGAGCACACCGTTAAGCGCGGCCTTCATCCCGCTGGTGCCCGACGCCTCCATGCCCCGCCGCGGGTTGTTCAGCCAGACGTCGCAGCCCTGCACGAGGTAGCGCGCCACCTGGATGTCGTAATTCTCGATGAAGACGATACTCGCACCGGCCTTGTTTTCTTTCGCGAACTGCACCATCTGACGGATCAGGTCCTTGCCGCCGCCGTCGGCCGGGTGCGCCTTGCCGGCGATCAGGAACTGGATCGGTCGATCCGCATCGCCCAGCATCTTCAGCAGGCGCTCCTTGTCGCGCATCAGCAGGTTGCCGCGCTTGTAGGTCGCGAAGCGTCGCGCGAAGCCGATGGTCAAGGCGTTGGGGTTGAGCACATCGGCCGCCGCCCGCGCCTGGTCGGGATCCGTGCCGCGCGCCTGCAGTTGCTTGCGAAGCTGCCGGCGGGCCCAGATGATCAATCGCTGGCGACGTCGCTCGTGCACGCGCCACAGTTCCTCGTCCGGCACTTCCATGATCTCGTCCCACACGCGGTGGTCGACCGGGTTGGCCTGCCAACGGCCGCCGAGATAGCGGTCGAACAGGAAGGTCAGATCGCCCGACAACCACGAGCGGGCGTGCACGCCGTTGGTCACGTGGCCGATCGGCACTTCCTTCTCCGGCAGCTTGGGCCAGATGCCGCGCCACATCGAGCGGCTGACCTCGCCGTGCAGTTTGCTAACACCGTTGGCCCATTGCGAGGTGCGGATGGCCAGCACCGCCATCGAGAAGAACTCGTTCTTGTTGTAGACGTTCTCGCGTCCCAGCGCGAGCAGGCCTTCCATATCCAGCCGCAACGTTGGAACGTAGTTCTTGAAGTACCGCTGGATCATCTCCGGCGGGAAGCGGTCGATGCCGGCCGGCACCGGCGTGTGCGTGGTGAATACGTGACCGGAGGCGGCCGCCTCGCGCGCCTCGTCGAAGCTGATGTCGTGCTTATCGATCAGCCGGCGGATGCGCTCGAGCGCCAGAAACGCCGAGTGGCCTTCGTTCATGTGGTACACCGTGGGCTGAATGCCCAACGCGTCCAGCGCGTGCACGCCGCCAATGCCCAGCACGATCTCCTGGCGGATGCGCTGTTCCATGTCTCCGCCGTACAGCTTGTCCGTGATGCCGCGGTCTTCCGGGGCGTTCTCGACGAGATTCGTATCCAGCAGATACAGCGGGATACGACCGACGACGCACTCCCAGACGGCCACCGCCACCGATCGGCCCTGGAGATCCACACGGACCTTGATCTGCTCACCGTCGTCGTTCTTCACCGGCTTGACCGGCAGGTTGTTGAAGTCGAGGTCCGGATAGTACTCCTGCTGCCAGCCCTCGGCGTTCAAGTACTGCTGGAAGTAGCCGTGGCGGTAGAGCAGGCCGATCGCCACGAGCGGCATGCCCAGTTCGCTCGCGCTCTTCAGGTGATCGCCGGCCAGGCAACCAAGACCGCCGGAATAGATCTGCAGGCATTCGGTCAGGCCGAACTCGGTGCAGAAGTACGCGACCTTGATGTCTTTCGGGCAGTCCGGATGACTGGCGTGCCAGGGCTTGCGCTCCATGTGACGCCGGTAGTTGCCCATCACGCGCTCCATCGAGTTGAGGAAGCCCTCATCGCGCGAAAGCTCTTCGAGCAGGTCCTGCGGAAGGCGTCCGAGCATGAGCACCGGGTTGTGGTTCGAGGCTTCCCACTCCTTGCGGTCCATCCGCATGAACAGTTCGACCGCCTCGGGGTGCCACGACCACCACAGGTTGTAGGCCACCTCGAGCAATGGCTCCAAAGGCTTGGGAAGACTGGGGATGACCTCGAACGTATGGATGCGTGCCAAATCTGGACTGAGCATGTTTTCCTTCCTGATCGATTGAGCTTGCGGCGGCCACGGACTCCCCGCATCCCCGGTGCGCACGACAACGTGGCAGTTCGGCTCTATTGGTGTCGGTTCATTTCCTGCCTGTGCTTGAGGCACGTTCGGTCGCGATGCGGGCCGATAAATGGTACCCGGTGCGGGCGCGGCTGTCCCCGCTGCGAATCAGGCTTCTGTTGGTTCTGTGTGACATCCGCCGCGCGACGGTCGCCGCCGGTCATCAACTGCTCTTGCCGTCCTGCCGCGCGGCTTCCGCCGACTTCCCGGACGATGCGGCACCGTTCTTCGATGCGGCGATCAGGGTCTCCACGCGCTCGAGCGAGCGATCGATCTGGGCGCGGAAACCGTTGTACGGAAACAGCACGAAAATGGCCAACACCAGGCCGGCCGCCGTCGACCACAGGGCCTTGGCGATGCCGCCGCTCACATCCGAGAGCCCCACCGCCTTGCCCTCGGAGAAGACGCCGAACGACTCGATGATGCCCACGACCGTCCCCAGGATGCCCAGCATCGGGGCCACCGTGATGATGGTCGAGAGCAGCGGCATGAACCGCTCTAGACGCGGACGCTGCGACTCGATCGCCTCGGCCGCGGCGGCATCGGTGCCGCCGCCCGTCAGCAACATCATGGCGATCCGCGAGTACAGCCCATCCCGGCCCGAGGCGATCCGCCGCACGCGGCCGGCGTTGCCTTCATCCAGCGCCGCACGCAACTGGCGCAGCGTGTCGAGCGAACGGGGGCTGTTGGTCGCCGCCCAGAACCAGATACGCTCCACGATCAGCGTCACCGACGCCAGCGACAGCAACAGCAGCGGCCACATCACCCAGCCGCCGTTGCCCATCAGCAATGAGAACGAGTCGTGGATCTCAGTAAGCATCAGCCGCTACCTGCAACATGGTGCGATGGCCGACCCAAGCAATGGCCATAACGCATAGTCTACTTCACCTGGAGGCCGATAGGGTCTTGAATCCATTCTTCCACAGTCATTTACGACGGGGTAAGCCCACGGTATCTGAACCGTGGGCTTCGCTACCATCCCCCAGTTGTCATCCCCGGCGAGGCCGATCACGCCGTGGTCAGTTCGAGCAAGCCCATGGCGCCCTTGACCACGTCATCGACGCCCAGGCCGCAGTAGGCCATCTCTTCGTCGGTCGTCCGCGTGCTCTTGGGCAGCTTGCGGCAGTACATCTGGACGACATTGAAGCCGCCGCCGTCGGCCGCCACCGCGTCCGCCACCGCGCTGCCGAAGCCGCCGCCGTAGTTGTCTTCCAAAGTCAGAACGCGGCCCTGGTTTTCATTCGCCAGGTCGAGAATCGCTTCCTCGTCGAACGGCAGCGAGTACATGTCGACGAGCGTCGCATCGACGCCCTGCTCGTCAAGCTTCTCCAGCGCCTTGTTGGCCTGGTGCACCATGTAGCCGCTGGCGACGATCAACAGGTCGCGCCCCTGCACGAGCACCTCGTGACCGCCGAGCGTGAAGGTGTCCGTGTCCTTATAAAGGAATTCCGTGTCCGGCCGCAGCGTGCGCATGTAGCACGGGCCGTCGTAGTTGGCCATCTCGATGAGCAACGCGTACGCCTGGTAGGCGTCCGACGGATTGAGCAGATAGAAGCCGGGGCGATCGCCCGGCAGACGCATGGTGCCCATCGCGCGGAACCACGCCACATCGGGCAGCGACATCTGGCTCGGGCCGTCGGCCGCGAGGGAGATGCCCGCGTGCGAACCGACGAGCTTGATGTTCGCGTTGCTGTTGACCGCCATCTCGATCTGGTCGTAAGCCCTTGTGAAGAACTTCGCAAAAGTAGAGGCAAACGGAATCTTCCCGCCCGCACTCAGACCCGCGGCCACGGAGACCATGTTCTGCTCCGCGATGCGGCACTCGAAGTAGCGGTCGGCCAGGGCCTCATCCTTCGAGAACATCTCGGCGAATGTCGAGTTCTTCACGTCCGCATCGAGCGCGACGACCTTGGGCATCGCGTGGCCCATCGCCCGCACCGCCACGCCGTAGGCCCGGCGGGTCGCGTACTTGCCCTTCTCCAGAACCGATTCGAGCCCCTGCTGCTTCAGCGCCTCGCTGAACGTGGGCACTTGCGTCGCTTCCTTCGGCTCGCCCTGGCGCGGCGACATCAGCGGCCGCTTCAGCGCCTGGTCGGCCATCGCGCCGACCTGCCGGCCCGTCGCGTCGAGTTCCTCCAGCGCCTTGGCCAGATCATCACCCTCGGCCGGCTTGCCGTGGTGGCCGTGGCCCTGCTGCGACGCGCTGCCCCAGCCCTTGACCGTCCTCGCGACGATCGCCACCGGCGCGGCGTTCGGGTCGGCCTGCGCCGTGGCATGACGGGCCAGCGCTTCTTTCAGCGCCGTCGGCGCGTGTCCGTCGATCACCAGCGCCTCGTAGCCGGCCGCCTCGAGCTTGGACGCCAGTGACTCGGCGGTCTGCTGCGGACTCACTTCGTCCGACTGGGCGTAGACGTTGGCGTTGAGGATCGGACACACCGCCTTCAGATCGTGATCCCTGATGAAATCGATTGCTTCCCAGATCTGTCCCTCGCGCGATTCGCCATCGCCGATGATGCAGAAGATCCGCTTGTCCAGCCCGTCGACCTTCGCCGCGGCGGCAAGGCCGGCCGCCACGCTCAGGCCCTGCCCGAGCGAACCGGTCGCCGCGTCGAAGAACGGGAAGCCCTCGATCGGATTCGGATGACCGTCGACCACTGAATCCACTGCGCGCAAGGTCATGGCGTCGTCCCGGGTCATGGGGCGCAACTTCTCCAAGTCCTTGCCGATCCCCACGCCCAGGTCGGCGCACGCGGCGTAGATGATCGGCACTGCGTGGCCTTCGGACAGAACAAGCCGATCGCTGGACGGATGATCGGGATTCGCCGGCTCGTGTCGCATATGGTCGTACATCAGGACGGTGGTGATGTGGGTGAGGCTGGCCGCCGTTGTCGGATGGCCCGACCCCGCCGCGGCGGTCATCTCGTACGACAGCTTGGCCAGTTCCACGGCCTTGGCATGAATGGTGGAGTCATACGACATACTGGGGATTCCTTTCTAACGCGTCGGTAGGCGCGGGCGCGCAACACCGGCACGGCAGCCGGGGGCCGGCCCACACAGTGGGGACGGGGCATTATGAGCCAAACGAACCAACACCTCAACCCGGCAAGCGCCATCTTCAAGACGGCGCCCGGTCACGTGCTGCTGCCGGTGAAACCGAGGAACTCGTCGAGCCAGTTGTCCTGCTCAAGCACTTGTCGTCTCTGACGGGAAGCCTGAGACTGGGCCCGACGCTGGGCCATATGGAAAGTCAGCCCGGCCAGTCGTCGCGGGCCGCGGCCTTTTGAGATGGTCGCCGCACGCAGCAGCGACCGCAACAGCGGGTTCGCGTGACGTTTGATGAGTTCATCTTCGAGCGACACGATCGCGACAGCCGACCCCGGATCGCCCTGGCGGCCCGACCGGCCGAACAACTGGCGATCCACGCGTCCGGACTCATGACGCTCCGTGGCGATCACGTGCAGCCCCCCCCTGTCCGCCACGCCCGCGCCCAGTTTGATGTCCGTGCCGCGACCGGCCATGTTGGTCGCCACCGTGATGCGACCCGCCTGCCCCGCCAGCGACACGATCTGCGCTTCCTCGGCATGGCGCACCGCGTTGAGCACCTGGTGCTCGAGCCCTTCCTTCGTCAGCATCTCCGAGAGATGCTCGCTCGCCTCGACGCTGCGCGTACCGACAAGCACGGGCCGTCCGGCCGCGTGGACACTTCGAATCTCTTCGGCCACCGCCTCCCAGCGCCGATCGGTCGCGGCGTAGACGCGGTCATCCAGACGCCGGCGGATGCACGGCTTGTGCGTCGGAATCCGCACCACCGGCACCTTGTAGACCTGCCAGAACTCGTGCCGCCCTTCCCAACCCGTGCCGGTCATGCCCGACAGCTTCCGGTACAGACGGAAGAAGCGCTGGAAGCTGATGCGCGCTAATGTCGCCTTGGGCGGTTGGATCTCCAAACCCTCCTTGACCGACACCGCCTGGTGCAAACCATCGCGCCACTCACGATCGGGCATCAGCCGGCCGGTGAACTCGTCGACAATCACGACCTTCTCATCATCGATGATGTAATGCTCATCGCGCCGGTACAGGTGCCGTGCGGAGATCGCTTGGCAGACCAGTTCCTCGCGCCGCCGCATACCGGTCCAGATGCCGCCCAACTCCTCGCCCAGTTCGGTCAGCTTCGCCCGGCCGGCCTGGGTGAGGTCGACATCACGGTAGCGCGGCACGATCTTGAAATGCTCACGTTCGTCCAGAAGCTTCGCCAATTCGCAGGCCTGCCGGAAAGCCTCGACCTGCTGCTGGTTCTGCTGTTCGCTGGCAATGATCAACGGGGTAACGGCCTCGTCGATGAGTACCGAATCCGCCTCGTCGACGATGGCCCACTCGAGCCCGCGCTGCACGACCTGGTCCGGCCCGCGCAGGGATTCCTCGACGATCTTCGTGAGCAGCGCCGCGGGGAGGTTGTGGATGGTGCCCAGCGCGATCCGGTCGCGCAGGAAATCCGCGGCCGCCTCCTTGTTGGTCAGGTAGGTGACATCCGCGGCGTAGGCGGCGCGCCGGGCCATCGGGTCCATCTCGCCATCCACATGCGCGACGTTCAGACCGCAACGGCGATACAGCCCCTGCAGTTCCTCGGCGTCGCGCTGGGCGAGATAATCGTTCACCGTGACGACGTGGCACCCGCGGCCGCGCCAGCCGGCGAGCACGGCCGGGAAGACCGCGGCCAGTGTTTTGCCTTCACCGGTTGCCAGTTCGACCAGGCAGCCGTCGAGCATGGCCAGCGCCGCGGCGATCTGCACGGGATGCGCCCGCAGTCCCAGTTCGCGCCAGGCCGCCTCGGTGACAAGCGCGTAGGCCCGATCAACCATCTCGTTGTTGTGGCGTCCGAGACGGAAAGCGTCTCGCAACGCGAGCAGTTGCTCCTTCAGCCGCGCATCGCTGAGTTCGGCGTACGGGCTTTCCATCGCGACCACGCGGGCGGCACGGGCGAGATAGATGCGTTGGCGCGGCTTGAGCAACTGCACGCGCGACACCACGATGTCGTAGAACTTGTCCAGTCCGCGACGAATCTTCGGGCGGTAATGCAGGTTGGTCAGGTTGCGCCACGTCCCGCTGGGCACACGCGTGAGCCCGCCGTCTTCCGGCATCAGGATGTTTTCACTGGTCGCCTGCATGGGAACCTGCTAGAGCTGGAACTTGCGCTGAATCAGCAGCCGGATGTCGCGATACCACTGCCACGCGAGCGGCCGGCTGGCCATGGTGAATCGCACCATCACGCGCTGACCGGGACGAATCGCCATACCGCTTTCGGGCGTCGAGGTGGGCCGGATCACGACATCGAACACGTGCTCGGCCGCCTTCGTCCCTTCCTGGTCGTCCATCTCGGTCTGGATCTCGCCGCCGGCGAGGTAGCCCAGCGCCTTGGAGGGAAGGTCCTGTGCGGCCGCGTCGGACCGCTTCTCGATCACGCCGGCGAACCGGTCGTCTTCGCCGGGCCGGCCCATCACGCAGATCTCAACCGCCGCGCCGTCGGGCAGTTCATCGCGGATGCGCGGGCCCAGCGCCTGGCTGGCCGGTACGCGAATGATCAGGTCGTCGGTGCTCGCGACCATGCCCACTTGCTGCCCGGCTTCAACGTAGCCGCCCTTCTGCTTGTAGACCGCGGGCGAAGTCACCCAGACGCCGTCGATCGGCGACGGCGCCTGCAGCGATTCCAGGTACTGATCGATGCGCCGGATGCGGTCACGGGTACTGAAGAACTGCGTCTGGATCTCATTGGCCTTCATCGGATCGCGCACGGACTCGTCAACGAACATGTTGTCCAGCAGCTCCAGGCTTCTCACCAGCGAGGCGCGCTGCACAACAAGCTGCTGATTCTCCGCCTCGATCAGTGGCTGCCTCTCACGCACGCGCTCGCTCGACCGGAGCGTGTGCTCGAGGAAGCCGTCGGCCAGCACGAACACGCCGCGCACGTCCCTGGGTTCGACCACGCCCTGCGCGGCATTGCGGTCCGGTACGGGAATCGCCCCGAACAGCACACCGATCAACAGGAAGAACGACACTGTCGCCAGCGCCGCCCGCTGGCGCGTACGCGCCAGTTCCGGGCTGTTGGCCAGGTACTTGATCCACTTGCCGATCGGCACGATTACCCACGTGACCACCGCCACGATCGCCAGCGGCACACCGACCTGCGGCAATTGATCGGTCACGAACAGCAGAATCCGCACGCTGATGAAGATGCGATAGAAGAACGACGCGATGCCGTAGAACACCAGCCACGGTCGCTCGCTCACCATGCCCGACGGATCCCGCGGCCGGCGCACGCCGTACGCGAACTTCTTCACCAGGTAGTAGATGTAGTCCTTGCTGCGCTGCGAGAGATTGGGAATCTCGATCAGGTCCGACAGGATGTAGTAGCCGTCATAGCGCAGCAACGGGTTGGCGTTGAACAGCAGCGTGGTCACGCTGGCGATGAAGATCATGTTGTAGGCGACGGCGTGGATGGCGGTGCCATCGGCCGTGTTCGCCCAGACGATCGCCGCGATCGCCGCGATGCCCAGTTCGATATACATTCCCGCCGCGGCGACGACGATCCGCTGCCATTTGCTGCGAAAGGCCCAACTGCTCGAGGCGTCCACGTACGGCACGGGCATGAACACCAGCAGCATGATGCCCATCGTGTGCACCTCGCCGCCGTTGCCGTTCTGCAGGCCGAACCGCTTGCAGGCGAACCCGTGCCCGAACTCGTGAAACGTCTTGATGAAGACCATCGCCACGTACAGCAGGAACAGGTTCGACGGGCTCAGCACGTTCTTCGACTGGTCGAACAGCGTGTCGACATCGCCGATGACGAAGTACCCGCCGACCAGCAGCAGGAGCGCCCACAGCGCGAAACCGAACCAGGAGAACATCCAGCCGAACGCGCCGACGAACGTGTTAAGAATGCGGTCGGGGTCGAACAGGGGAATGCGGATGAACAGCAGGTTCGTCAGGTAGCCGCGCACCTCGCGGGCCTTGCGGCGTCGGAACCGCTCGAACATCCCTGCGGCGTCGGGCGGCACGTCACCGCCCAGCAGGTTCGAGGAGTACATCTGCCCCAGCAGCCGCGTCGCTTCGCCCTGCGTCGGCGCGGCGTCGCCGAGCTTCTCGTTGGCGATCAGCCACGCCTGCTCGATCGTGCGGCGGCCATCCAGCAGCCCGACGAAGAAATAGCCGGCCTCGTCCAGGCGGAAGTACTGGTTGCCCGTCGGATCCTCGACCACGTAGTACAACTTGCCGCGGAAGAACTGGCGGTAGATCTGCACCGTCGAGCGCAGGCGCGGCGTGAGCGGCGCCAGACGGTACCAGGTATCAGAGAATGTCGGCCTGTCGGTCGGCAACTTCGATCACCTCTGCGAGCCCCCGCGATCGGCGGGGAGTCAGAACCATGTCCAGATCTTCATCTGCAGCCAGTTCACCGCGCTGCGGGTCCAGATGTAACCCAGCGAGCGGCGATCGACCATGATCTTCGCCACGCCCTCCTGGTTGACCAGCAGCCGCGACGTGTCGCCCTTGAGCTTCGCCGTCACGCGGAACACGTTCTCCGTGCCCACCACCTCGGCCATGGGCTCGATATGCGTCACCGTGAAGGCGATGGGCGCATCCGGGTCGGACCGCAGCGTCAGTTCGCCTTCCTGCCGCACCTGCACGTCCGCGATGCGCGACTCGGGCACCATCAGCACCGCTTCGAGTTCGTCCATCGACGCGATCTCGAAAAGCGTCTCGCCCGTTTTCACCGTCGAATCAAGCCGCCGGTTCTGGTCGGCGGTGGAGATCACCTTGCCGTCCATCGGCGCGACCATTGTCGCCTCGTTGATCCAGCGACGCAATTGGCGCATGCGCGGCTCGATCTTCGCCGCTTCCAGCCGCGCCTGTTCGGCCTCATTGATTTTCCGTTCCTCACGCGCCCGGACTTCCGCCGCCCAGTAGTCCTCGTACTCGCTTTCGAGCTTGGCCAACTCATCGACGTAGTCCGTCGTATCCAGCTTCGCCAGCGGCATGCCCTTGCGAACCTGGTCGTTCGGGGCCACGAGCACCTCGGCCAGCTTGGCCTCGAAGCGCGCGGTCACCAGCCGCCGGTTGGCCGGCTCGATCTGCACGTTGGCGTCGACGGTGTAGTCGCCCTTGACGAAGATCATCACGAACAGCAGCAGCGCCACGGCGATCCCCAGCAGCTTGACCCACGTGTAGCTGGGCCCCAGCAGGGCCGCCAGACCCCGGCGCGCCTCGTTGGCCGCCCGGGCGCCGATCCACCGGTCGTGGTAGTAGAGTTCGAACAGCCGCGGGGCGACCAGGTCGCAGGTCAGGCGCAGGCCCTCGATGTCCTGCACGGTGTACGGCTTGTCCGTCGGGCGCTCGACGGTCAGCACGGCGAAGGGCACCGCGTCGCCGTCGGCGGTGGACGATTTGCTCACCTTGTCCGAAAGCAGGCCCGGCTGGCCGATCGAGGTCTCCTTGGCCACGTGCCGGATCGGCAGCGAGCAGATCATCGTCGGCCCGTGTTTGGTCGACAGATTCTGAGCCGCGCGGCTGACGTACGTCTCTTCCGGATGTGCCGGGGCGAGCACTTCGACATCCTGGTCGAGGCACTCCTCCATGGTCGCCTCGATGTCCTGCACGACCTGCATTTTGCGCGACAGGTTCTCGGTGTGGCTCATCGCCTGCAGCGCGATGTAACGGCCCTTGACGCAGCCCAGGCTCACCCGATCGCCCCCCCAGCGCGAGGCCGCCTCGTTGCACAGGGCCATCGACGCGGCCTTGAAGCGGCCCTGCTCGTTGACCAGCGTGAGCACCTCGTTGGCCTGGCGCAGGTGGCGCATGTCCTGGTTGCGCCGCTGCAGCGTCAAGCGCATCTCGTAGAGGCTGAGCAGGCTGGTGGTCAGTTCCAGTCGCTCGGCCGCATGTTTGACCTGTGTCTGATCTGGAAGATCAAGGGCGAAGGCCGCCACGCCGCGCACACCCCCGCCCCCGCGCAACGGCACGAGCACCAGGTACGCCTTGGGCGCCTGACCGTAGAGTTCCTCGGTCGAATGCAGCGGCAGGACCATCGTCTTGCCGGAGGCGAAGACATCGCCGAGGGTTTCGGCGGCCTGGGCCAGCCAGACCGGGCTGGGGCCGCCCTGCTTCTCAGGGCTGGGGTAGAGGGCCACCACGTCGCCGGCGCCGCGCTCGTTGACGCGCAGGATCGCCCCGCCCCGCGCGCCGACCAGTTCGCACTGCAGCGACAGCAGGTGTGAGAGGAACATCTCCGCCGGTCCGTCGAAGCGCTGGAGGCGCTCGACCAGATCGAGGATCCCCTCGTCCCTCACCGTGACTTCCGTGCTCTGCTTGCTTTCGACTGCCATTTCAGAATTCTTCCCCGGCTCTGGATCGGATGCGGCCCAACTGGGCGGGCGCTACGATCGAACAGAAGGCAAGAGCCGCGAATGGTAACAGTTCCGGCGCTATCAGGAAACATCGACGCGCTAAAGCGACGACCACAAAAAGACACGCAAACCAATGCCCGTTAACTGCATTGACCCGCGGCCCGAATCGCGGCATGATGCCCCGTCCCCCGAGACACCCCGAAAACCAGTTCCGGGAAGAAGGACCCGCCCCATGCTGTACCGCCGCTTCGGACGCACGAATCTGCAAATGCCCGTCTTCAGTTGCGGGGGCATGCGGTACCAGCACAAGTGGCAGGATGTGCCGCTGAGCGAAGTGCCGGACGAGAACCAGGCCAATCTCGAAGCCACGATCCGCCGGGCGGTGGACGTCGGCATCAACCACATCGAAACCGCACGCGGCTACGGGTCCTCTGAACGGCAACTCGGGCTCATCCTGCCGAAACTCCCTCGCGAGAAACTCATCGTGCAGACCAAAGTCGCGCCCAAGGAGGATCCGGACGCGTTCGTCAAGGAGTTTGAGGATTCGCTCGCGCGGCTGCAGCTGGACCACGTCGACCTTTTCTCCCTCCACGGCGTCAACGATGCGACCGTGCTCGAATGGTCCATCCGCGACGGCGGGTGCCTGCAGGCGGCGCGGCAGATCCAGAAGCGCGGGCTCGCCCGGCACATTGGATTCTCCACCCACGCCCCGCCGCAGGTCATCCTCGACGCCGTCCGACACGAACGCGACGGCGGATTCGATTACATCAACCTGCACTGGTACTACATCTGGCAGCGTAACTGGCCGTGCATCGAGGAAGCGACGCGGCGAGACATGGGTGTCTTCATCATCAGTCCGTCGGACAAGGGCGGCAAGCTCTACGATCCCCCGCGGAAGCTGGTCGACCTGTGCAGGCCACTGCATCCGATCGTCTTCAATGACCTGTTCTGTCTGGCGCGCGATCAGGTGCACACGCTGAGCGTCGGTGCCGCGCGGCCGAGCGATTTCGACCTGCACCTCGAAACGCTGCCGCTCATCGACAAGGCCGATGAGGTGCTGGCGCCGATCGTTCAGCGGCTCGAAGCGGCGCGGCTGGAAGCGGTCGGCCCGAAGCTCGCCGACCCGCTTACGCTGGACCTGCCCGAATGGGATGATGTGCCCGCCGGGATGAACATCATCGTGATGCTGTGGCTGCGCACGCTGGCCAAGGCCTACGACATGATCGGCTACGGCCAGATGCGCTACAACATGCTCAACGGGGCCGGACATTGGTTCCCCGGCGTGGACGCCGAAAACGCCGCCGATCACGACCTCGCGGCCATCGCGCAGAAGGCGGGATTGCCCGATCTGCAGGACCTGCTGGCCGATACCCATCAATTGCTGGCCAAGGAAGAGAAGGTCAAGCGCCTGAGCCAGCGCGATGACTGAGCTTCTGGCGGGTGCCACGGTCGCGGCGAAGCCGTCGGCCGTGTCCGGAGCCTCGCAGAGGACCCGCTGCCGTCTCCGCATGGCCGGCGAACCTTGCTTCGCAAGAACCGCGGCCATGGCACCCGACCCAACGATGGCGCCCGGTTGCTCATTTACGGCACCGAATCCTGCCGATATACTCTTCTGCAGATGAAAGACATCTTCTTCATCCTGAGCGTCGCTGTTAGCTGAGGGGACGACCCCCGCCCCCGGCAACCGGAAGCAAGCCTTCCGCGCGATCCGTTCAGATTCCCGCCATCGAGTATCCTTGCGAAATCGACCCCGCTCGCGGTCCATCGCCGCGACGGGCTTTGATCGAAGCCCCAAGCCTGAGGCTGATCCGCCATGACGACCACACCGACCATCGAACTGGCCAAGACCTACAAGCCCGCCGACGTGGAATCGCAGATCGCCGCGCGGTGGGCCGACAGCAACGCCTTCCACGCCGACCCGCACGCGGACGGCGATTCGTACGCCATCGTCATCCCCCCGCCGAACGTGACGGCCGCGCTGCACATGGGCCATGCGCTGAACAACACGCTGCAGGACATCCTCACGCGCTGGCGGCGCATGCAGGGCCGCGCGACGTTGTGGATGCCTGGCACCGACCACGCCGGCATCGCCACGCAGACCGTCGTGGAAAAGCGCGTGCTGCAGGAGGAAGGCAAACGCCGCACGGACTTCGAGCGCGATGAATTCGTGCAGAAGATCCAGGCGTGGAAGGACGAATACGAAGCTCGCATTACCCATCAGCTCAAGGAGATGGGCTGCTCGTGCGACTGGGACCGCCAGCGCTTCACCATGGATGCCGTGTGCGCGGCCGCGGTGCGCGAAGCCTTCTTCCAACTCTTCAAGGACGGCCTGATCTACCGCGGCAAGCGCCTGGTGAACTGGGACCCGGTGACCCAGACCGCCCTGGCCGACGACGAAGTGGAAATGGAAGAAATCGACGGGCACTTCTGGTACCTGAAGTATCCGCTGGTGGAGCCGGTGCGAGTGATCGGCGAGACCGTTGAGTTCGAGATGACGCACGTGACCGTGGCCACCACGCGCCCCGAGACGATGCTCGGCGACACGGCCGTGGCGGTGAACCCCAACGACCCGCGGGCCGCGGCCCTGCGCGGCAAGTGCGTGAAGCTGCCGATCGTGGATCGCATCATCCCGATCATCGAAGACGACTACGTGGTGCTGCCGGCCGCGGATCCGGAGAACTGCGACGATCCGAAGGCCAAGTACGCCACCGGCTTCCTGAAGGTGACGCCCGCGCACGACCCCAACGACTGGGACATCGGCCAGCGCCACTTCGACACCATCGAAAAGCAGGTGGGCTTCGTGGTGCTCAACGTGATGGGCCCGGACGGCTCGATCAGCAGGGATCACGGCTGGTCGGAGCTGGAGGAGAACATCCACGAGGCGGCCGGCATGCTCGGCATGGACCGCTACGAGGCGCGCGAAGCGATCGTGACGTGGTTCCGCGAGAACAACCTGCTGCAGGAAGTAAAACCCTACCGCCACACCGTCGGCCACAGCTACCGCTCGCACGTACCGATCGAGCCGTACCTGAGCGATCAGTGGTACGTGAAGGTGACGGATAAAAGGCTGGCCGGCGCGGCGTTGCGCGCGATGGTGGCGGATCAGCGGTCGGAGAGTGAGGGAGCGATTTGGAGAAGCGACTCCGGTGGTTGGGCGGGCGTCTCGCCCGCCAATGCTGGTGGGGTGGGCGTCTCGCCCGCCAATGCTGGTGGGGTGGGCGTCCCGCCCGCCAACCGGCCGCAGGCCGGTATCTCCCCCGGGCAACTGCACAGACACCGTCGCCGCCTGCCCCACATGCAACTGGCCGGGCGCGTGTACTTCGTCACGTTCCGCCTCGTGACAGGCGAGATGACGGAGGCCGAGCGCCAGATCGTGCTTGATGCCTGCATGCATTGGCATGCGAAGCGCGCGGATGTGCATCTTGTCACGGTGATGCCCGACCACGTGCACATGCTCATTCAACCGCGGAAGCGGGATGATGGCAGTTGGTACGCGCTGCCCGATCTGCTCCACAGCATCAAGAGCTTCAGTGCACACCAGATCAACGAACGGCGCGGCACAGAAGGCGCTGTGTGGCAGAATGAGTACTTCGATCGGATTGTGCGCGATGAAGATGAGTATGTGGAGAAGTTCGCGTACATGCAGACCAACCCGGTGAAGGCCGGGCTCTGTGAGCGCAGGAGTGAGTACCCATTCACGCTGGAGGGCGAGCCTGTTCGCTCTGATGAGGAGGACTCGGACCTTCGGTCCGATGGCGGGCGAGACGCCCACCCCACCGAAGATGGCGGGCGGGACGCCCGCCCCACCACCGGAGAAGAGTGGGAGGGATCGTTGCGCTTCTATCCGCCTCGGTATGCCAGGACCTTCCAGACCTGGCATGAGAACATTCGGGATTGGTGCATCAGCCGGCAGCTTTGGTGGGGGCATCGGATTCCGGTGTGGAGCGCGCCGTACCTGCCGGCGGAAACGTACTCGCCCGGTGACCGGCTCGGATTCCTCCCCGAGGTGCTGCAGTGGGAGAAGGAAGGACGACTTGTCTACCAAGGAGCAGGACGCCGCACTGAAAGGGCTGATGTTGCGGAGGCCGGACGTATCTCCGCGAACTTCGTCTGTGTCCGGAGCCATGACGATCACGAAGTGATTGCGTTCATCGAACGCCACGGCTTCCAACGCGACCCCGACGTCCTCGACACATGGTTCTCCAGCGCCCTGTGGCCCATCTCCACCATGGGCTGGCCGAACCCGGACGCCTTCACTGAAGGCACGCCCGACGGCTCGCCGGCTATCCCTGAAGGCAGTGCGCTCCTTAACAAGTTCAACCCGACCAACACCCTCTGCACGGCCCGGGAGATCATCACGCTCTGGGTGTCGCGCATGGTGATGTTCAACACTTACTTCCGTAACTGCCTGCCCTACACCGACGTATTCATCCACGCGATGATCCAGGACGGCGAGGGGCAGAAGATGAGTAAGTCCCTCGGCAACGGCGTGGACCCGCTGGACATCATCCACTCGCACGGGGCCGACGCCATGCGCTTCACGCTGGCGCAGATGACCACGCAGACGCAGGATGTGCGCATGCCGGTGGACGTGGTGTGCCCGCACACCGGGCAGATGTTCTCGCCGCAGATGAAGACGCTGGCTAACGGCATCAAGGTGGCCAGGCCCATCCAGCAGTCGCCGGGTGACAAGTCGAAGAAAATGGTGACCAGCTACGGCATCGCCAGCGGCGAGGCGACGCCGACCGACCAGATCCCCGCGGCCCGCAACACTTCGAGCAAGTTCGACGTGGGCCGCAACTTCGCGAACAAGCTGTGGAACGCGGTGCGTTTCGCGCTGAATGCCGCGTCGGAAGCCGGCGAGTTCGACGGCCCGCAGCCGCCGATGACGCTGGCCGGCCTGTGGATGCTCTCGCGCACCACGCGTGTGATCGAAGACATCGACAAGGCGCTGGAAAGCTACGACTTCCACAACTACGCCAACCGGCTGTACCAGTTCGTGTGGAACGACGTGTGCGACTGGTACATCGAATCGATCAAGGGCGTGGTGCGCAAGCCCGAGGCCGTGCGCTCGCGGCAGGTGCTCTACAGCGTGCTCGATGTGGTGCTGCGGCTGCTGCACCCGAGCATGCCGTTCGTGACCGAGAAGCTGTGGGAGGGCCTGAACGCGGTGGCGCCGCGGCGCGGCCTGCGCGGGCTGGACCTGCCGGACAGCGCACTGCTGGTGAAGGCGGCGTGGCCGAAGGCCGACCGGGCGCTGATCGATCTGGAAGCCGAGGAAACGTACGGCCGGGTGCAGGAGATCGTGGGCATGATCCGCGAGGCGCGGACGAGCGCGAAGATCCCGCCGCGCGAAACGGTGGAGGTGTCGGTCAAGGCGAGCGCCGAGGTCGCCGCCGACGCCCAGCCGCACGTGTGGATCACCGAGTCGCTGGCCAACGTGAAGATCGTGGCGATGGGGCCGGACGTGGCCAAGCCCGAGCACGCCGTGGTGGTGGTGCGGCCGCTGGCGGAGGTGTACCTGCACCAGGAGATCGATCTCGACGCCGAGCGCGCCCGGCTGAACAAGCAGCTTGCCGAGGCGCAGAAATCGATCAAGGCCCTCGAAGGCCGGCTGAACAACAAGGGCTACACCGAGAAGGCCCCCGCCCACCTGGTGCAGCAGACGCGCGACGAACTGGCCCGCCGGCAAAGCGAGGCGGCGGCGATCGAGCAGCAGCTCGCGGCCCTGGGGTGACGTGGACCGAGGTGCGGCCGCCGGCGCCGCTGGCGGCTCGTCCGCCAGTGTCCGAACCGTCAAGCAGGAACCAGTACACCCGCCTGCGGACAAGCTCGGATGCATCGCCTCGCTCAGAAGCAGAACGCTCCGAGGATGAAGCCGCCCGTGGCGCCGGGCGTTGGCGTCGCTGTGGGAGGCGTATCGGGTCACCGGTAAGTCAGAGGCCCCGGGATGGTAATCGCTGGGCTTCGGGGGCTGCGACGGAGCAAGGAATGCCAACCGGGACGCAGGCTTAGGTCGGCGGGAGGCCAAACCGCCCTGGTGCGCTGTGAAAGCGGTTGATGACCACAAACTGCACTCATGCTTAAGAAATGCGTCGAAAAATGTGTCAAAAGTGTACACTTTTTGCCCCCGTTTCGCGCCGTTTTCGTTGGTTTCTGCAGAACACCGCAGGATCCTGCGCGCATTGAGCAGTCGGTTCTTGCTGTCTGGTGAGGCGGACATGCGGGATATCCCCGGGACGAAGAGATGTGGGTCGGGGGCTTGACGAACCCCCGGCAACCAAGCCGCGCGGGCAAGCCCGGACGAGGCGCGGACCGACCGCGCACGACAACAGATTATAGCACTCTGTTAGGTTATGTCAACCCCTTGCCCGCAAAGCGGGCGAGATTCCGAGCGATACGTCCGGACTGCTCGCCCGTCCACGCCGATAACCGTCCGATCCATCGAGATTTAGCCGCTGGGGTGTATCATCTGGCGTACGGCCGTGATTTGAGCCCAAAGGTGGTCCATGATGCGCGTGCTGCTTGTCCATCCCAGCGTTCTTCTGTACTCCGAGGCGTACCTGCGTCTGGAGCCGCTCGGCATGCAGTACGTCGGCCAGGCGCTGCTGGACGGGGGGCACGAGGTGAGCCTGCTCGACCTGCAGGTGCACACGCATCGCGACTTCGATCGCCGCATGCGGCGGTTCGCCCCCGAGGCCGTGGGGTTCTCGCTCAACTACCTGGCCAACGTGCCGGAAGTGATCGACCTGGCCAAGCGTGTGAAGTCCGTCCGGCCCGACATGTTCATCTTCATCGGCGGCCACAGCGCCTCGTTCATTCCCGAGGAGTTGATCGCCCACGGCGCCGGGGCGATCGACGCGGTGGTGATGGGCGAAGGCGAGCACACGGCCGCCCTGCTGCTGGGCGCCTGGCCGGACATCCACGGCCTGCCGGGCGTGGCGACGCACAAAGGCCGCGGACCCAAGCCGACGCTGCAGGCGGATCTGGATGCCCTGCGCCCGGCGCGGAAACTCACCCGGCGCCGGCGGCGCTATTTCATCGGGGAACTGGACCCGTGCGCCTCGATCGAATTCTCGCGCGGCTGCCCGTGGGATTGTTCGTTCTGCAGCGCGTGGACCTTCTACGGCCGCAGCTACCGGCAGGCCGACCCCAAGCTGATCGTGGATGAGATCGAACAGATCCGCGAGCCGAATCTCTTCATCGTCGATGACGTGGCCTTCGTCCATCCCGAGCACGGCATGGCCATTGCCGACGAGATCGAGCGGCGCGGCATCCGCAAACGGTACTACCTCGAAACACGCTGCGATGTGCTGATCCGGAACGCCGAAGTCTTCGAACGCTGGGCGAAGCTGGGGCTGCAGTACATGTTCCTGGGCATGGAATCGCTGGATGCCGAACAACTCGATCTTTTCCGCAAGCGCACGACCCCGAATCAGAACTTCGAGGCGCTGGAAATCGCGCGGCGATTCGGCATTGACGTGGCGATCAACCTCATCGCCGATCCGCAGTGGGACGAGGCGCAGTTCGCCCGCGCCACCGAGTGGGCCACGACGGTGCCGGAGATCGTGCACCTGACGGTGGCCACCCCCTACCCCGGCACGGAACTCTTCCATGCGCATGACCCGCAACTCACGACGGTGGACTACCGGCTGTACGACATCCAGCACGCGGTGACGCCGACGAAGCTGCCGCTGGACGCGTTCTACAAGGAGTTGGTCAAGGCGCAATCGCTGATCAACGCGAAGTTCATGGGCTGGAAGATCGCGCTGGAGGTGGGCAGGATCCTGGCCGGGCAGTTGGCGCGGGGGCAGACGAACTTCCTGCGGATGCTCTTCAAGTTCGCAAAGGTCTACAACGCGGATCGTTTCCACGCGGATCACAGCCGGCCGGTGCGGTATGGCCTGCGCCGGCCGCAGGAATACCCGAGCAAGCCGCACGACGGTCAGTTGCTGGTGCATCTTGGGAAGGTGAAAAGGGCGACAGGTCAGACGGTGGCGCTGAAGCGGCGCGGCCTGGTGGCGTCGGAGGCGGAGTGAGCGGTTTGGATCCGCTCCGGGGGGTGGGGTGGGCGTCCCGCCACTACTGTCCGGGATTTTTCCTGCGGCTTGCTTGC
>CAZHJL010000023.1:0-57716 GCA_964532795.1 uncultured Phycisphaeraceae bacterium | reverse complement strand
CATCAGGCCGCAGGCCTGAGTCCGTCCGAACTGTCAACGCCCGAGCAACATCGAAACACCAGAACCCACTCCCCCTCGGACACTGCCGACGCTTCGCCGCGACAGTGGCGCCCGGGAGTTCTCCTGCTCTCCTGTCGCCTGTTCTAATCTCTCGCCCGAAGGGCGTCCGCAACAGGCCACTTTGTGCGCAGATCGTGACACCCGAAAATCGGAGATTCTCCGGGACGGGTCAATTTTCTTGCGCGTGGCCGCGTCGGGAGTTGCGGCCGGCGTTGGCGAGAAACAGGCCATCTTTCGCGCACCAGGGCGGCGCTTTTTCCTTCTATGGGGGCCCACCGTGCGCCGGCGGTCGGTGCGGGCGGGCCAAGCCAACCCGGCCGACGGCGCAGACCACCGGATCGCCCCGCCGCAGCTTCGGAGCCGGACCACCGGAACCTGTCAATACTTGCTACCACCCACTTCGCAAAGGCGCTGAAATTGGCTCGAAATGGTTCAGACCGACAGAAACCGACAGAAACGCGGCCAAACGGGCCCGAAAAGTGTTCGTTATTTCACCATTTTTTGCCTGGTTTATTATGTTTCAGCGCAGATTGTCGCCCCGACCCCCTCTCACAGCCCGTGAGGCGGAATGCGTCCGTGGGCGAGCTAAGCCTACCCGTCGCCGGGACGGCAACTTGGCCGATCTTGCTCCCTCGCCCCCTGCCATCGGTCGCACCCACAGCCCCGCGCCGCCACGCATTACAATCCCACAAGTCCAGCGGACACTCCACCATGACCGACCCGCCCGACAACACGCCCGGTCCCGACACCACGCCGCACACGCCCGGGCCGGTCGATCAACCGCCAACCGAGGCAGACGCCCCGCCCGCGACGCGACGCAAGCGCTGGCGCTTCGTCCCGCTGCTGGTCATGCTCGCCGCGGCCATCGCCATCATCATCGGCTTCCACCTCCACTCGCGCAGCGTCGACGCCACCTGGCGGGACGCGCTTTCGACCTGGCGCGACGCCGGCGGGCACACGTCGCTCCAGACCATCGCCCCCGCGCCCGTGCCCGACGCGGACAACGCCGCGCTGCTCTACCTCGAGGCGGCCGAGCAACTCTCGCGGATCGAGCATCGCGAACTACTGCTGGCGCCAAGCCAGATCACCGACAGCGATCTCGAACTGCTCATGCAGGAGACGGCCGCGATCCGCCTGATGCTGCTGGAAGCCATCGAGAAACCCGCCTGCGTGTGGCCGATCGACTACAGCGGGGATGTGCGGACGTTCAGCCAGTCGCTGCCGAGCGCCGACCAGCTCCGGCCGCTGCTGCAACTGGTCATCGCGCAGGCCATTTACCACACGCGTCAGGCCGAGCCCGACGCCGCGCAACGCACGCTGTTCGCCCTCGATGTCGGCTTCGCGATGAACGGTCACCTGGCGCAGACGCACCACCCGGCCGCGCAGTTGCTGGTGATGAATCGTGATCTGCGCTTGTGCGCCGTGCTGGAGGGATTGCTGCCGCATCTTGAGGTGGGCCCGGACGCCCGCCTGCCGCACCTGGACGCCCGGAACCCGCGCGCACCGGCGGCCGCATCGGTGCGGACCGAGGCGGCGATCCTCATCAACGAGGTCGAGCAGGGCCGGTCGATGGGGTCGATCCCGGCCATTGTCGAGTTGCATCCGATGGGCCTGCCGTGGTGGTACAGCAATGCGATGCACAAGAAGGACATGACGTACTTCGCGAAGCAACTGCCGCGCGTGGCCGAGCAGATCGCCAAGTCGCTGCCCGAGCAGTTCGCCAAATGGCCGCCCGCGCCACGTGAGGAGCCGTATTACGCCCAGTTGTCGCCGCTGCTGCTGGCGGGGTTCGACGATTACAACCTGATCATCGCCCGTACCCGCACACGACTCCAGCTTGCGCGGCTGGCGCTCGCCCTGCATCGCCACCACGCCGCGCATGGCCGGTGGCCCGACGACCTGGCCCCCTTCGGCGACCTGGCGGTCGACCCAGCGTGCAACGAGCCGTTCATTTACCAGCGCATGGAAGGAGGCTTCATTCTGGAGACCCGGCCGGACAGCCCGGGCCATCCGAACAGTTGGTCGCGTTGAGATGGCCGCGTGCGGCTGTGATTACATGTCTTTTTCCCTTAGGATTCCCTGCTATACTGGAGCCACGATTGGAGCGCCGTTCACATCCCCAACGCATGGAGGCGTCGGTCTTGACTGATTCACCCCAGGACGTACCGGAAGCCGCCGAAGCCGCGCCGCAGTCGGATGCCGCCCAGCCCGCGCCGGCCCCCGCGCCGCCGCATCAGCCGACGGGCAACCTGCGCGTCATCGCCTTCATGAATCAGAAAGGCGGCGTGGGCAAGACCACGACGACCGTCACCCTCGGTGCCGCGCTGGCCAATCTCGGCCGGCGGGTGATGGTGGTGGATCTCGATCCGCAGGCGCACCTCACGCTGCATCTGGGCATCGATCCGGATCAGCTTGACAACACGATCTACGATCTGCTCACCGATGATGATCTGCCGCTGCGCGACATCTTGCAGCCCGTGCCGGACATCGGCGCCAAGGGCGGCTCGCTGACGGTCGTGCCCGCGACGGTCAGTCTCGCCGGCGTGGAAACGGAGCTGGCCCCGCGGATGGTGACCGGGCAGGCGCAGCGGATTCTGCGCAACAAGTTCGATGCACTGACGCGCGCGGACCCGACGTGGGATTACATCCTCATCGACTGCCCGCCGAGCCTCGGACTGCTGACGATCAACGCGCTGACGCTGGCGCGCGAGGTGATCGTGCCCATGCAGCCGCACTTCCTCGCGCTGCAGGGCTTGTCGAAGTTGCTGGAGACGGTCGAGCTGATCCACCAGGGCTTCAACACCGACCTGCGGGTGACCGGCATGGTGCTGTGCATGCACGAGGGCCAGACGCTGCTGGCCAACGAAGTGGTGGCGGATTTGAAGACGTTTCTCGATGCCAGCCGCGCGATGAACGTGCCGTGGAACCGCGCGATCGTGTACGACCCGCCAGTGCGGCGCAACATCAAGCTGGCCGAATCGCCGAGCTTCGGCCAGACGGTGTTCGAGTATGCCCCGGGCTCGAACGGTGCGAAGGACTACCGGCGCTTGGCGCGTTCGGTGGATCAGGGCCATGAACTGACCGAGGAATCGATTCGGCGCGCCATTGGTCAAGAGGCGGATCGCGAAGCCCAAGCCGCATCGCCGGCTCCGGAAGGCGAAGCCGGCCCGCAGCCGACTGCATCGCGCCTGTCCGAATCCGACGATGCCGCGGCCGAAACACCCGACGACGGCGACAACCACCCGCCCGCAAACGACCCATCGCTGGAACACGAATCCGCCACGCGTTCGCAGTAGTGACGAACCGCTCGCCACGCGACGAAACCACCTGCCATGACCGACAACGACTACATGCAACTGGCCATCGATATCTGCACGCGCGGCGTGGAGGCCGGACAGTCGCCGTTCGGCGCGGTGATCGTGCTCGACGGCCAGGTGCTCGCGGCCGACCACAACCATGTGTGGCTGCAGACCGATCCGACCGCCCACGCAGAGGTGCAGGCGATCCGCGCCGCCTGCCGCAAGATCGCCTCGCCCCACCTGACCGGCGCTACGATCTACTCGACTACCGAGCCCTGCCCGATGTGTTTCAGCGCCATCCACTGGGCACGCATCAGCCGCATCGTCTTCGGCGCACGCATCCAGGACGCCATCGACTTCGGCTTCCGCGAGCTGCAGATCCGCAACGACGTGATGAAAGAGGTGTCCGGTTCGACGATCGACATCACGCCCGATGTGCAGCGGGATGGCTGCGTGGATGTATACCGCTACTGGCGGAAGCTGGCGAAAAGCGAGGCTTATTGAGTGTCTGTCCTGTCTGTGGGTTCCCCATGCCGGATGCCGCGTTCTTGGTGGAAATGGAATGGAATGCATGTCACGACTAAACCACACATGTAGTCTTGCCGATTCACGGGGATGGAGCGCGAAAGGCGAGGGAACGCCGCGAAGGGGTAGCCGCGCTCCGATGGGCCGTGATGGGTGGCGCGGGGGAATTGAGACGTTTTCCGTATTCGAACAGACCTCGGTTCGCGCCGGGGTCTGTCTCGTTGCGCCCCGGCCGGGCGATGCCGCAACGCGCGGGCCACGTCCGATCATGTCGCGAAGCGACCGGCGTCATGCGTCGCCGACATCTCGAGCTGTCGCCGTTACACTAACCCGCCGTCCGCCGCGCTCCCCGCGGCCGCGGTAACCCTTGCCTCAGAGTTTCCAGGACCCACGCCATGCAGGTCATCGCCTGCCAGACCGACATCATCTGGGAAGACAAGCGCGCCAACCACGACAAGGTGCGGCGGATGCTTGCCGACATCGCCATCGAGCCGGGCGCGTTGATCGTCCTGCCGGAGATGTTCGCCACCGGCTTCAGCATGAACGTCGCCTCGATCGCCGAGGGCGAATCGCGGGAGACCGAGCGCTTTCTGGCCGCGCTCGCGCAGGAGAAACAGGCGTACGTCGTCGGCGGCGTGGTGAACCAGTCGCCCAACGGCATGGGCCGCAACGAAGCGGTGGTGTTTTCGCCTGATGGGGTCGAAGCCGCGCGGTACCACAAGATTCACCCCTTCTCGTATGGCCGCGAGATCGAGTTCTACGAAGGCGGGGACGCGGTGGTCACCTTCGACTGGCGCGGCGTGACGGTGGCGCCGTTCGTCTGCTACGACCTGCGCTTCCCCGAGGTCTTCCGCCACGCGGTGCTGCGGGGGGCGAAGGTGATGCTGGTCATCGCCTGCTGGCCGACCGCGCGCGAAGCCCACTGGGTCAAGCTCCTGCAGGCCCGCGCGATCGAGAACATCTGCTACATCGTCGCCGTTAACCGCTGCGGCCAGGACCCCAAGCTCGAATACCCCGGCCGCAGCATGATCATCGACCTGAAAGGCGACATCCTCGCCGACGCCGGCCACGAGGAAACCGTCATCAGCGAGAAGCTGACCATGCCGTCGGTCGAGACGTACCGCAACCAGTTCCCGGCGCTGAAGGACATCCGCCCGGGGTTTCTTGGTTCGTGAGCGATGCGACCCGGTCTTGGAGCGAGCAACCATGCCCCACTTCCCCGAAGACAATTGGATTGACATCACCCGCCCCGTTTACGAAGGCATGATCTGCTGGCCGGGCGATCCCGGGTTCAGGCTGTCTCAGGAAGCGAAGATCAGTGAAGGCAGCGTCGCCAATGTCTCGCGCTTCGAGCTGGGCGCCCATACCGGCACGCACATGGACGCCCCGCTGCACTTCATCGCGGACGGCGACAGCCTGGGCAGGCT
The DNA here is from genome assembly GCA_964532795.1 of uncultured Phycisphaeraceae bacterium. GTDB lineage: Bacteria > Planctomycetota > Phycisphaerae > Phycisphaerales > Phycisphaeraceae > CAZHJL01. The sequence goes on along the minus strand of CAZHJL010000023.1, from coordinate 52,405 downwards.
ACCGCTCGAGGCCGTCGTTGGCGAAGCCCGCGTCATCGGCATCGACGACCCCCGTGCCATCACCGCTGAGGAACTCGAGCAACATGACCCCCGGCCAGGCGAGCGCCTGCTCTTCAAGACGGCCAACTGCCCGAAACGCTGGCAGACCGATCAGTTCGACGAGGCGTACATCGCCGTCCACAGTGACGCCGCGCGGCTGCTGGTCGAGCGGCAGGTGCGAACCATCGGCGTGGACTACCTGTCAGTCGGCCTGTACGGCCAGGACAACGTCAAGACCCATCGCCTGCTGCTGGGCGCGGGGATCTGGGTGATCGAGGGGCTCGACCTCACAGCCGTCGCGCCCGGCCTGGTGGACCTCGTCTGCCTGCCGATGAAGGTCATCGATGCCGAAGGCGCCCCGGCGCGCGTGATCGTCCGGCCGCGCTGAATCGCGCGGCGGTCGCGCTCGCCACGGAGACACACCATGTCGCCCCTACTCGTTCTCCGCCTTGTCCATCTCGTTGCCGATCATGTAGCCGGCCGCGGTGCCGATGCCGGTGCCGATGAGCGTGGACTCGGTATCGCGTCCCGCCGCCTGGCCGATGGCCGCCCCCGCCGCCGCGCCGATCAGCGCCCCCTGCTGGGCCTTCGTGCAGCCGGTGAGGGTGACGATCGCCAACATCGCCGCGCTTACGTACACGATGATCCGCCACACCAATTGCGCCCCATCAACCGCCACCACCTTCGCCCTTGTTCTTGACTGCATATCACCTCTCCACGCGGCCCACCCACGGGCCCGACCAACCGTCCTATAACCGGCAAACACCCGGTACCACATCTGCTGACGCCATATTGATCGGACCACAGGACAGATGATTTCACCCGTATCGATCCCTTTTCGTCCAGATCGCTGCCAAGCGATGACGGCCGTGCCGATTGGGCAAGGCCCCGCCGCTCGCTTACCGCGCCAGCCGCTCGAGCGCCGCGGCCGCCGCCTGCGACACCTTCTCCTCGTCATCCTGGGCCGCCTCGCGCAGGGCATCGAGCACCGGCTGGGAGGCCTGCCCGATCGCCCCCAGCGCCGTCGCCGCTTGCTGACGCGCGTCGGCGTAGGGGTGCTTCAGCAACTTCACCAGGTGCGGCACAGCGTCTCGCGCCTCGGGGCCAATCCGCCCCAGCACCTTCGCCGCGTGAGCGCGGAACCACTGGTCGCCGGTGTTGACCTGTTGGGCCAACTGCGGCACGGCCGGAGCCGCGGCCGGACCCAACTCGTGCAGCACTTCGATCACCCACCACCGCAGGTACCGGTCGGCGCGGCCCATCACCGCGATAAGCGGTTCCACGGCCGGCGCGCCCAGTCGCGCGGCCACCTGCTTCGCGTCCTCGCGCACCCCGCGGCTGCCCGCCGCCGCGCTGACCACCGCCCCGGCCAGGTCATCATCCTCCGGCGTAGCAGCCACCAGCGCCCGCGCGGCGATGCCGCGGTCCCAGACGGCTTGGTCGCGCATCGCACGTATCAGGCCCGGCACCGCCGAGGGACCGATCGACCCGAGCGCCTGCCCCGCCGCCTGCGCCACCTGGTCATCCTCGTCCCGCAACGCCGCCAGGAGCGCATCGGTCGCCGGACGGGCCTGCCAACCCATATCCGCCAACTTGCCCACCGCCTTGCGGCGGGTTTCGACCGATTCCGACCCCAGCCGCGCGACGTGCACGGTGATCTGCCGCTTCCGCTTGCGCAGCGCCTCGGCCTGTTCGGCCCGCAGTTCGTACACCTGCAGCGGACCATAGCGCAGGAACAGCCGCCCCTCGGCGATGACCGGGTTGACGCCCGCCTGGTAGTCGATGTCGCGCAGCGACAGGTCGGCCGGCGACAGCGGCGGCATGAACCGGCCGGCGATGGTCATCCCCTCATCGGTGGGTTTGACCATCGTCACGCGCAGGTTCGGCGGCGCCTTCTTCGCGCCGGTGATCAGCTCGAGGTAATACACCATGCCGTCGCTGGTGATGATGTGTCCGGGCGTCGCCGCCGGGAGCTGGTCGATCAGCCTGCCGGTCTTCGCATCGAGGCAGAGGAACGCATGGCCTTTCTCCGGCCGGCCTTCGGGTTTCTCGTCGTCGGTCCTGTACGGCTTGGCGTTGGGATTGCCGAAGGCGTACACGCGGCCGTCGAGGATCACGGCATGCGAGAACCGCCCGCCGAGCGGATCGCGGCTCCAGAGCACTTCGTACGCGCTGCCGTCCTTCGAGAGTTTGAGCATCTGCGCCTTGCCGCGCGGGTCCCAGAGCACGTACCCGTCGCTGTAAACCGGCGCGATCGTCTTCTCGCCGACGTCACGGATCTCCCAAAGGTTCTCCCCGGTCTGCGCATCCAGGCAGACAAGATAGCGCCACGTGGGATAGAGGATCAGGTCGCGGCCATTGTGATTGACCAACGCGCCGGAGACGTCGGCCGCCGAGTACTTCTTGCCCTCGCCCGCGTCCGCCTTCCAGACCGGGCGGCCGGTTTCGATGTCCAGGGCAATGATCGGCGGCGTTTCGTCGAAGCGGCTGCATGCGTTGAAGATCACGCGGTTCGCATGCAGCAGCGGCGTCTCGGGATAGCCCCAGCCCTGGCTGCCCTTCTTCGCCCCGAAGCTCGTCCAGGCGTTGACCTGCCAGCGCGCCTCGCGTTCAGCCAGGTCGATGCCGTAGATGTTGGCATCGGGCGTCGACACGACGGCCATGCCGTTGCTGATCAGCGGCGCCGAGCGCGAGCCGCTGTACCGCTTCCATCCGGCCCCGCCGATCGGAATCCGCGATTCCAACTGCCCGTCCAGCGTGAAGACATAGAGATACGCCATCTCGCCCCCGACGACGTACACACGATCGCCGACGATCGTCGGGCTCGCGTAGCCGGCGCCGATCTCGTACTTCCAGAGCAGCTCCGGCCCGCCTTCCGGCCAGGTCGCCATGAGCCCCGAGGCGGGGAAATGCCCCGCGTTGTTCACGCCGCGATAGCCCAGACCCGTTCCGGTCTGGGCCGCGGCAATCAGTGTTGTAAGCAGCAAGACAATGGCGGTGATGGTGCGCATGCGGTTGAAACGTGCGTGCGCGAATGTTCCTTGCGTCGCCCGTCCGGGCGGTCACTTGACCAGCCGCAGCCACCGGCCGCTGTACGCCGGCAGGGCGATGGGCCCGCCCGTCTCGATCGTCTCACCCGACACGGCGTCTTCCCAGGACGCGTAGGGCATGTCACGTGTGTCCAGCGCAACCTGCCGCGCCGGGGCATCGTTGATCAGGAAGTAGTGGTCGGCCGCGGGCGCCGCAAGCCGGTAGACGATCGCATCACTGCAGGCGTACGGCGATTCGTGCTCGCCCAGCGCGTACTGCACCACGCACTGCTCCGCTTCATCATCCCCCGGCTTGAAACAGGCGCGCGCGGCTTCGAAGGCCATCGTCACCGCCGCGCCCTTGCCGACCCTCGCCTCGGTCACCGCCGGCCAGCCGTTGTCGAAACTTGCAAGCGTCTTCGCATGGGTGACGCCCAGATCCGCCACCCAGCCGTCCAGCCGCCGCCCGTGCACATGGCGCGGGACGTTCGACGAGTACTGGTAGTCGCGGATCATGCAGCCGAATGTCTTCTCGAACACCGTGTCCACGTCCGTGCTGTAGCTGCGGCCGTGGTCGTCGAGCCACGCGGCGGGCATGTCGATCACCAGCCTGCCGCCCCGCCGCACGTACGCCGCGAGGGTCTTCATCACGTCCGCCCGGATCGACAACCACACCGGCAGGTAGATCACGCGGTACCGGTCGGCCAGCCCGGCCAGGAGGTCGCTCGCGGTGACGTGCTCCCACGGCACATTGTGGTTGATCAGCGCCCGACTGATCCCCGCCCGCGCCTGCATGGGCATGTGCCTGAACAGGTCGCGCCCGCGCACCGCCTGCGCCGCCCAGAAGGCGTCGTTCTCGAAGTCCGTGAACACGCCGACCAGCGGCTGCTTCCGCGCGGCCCAGAGTTCATCGCGCCATCGCCGCGCGGCCTGGCCGATCCGGCCCATCGCGACCGCGCGGTCCGTCGGGCGGCCCTGGCGGTCGAGCGTCGAGAACTCGCCCACGCCATGCGGCGAATGCCAGCACCAGAAGCCGAACCCCTTGAACCCGCCCGCCAGGTAGCTGAGCATCAACTGCGTCATCACTCCCGCATCGACCGTGAAACCGGCGATCTTGTCACGCGCCGGCGGCCAGAACGGCGCCTTCGCGCCGCTGAACTGCTGGGGACCGCCGGTCGATTCCCACGACGCCGCCCAGCCGCCCTTGAACCAGTCCTGCACGAGTTGCGCCATCATGAAGATCGGCCGGGCGACTTCGAAGTCCACCTCTTCGAAGTGCCACGCCAGGTGGATCGACGGGTAGAACGACCCGTAGTCGGCCATGATGTCCGCAATGCCTTCCATGTCCGTGGCCCGCGCGGCGAAGGGCAGGAACAGTCCCATTTCACCCCCGGCGCGGAACGGCGCGTTCGAATCGTGCTCGCGCCACCGCTCCACGCGCCGGCGCAGATGATCGATATACAGATCGGCCTTGAAGCGCAAGACGTCGCGTGTATAGCGCCCGCCGCGCCGCCGCGCGGCCAGTTCCTCCCACGTTTCGTCACTGTCCGGCGGCTGCCAGTCGATGCGGCCAAGATTGCTCCAGGCCATCCGCGCCCGCGCCGGGGTGCGGTACGTCTTCTTCAACCACTTGATGAACAGCGGGATGAGTTCGTCGCTCAGTTCGTGGTCGCGCGTGATCTCGATGCCTTCGATCTCCGTCCCTGCGGCCCCGCCCTTGTCCGGCGGATCGCCCTGGTCAATCCGCGCGCGAAGCACCTTCTCCTGGTGGGCGAGAAACCGCTTGTTCGATCGCACCTTCTCGATGGGTGTATCGGGCGCGATGTTGAGCTTCTTCAGCAGTTGCGGCGTGATCGCTTCCCAACCCGCTTCGTCGTACCACCACGGCAGGATGCCTTCATCCAACGCCGCGTGCATCACCTTCGCCCGGTCCGTGCCCGGCAGCACCAGGCACTGCTTCAGGCACGTGAAGCCCAGCTTCTTCATCAGCCGGAAATGCTTGCGGATGTCGGCCATCGTCATGCCCGGCCATTCCTGGAACACCGTGCCCACCGGCATCGGTGCGATGCGCCTGAACTTGCGCTGCGTGGGCGTGTCGTGAAGGCTGTCGTAGAGCTTGGTCAGGAAGGGATCTTTTGGAGGCATCAGAACGGTCCTCGGTATTCGGTGGGACTGGACAGGATCACGCGCGCGAGCGCGAGAATCCATTTACATGCATCAATGAATGGTATCATATCGTTTTGCGGTGATGTCGCACTGTCAGGAGGTCGCAATGTCCATCAAGGCCGCACCGATCACGCTTGCCTCGTTACTGTTCGCCACGTCCGCCTGCGTCGCCGATGCGCCGCGCGACAATCCCGTCGCCGCGCATTACAGCGACGCGCCGGACGTCGTGCCCGAATGGGTCAGTGAACTGCCGTGGAAGCGCGCGGTCAGTATCACCGATGTCGCGGGCGAAAACGACGATGCGCGCTTCAGCGCGGCCCAACAGAAGCTGCTCAAACAGGGCGGCGGCGTGCTCTACTTCCCGGCCGGCGTCTACCACTTCAAACAGGACTTGCGCCTCCGCGGCAGCATCATCCTCCGCGGCGCCGATCCCCGGGAGGTGACGGACGCGAAGGACGAGCGCTACGACGCGCCCACGCGCTTCGAGTTCCCGCGCTACCGCTACTCATCGAAGGGCGAGGGTACGCCCATTGACACGGCTTTCAAGGCCATCCGCCTCGACACCGACGTCGCCGGCGCTGGCGTAGTCAACATCGCCATCAACCGCGGCCGCGTTGACTTCGCCGAAGCCGAAGACCACAAGACCGCCCCGCGCCGGCTGGTCTTCGGCTGCCGCCTGACCAACGCCGCCGCGGCGGATCCGACCATTCCGGACAAGCGCTACGGCAACAAGCCGCACCAGCGCTGGACCGCGCGGCACTGGGCGGCCATCGATGTCTATGGCGGCTCGGACGTCTTCGTCGCCAACAACCGCATCCCGCAAAGCGGCGATGACAACTTCGTCATCCCGGACTTCACGCTGCTCAGGCCCAGCCGCAGCAGCCAGGGCTTTCGCCTCGGACAACCGCATGAGGTGGTCACCATCGCCGACGGCGTCCTCTTCGACTACGACAACCGCCCGGGCATCTACGTCAACGGCTTCGGCATGCCCGATGCCACGCCGGACACTCACCCGTGGGGCTTCCGCAAGGGCTCGATCATTCGTGACAACTACGTCTACTGCACCGGACGCTCGGCCATTCACTTCACCGGCGACGGCGTGATCTGCTCGTTCAACGTCATCCGCTTCCCGGCCGGCGTGTGGCGCCCGACGACCGATGGCAAGCGCACCACCGATGGCAGCTCGACCAACGACAATCGCGCCCTGACCATGCGCGGCTGGCGCTGGGTGGCAGAAGGCAACGATTACATCGTCCACAGCAACATCCCCTACCGCTCCACCGCCTACATCAACGATGGCGAAGGCATCATGCACGAGCACTTCGCCAACTCCACCATCAAGGACAGCCGCATCATCAACAACCGAGGCAACCGTTACCTCTGCATCTGGGATGCCGACGTGGACGGCCTTCTGATCGAGGGCAACACCGTCAGCGACGACGGCGACCCGGCCATCCACATCCTCGGCCGCAACCGCACCGTGCGCAACGTACGCATCGTAAACAACCGCGTCACGCGGGGCGCCATCCAGGTCACCGCGCAGACGTACGGGAACATCCTGGTCGAGGGCAACACCTGGATCGGCGAAGGCCGCGGACAGATCCGCGTGGGCCAATCCGATTGGGTGAAAGACAACGCCGGCTTTGATGTGGTGATCAGGAAGCCGAAGCGTTGATCGCTGCCGCCATCGAGGCTCTTCCGGTGAGGCGGACGTCTCGCCCGTCACCGGCCCGCAGCGCCGCGTCGTTGCTTCGTGCTACACTCCCGCCTCCTCAACCTGCCCGCCCGGAGTGATCATGACACTTGGTGCTTTCCTGCTCTTCGCCGAACAGCCCTACCCGTGGCTGAGCTTCGCCCTCGCGGCCCTGGGGGTGGTGATCATCGGGATCGCCAAGTCCGGCTTCGGCTCGGGGGTGGGCATCATCGCGGTGCCGCTTTTCGTCTTCGCGCTGGGCGCGAAGCCGGGCGTGAGTACGCTGCTGCCGCTGCTGATCGCGGCCGACATCTTCTCGGTGTATCACCATTGGGGCACCTGGGACAAGCCGAACCTCAGGCACCTGCTCCCCGGCTCGATGGCGGGCATCCTGCTCGGCGCGGTTGGCCTCTACTTCATGCTCGGGCGGCCGCCGCTGCGCTTCTTCGGCGGCGCGACCGAGACGGCAAGTCCGTCGGACATCCAGGCGAGCACCAGCGCCATTCTCGGGCTGGTCATCGGCGTGTTGTGCGTGCTCTACGTCGTCGGCGACTTCATCAAGTCGCGCTACGCTTCCGGCTGGCACTTCAAGACGAACCCCGTCCTCGGCACGAGCTTCGGCGCCGCAGCCGGCTTCGTCTCCACCCTCGCCCACGGCGCCGGACCCGTCACCACCATCTACATGCTCGGCCAGCACCTGCCCAAGCAACGCTTCATCGGCACGGCCGTGATCTACTACTTCATCATCAACACCGTCAAACTCATCCCCTACGCACTCCTGCCGATGATCAACACCAGGACGCTCGTGCAGGGACTGGTGCTTTTGCCGTTCGTCCCGGTCGGCACCTTCATCGGCGTGCGGCTTAACCGCTGGATGAGCGAGAAACTCTTCCGCGGCATCATCCTGACCATGGTCGTCATCACGGCCGTGGACCTGATCCGGAGACACGGGGTCAGCGTGTGGGAGATGCTGTAAGGTGCGGCCATGGATCAAGAACGCTACAGGAGACTGGATGACGATGAGCGGCGCGTGGTCGACGACGTCCGCAAGCATGGCTGGCACGCTTGTTGCATCGAGCCGGACGCGGAGGGCCCGGGCCTCAACTACAGCATCGGCCTGATCGAAACCGAGAACCATCCGGAGATCATCATCTTCGGCTTGGATCGCAGACTGACGCACGACATAATGTGGGGCATGGTGCACGATATCCGGGCCGGTAGGCGCTTTGACCGGCCCGGGCGCTACGAGGATCTGATCGATCAGTACGCGTGCGCCGTGCGCCCAGTGCACGAGTCGCAGCACCCGCCGTTTCTCGGCTACGCCATGTGGTACATGCGCTGGATCGGCCGGATGGGCGAACTGGAGGCGGTGCAGTTGTTCTGGCCCAGCAAGTGCGACGGGCTCTTCCCGTGGGAAGATGGTTGCCCGCAACCGGTCATCGACCTGCAGCCACTGCTGTATCTGCCTGCCGAACCCGATTGACCGGTCCACCCGGCCCGCCCGGCGAAGGCATCAGCCATCCTGCTGCCGCTTCGCGACTACGGCTTTGCCATTGTCCCCAGCGTCATCGTCTTCCCATCCCAATCGATTGTCTGCCGGCCGATGCGGATCTGGTTGCCGGCCACCGTTGGGGCCGGGGCTTTGCCCGGGCCGAGGAACAGGAAGCTGAAGGTTTGGCCGCCCAGTTGCACGGTTGTGCCCTTGGGTGCGCCGGGGCCGGTCATCACCAGCATCGCTTCCGCGCCGCTGGCGCCGGAGAAGTCGATCGCCAGCACCGACCCGTCGCCGGTGGTCAGCACCGTCGAACCGTCGGCCGCGGGAGCGAACTTGCCCTTGAAACCGCCGGCGATCCCACCCCAGCGCATCTTCTGACCGTTGCTCCAGACCGTCAGCGTGTTCTCACCGCGGGCGCCCATGTTGCCCTTGCTCGACTTGGCCAGGATCGAGATCACCGTGTCGTTCTCGTCCTGCCAGCGGTTGCGCCACGCGTAGAACTGCCACTTGCTGTCGCGATACGCGTGCGGCCACACCTGGTCCGGGTCCTGCTCCTTCATTTCGAGCGGCCAGTTCACGAACGACAGCACGGCGTGATGGGGGTACACGCTGACCGTATCGAACGGCGCACCGGCCTTCTCATCGACTTCGCGTAGATTGTGGTTGTACCACCACAGCAGGCCGGGCTTAAGCTCATCCGGCAGCGCGCCGAAACCTTCCGTGAAGTAGCCGGCGCCGGATAGCCCATCGCGGTCCCAGATGTTGTGCGGGTAAGCGCCGCGCTCGGGGAAGTCTCGCCGCAGATTGTCCCGCTTGCCCGTGGGGACGGTCAGGAACATCCACTTGAGCGTCAGCCACGTCGCGTTCTGGCGCGGCGTGATGAAATCCTTGCCCCCGGCCGTCTTCCACGCCTGCAGCGCCGGCAGGAACGTGATGTGCGAGGCCATCGAGCCCGTGCCATCGCCTTCGGCGAAGAATCCGCCATCGCCGAAGCCCTTGGTCATGTTGGTGATCATGCATTCAGCATTCACTTCGAGCAGCGGGTTGAGACGCTTCATGTCGACGCCCGGGTCGTCCTTGATCGCCAGCAGCGCCAGGGCCGCGCCGCCGACCTGCATGCCCCAGTGGTTGGAGCCCGGATGCTGCCGCCGCCCGCGGGCCAGCTCTTCGAGGCTCATCCAGCGCCCTTCGTTGTAGTTCTCGATCGCGTCGGCGACCTTGCGCTGGAAGGCCGGATCCCAGCCGTCGTAGCACAGGTCATAGCCCACCGCGTACCAGCCCAGCGAAGGCCCCGCCCGCAGCGCGCCCGTCGGCTTCTTGAAGCTGTACCGCGCCTTGCCATCGAGATCGCGGTAGCCCTCGAAAGCCCACTCGAAACACTGCTTGCCCAGTTCGGCGTACTTCTTGTCGCCCGTGAGCTGGTACAGCAATCCAAATCCCGCGGCGTGGGACATCGAGTACGTGCCGACCGGTTGGTTGAGCTCCTTCGTCCTGTCGCCGTAGGGAATATCCAGCGGCCGGCGATTCTCCGGCATCGCCTCGCCGCCGCCGAGCAGCACCTTCAGCCGCGCGATGATCGCCCGACCTTCCGGCGTCTTCGCCTTCTCCCGCAGCGCCGGCAGATCCGTGCGGCGGAAGAACAACCGCGGATGCTCGCCCGGTCGCACCGGCACGAATCCCTCGACCGCCGCCGGCCACGGCTGGTCCGCCGACGCGACCCCCGGCAGCCACGCCACCGTCATCAACCACCCCACCATTGCGACCATCGACAGACGCCCAAAGCTCAACCTGCTTGACATGGTGCTGCTCCTCTGAAATCGCCATTGCATGATGTGCGCCGCGCTGCTGACAACGCCGGCCACGAAGCCCCAGATGGGTGTATAACGATCCGGCAATGCGGCAATTGCCCCCGCCGCGCCACGCCCCAACCAATATCCGCTCTACGTCGTCGCCAGATGCATGGCCCGCTGAGCGCCGCGGACGATCAGCAACAGCGCGCTCCACACCACGGGGACCGACGAAATGGCCACCGCCGCGATCGCCAGCCGCCGCCCCACGTGCTCCTTGCGCCGACCGATGAACTCGCAGATGCAGACGATGAACGCCACGACCGCGAACTTGAACACCACGAGCCCCACCATGTCCCAACGCTGCAGGATGCGCGCGGCGATGGCGTTCACCTCCGTGCCGCCCAGGTGCAGAATGACGCTGGTGAGCATCAGGTCCAGCGCCGAGACGAAAACGAACCAAACGTAAAGCTGCTGATAGAGCGTTTCCTGACGCAGGAAAGAGCGTGGTCTGGTCGGCATCGGCGCATTGGCTGTCATGGCCTGAGTCCCCCTTTCTGAACGTTCCGCGGCCCTCAATACTGCACGGTCAGCGACCCGGGGACCGGCTGACCGAACTCGCCGCTGGCGCTGCTCTCATCGACCTTCGTCTCTCGGATGTGGCTGTCCATCCGACGCTGCACATCGGCCACAAGGGCCTTGACCTCCGATTGATCACCTTCCGCCACCAGCTTCACCCGCCCATCGGGCAGGTTCTGCACGTAACCGGCCACCGCGTGGTTCCGGGCCAGGTTCACGACGGTAAACCGGAACCCGACGCCCTGCACGTCACCTGAAAAATGCACGGTCTGCCTAACCATGAGACGTCCGAACCATCCCTTTCTTATACGGTTAACCATAGGCCCCGTTTCCCCATCATTTCTTCGACCCAACGCCGCGGATGACCGGCGCTCGTGCAATGCCACTGCGTGGGCAAAACTGCACGACACGGGCGTCTACAGGTGTAGACAGGTGCGGTATCAACGGGGCCTTGGTCGTTCGCCGCCTGTTATCGGCCGGCGGTGATGCAGATGTGGCAATCCAGGCGATCCGGCCCGGGGCCTGGGCGACCGGAGAATTGCATTCGCACTGCGGCGCGGTAGGGTTGGACCGCCGATCGGTCGGCGACCATCAGGTCGTGCCCGGGAGGAACCGCGTCGCAACGCGGCCCGCCAGTTCCGAGGGCACTGAGCCGCTACGGTCAGTGATCTGGCAGCTTTCCTCCCTTTTCAACTGCCAGAGAAACAGCAACCCCCGGCGCTCGAGCGCCGGGGGTTGTTCTTCGGTCAGCCATTCAGAACGTGCGGCTTACATCTCGTCGTCCCAGTTGTCGCCCTCGTCCTCATCGTCCTGCTTCTTCTCCTTCCGAGGCTTGGGCTGCTTGGGTTCCCGGGCGGGCTTGTCCTTCTTCTTCAGCGACTCGGCCTGCTCGTCCGTCAGCACCTCGCTGATCTGGGCTTCGAGGTCCTTTTGAATCTTCTTCGCCGCCGCCTGCTTCTTCTTGTCTTCTTCCTTGATATTGGCCATGTCGCGCGCCGCCTGTTCACAGAGCGTGCGAATCCGGGCCTTCTGCGCATCGTCCAGGGCCGGCTTCGCCCGCTTGAGAGAACGCAGTTTCGAGTCGAGCACCTTCAGGCCGGCCAACCGGGACTTCTGGGCGTCGGTCAGCAACCCCATCACGTTCTCATCGAACGCTTTCTCGATCTCCTTCCGCTGGGCCATCAACTCGCCGAGCTTCTTCTTCGCCTCGTTCGCGGCTTCCTTGTCGTCCTTGGCCGCCTTGATCGCCGCCTTCGCCGAGTCAATGGCTTCCTTGTTGTTCGTCTCGAACGCCTTCAGCGCCGCGGCCCGCTCGGCCACGAAGCCGGCCAGCTTCTCGCGCTGTGCCTCGGTGAAGTCCAGCGCGTCGGCCATGGCGGTGGCCTGGGCCTGCGCCCGGTCCACCTTCGGCGGTCGCTCCTTCTTCACCTTCTCCTTCTTCTCGCGCTTCGGCTTGGCAGGGGCGTCCTCGAAGTCAGCCTGAGCAATCCCCGACACGCCAAAAACCAGCGCAACCACACACAGCAACATGGACAGATGCCTTGACATGGCTCTGACTCCCGATTGGGCCGTTTGTTGCGGCGACTCGCCCTGTGCCCGACGATGCGATGCCGGTGACCGGCCGCCGGGAATCCACCGTTCCCGACGCGGCGGCGACCCATGGTAAACGCCATGATCGCGCGGCTATTGCCGCCGGGCGGCGCCGAAGTCCACCAATTTCGTCCACCGCTCCTGGGTCGTACACTAACCGCCATGCCCAAGGCCCCCACGCTTCTCTTCACCGCCTTCGAACCCAGCGGCGACGAGCACGCCGCGCCCGTGATCGCCGCGCTCAAGCGGCGCAATCCCGAACTGGCCATCTGGGCCCTCGGCGGACCCGCCATGCGCGCCGCGGGTGCCCAACTGATCGAGGACACCACCGAACACCCGGTCATGTTCTTTGCGGCCATCGCCCAGGCGACCACGCATTTGCGCCGCGTGGCGCGGCTCAAGCGCTGGCTGGCCGACCATCCGATCGATGTGCTCGTCCCCACCGACAGCCCCGCGGCCAACTGGTCCATCTGCAGCGCCGTCCGCCGCGCCCCGGCGCGGGCGAAAATCATCCATTTGGTCGCCCCCCAACTCTGGGCCTGGGCCTCCTGGCGCATCCGCAAGATGCGCCGGCTGTCCGATCACGTGCTCTGCCTGCTGCCGTTCGAGAAGCCGTGGTTCGAGCAGCGGGGCATGCCCGCTTCGTTCGTCGGCCATCCTGCTTACGACCACCTGCGCCGCCAGCCACCCGTTCCCGAACTGCTCGAGACGCTTCCCGACGGGTCGGTCAGAATCGCGCTGCTGCCCGGCTCGCGCCCGGGTGAGATCAGCAAGAACTGGCCGGTCATGCTCGACGCGTTCCAGCGACTCAGGCAGACGCATCCCGATCTCGTCGCGGCGGTGGCTGCGTACAAGGACGGCATCGCCGACCAGATCAGGACGATCGCCCGCAAACGAACAGGTTGCGATGGTCTGCCGCCGGGCATGGTGATGCACACCGCCGCGACCGCCACCATCCTGCACTGGTCGCAACTGGTCTTCGTCACCTCCGGTACGGCCACACTGCACGCGGCGGCGCACCAGAAGCCAATGGTCGCCATGTACAGCATGAACCCCGTCGTCTGTCTGCTGCTGCACCAGTTCCTGGTCAAGGCACGGACCTTCACGCTGCCCAACCTGATCGCCGAGATGGACGGCCCCAGGGCGATCCCCGAACTCATCCCCTATTTCGGGGACGGCCGGCGCCTCGCGTCGACGGCGGAACCGCTCATCCGCGACCCCGCGCAGCGACAGGTGCAGATCGAGCAGTTGCGGCGGGTCGACGAGAAACTGGCCGGTCATGACTTTCCCATCCTCGCGGTCGAGAAGATCATCGAAGTCGGCGGCCTGAACTGAACGGATCGTCCCCCTCCCCGATCTTGCCTCCCCCGATTGCCCCGCGATCCCCCAAAAGAAAGACGCCCGATCGACTGGATCGGGCGTCTCTCTTAATTCTGCTCCGCGGCGCTGTTGAAGGTTCTCGTTTGCGGCCGCCTGAAAATCTCGGAGCAGCGGCCGGATGCGATCTTCAATCGTGCCGGCCAACGCTGGCCGGCGCAACAGCGTCACTTCTTCTTGGCGACTTTCTTCTTGGTCTTCTTCTTGGCAGTCTTCTTCTTTGCTGCCTTCTTCTTCGCCGTCTTCTTCTTGGCTACTTTCTTCTTGGCCGTCTTCTTGCGAGCGACCTTCTTCTTAGCCTTCTTCTTCGTCGCTTTCTTCTTAGCCATGGGCAACTTTCCTTTCGTCACGCCATCGGAGCTTTACAAACTTTACCGTCAAAGTGAAAAGCATGTCAACATCAAACCGCCTTGACACCGTAACTTTCTTATCGGCGCGACATTGCAGGTGACTTGAACCAGCACCCCTTCAACGCGCGATCACGCGCGCCGCCGCGCGGTCATTCAGACGTGGGTCGGCGGCGCATCTGCTTCGTCTGCGCTCGCTCGCGCTTCGTTTTCAACCGTCGCTCGCGCGCTCCGGCGCTGGGCTTCGTCTTGATGCGCCGAGGCGGCCGGTGCAACGCGCGGACCACCCACTCGCGCAGTCGCTGCAGGCAGGCTTCACGGTTGGCGCGCTGCGAGCGATGGGTGTCGGACGCGATCAGCAGTTCGCCCCCGTCCGTCACCAGATGCGGCGCCAGACGTTCCAGCCGCCGCGCCGCGGGCTGGCCGATCACATCCGATAGAACGGCCATGGATACGCGCAAACGCGCTTTTGTCGCCCGCCGGTTGACGTTCTGCCCGCCCGGGCCCGAACTGCGCACATAGTCGAACGTGATCGCCGATTCGGGCACGGAAAGCCCGGGGCCGATCTCGTAACCGCCGTCCTGACCCGGCCCTTCGCTCGCTTTGCCCGGCTGATTCGCCATGTCGATACCCGCACTAATCCCGCAGCACCACGACATCCCGCGCGGCGAGGCGCAGGTGGACCGATCCGTCTCCCGTGATCGGCTGCGGATGCATCTCCAGAACCTTCAGCTTCATCCCGTCGTCACCCACGACCAGGTGGTGCTGCGCCACTTCACCCAGGTATACCACGTCATACCGGCGCGCCTGGAAGCAGTTGTGCGGCTGGGGCTGGTCGGTCAGATGGATCGCTTCGGGGCGAATCGAGCAGGTCACCGCGTCGCCGGACATGATCGTGGCGGGAAACGCCGTGCTCCGCAGCTCGCCGGCCGGGCTCCGCAGCACCAGTTCCTCGCCCTGGTGACCGGTCACCTCGGCCGGGATGAAGTTGCTTTCGCCCAGGAAGTCGGCCGCGAAGCGGTTGACTGGCCGGTCATACAGTTCACGGGGCGAGGCGACCTGGATCACCTTCCCCGCCTGCATCAGGGCCACGTTGTCCGCCATGGACAGCGCTTCCTTCTGATCATGCGTCACGTAGACCGCCGTGATGCCCGCTTCCTTGCAGATCCGCCGGATCTGCCCGCGCATCTCCAGACGCAGCTTCGCGTCCAGGTTCGAGAGCGGCTCATCCAACAGCAGCACCGTCGGCTCGATCACCAGCGCCCGCGCCAGGGCGACGCGCTGCTGTTGACCGCCCGAGAGCTGGTTCGGCCGGCGCTGGCCGTACGCGCCCATCTGAACCAGATCGAGCGCTTCCTGCACCCGCTTGTCCCGGTCCGAGCCTTTCACCTTCCGCACGCCCAGCCCGAACGCGACGTTCTGCCACACCGTCATGTGCGGCCACAGCGCGTACCCCTGGAAGACCATGCCCGTGTTCCGCCTGTTGGGCGCCAGCCTGGTCACATCCCGATCGCCGAAGCGGATGTTGCCCTGCGTCGGGTCCGTGAAGCCGGCCAGCATCCGCAGCAACGTCGTCTTGCCGCACCCGCTGGGCCCGAGCAGGAAAAAAAGATCCCCTGCCGGCACATCCAGGAAGACATCATCGACAGCAACAACGCTGCCGAATTCCTTGCGCAGATTGCGGATTCCGATGGTCGTCATGGCGACAAGAGCATAGCAGGTGAGCACGCGCCGCATGAAACCGCCGGTGACAAGTCACTCCGCCCCCTGCAGCGCCTTGGCAACCGCCATCTCCGCCAGGCGGATGGTGGTCTTGTCCATCGCGTCCAGCGCGCGGTGGAAGGCGTCCGGGTCGGGGCTCGGGGCGCTGGTCATCACCTCCACGGCCGCGATCTTCGCTTCGATGTCCGCACGGTAGTCGGCCGGCACATCCTCGCCGACCTTCTCGAGTTGCCGGCGGATCTGGCGGATGTCCAGCCGCGCCTGGTTGCGCAGGTCGATCAGGCGATGGGCCGTCATGTCCGCCGCGGCGTGGGCGTAGCTTTCCGACTCCATCCGCGACACTTCCTCTCGGGTCAGGCCGTGGTTCGGGATGATCTGGATGCCCGCCCGCACCTCGCTGCGCTTCTCCACCGCTTCCACGTTCAGCAGGCCGTTGGCGTCGACCAGGAACGTCACCTCCACCTTCGGCAGCCCGGCCGGCATCGGCGGTACGCCGGTCAACTCGAATTGCCCCAGCGATCGGCAGTCGCCGACCAGTTCGCGCTCGCCCTGCACGATGTGGATCTTCACACTGGTCTGCCCTTCCCCATACGTCGTGAATATCTCGGTCGCCCGGGCGGGGATCGTCGTATTGGCCATGATCAACTTGGCCACCGCGCCGCCCATGGTCTCGATCCCCAGCGACAGCGGGATCACATCCAGCAGCAGCATCTCTCGATTGATGCCCATGAGAATCGACGCCTGCACCGCCGCGCCCAGCGCCACCACCTTGTCCGGATCCAGCGCCGTGTACGGCTGGGTCCCAAAAAACGCCCCCACCCGCTCACGCACCCGAGGCATGCGCGTCGACCCGCCGACCATCACCACCCGATCGATGTCGCCGGCCGTAAGCTTCGCCGCCTTCAACGCGGCGCGGCAGCAATCGATGGTCCTGTCGATCCACGGCTCGATCATCGCCTCCAGTTCGTCTTTGGTGATCGTGCGCTCATACACCGCCGGCTCGCCCGCGCCCCCGGCCGGCGACGCGGGCAACTCAATTTCGATCCGCGCCTCCGCTTCATCCGACAGCCGCACCTTCGTGGCTTCCGCAAGATTGCGAAAGCCCTGACGCGTCGCGGGCGGGAAGCTGATGTCCTGCCCGAACTGCTCACGGATTTCATCCTGGATCAGCTCGACGATCATGCGATCGACATCGTCGCCGCCGAGATGCGTGTCGCCGGAGGTCGCCAACACCTGGTCGACGATGCCCTGCTCGGTCCGCCGCAGACGCAGGATGGAGATGTCGAACGTCCCACCGCCGAGGTCAAAGACGGCCACTGTCTGGCTCTTCGGCTTGCTCTCGGCCGCGCCGTCCGACTTGGGCCCCGAGGAATCGCACTCACCCAGCCCGATCTGCAGACCCGCCGCGCCGGCCGACGGCTGCGCCCCCGGTTCATCCGCGCTCATGCCAAGGTTGTAGGCCAGGGCCGCGGCCGTCGGTTCGTTGACGATCCGCACCACCTCCAGCCCCGCGATCCGCCCCGCGTCGCGCGTCGCCTGGCGCTGGGCGTCATCGAAATACGCAGGCACCGTGATGACCGCCTTGCCCACCGGCCGCCCCAGCGCATGCTCGGCCACCTCGCGCAGCCGCCGCAGGATCAGCGCGCTGATCTCCTGCGGCGAGAACAACCTGTCCCCCACCACCACCCGCGCCGTGTTGTGCTCGCCCTGAGCGATCGCATACGCCAGGTGGCCGACATCTTCGGCCAGGTCCTGCATACCCCGGCCCATCAGGCGTTTGACGCTGTAGATCGTGTTCTCCGGGTGCTCCACCGCATGCCGCCGCGCTTCCCAACCGATCGCCTCGAGCCCACCGTCCGCTTCGCCGATCCGCACCACGCTCGGCAGGATGTCCTCGCCCTGCTCGTCCCCCAGCGTGCGCGGCCCGGATTCATCGCAGAAGGCGACCAGCGAGTTGGTGGTTCCCAAGTCGATGCCGATGATCGGCTCGCGCCCATCGGCCCGTCGGTCTGTCGGCTTGTCGGCCATGCGCCAAAGTGTATGGGCCGAGGGCGATGGTTCCAATCGCCGCGCGGGCCGGCGAACGCCCGGTACGCTATCCTGTGCGTGTCATGCACGCGATCACCATCACCCGCACGCTCTGGGCCGGCCACGCCATTCGCCTGCCTGACGGCGCGCTCGAGCCGCGCCACAGCCATAACTGGATCATCCGCGCCACGATCGCCAAGGACGAACTGCCGCCCGAGGACTGGGTGATGGACTTCCACGCCCTCGAGGCGTCGCTGCAGGCGATCCTGGACCCACTGGACAACCGTTGCCTCAACGAACTGCCGCCTTTTGCCGGCCCCGACGGCACGTTGGCCATCAACCCCACGGCCGAGCGTTTCGCCGCGCATCTTGCCGATCAACTGGCCGGCCAGTTGCCGCCGCCGCTTCGACTCGTGTCGCTGCAGGTGACCGAAGCCCCCGGCTGCGACGCCGCCTGGAGATCGTCATGAACGTCCAGATCCCCGGCGACAGACTTCAGGCGTTCGTGGAAGCCTGCCGCCGCGTGGCCGGGTACGGGCTTGTACGCTGCAGCTCGGGCAACCTGTCCTGTCGACTGGACGATGAGAACATGCTGGTCTCCGGCACGCAGACCTGGCTGGAGCGCATCGAGCCGCGGGAAGTCGCCGTGCTGCGCATCTCGGATGGCGCTGCCCTGACTGACATCAAGCCGTCCGTCGAATCACGCTTTCACGCGGGTATTCTGCGTGCGCGGCCGGATGTCAGCGTGGTGCTGCACTTCCAGTCCATCGCGGCGACCACGCTGGCTTGCGCCGGCGCCGACCACGCAAGCCACGTCATCATCGAAACGCCCTACTACATCGGGCCGGTGGCCTGGGCGCCCTTCCGGATGCCGGGCACGGCCGAACTGGCCGAGCAGGTCATCGCCGCCGCGGTCAAGCACGACATGATCCAGATGCGCAACCACGGCCAGGTCACCGTGGGCCGCACGTTTGATGAAGCGATCCAACGCGCTGTCTTCTACGAGTTCGCCTGCGAGATCGTCCTGCGAGCCGGGAACCGGCTCGACCCGTTGCCCGATGACGCGATCAAGGCGCTGCGCGAGTCGGCGCTCGGGGGCGGCGCGGCGTGAGGCGCCCGGGCAGTCAACCAGCCTTGCGATGCACCTGGTCCGCGGTCTTCCCGCGGCCGACCTCGGGACGCGTCACGCGAACCGTATTCCGCCCCGCATTCTTCGCCGCATAGGTCGCCTCGTCCGCGGCCTGAAGCAGCGCCTCTACCGAGCCGAAGCAACTGTTGTTCATGGTGACGACCCCGACGCTGACCGTCACCTCGATCGGCTTGCCGTCGCCGCTGGTCACCTCGAGACGCTCCACCGCGGCGCGGATGCGCTCAGCCAGGATGGCCGCCTTTTCATCGCACAGGCGCGGCAGAACCAGCGCGAACTCCTCACCGCCGTAGCGGCAGGCCAGGCTGTCCGACGAGGGCATGAGTTGCGCGATGGTCACGCCGATCCGCCGCAACACCTCGTCACCGGACGCGTGACCGTGCGTATCGTTGACCAACTTGAAGTGGTCGGCGTCCAGCAGCATGACGGACAGCGGCTCGCCGGAGCCATGGCTGACCGTGAAGGCTTCAGCCAGGGCCTTGTCGAAGGTGCCGCGGTTGTGCAGGCCCGTCAGCGAGTCCTTTGCCGCAAGCTCCGTCAGTTCCCTGTTCTTCTTCTCGAGCTCTTCGCTGAGTCGCTGGTGATCCAGCGAGATCTGCAGCAGCGCGTTGTTCGCGCGGCTGAGCATCTTGCTCACATCCGGCAACTGCGTGCGCTTGACGTCGAACAGCGGCGCGACCTCCTTGAACGCCGAGGACGTGTAGTGCAGCACTTCGTTGGCCACGTCTTTGGGTACTTGCATGCAGTCCCGGACGCAGCGGTAGTACTCGCGGACCTCCTCTTCCGGTCGGCTGGCCATCAACACCTCGGGCACCCGGGCCGTGGCGTGCACGACGCGCGTACGCTCGCGCAGCGACGCATCCAGTTTCTCCGGGCAGGTCTCGTGATGGCCGATGGGCTCGACCAGCGCATCGGGCAGCGACCAGTGCACCGCAAGGGCCGCGCCGACTTGCGCGTGGTCGAAGCCGTACCTGAGCTGCTCGGCCGGCGCCAGCGAACGATGGTTGCCGTCGGACATCTTGTAGATCTGCATGTACTCGCTGCCGAAGTGGCTGACCATCGCAAGCACACCGATGTCCCGCAGCAGGCTGGCCAGGAAGGCTTCTTCCGGTTCCTGCCCGCCCAGCGCCTTGCTCAGGTTCTGCGCCGCCAGGGCGCCCATCAGGCTGCGCTGCCAGAGCCGGTCCATGTCAATCGAATCGCCGAAACGGTCCGAAAGGCTCGAGACCAATGTGAACCCGAGGGCCAGGGTCTTGACCGTCTTGATCCCCAGCACCACGAATGCCTCGCTGAGCGTGCTGATCTGGCGGCTCCAGCCGGTGTACGCGCTGTTGGCCACCTTCAGGTAGCGAACCGAAAGCGACTGGTCGTCGCGCACGATCCGCGCCAGCTCCTTCACGTCCGCGTAGGGGTCTTCGCATTTCTCCATCAGCCGCATCGCCACCGCGGGAAGTGAAGGGAGCAGAAGCTCATCAAAGGGAATCTGTGAAACGTCGTGGTCACTCAAGCGAAGAACCCTCCTTCAAAGAGTCACCCAGGCCTCCCCCCAAGGAAACCCCCTGAATATCGGAAGCGCAAGAGAAGTCCGTAACGCCATACTCCTCATCGGCGCGCCTTGGCCTCCGCGTTAGTCCCTCGCCCGCTTCCACACTAACACGCAAAACGGACGCTAAACTCGCGTGCCCCGACCGCCGATCCCGTCACTGGGTCCAACCTCAGGGCAGTTCACTGCCCCATGGCGAAAAGACATCGAGGCCTGAAGAGATGACGCAAGGCGCGGTTGATTCCAGCGCGGCGTGGCCGGCATCACGACCGGTCGCCGATGCCGCGGCGCAGACTGAGGCGTTCGTCCCCCGGCGGGACCACCTGCCCGCGCTCGACGGACTGCGCGGGCTGGCCGTGCTGCTCGTGCTCTGGTCCCATCTGCCCCTGTTCCCCACGCTGAAGAATATCGTGAAACCCGGCTACTTCGGTGTCGAACTGTTCTTCGTCCTCAGCGGCTTCCTCATTACGCGCATCCTGCTCTACGACAAGCAGCAACAGCGCGGCATCGGCGGCTTCTACCTGCGCCGAACACTGCGCATCTTCCCGATCTACTACCTGCTGCTGCTCATCCTGCTCATCGTGGCGCCGGGCGAGTACCTCGCCTGGTGCGGCCTGTACCTCCACAACTTCTACCAGGCCTTCGTCGATACTCGCGATCCCATGGGACATGGCTGGTCGCTGGCGGTCGAGGAGCACTTCTACCTCCTCTGGCCGTGGGTCGTCATGCTGCTGGCCCGGGCGCGGGCCATGAAGGTGGTGATCGGCCTGCTCGCGGGCACCGTGGGCTTCGCCGCGGTCGTCACCCTCTTCGACGGCGCTGCGATCGGCGGCCACAGTTTCCAGGCTTGGCGCATCATCTACGTGACCACCCCCGTCCGCGCCGGTTCGCTCGCGCTGGGCGCGCTGTTCGCCTTCATCGAGCCCCAACTGCGCCGCTCACCTGCGGAAGCACGAGGGCTCGCCATGCGCCTGTTGATCCCCGCGATGCTGATCTGCCTGTTCTCCGGTATCTTCCT
Source organism: uncultured Phycisphaeraceae bacterium (assembly GCA_964532795.1). Lineage (GTDB taxonomy): Bacteria > Planctomycetota > Phycisphaerae > Phycisphaerales > Phycisphaeraceae > CAZHJL01. The sequence continues at coordinate 30,845 of CAZHJL010000023.1, read as the reverse complement.
CAGCCGCGTGTGGCACGAGAAGACGTGGATCCCGTTCAGCAAGTTCGTCGGCTACGCCATGCTCGCCGGCGGCGTGTTTCTCGCCACCCTATCGTTGCACGGTTCGACCGCGCGCGTCGCCCGGTACCTCCAGAGCGCGCCGCTGCGCTTCGTCGGCCGCATCAGCTACGGTCTCTACCTCTACCACTTCCCGATCTATCTCGCGCTGGGCCAGACCCACCGGGACGACACCGCCGCGCACTACCCCAGCATGGTCCTGGCCGTCGTGCTTTCGTTCGTCGCCGCGGCAACCAGCTACTACGTCCTCGAGCGTCCGATCCTGCGGCTCAAGAACCGCTTCGCGCGCTGAGGGCCCCACCGCGACCGCCCGCGTCGAAATGAAACGTGGCTTCGTCTACTCCGCCGCGCCGGCGACCTGTTGTCGCTCCAACTTCTCGGCGTACCGTTCGTCGATATGGCGCAGGATCAGGTCCTGGAGTTCCTTCAGATTCTGATGGTAAACGGGCGGCTTGTAGTCATTGAAGAGGATGCTGAAGGCCAGCACGCGCTCACGCGGCGAAGGTTCGGCCGGTGCCGCGCTCTCGGTCGCCTCGCCGCCGTCGCCCGACAGGTCGTACACGAGATAGCCGCTGAGCGTGGTCACCTGGTTGATGTAACCGCTCTTGCCATGGACCGTCGCCGTCAGGCGCTCGCCCGGCCTGGCGTATCGCCGCGCGAGTGTCCCGTCCTCGCCGCCGATCGCCAGGCTTGTACGGTAGACGCGCCGAAAAGCTTTCTCGTTCTCCATGAACGCCAGCAGCGTCACCATGGATCGCGCCGTCACGCGGTTCTCGCGCGACATGCCCGAACCGTCGTCCATGCGGATGTCCCGCGCCCCGCTGCCGTGCACCCGGCGAAGGAAGTCCCGCGCCGCCGCCCGTCCGCTGTCCCAACTCCCGGCCGAGCCCGTGAACTGCCGGCCGGCGCGCTTGAACAGCGCCTCGGCGAACATGTTCTCCGACTCCTTGTTCGTACGTCGAAGCACCACCGGCAGCGGCGTGATGTACCGCTGCAGCAGCTTCCCTTCCGGAAAACGGTCCGTCTTCCCGGGACGCACGATCTCGCCCACCTTGATGCCGACCTTCTCCAACTCACCCTTGAAAATGCGCGCGAAAACCATCGGCGGGTCGTGCATCGTCACGTCGAACGGTTCATGCCGCGTGTTCTTCACCTGCCCGTGGAAGGTCAGTTGGTTCGTGCCGTCAACGCGGCTGATCCAGAACGTGTCGTCCGTGCCCGTCTTCGCGCGGTTGACCTTCGCCACGAAAGGCGCGTCCGGCCGTACCGACACGATCGGCACGTGCCCCGTGTGCGTCGGCTTGGGCAGCACGTGAAACACGTTGCTGTGGAAATTCAGCCCGGCGACCTGGGCGCAGTACCCGCGATTGAGCTGATCGCGCGGCCAACTGGGATGCACAAACTCATCATCAAAGGTCCGATCATCGATGATCAGCCGACCGATCTGCTTTGTCCCCGTCTTGACCACCGCCGCCACCCAGCGCTGGAGCACCTCTTCCGGTTCATAGTTGTTCAGGGCAAGCAGTTCCCGATCAAAGAACGCCGGGTCGCCATCGCCGTGCACCAGCAGATCGCCCTGCCCCTCGCCCGCGGTGTCAGGCAGCAGTCTCAATGTCGTCTGGAACCGGAAGTGCGGGCCCATCGTCCACAGGGCCACCGCGCTCGTCACGAGCTTCATGTTGCTGGCCGGGATCATCGCCTCGTCGGCGTTGTGGCTGACGATCGTCTCCGCGCCCTGCGGCTTCAGATCGACCACGCAGATCGCCACCCGCGTCTCACGCAGGTTCTGACCGCGAATGAGCGCGTCGATCTCCGTCTGCAGCGTCGCCTGCGCCGACGCCAACGGCAGCAGAAGCAGCGCCACCGACCATGTCAGAGCCTTCCCCGTCAATTGTCGACTACTGAAGTTCATTCCGTGATTCCATGGCAGGCAATGCGGTCAGACATCTTCACGACACAATACTCGTATCGGCCGATACCCGCAGCCATCTTGCGAGCGCCAAGCCCCGCCCACCATGGCTCCCCCAGTTGGGTGAGTATTTTGGGTATTTCTTGACGGCGCTCGTACTACGCAAGCATGTCGCGATACAGGGACGCATAGCCGTCGTGCATTCGCTGCTCCGTGAAGACACGTAGCAGGCGATCGCGCCCGGCCCGGCCCATCCGATCGCGCAGCGGCTGATCATCGATCAGTCTGATCAAGTTCCGCGCCAGCCCCGCCGCGTCACCACGCGGCGACAGCAGCCCCGTCTCACCGTCGGACACCACTTCACCGTTGCCGCCCACGTCCGTCGCCACGATCGGCAGTCCCGCCCCCATCGCTTCCAGCAACGTCACCGAGATGCCTTCGCTCAGGCTGGACAGAAGGAAGACATCCGCGCCCGCGATCAGCCGCGATACGTCATCCCGCACCCCCAGCAGCCGCAGATGGCCGGTCATGCCGAGATCGCCGGCCAGTCGCTCGATGGCTGGACGTTCTTCACCATCCCCGACCAGCACCAGCAGCGCGTCCGGCCGGGCTTTCACCACCTCCGCCAGCGCCCGAATCGCGGTCGCGTGGTCCTTCACGGGATGGAACCGGGCCACCTGCATGATCACAGGCTGATCGGCGTTCACGCCCAGTTCCGCGCGCACCGCCGCCCGCGTGGCCGCGTCCGACGGCTGGAACTGCGACGGGTCGATGCCGTTGTGGATCACCTCGATTCGATCCGCGGCGATCCCCTCGTTGTCCACCAGCGCCTGCTTGACCCATTGCCCCACCGCCGTCACCCGATCACCGCCCCGCAGCAACAGCCGGTTGGCCAGCATGCGTTTGCGGCGGGGATGATCCGGGTAGTGCCGGCCGTGCTCGGTGAACAGGATGCGCGGCGACCGACCGATCCACGGCCCGAACCGCGTCGGCCATGCGCGCGACATCGCGCCGTAAAAGAACGGCGTGTACTGATGACAGTGAAGCAACGAGACCCCCAGCCGCGCGCAGTGCGCCGACAGATCGCGCGAAACCCGCAGGTCCACGCCCGGCCGGCGCTTCAGATCCACCACCTCGAAGCCCTCGTCCGCCAGCGACTGGCCCAGCGGACCGACCTCATCGAGACAGAAGAAGACGAAATCAAGCCCCTCGTCACTCAAACATCGGGCCAGCGCCGCCGCCAGCACCTCCGCCCCGGCAAGGTACAGCCGATGCAGTACATGCCCGATCACCGGCCGCGCATTCGTCGTGTCGTTTGCCACGGAATGAATCATAACGAGATGGCATTTCGCCGCCGTCGGCCGCGCACCCGACCGTCCGAATCACTGCACGTAACCCGGCATCAGCTCGAACGCCTGATCGCGATCCGGCACCTGTTCCAGTTCCGGTACCCGCGAACTGCCCGCGTACTCTTCGGCAGCGATCCGGCGAACGCACATCGACATGCACAGCCCCAGCAGCGCGATCAGGTAGCCCACCTCCACCGCTTCCATGCCGATGAAGATCGAACAGACCAGCAGCCCCATCAGCGACAGGCTGACCATGTACCCGATGTTCGACGCCCAGCCCAACTGCCGCGCGGTGCCGCTGATGGCCGTCCGGAAGGAGATCCACATCGAGCCGATGTAGAACGTCATCAATCCCAACATGCCCACGATCCCGTAGTCGGCGCCCACCTGCAGGAACAGGTTGTGGATGCTCTTGTTGAACGGCAGGCCGTACTGGTGGCTGACCAGGTTGAAGTTGCGCGGCCCGAGCCCCTGGGGGTTCTCCATGATCGCCTGGAACCCGCCGGCCCAGGTGTCGAAGCGACTCGCGGCCGAGGCATCACGCGCTTCGGGGTCGGCGAAAATCGACCAGAACTCCTCGGTCACTTCCGCCCCCGCCAGTCGGATCGTCCCCGCCAGCATCACCACGCCCAGTCCGATCGTAACAAACTTGTGCGGCAGGAACACCAGCGCGTAGACGAACAACGCCGCCCCCACCAGCGCCAGCCCCAATTGCCCGCCGCGTGAATAAGAGAACAGGATCACGTGGATCAGCGCCATGCTGATGAACATGCATAGGCCGATGGTCCCCCACCGACGCAGCCCCTTGTACCGCAGCGCATCGATCGCCATGAAAAACGCCAGCGGCACGCCGCATACCATGATCATCGCCACGCCGTTGTTGTCCACGCCGCCGAAGCCACGCTCGGTCAGAACCCATGCGTAGCCCGGGGATTTCAGATACTCCATGTTGAAGTTGTACGCAAGGTAACCCAGCGTCAGCAGCAGCACCCAGGCGAAGGCCCGAATGTGCTTGGGCGAACGCACCAGGCTGACGGTGACGAACGCCATCAGGCCGATCTTGAGCTGAAGCTCGAGCGCGTTCCACGCCACCTGCTTGTTGACCGCGAAGAGGGCCGTGCCGAGGATGCCGCACAAGAGGTAGACCAGCAGGCCGTACATCGGCACGCGTACGTGCTTGAAGTCCGACCAGTCGCCGAAGGATGCGATGGCCCAGCCCACGAGTGTCGACACTGCCACGTAGAGACTCAACCGCTCCGTGAACCACGACCCGCGATTCCAGAACCACAGATCAAGCGGCCGCAGAATCGCGAACGCGTAGTACACCATCAGCCCGAAGAACGGCGCCAGCCAGCCTGCGCCGGTGCCCGCAAGCCAAAGCACATTGACAAATAGGTATCCCATCCCGTCCTCACGCCGCGAGCCGTGCGCGGCCCCGCACCCCGCCGTCGGCTCGCCCGATCACACCGCAGGCCGATAACGCGGCCACAACCCTTTACGGGCGGCGCCGCCTTCCAGTTCTTCGACCAATCCAATCGTACGCTGAACGACCCGGGGCCAGTCAAACCCCAACGCACGCTGACGCCCCGCCCCGCCCATCGCTTCGCGGCCGGCCTTATCGGACAACAACCGCTCCATCGCCACCGTCAACGCCGCGTGGTCCGTACCGTCCACCACCAGCCCCGTCTCGCCATCGGCCACCGCGTCCGGCTGCCCGCCCACGCAACCGGCGATCACCGCCTTCCCGCACGCCCCGGCTTCCAGGAAGACCATCCCGAACCCCTCCACGTCGGGACCGTCCTGGATCGCCGGCATCACGAACAGATCACATCCACCGAAGAGCGCACGCTTGGTCGCACCGTCCACCGACCCCACGAACCGCACGCGATCAGCGATGCCCCGCTCCTCCGCAAGCCGCTCCAGCCCCGGCCGCTCACGCCCTTCGCCCGCCACCACGTACATCACGTTCGGATGCGCCGAGGCCAGCTTCGCGATCGCCTCGATCACCGCCGCCTGGTTCTTGCGCGGATCCAGACGTCCCACCGTCAGCACGATCAGCCGGTCTTCCAGCCCTTCGCGCTGCCGCCACTGCCGACCAAGCTCGATCGCATCGTCGAACTCCGTGACGTGCACTCCCGGGTTGATCACGCGCAGCCGCGCGGGGGCGATGTGTTTCGCCGCCACCTGTTGCGTGTAACTGCTGTTGCACAGCATCAGGTCCACCACGCGATGCGCCTGGCCCATGATCATCCCGAGCTGCCGGCTCGAGCAGCAGGCGTTGATCTCTTCACCGTGCGCGTAGGAGATGACGCGCAGACGCTTGCCGTGGATCATCTTCAACGGCAGCAGGCTGGCCGCCTCCGGCACGGCGTGCGTGCAGTGCACGCGGATGATCGCGTCCCGGTTGCCCTTGTTGCGCAGACGCTCCCACACCGCCCTGGTCATCCGCCCATACCGCAGCACGCGGCCCGGGCGCTCGAGCCCCCAATCGTTGATGAAGATGTCGCGACGGTCCATCCGCAATTGCGGATCGGTCACGTGATCGCCGCCGCCCGCCGGCCGCGCGACCGGATCGTCCGGCATCTCCGGCGTGCGCGGCGGGTGGTTGTAGTAATCATGCGTGATCACGTCCACCACCGTCGGCCAGCGACGATACACCTCGTACATCCACCGGATCGAGCCGCCGTGCTCCGGCAGAAACTTCTGGCTCAGCAGAATGTCGATCGCTCGGCTTGTCATGTCACGCTACTTCCGGTGGGGCGGCGCTTCCGGTGGGGTGGGCGTCCCGCCCGCCATCAGGCCGAAGGCCTGACCCGCGGCTCCGCCCATCGCTCATACAACGCCATCAACCACCGCCCATACGCATCCGGCGCATGCCGCTCACGCGCCCGCGACCACGCCGCGCGGCCCATGGCGACCAGATCCAACTGTTCCATCCGCTCCAACGCCCGAACCCAGCCGCTGACCGTCGGCTCAACGAGCACACCACTGCGCCCCTCTTCAATCGTCTCTCTGAACCCGCCAACGTTGTTCGCCAGTGTCGGCAGCGCGAATTGCGCGGCTTCCATCGGCACCAGCCCGAGCGGCTCCTCGCGAGACGGGCAGACCACCGCGTCGATCTGCTCATACAGCGCGGCCACGTCATCCACGAAGCCCAGCCACCGGATCCGCTCCTCCACGCCCCGCGACGCCGCGAGACGCTGCAACGAATTCTTGTACGCACCACCCGTCTGCTTGTCTTCCCCCGCCACGGTCAGCAACGGCCGCCTGTCCGCCGGCAATTTGCCCATCGCTTCGATTACCAGATCGAGCCCCTTGCTTTCGATCAACTGCCCCGCGAACCCCAGCCGCGCCGGCCCGTCCTGTCGTTGCCGCCGCGCCGGTGGCTCATCCGCCGCGCCCGCCGGCCAGTCGATCGCATCGTGCTTCACCTCGATCTGCGCCCTGGCCAGCGGCGTGCCCGAGACAACCCCCAGTTCGTCGCGAATGTACTGGCTGATGCAGATCACGTGCTCCACCCCGCGCGCCAGCCACCACGCCGCGTCGTCGGACGAGATCGTCCAACGCACATGCGCCACGCGCGGCACACCCTCCTTGCCGCCGATGTAACTCATCGCCTGGCTGCTGGGCACATCGTTGGCATGCATCAACACCGGTCTGAATGTCCGCAACAGTCGTTTGATGCGCTTCACCGAACGCCGCCACCACAGCATCTCTCCCGGCGTGCGCTTGCCCAGGCGAATGATCTGCACGGGAATCCCCAGCCCCTCGACCTGCCCCACCAACGGCGTCTCGTTGCCCAGCACCACCATCGGCTCCACGCGGCCGCGATCCAGCCCGCGCAGCATCGTCATCAACGCCCGCTCCGCACCGCTCACGAACGGCGCCCGCGCCAGGTACAGCACCCGCTTCGGACCTGATGTTGTCGCCGCCTCTGCCGCCAAACGCCGAACTCCTTATCCGGTGCCACTGGCGGCTTGTCCGCCAGTGTCTTCGTTCACCATGCTGCATCCCCACTTGCGGGAAAGCCGCCAGTGGCACGCATCCCGCGCGCCTACTCCTTTTTTCGCAATCGATCCAGCCTGTCTTTCAGCCTGTACATCCACACCGGCCCCGACGCCTTGCTTCGCATCCGCTCATACCACGCCGGTTCGTGTCCGATCTCGATGCCCAGATCGCACAACTGCCTGATCGTGTCGAAGTCTCTTCGCCAGAACGCCGCTTCCGCCCGGCCGCGCACGAAAGCCGACGCCCGCCGACGCGCTTCGGTCTCGTCGATCCCGATCTCATGCCCCCAGCGCTTCGTGAAGTCGATCTGCACCCGCGAATGGAAACCATACGCACGCGGCAGATTCCCCATCGCCCCGTGTGCCCCGTGCAGCCGGTACAGCGTCAGCGGCTCCGGCACGTAAGCAAACGTCCCCAGCCGCGCACAACGCAGCACCAGATCGTAGTCCTGCGAATTTGTCCAGCGCGGATCGAACGGCAGCCCATGCTCCTCGGCCCGCGCCGCTTCCTCGATCGTCGATCGACGCACCATCGCGCTCGAAAAGACCACCAGGAACTCATTCATCAGCACGTCCATGCACCGCCCGACGCAGGGATTGTCCAGCCGCTGGGGACCGTCATCCTTCATCCGCCCCTGCTCATCCACGTAACGGAACGACGTGTGGCTCAGCACCACCGCTTCATCCCGCATCGACTCGACCTGCAGCTTCAGCTTGTCCGGATGCCAGTAGTCGTCCGAATCAAGAAACGCCACGAGCGGCGCGGTCGTCGCGGCAATCGCGGTGTTCCGCGCCGTCACCACGCCGGCTTTCTCCAGCCGCTGGTAGCTGATCTGCACCTTCCCGTCGCCGCGGCCGTGTTCGTCGAGATATCGCCGCATGACCGACGGCGTGTCATCGGTCGACCCATCATCGATCACCGCCACCTCGACGCGGCCGCCAAACGTCTGCGCCAGCACACTGTCCAGCGCATCACCGATTAACGCCGCGCGGTTGTGCGTCGGCGTGATCACCGCGATGTCGAAGGCGCTCGCGCCCATCGCTCACGCCCCTCCACTGCGGCGCATCGCGTGCACCAGCTTCGACAGGTTGAAAATCGCCTGCATCTGACCGGCGAAGGCGCGCGCGCTGTCCAGCCGCGCGATGCCGCCAACCAGCACGCCCATCCCGCGCATCATCTGACCCAGCGCCACCCGGTACCACCAGCGCGGCGTCCTGCCGTACGTCTGCCCTTCCCCCGCCTCAAGCCGTCGTTGCATCTCCACGCTGATCCGCCCCTGCCGCCAGGCGAACCGCCGCGCGTAACCCTTGCTCACCCGGTCGGCCGGCACCGGATGCTCCAGCACCGCATCACCTGCGTACCAGCCCTTGCCGCCGGCGCCGGCGATGCTCATCACCATCCAACTGTCTTCGCCCGTGCCCCGACGTTTGCCCACGTGCCCCATCGATTCATCGAACATCCCCATCTCGCGGATGGTCGCTCGATCGATCGCCAGGCTGCAACTGTAGAACGGCGGGTCCTTCCCGCCGACCCACGCCCGCGGCTGCTCGCCCAGGTCGTACCGTACGATGCTGTCGCCAAGCATCGGGCAACGCTCCATGTCGAACCACGTCGGCTGCGGGCAATCCCACTTCGGCACGATACGCCCGCCCCAGAACCGGCACTCGCTGTGCTCGCGGATCGCCGCGCTCATCCGCGCGAGCCACCGGCGATCGAAGGTCACATCATCATCCGCGAACAACACCACCCGCCCGCGCGCTTCTTCGACCGCGCGGTTCCGCGCCTTGGCGATGCCGGTGCGCTGCTCCTTCGCGTACCGGATCGGCAGCCGCCCGTCGAACGACATCACGATCGCTTCCACGTCCGGGTCGCACGCGTTGTCCACCACCAGCACTTCCCAGCGCTCCCCACCGCCCGGCCCATCCGCCGCGGCCAACGACTCCAGCGCGTCGCGCAGCACCTCCGTACGACGGTAGGTGCAGATGGCGACCGTGATGTCGAGATCCGCGTCAGCCATGGTGGGTCTCGGGAAGCGACGAAGCGACGGAGCGACGAAGCGACGAAGGAGAAGGCAGAGGCACGAAGCACAAGCGCCGGGATCGGTCTGTTCTCCTGTTCACCTGTCTGCTACTCACTTTTCTCCCCCGAAGCGCGCGCTGCTTCACTGCCTTACTGCTTTGCTGTGCTGCTGCTGTGCTGCTCTGCTGATCCTGTCTTTCAGCCGGATCAACCAGTTCGGCCAGGCCGCGCGCTTGCGCCATTGCCTGATGGCTTCACTGTCGAGCCCCTGCTCGTGGGCGAAGCCCAGCAGCTCGCGGAATTCGTTCAGGCGACGCCGCCAGTAATAGCTTTCGAGCTTCTTGCCCACCAGTCCGCTCAGCAGCTCGTTCACCCGCTCGGGCCCGATCCGCCGCGCGATTTCCGGATTCGCCGCCAGGCAATGGCGCACCGCCATGAAGTGGTAGCGCATCTGCACCACCTTCGCTTCCGACATCTGCTTGTCGTGGTAGCGGTAGTGCAGCAGCCGGTCCGGGACGATCACGAACGTGCCCACCGCCGCGAGGCGAAAGTACAGATCGATGTCGCACGCCTGCTTGAACGACTCGTCGTAGCCGCCGATGGCATCCAGCGCCGATCGCCGCACGAGAATCGAGGGGTGCCCGATGCTGCCTTCGCCCATCAGCGCTTCAATCAGCTTCGCCCCCCCGCCCGTACGACGCGCCGCCGCATCCAACGGCCCTTCATTCACGCGGCCGTCCGGCAGGTGGCCCAGCACGCCGGTGTGCACCAGCACGCAATCCTCACCCGCTTCCCCGGCCGCGGCGAGCTGCTTCGCCAGCTTCTGCGGCTCCCACCAGTCGTCGCTGTCCAGGGCCGCGACCCACTGCCCGCACGACGCGCCGATACCCGCATTCCGCGCCGCCGGCTCCCCGGCATTCGCCTGCTGAATCAGCTTGATGCCCCCCGCCAGTTCGTGCCCGCGCGCTGCCGCGTAGTCCGTGACGAAGGCGGCGCTCTCGTCCGTGGACCCGTCGTCCACCACGATGATCTCGTGCGGCCGGTGTGTCTGGGCCATCGCGCTGTCCAGCGCTTCGCGCACGTAGGGCATGCCGTTGTAGCACGGCATGACCACGCTCACGCGCGGCCCGGCCGCGGCGGCGTCACTGCGTTCCGGCTTATCGGCCATCGACATCGGTCGCTCAATCCCAGTGGCGAACACACCCGTCCGCACCGTTTATCGGCGCGATCCCGCGTCCGCTGGACATACACACACTCGCCCCGTCGGTCGATACTATCATCGTATCGCCGCACTTACGTGTCCGCGCCGACAGGGGTTCATCCCGCTTGGAACTGCTCGCCGTCATCCATCATCCATCATCCATGCCTGGCGGCGCCGCCGTACGCGATGCCGGCGACATCGCCGCCGAGCTCGGCCGCGTCTTCGACCCCATCATGGGCGCGTCCGCACAGTTACACACGCACCAGGCGCAGGCCGTCACCGTCATCCTCCTCCATTGGCCATCGCCCAAGCTCGGCTACGCCCACTGGCGTCAGACCCCGCGCGGCCTGCTGGCCGCCGCCGGCCTGCCGCTGCTGTACTGCCCGCCCGATGCCGACAGCCGCATGCTTACACCCGATGATCTGGCCGGCTTCCTCGCGGCCGATAACGACGCAGGCGCACTGGCCCACTGCGGCGGCTACTTCGCACCGGCGCTGGTCAGGCCCGACGGCGTCGTGCGCCTCGCCACGAACTACCTCGGCGAGGTGCCGCTGAACCGCGCAACGCATGACGGTGTCACCGTCTGGAGCAACAAGGCCGCCGTCGCCGCGATGCTCGCCGGCTTGCCGATCCGCCTGAACAGCGCGGCCGCGCGGCAGTTCGCGATCGTCTCCCACTGCCTCGACCACCAGACGCTGATCAAGGGTGTCGAGGTCGAGTCACCCGCGACGATCATCGAAATCGACGGCGACAACATCCACCGCCATCCGTACATGCAACTGCCGCGCAACTACTTCAGCCACCGACTGCCCACTGACGCGGCCTGCGAACGGATCACCCGACAGATGGCTCCCCTCGCCGCGGCGCTGGGCGAAGCAGACGACGAATCGCGGCTCCACCTGTCCGGCGGCATGGACAGCCGCGCCGTCAGCGCGCTCCTGCGTCACCACGGCCACCGACCGCTCTGCGTCACGCACGGCGCACCGAACGAGGAAGTACCCGCCGCACGACGCGTCGCCCGCGCCACCGACTGCCCCTACCACGCCATGCCCGGCGACGTGCCGACGCTCGAACAGTTCGAGCAACACATCGACACCGGCCTGTGGCTCAGCGACGGCCAGATGTCGCTCAAATATCACGCGGGTCGGTATGACCTGGCTTTCATCCGTGACGAGGGGTACCTGCCCATTGAGGGCCTCGGCGGCGAGTACGGTCGGGGTTACTACTTCGGCTACGAGAAGGCATTCCAGAAGGTCGCGGCCGGTGACTTCACCACGGTGCTCAACAAGGCCATCGGCAACGCCGCCGGACTCTGGCCGCATGAAGAAGACCTCGCCGCCATCGATCAGCGCATACGCTGCTACCTCCAGGAAGCCCGCGATGCCGGCCTCGATGCCTTCCAGACCACGAGCTGGTACTACGTCAACCAGAAGATGCGCCGTTGGGCGACCGCGCGGCGAAACGCCGGATGGACGTGGGTCGTCGATCCGCTGCAGATGCCCTGCTGGACGCTGCGCGGCATGTCCGCCGCGCCCGAGGAACAGACCGAGGACCGCCTGATCCGCGCCCTGATCGAGTCCGCCTGGCCGGCTTTGCGCAACGTGCCCACCGCGCCCGAACTGGCCTACGCTGCGCGGCGGCGGCGCGTGGCAAGTATCCGGCCCGTCCGCATCGCCTACCGCATCTATGACAGGCTGCGTCCCGCGCCCAAACCGGACTTCCAGAACCGGACGCTCGCCGCACTGCGAAACGAACTGCTGGCGATCATCGAATCCGCCCAGCCCGCGCTCGGCTCACTTGCTACGCTAGGCGACGTGAAACGCTGGCTCGACGATCAACCGTTGACCTACGGCAGGACCGAACTCTTCTGGCACATGCTCACGCTCGCCCGCTGGTGCCAACTCTTCGTGGACCGGCCCGCCGTCACGCGCGAAGGAGCTGCATCGTGACCGCTCCCTCACTGGCGCTGCACGTGGTCATCGCCACGCACGGCCGGGCGACGCTGCTCAAGCGCACGCTCGAGAGCCTGGCGCAGTGCGACCGGCCGCGCGAATTGCGGACGGTGTGGGTGGTCGAGAACGGCTCCGATGCCGGCCCACGCCAACTGTGCGAACGCCCCGACGCATACAACGGCCTGCCGCTGCGGTACGTGCATCTGCCCGAGCCGGGCAAGGCCGCGGCCCTGCAGCACATCATCAACCAGATCCCAGGCGGCCTGGTCATCTTCACCGATGACGATGTGCGCGTGAACCAGAGGTTCCTCACCAGCTACGCCGACGCCGCTCATTCCTTCGGCGAGCATGCGGTCTTCGGCGGGCCGTTGCTGGTGGATCTCGAGGCATCCCCCGAGGACTGGTTGCGGCCGTACCTGCCCGCGTCCGTCACCGGCTGGACGCCCGACGATCCGCGCGATCCCTGCCGCAAGAACGCCCACTTCCTCGGCGCGAACTACGCCGCGTTTGTCGGCCGCATCCAGGCCGTCGGCGGCTTCCGGCAGGAATTGGGCACCGGCGCACAGGGCAACCCGATCGGTGAAGAGGACGACCTCCAGGACCGCCTGGCCCGGGACGGCTGCCGCCATGCCTATGTCGCCGATGCGACGGTGTGGCACTACGTGCCGGCCGATCGTTGCTCGACGCAGTGGGTGCTCGACCGCGTCTACCGCACGTGGCTGACCCACGGCCTGCGCGAGCGCAAGCAGCATGCCAGCCCGCTCCTGTGGGGCGCGCCGCGCTGGATGTGGCGGCGGCGATTCACCCTCTGGCTGCGCGCCTTCCTGGGTAGTCTCTTCGCCGAACCGAAGCGGCAGTTCAAACTCCAGGCCGCGCACCGACAATGGGCCGGCTACATGGACGGCGTCCGGCAGAGAATCGCCACAAACGCCACGGAACAGCGGACGCAGTAGAGGAAGAACCACCCCCATGCCCCACCCCGCGCTAACGCCACTCCCCGCCTCCGCTTCGTGCCTCCGTGCCTCCGTGCCTCCGTGCCTCCGTGCCTTCGTGCCTTCTCCCCCCTCCGTCGCTTCGTCGCTACGTCGCTACGCCACTCTCTACCTCCGCTTCGTGCCTCCGTGCCTCCGTGCCTTCGTGCCTTCTCCTCCCTCCGTCGCTCTCTACCAGGATCCCCCATGCCTGACCTGTCCGTCATCATCCCCTGCTACAACGCCGAGCGCTACATCGCGGCTACGCTCGACTCCGTCCTTGCGCAAACGCTTCGGCCGGCCGAGGTGCTGGTGATCGATGACGGTTCCACCGACGGCAGCGCGGCCATCATCCGGCAATACGCCCAACAACCCGACTCGCCCATCCAACTGATCCAGCAGGCCAACGCCGGCGAATCACGCGCCCGCAACGTCGGCATCCAACGCGCCACCTCCCCCTTCATCGCCTTCCTCGACGCCGACGACATCTGGATGCCCGACAAGACCGCCCGGCAACTCGCCCTGCTCCAGCAGCACCCCGACGCCGTGTGCGTCCACTGCCGCATCTTCAACTTCCGCGACGAGATCGACGACCTCGATCGCGAGGAAACCGAGCTTTCGAAGGACGACCCCACGCTCGAGGACCTGCTGACCTACCACTGGGTTTCCATCTCCACCATGATCGTCCGCGCCGAAGCCCTCAAGGGCGCTGAGCCCCTGCGCTTCGAGGAATCCGTCCAGCACAGCGAGGACATGCTCTTCATCGCCGAGCTGCGCCTGCGCGGCCGCCTGTGCATGCTCGATGAGCTGGCCCTGGCCAAGCGCACCCACGCCAACCAGCAGACGAAGAACCCCTGGCACCCGATCTACTCGATCCGCTCCCGCGTCGAGTGGTACCGCGCCAACGCCGCGCGGCTGGAACCGCAACTCGTCGCCAAACTCGACGAACACTTCGCCCACGAGTCACTCCGCGTACTCGAAAACCGCTACTGGCAACGCCAGATCGACGGCCTCGTCAAAGCCCGCGACATCGTCCGCGAACTCTTCCCCGACCAACTCGCCGCGCACCCCATGGGCGGCAGGCGCATCTACCCGCGATGGCTCTACGCCCTGAAAGACGCGATCACCGGCAAGCCGCGCGGGTAACCGCACCACAAAGGAAAGCGCCCCGCGGCGGGCGCGGGGCGCGGAACTGATCCGTTGTGCGACTCGATCGGTCAGCGCCGGCGACGCAGAAGCAAGCCACCGGCCACAAGCAACGCCGCCGATGCCGGCTCCGGCACCAGCACCGGCACTTCCCAGATGTTCGAGAAAGGCGTGATGCCCGTGCCGCCCTCGTATTCGGTCAGGTAGAGGCTGACACCGGTCGTCCCCGGACCGGCGGCGAGTGTCGACGGGCCGAACGCGATGTCGCGAACGTTTTCCAACCCGGTCAGCGCCACCGACGCCCCGGCGCCGAACTCATCCACACGCAGCAGATTGGAGCCGCCCGGACCGCCGGGACCGCCGAACCCCCAACCCACGAAGATGTCGCCGTCGATCGGGCTCACATCCGCACGCACGCCGCCGCCTGAAAGCACAGGCACCACCGCGGCGATCGTATCCAGGTCGACCAGCAACGCCGTCGCGCCGGGACCACCGGTGACATCATGCAGGTCGTGCGTGCCGTCGTTCACCACGATCGTGCGGCCGTCGAGCGTGATCACGTGATCATCCGCGAAGCCGCCGGAACCGACGGGCGGCGGACCGGCCAGGGCGACGGGAATCTCCGGGCCGCCGGCCGGCACGCTGTAGAAGCCGCTCCCGACCGGCGGCGAAGCGAAAGACGCCAGGCCATCGGTCGTCAGCAATGCCGCGCCCGCCACCGGATCATATGTCAGGCCCGACGTGGTGGCCTGTGCGGTCATGGACGCGTAGAGCACCGGTGCGGCCGGGGCCGCCGGGCTGAACTCGAAGATGCCCGGCGCGGGCGCCGGACCGGTCAGATCCGCGCCGGCGATGCCGAGCAACCCCGATGTCGGATTGAGTGTCATCTCGTAGCCGCGCGAATTCACGTTGAACGGCACCGGACCGCTGACCGAGACGGCCGTGCCCGGACCCGACGACATGTGGATGTCGATGAACGATGATGAATCGCCGTACGGCGAGACGGGGCCGGGAAACGCGGCGAACCCGTTGACCCCGTCATCCAGCGTCACATATACCGCACCCGGTCCCAACACCTCGATCGCGCTGATCCCGATGCCGCCGTTCGTTGTGGCATCCAGCGTCGCCGTGCCGAATGAGCCGCTGTCGTAGAGAATCGGCGCCCCCAGGAAAGGGTCCACCGAGGTCACCGTGCCGAGACCGCCCCATGCCAACGTGGCAACCGACATTCCCAACACCCCCGCAAACACCATGAACCACCGACGCAACCTGAATCCGCCCCTGAGCCTTTCGCTGTCTGACATGTCCAGTCCTCCTATTCAGACGCGTAGAGAGAGCCAACGCGCGACAACCGCGCGAAACAAGCAATGCCGTGGTACGACCCCATGGCAGAACAACCGGCCGGCACCAAAATGCCCCGATGCCAACCGCCCCTCGCTCTCTCAGTTGCGCGCTGAAAACCCCTCGAACGGACAACCACCCCACACCTTGGTTCTATTGGATGAGGGTCAGGATTACAATCACAACTGCAGAACCTTCGCCAGAAAGGCGCGGAACTGAAAGGAGCTTGAGTATTCGCCTGTTGTTGATGATCAGATGGGATGATCTTTCGAGCAAGCGCCGGCGCGGCAGATTGTCACGGCGGCCATGTGCTCGCGCCGGTGAAGGTCTACGGGGTCTCATGGCCGGGATTGCGGATGAACAGTGAAACAGATGCAACGGCCGGTCCGGCGCCGGCGCTGTCGCCCTTCCGGGATCGCCTCAGCAGTTGGAACCGGATGGTTCGACGCGGCATTGCGCTTCGGTCGATCGCTTCCGCGGCCTTTGTTGCGATCATGTGCCTCGCGGCCCCGGCCGTCAAGACCGACGCCGCATCGTTGGAGGGCGATCTGGCGGCAGCCATAAGGAGTTCTGCGCCAAGTGCCGCTACCAGGTCGCGCCCGACGGCCCGCGTGCGCGCAACTGCCCGGAGTGTGGCCATCGCTGGCAAGAACCGGTCGACACCACCTTCGGACGCAAGCACATCCGCAAGCCCATCGCCGTCGCGGCGCTTCTCACGGTTGCCATCTGCGCAATCCCCACCTCCAAGGCATACGACCAACTCATCCACCTTCTGCCCACCGATGTGTTGATCGCCCAGGTCACTTGCTCCGAGTATGCACTGCCCGGCGCGTGGGACGAACTGAACACAAGATCGCTCTCACCCGCCGCGTGCGATCAGCTGGCCACCCGCATCCTTGAGCGTCGCTACCTCGGCCTCGCGGATCCGCACCTGGCCGAACGCTGGATGGCCCAATACATCCGGCGCGGCAGAGCGGACCCGGCCATCGTCGACCGGTATCTGACCGAATCGCTAACCATCCGTCTCGATCAGGGCTCCGGGGGCAACCGGCGTGAATCCTGCGACGTGTGTTTCCACTGGCGGCAGGATGACCAACTCGCGCCCGAACCACCCCTCCTGGCGGCCTGTATCACCCGTTGGGAATTGGGCGATCACACCAGGGCCATTTACCGGATGGGTGACGCGTACTGGCTGATCGACGGACAGCGCCTGCAGACAAGCCTGCTGACCCCGACTGGCCGGCGCGGTGTTCGGCCCGGCAAACATCGGATCACCATCACTATCCTGCTCATCCTTGATCCGCCCAGTTCGGTCATCTTCCTCAGCCCGAGCGGACAGCCCATTCGCTTGCCCGTCAGCACCTGGCACAAGCTGATCACGCTCGAAGGCATCGTCACCGTCGTCGAAGAAGATTCTGCCCCGAACAACAACACCAGCCCTTGACATACCCTAACAGAAAGCTATAATGCCCTCGCACCCCAAGCCCCGTCACTTGTCACCTCTCACCACCGTCGTTCCACCGTCATGCCAGGCACTGCTTACCGACAATGGCCGCGGATCGCGCCCAAGCCGCCTCTTGAGTGGCACGGCCGGCGCGTGGGTGGTCATCGGTGGCCAGACAGGTATGACGCCGGTCGGCGGCCCGGAGGCGCCGCGCGGGGTTGTATGCTGACGTATCCGATTCTCCCACGTGGCTTGCCCGCGGCCGCCCCTGGCCACTCGGAACGCGGCTTGCCGGGCCGGCCCTTTTGATCCCAATCCACCCCGAAACGTCTCTCATCTGAGACAAAACGAACGGGAACGAGCGGAAACCAGCCCAAAAACCGTGCACTTTTGATCGGTTTTTCCCGCCTTTTGTTCAATGAACGTGCCGTCTGCACCACCAACCCCCTCTCACGAACCAGAAACGTCTATTCTTCTCTCCCAGAGCTAAGCCCCTATGCCTGAACTGCCCGAGGTCGAATCCCTGAGACTTGCCTTGCAGCCGGTGCTCCGCCAGTCGACGGTGCAGCGCGTGGTGGTGAGCCGCGCGGATGTCATCGCCGGCGACACCCGGCCGGCGGCCCTGCTCGCGCGATCGACTGTCACCGGTCTGCTTCGCCACGGCAAGCAACTGGCCATTGTCGCCCGCGATGCGCGGCGGCGCGAGCGTTGCCTGTGCATCCACCTGGGGATGTCCGGCACACTCCAGTTTCACGGCAAGCCGCTTACCATCCCGCACTGCCACATCACCTGGCGATTTGCAGGCGGCCACTGCCTGACTTTCCGGGACCCGAGGCGATTCGGCGGGATTTGGACTTTCCCTTCCGCCGCCGCGCTGGTCGATGAGCGCTGGTCGCGCCTGGGACCGGATGCACTGACCATCACGCCGACGGCGCTGCGCCGAGCCCTTTCGCGCACGCGGCGCGCGCTCAAGGCGGCCATGCTCGACCAGGCTGTGCTTGCCGGCCTGGGCAATATCTACGTGGACGAGCTGCTCTTTGATGCGAGTCTCCACCCGTTGACGCAGGCGTGCTCACTTACCGGCGAGGATTGCCGCCGCCTCGTCCGTCGCATGCGGCTGCTTCTGCGCCGGGCCATCGCCCAAGGCGGCTCAACGCTGCGAGACCACCGCCGCGCGGACGGCCGGCCCGGAGCCTACCAGCAGCGCCATCGCGTCTACGGGCGGGCTGGCGAGCCCTGCGTGCGGTGTGGCAGGACGCTCCAGCGATTGCTCGTGGCCGCGCGTGGAACGACTTTTTGTCCACATTGCCAGCCCGGTCCAGACATGCCGACAGTTCTCCAAAAGACCCCCGACAGCATCTTCGACATTCCGGTTCTGAATAGAAAAGAAAGTATTCCCTCTTCTCAGTAGTAATCCCTGGCGCTTCGTGGACTCGCGCCACCGCATGGTTCGTAAGAAACTTAAAAGAAACGCTTTACGTACATGATCTCAGAGCGCACAACATGTCGGAGTCATGTTGCGTCATCCGGGCAGGCTGTCGGAGACACCGATCACCTGTCGGAATCGGCAGCAGGGAAGCGTCGCCCGCGAGCGAGAAGCCCGCGGCAAATGTCCGTCGCTGTCAACTTTTCCACAACTGGCCCACATCGCGACCGACACGCGGTTGGTGGCATGGCGCACGACAACCGCCGCGGCGGGTCTGGTCCGCAAAGGATTTTCAGTTTACGGGCAGTACAGCGAGCGCCCGGCACAAAGGAACAGAGGCGGCCGTCAAGCCTGTCGACTGTCGATTCGCTGTTCGAGTTGCTGAATCTGGCGCGCGTGCCCCGGATCGGACTGGCAGCGCGCCTCCACGGTCTTGATCGAATGCATCACCGTCGTATGATCCCGCCCGCCGAAGTAGCCGCCGATCTCCTGCAGGCTGAATCGCGTTCGCTTGCGCGCCAGCCACATGCAGACCTGGCGCGGCTCGGTGATCGACTTGTGCCGCCGCTTCGATTGAAGGTCGTTCAGCCGCACGTTGTAGAAGTCGGTCACCACCTCGATGATGTTCTGCAGCGTCACCTGGCTCGAGCGCGATTCATGCGCCGGGTCGCCCAGCGCTTCCTGCGCGAGGCCGATGTCGATTGCCCGGTTCTGCAGCGCGGCGTGGCCCTGGATGGTCGTGATCGCCCCTTCCAGTTCGCGGGCGTTCGACTCGTACTTCGTGGCGATGTAGCTGATCACATCATCACCCAGCATCAGGCCGCGCAGCTTGATCTTCGCCTTGATGATCGCCACCCGCGTCTCGAACGGCGGCCGGGCGACGTGCGTCACCAGGCCCCATTGGAAGCGGCTGACCAGTCGCTCCTCGAGTTCGGGAATCTCCGCCGGCGGCGCATCGCTGGAAAGCACGATCTGCTTGTTGGCCTGGTACAGCGCGTTGAAGGTGTGGAAGAACTCCTCCTGCGAGGATTCCCGCCGCGCGAGGAAATGGATGTCGTCGATCATCAGCACGTCGAGCTGCCGGTAGCGATGGCGGAACTCGTTCATGAGTCCCTTCTGCACGCATTCGAGGAACTGGTTCATGAATGCGTCGCAGGAGAGGTAGCAGATCCGCGCATCGGGATTGTGTTCGAGGATCGTCTGGCAGATGGCCTGCAGCAGGTGCGTCTTGCCCAGCCCGACGCCGCCGTGGATGAACAGCGGGTTGTAGGCCGTGCCCGGCTGGTTGGCCACCGCCACCGCTGCGGCGTAAGCCAGGCGGCTGTTGGGACCGGTGACGAAGTTGTCGAACGAGTAATCCGGACACAGCACCATCTGGTCGTAGGTGGGGTCATCCGGATAGAGCGGTTCGGTCGGCAGCGAGACGGTCGGCCGGGCCGGCGGGGTGCTCGGGATCGGGCCAGCGGCCCTGGCCGGCGCCGGTTCGGGCGTGACCGTCACCGAGGACTGATGGACGAACCCGTTGCCGTTGTTCGGCTGGCCGTCATCGTGAATGAACTTCACGGCAACCAGCGCGCCGGTGGTGGCCTGCGCGGCTTCCTGGAACTGGTCAATGCAACGCCGCTGCAGGTAGTTCTTCTGGACGGTGGTGTCGGTCTGAATCTCGAGCAGACCGGCATCCATCTTGGTCGGCCGCAGTGTCTCGAACCACTGGCGGCAGATCGGAGCATGCCGACGGCGCAAATAATCCATCATGTCGCGCCAAAGCGCGGGATCTAATCTGCTCATGGTTAACCGTTGACGCCGAAAAGCCTACCGGAGCCGACTTGCATCTATCTACCCAAAGTCCCACCAACGGGGACGTGAAATCGAGTTTGATCCACCTTGCCAAACCTAAGGCGGCCAACGCATAATGTCAAACGTTTCTCGCGCGCCCGCGCTTTGACATCATACCGACACCTGTACGCGGCGATCCATGAGTGACAGACAACTGATCATCGTAGACGACGGCGGCGGGCACTGGGGGCCCATGACCGACCTGCGCGCCAGCTTCGAGTTGCGCACGGGCGCGGGCATTTCGCGCTGGCGAATTGAGCAAAGATTCGGTCTTGACACGGCCGCGCTTTTTGTTCCACCGCGCCTCGCCCCCGCCCTCGCCGCGCGATACGAACTGCCCGTCAACCAGCCCCTGCCGGAGACCGCCGGCGACAACTGCCTGCTGGTCAACGGCCGGTGGACCGGCGTGCGGCGGCACGAAACGATCGCCGCGCTCAGGCCCGGCAGCGGCATCGTGCAGCATGACGGGCAGCTCGTCGCGGCCCGCGCGCCGGCGTGGCAGGCGCAGCGCATCATTGAGGCAGGCTTCAAACCCATCGACGGGCTTGAATACGATTCAATCGACGAACGCTTCCTGCTCGAGGGTCCCTGGCACATCCTGGACGACCTGGAAGCCGCGCTCGAGGCCGACGGCGCGTGGATTGGTCTGCCGCAATGGAGCGGGCGGGACAAGCTTGTCATCGTCGAAGGCGCTTACCCGGTGAAGATTTCGCGCGAAGCGCAGATCGATCCCGGCGTGTTCATCGACGCGCGCAAGGGACCGGTGTACATCCATCACGGCGCGGTGGTGCACGCGATGGCCACGCTCGAAGGCCCGTGCTACATCGGCACCGGCAGCCAGGTCGCCACGCACACGTCAATCCGTGCCAACACGGTGATCGGCCCGGTGTGCAAGGTCGCCGGCGAGATCAGCTTCAGCATCATGCACGGCTTCTCAAACAAGGGCCATGCGGGTTTCCTCGGCCACAGTCTCGTCGGCCAGTGGGTCAACTTCGGCGCCGACACGACGGTGAGCAACCTGAAGAACACGTACGGCGATGTGCGCGTGCAACTCGAGCCGCACGGCGATGCGTTCGACACCGGCCGCACGTTTCACGGGCCGATCGTCGGCGACTACGTGCGCACCGCGATCGGCAGCCGATTGCTGACCGGTTCATGCATCGGCACCGGCGCGATGGTGGCGCTGTCATCGTTCCCGCCCAAGTGCGTGCCGCGCTTCGGCTTCCTCACCGATGAGGGCGCACAGCCGGCGCGGATGGACAAGTTCATCGCCACCGCCCGCGCGATGATGGCGCGGCGGAAGGTGGAGCTATCGCCGGAAGAGGAATCGCTGCTGCGCGATCTGGCCGCGCGGCATGGCGCGGGGGCATAGAAAAAGCCCAGACGCCGCAGCGCCCGGGCCGTGATTTTCCGTATGGAAGCTACCGTTACGGCGCCGGTGCTTCTTCCTCACCAAGCGCCGCATCGACGGCCTTCTTGAACTCGCCGACGATGTCGATCTCGAAGTCTTCCTCGGGTATGTCCGCCGCATCCGCGGCAGCCTTGGCCTTCGCCATGAGGTCCTTGAGTTCCTCGTCGGTAAGGGTCTCCTTCATGGTTGTCTTACCCTCAGCGTCCGTGACCGTCAGCATCTCCCAGAGTTCCTGGGCTTTGCCCTTGTCGATCTTCTCCTCGAACACGCCGCGGGCGAAGCGCTGCAGCGTGAGCTTGCCTTCGGCCTTCTCCACGTTGGAGAGCCCGGATTGGTCGACGTAGTTCTGCTCGACGATCTTTACCGCGCCGACATGAATGATCGGGCTCTTACTCAGTTGCTTGAAGAATTTCTCGGCCTTGGCCTGGTCCAGTTCCTCATTTTCGAAGGCAACGATCATGCGATCGATCTGCTTCATCATGCCTTCTTTGTCCGCGTCCGACAGCGCCGAGTTGTTGATCGCCTGCTCGGCGACGCTCCGCACCATCCCGCCGACGATACTCCGCCACATCATGGCCACGATGACGGCGCCGATGATCGCGAGCACCACCAACACAGCCACAACGATCAAACACCCCTTCATGAACCCGCCGCGGGCATGCGCGTGGCGCTGGGGCAGACCGCCCTGTATGGATCTCAACATGGAATCGCTCCTTTGTCCTTACCAGAAGTAGATTGACCCGTTATGCGTCTTGTCCGTCCCGGTCCAGCAACGTGCCTACGCCGGGACGGAATACCACCTTGTCGTCCACCACCACCAGTTTCTCATCGAGGAACATCTGCACCGCCTGGCTGAGTACCTGTCCCTCGAGCAACTGGCCCTTGCGTTTCACCTCGTCGGCCGAATCGTGCCCCACGTCGATATGGAACACGTCTTGAAGAATGATCGGTCCCTGGTCCAGATCCTCCGTAACAAAATGCGCCGTGCAGCCGGTCACGCGGATGCCGCTTTCCCACGCCTGGTGGTACGGCTTGGCCCCCGGGAAGTACGGCAGCAGCGACGGATGGATGTTGATGATGCGGTTGCTGAAGGCCTTCACGATCTCCGGCGTGACGATCTGCATGTACCGGGCCAGCACCGCCACATCAACTTCCAGCGCCTTGAGCCTTTCGAGAATCCATGCCATGTGCGCCGGCTTGTCCGTCGAGGGCATGTGCTCAAAGGCGATGCCCGCCTCCCGGGCGATCGGCTCGAGCGTCGGGTGGTTGGCCAGCACCGCGACGATCTGACCGCGCTGCTTGAACCGGCCGAGCTGCTGATCCTCGATCAACTGGTCCAGGCAGTGCCGCTCCTTGCTGACCAGCACCGCCACCCGCTTGGGCCGCTGCCGCCCGTGCAGCGAGACACGCACCTGCATGTCGATCTCGCGGCCGACATCCAGCAGGCCGGTGATCAGCTCGTCCAGGCTGATCGTCAGGTCCGTCATGTCCACCAGCATGTCCATGATGAAGTGGGCATGGACGACCTGCTGGCTGATGTCCTCGATGTTGATGCCCCGCTCGGCCACGAACGTCGCAAACCGCGCGACCACCCCCTTCTGGTCGCGGCCGATGACACTGATCACTGCACGCACGCGCGGCATATCCATACGCTCCTTCACACGCCAGGTCCCGTCCGCCGGCCGCGCCGCACGCGACAAGGCCGACCCGTCGGGACTACAATCCCCCCGCTATCCTACCAACCCCGCGCCGCCGCGCGCGTTGCATCCATGCGAAGGATCGTGCCCCATGGCCCGGAATCGGAAATTCGACCTGGCGATCATCGGCAGCGGACCGGCCGGCTACGTCGGCGCCATCCGTGCCGCGCAACTCGGACTGAACACCGTCTGTATCGAACGCGACCGCCTCGGCGGCGTCTGCCTCAACTGGGGATGCATCCCCACCAAGGCGCTGCTCGCGGGCGCGGAGTTCTACCACCGGCTCAAGCACGACGCCGGCCACTGGGGCATCCTCGCCGACAATGTGCGCCATGACTGGCCGCAGGTGATTCAGCGCTCGCGCGGCGTGGCGGGCACGCTCAACAAGGGCGTCCAGGGCCTGCTCAAGAAGAATAAGATCGAACACATCGCCGGCGAGGCGAAGGTCACCGCGCCGGGCAAGATCGAGATCGCCACGCAGGACGGTTCGCAGCATGTGCAAGCCAAGCACATCATCATCGCCACCGGCGCTTCGCCGCGCCCGCTGCCGGGCGTGGACTTCGACGGGCAGCGCGTGATCAACTCCAGGGAGGCGATGACGCTCGAAGACCAGCCGGGCAAGCTGCTGATCGTCGGCGCCGGGGCGATCGGCATGGAGTTCGCCTACTTCTACAACGCCTTCGGCACCGAGGTCACCGTCATCGAGATGCTCGACCACCTGCTGCCCAACGAGGATGAGGAAGTCAGCAAGGCGGTGGAGAAGAGCTTCAAGAAGCAGGGCGTCTCCTACCGCCTGGCGACCAAAACGCTCGAAGTGAAGCCGAACGACAGTGGCGTGGAACTGGTCGTCGCGCCGGTGAAGGACGAATCGAAGACTGAAACCCTGCGCGGCGACAGGGCGCTCATCGCCATCGGCGTGCAGGGCAACGTGCAGGGCGTGCTCGATGATTCGCTGGGCGTCGAGATCGAGAAGGGCCACATCAAGGTCGACCGCAAGACCTACGCCACCAACGTGGCCGGCCTCTACGCGGTGGGCGATGTCATCGGCCCGCCCTGGCTGGCGCACGTGGCCAGCGAAGAGGCGGTCGCCTGCGTCGAGCGCATCGCCGGCGCCCATGCCCACGACGTGGACTACGATGCGATTCCCGCGTGCACCTACTGCCATCCGCAGGTCGCGAGCCTGGGCCGCACGGAACAGGCGCTCAAGGCCGACGGCAAGAAAGCCGGCGAGGACTACAACATCGGCAGGTTCCCCTTCCAGGCCAGCGGCAAGGCCCAGGCCCTCGGCAGCACCGAAGGCTTCGTCAAGATCATCACGGACACGAAACACGGCGAAATCCTCGGCGTGCACATGGTCGGCGAGAACGTCACCGAACTGCTGGCGGAGCTGGGCCTGGCCAAGCGTCTAGAGGCGACTCACGAAGAGATCATCGCCACGATGCACGCGCATCCGACGCTCAGCGAAGCCATCCACGAAGCGGCGCTGGGTACGCAGGGCAGGACGCTGAATTTCTGAGTTGGGCGGTTGATGTCGAATCCCTACTGTCGCGGATGGGGCGGGCGTCCCGCCCGCGATCGGCCCGACGGGCAATACATGCAATGGTGGTGCGCGCACCATTGCGGCGATCCGTGAGCAGTTTTCGCCCGTGTGTCTGCAGCGATACGATTGTCGATCGTGGAAGTCAGACGCCCCAATCTCGGGCCCATTGATGCAGCCCAGCGCTTAGGCATTATGCGTTGTGGCTGGTGCGGTTACAGTCTGCGTGGTCTGCGAGGCACACGGTGTCCCGAATGCGGCGCGGTGCTGACGTTCGAGGAAATGGTGGTGCGGCCGAAGTACCGTCGTGCCGTTCGGGAAGCCTATCTGTCCGCAGCAATATCTCCCATCGTGGTGGCCGCGATATTCGGTGCGATCGCATGGTGGGTCAGCAGGAGTGGTCCATCTGGCTCCTCGTTGTCCATCTGGGAACAACCTTTCCTGCTCACAGGCCTGTCGGTCATCTCGGTGATTATGGTCAGCGCACTCCTCATAGCGGGTATCTCGGTGAGGACTGTCCATTGGATCAGGCATGCGACATTCGTGGTGGCAGCGCTTTGCTTCATCACTGCAGCATTCGCGGGCCTTTTCGTTGTTGTTTGGAACTTCCTCGTGGCTCCGGCCGTGCTCGCCGTACTCAGTTCGTTGGCGTGGGTGGTTGCGCTGGGAATCGAGTTGCTGGTCGTGGACTTGCGGGCAAAGAGACACGCAATCTCGGACGCGATGGTGAAAGCGGCAATCAGCCAGGATGCCATCGGTCAGCCTGACATCCCGCTTGACGCACCTAGCGGCTGACGGGCCACGCATCCCTCACATAATGAATCCGCACGTTGTTCGTCACCCCCGGCGTGCCGATGGGCTCGCCGAGCACGTACAGCACCGGGTCACCGGGCATCGCCCATTCGTTGTCCAGCAGCAACTGGTCCATCGCGTCCACGAACGCCTCCGTCGTTTCGGGCTGGGGCATCTTCACCGGCACCACGCCGAAGAGCAGCGCCATGCGTTGCAGCGACTGATCATCATCGTTGGCCGCGATGATCGGCGCCAGCAGCCGCGCCTTCGAGAGGTACCGCGCCGTGCCCCCGTGCTGCGACCAGCAGATGACGAACCGTGCATCCAGGTCCTCGGCCATCGCCATGATCCCCCGCGCCAGCGCGGCCGTGCGGTACGGACCCTCATCGAGAATCGTCGGCTTGTCCCAGTGCCGCGCCAGCGGGCCGGCCAGGTGCTGCTGCGTCGACGCGGCGATGCGCGCCATCATCCGCACCGTCTGCACCGGGTATTTGCCCACCGCCGTCTCGCCCGAAAGCATCACCGCGTCCGCCCCGTCAAAGATCGCGTTGGCCACGTCGGTGACTTCCGCCCGCGTGGGCGAAGGCCGGTCGATCATGCTCTGGAGCATCTGCGTCGCCACGATCACGGGCTTACCGTGATCGTGCGCCGTGGCGATGATCTCCTTCTGCATCACCGGCAGGTCGGTCAGTTCCACTTCGACGCCCAGGTCGCCGCGCGCCACCATGATCGCGTCCGCCGCCCGCGCGATGCCGGCCAGGTCGTCCAGCGCCTGCGGCTTCTCGATCTTCGCGATGACGGGCATCTTCGACAGCGGCCCACCGCTGCGCTTGAGCAGGTACTCGTTGAGCAGCCGCACATCCGCCGCGTGGCGAACGAAACTCAGCGCCAGGTAGTCCAGCCCCTGATCCAGCGCCCAGTCCACGAACGCCCAGTCCCGGTCGGTCAGCGCCGGCACCGAAAGGTCGGTGTCCGGCAGGTTCAATCCCTTCGCGCTCGAGATCGGTCCCCCGACCGTCACGTGCGCGACGATGTGGCGATCGCTGCCGACACCTTCCACCTCCGTCACGAGCATGCGAATCGCGCCATCATCGATGAACAGCCGCTGACCCTCGCCGACATCATCGACCAGCGCCGGATAGTTCGTGCCCAGCCGCACCGTGCGGAACGGGTCGTCCTTCTCGAGCACCCGTGCCTCGACGTCGCTGCCGTAGATCTGAATGCGATCGCCCGGGCTCAGCATCATGCCGGCCGGCACCCCTGCCAGGCGGATCTTGGGTCCGGGCAGATCGCCGAGCACGCCCACCGTGTGACCGGTCAGCCGCGCGGCCTCGCGCGCCAGATCGAGCAGCTCGCGGTGGCTGTCCTGATCGCCATGCGAGAAGTTGATGCGGAAGACCCGCGCCCCTTCCTCGACCATGCGTTGCACGGTCTCGATCGTCGCACTGGCCGGGCCCAGCGTGGCCAGTACGGTGGTCAGGACGAAATCGGAAGGCTTGTCCATCAGCGTCGCTCCCGGCCGGCGGTGCGGCAATCACGTGATCGATGACAATGGTAAGCGCGGCCACCACGCCGGCAAAGCGAGATGCATGGCAAGCGCGGATCAGTTCCCCGCCACGGCCGCCGCCGGCGACGTCGAAACGATCTCCCACTGGGCTCTCAGGTCCACCAGTTGACCCATCGCATCGCCGCCGCGCACCGAGAGCGTCACCGGCTGGTCGCTCGCCCACTCCACCGTCGGTTCGCCCGCCTGCTCCCAGACGAACACCTGGAACTCAAGCGCGTAGTCGCCGGCCGTCAACGGCACATCATCCACCGACAGCCGCACCGTCCGTACGCCCGGTTCGCCGGGAAGGGTCAGGCCCTGACGCTGCGAGTTCGCCGTGCCGAGGTAGACGCCGCTGAG
This sequence comes from uncultured Phycisphaeraceae bacterium, assembly GCA_964532795.1. Taxonomy (GTDB): domain Bacteria; phylum Planctomycetota; class Phycisphaerae; order Phycisphaerales; family Phycisphaeraceae; genus CAZHJL01. The sequence continues at coordinate 2,843 of CAZHJL010000023.1, read as the reverse complement.
CGTTTTGAAGTTGATGCCGACCATGGTTTCGATGAACGGGTGCGTCACCGACAGGTCGAACTCGAGGATGCCCGGCTCGTCCACCGTCCACTCGGTCGTCTCGTTGCCGGCCGCATCCACCAGACGCACGTTCGTGATCTGCGCGCGGGCGTCGGACTTCGTGCTCAGGTCGGCCGAGAGCAGGTCCAGGTACGTCTTGATCGCTCCGTCGGTCTCGCCGTAGTACACCTCGGTGCCCTTGTCCAGCACCACCGTCGCCGGACACAACTGGCGCACCTGTTCGAGGATGTGCGAGATGAACACCACCGTCACGTCGCTGCGGATCAGCGACTTCATCCGGTTGATGCACCTGGCCCGGAACCGCGCATCGCCGACCGACAGCACCTCGTCCACCAGCAGGATGTCCGGGTCCATGTGCGCCGCCACGGCGAACCCCAGCCGCGCCTTCATGCCTGAGCTGTAGCGCTTGATCGGCGTGTCGATGAAGTCGCGCACGCCCGCGAACTCGATGATCTGCTCTTCTTTCGCCTTGATCTCGCGTCGGCGCATGCCCAGGATCGTGCCGTTGAGATAGATGTTCTCGCGCCCGGTCAGATCCTGGTGGAACCCCGCGCCGACTTCGATCAGCGCCGACACGCGGCCGCGCACCTCGTACGTCCCCCGGTTCGGCTTGATGATCCGCGACAGCAGCTTGAGCATCGTGCTCTTGCCCGCGCCGTTCGGCCCGATGATGCCCAGCGACTGCCCGCGCTCCACCTGGAAGCTCACATCACGCAAGGCCCAGAACTCGCGGTCGGCCAGCTCGTCCCGGCGCGGCCCGCGCCCGATCAGGCGCTTGGCGGCCGCGGGAATCAGCTCGCGCAGCGAGTCGTGGAACTCGCCCTTGCGGAACTTCTTCCATACACCATCGACCTGGATCGCCGTCTCACCCATCGATCACGCGTACTCCGCAAAGAGTCCTTCCGCCCGCTCGAACCAGCGGAGCGAAAAGATGAACAAGCCCACCGCCACCACGGCGCTGTAGCCCAGCCAGGGCAGGAACGACGTGGGAATCGTCCCCTCGATCAGCGCCATGCGCATCGCCTCCAGCAGCGGCGCGACCGGGTTCACCAGCAGCACCTGCCCCCAGCTTGGAAGCTCTTCATACGTGAAGTAGACCAGCGAGAAGAACACCCCGTACTGCAGGCACACCTGCACGATGTACTTCACATCGCGGAAGAACAGGTTTGCCGCGGACAGCGTGATCGCCGCGCCGATGGCCATGACGATCAGCAACCCCAGCAGCAACGGCGCCCACAGCAGGTTCCATCCGAGCACCAGCACCTCTTCGCCCGATGGCGAGAGCCACACGATCAGCGTGAGCGTGATGACCAGGCCCGTCAGGCTGATGACGAAATCGAACATCGTCGAGGCCATCGCCGCCAGCGGCACCACCTCGCGACGGAAGTAAATCTTGGTGATCAGGCCGATGTTGACCAGCAGGCTGTTGGATCCGGCGTTCACCATGCCCGCGAACAGCAGCCACGGCACCGTCTTGACCATTACCGCCACCACGTCATCCATCTGCAGCGGCTGGCCCCGGAAATGCGCCATCGCGAAGCGGAAGATCACCCCGCCGCAGATCGCCAGCACCGGCATGAAAAAGACCCACATGATGCCGAACGCGGCCTGCTTGTACTTCACCCGGATGTCGCGCAGCGTCAGGGCGAACAGCAATTCGCGGTAATGGAGAATCTCTTTCAACACTTCCTGGCTCTTTCCGCGATAATTCTACCGGGCCCGCGGCGACACATGCCGCGCTCAGGAGTACGCATGGCCGCCGCCGAAGTTCAGCCCGTCCCGTCCGACCACGCGCCGCTGCGTTGCGTGAGCATCGATGTGGAGGAGTACTACCACATCGAGGCCGCTTATGGGACCATCGCGCGCGATCAATGGCACAGCCTGCCGAGCCGGTTGGACTACGGTGTCTGCCGGCTGCTTGATCTTTTTGATCGGCAGAATCAGCGGGGGACCTTTTTCGTCCTCGGAGACGCCGCGCGGCGATGCCCCAATGCGATCCGGCGCATCGCCGACGCCGGGCACGAAATCGCCAGTCACGGCACCAACCACGATCGCCTCCAGCGACTGGATCCGGACGCTTTCCGGGAGGACGTTCGCACCGGCCGGCAGATCCTGGAGGACCTGACCGGCCAGGCCGTCATCGGTTACCGGGCCCCGTCGTGGAGCCTCACGCGCGACACAGCCTGGGCCGTCGACGTGCTGGCCGAACTGGGCTTCCGCTATGACGCATCGGTCTTTCCCGTGAAACGCAAGGGCTACGGCATCGTCGAGGCGCCCATCACCCCCTTCCACATCCGCAGCCGCCCGGACGGGCCGAAGCTCCTGGAAGTGCCCGCATTGATCTGGCAGACCAGGCTGAAGAAAGTCCCCGTCGCCGGCGGCGGCTACTTCCGTCTCTTTCCGCTGTGGCTGATGCGAAAGGGCCTGACCCAGGCGGCCGGGCAAGGTCGCCCGAGCGTCCTTTACTTCCATCCTTGGGAGTTTGACCCCGACCAGCCGCGCATGGCCCTGTCACTCAAGAACCGTATCCGCACCTATACCGGCATCCGCCGCGCCGAAGCGCGGCTGGAATCCGTCATGAAGCAACCCGCCCGCTGGCGCCCCATCCGCGAAATGCTAGACGACCTGACCGCCATCGCCGACCGGAATGACCCGTTCACCGCCGGCGCCTGACGTGCGACGGGCATCCAAGGTGGGGTGGGCGTCACCCGTGCCACTGGCGGCTTGTCCCACAACTGTCCGGTTAGAAGTCGAATAATGACAACTGGTTAGGCGCATGGACC
>CAZHJL010000022.1:0-58136 GCA_964532795.1 uncultured Phycisphaeraceae bacterium | reverse complement strand
GGTGGCCCCCATTCCCGTGCGCACGGTGGTCCCCCTTCTCTTGCGCATCACCAGGAACTGCTGGAAAGCCTGCGGACCGTAGCCGAACACAGTCGCAACCGCATGATCCCGCTGATCAGAAAGATGGAGAAACAATGATCCGGTATCACCCAAGCGAGCTTACCGCGGAGACCCGCCTGGGGAGCGCGTCACGACGAAGCCATGCGTTCCTGGAGACATCATGCAGTATGTATATGGACCGGTCCCGTCGCGCCGTCTCGGTCGTTCGTTGGGCATCGATACGGTGCCGCTGAAAACCTGCAACTGGAACTGCGTCTACTGTCAATTGGGACGCAGTGCGCCGATGGTGCACGAACGGCGAAGATACGTGCCCACCGATACCATCGTGGCTGAAGCGAAGCAGGCCCTGGAGCATCTCGGTGCCAACGCGATCGACTGGGTTACGTTTGTCGCTTCGGGCGAAGGCACGCTGCACAGTAAAATCGGGCGTGTCATACGGGCCGTCAAGGCGTTAACGGATACGCCCATCGCGGTCATCACCAACGGATCGCTGCTGTACCGGGAGGATGTAAGGGAGGAGCTGGCTGCGGCCGATGCGGTGCTCCCGACACTGGACGCAGGCGACCAAGAACTATACCAGCAGATCAATCGGCCCCACCCCAGCCTGGGGTTCGAGCAGCATCTCGAAGGGCTGGAAACATTCTCACACGACTTTGCCGGGAAGATATGGATGGAGGTGATGCTGATTCGCGGTCTGAACGATAGTGAGCTGGCTCTGTGTGACTTGGCTGCCGCCATCCAACGCATCCGTGTGGACGAGGTCCACCTGGTGCTGCCGACGCGACCACCCGCCGAGCCCTGGCTGGAGCCCGCCGACGGCGAGGGCCTCATGCGGGCACAGGCAATTCTCGGTGATCGCGCACGCCCCTCACCCGAAATGACGCTTGAAGTTGAACCCGGTCAATACACGTCGGCCGAAGAAGCAATCGTGTCCATCGTCACGCGGCATCCGATGATCAAGACGGAACTTCACCGACTGCTGCATCGCTGGACCGAATCCACAATCGACGAAGCAGTAGCTTACATGATCCAGGACCGACGTATCCAACGCGTGTTGCGCCACGGCCGGGAGTTCATTGCTTCGGCGAAGAGCCGGTATGCAGCGTCATGAATGCAAGGGCAGCCCAGCCACACGCGTCTCAGGCCGCTGGGGTGATTCGAGTGCGGTAGACATGGCGCGCAGCGAACCGTTCAATACCCACGTGGACCGCTATGAACAGTGGTTCAATCATCATCCGGCAGCTTTCATCTCCGAGTTGCTGGCGATTCGTGCCTTGCTTCCCTGTGCGAGGCGCGGCCTGGAGGTGGGCGTGGGCACAGGGCGGTTCGCCGTCCCGCTGGGCGTCAGCGATGGTGTTGATCCCTCCTGGCCCATGCTCAAGGTGGCTCGCCGGCGGGGAATTCGGACCGTCCTGGGTGTCGCTGAGGCGCTGCCCTATGGTGACAACACATTCGATCAGGTTCTGTTCGTCACGACGATCTGTTTCGTCGAAGACCCTTCCCAGATGATGACCGAAGCAGTTCGCGTTCTTCGGCCCGGCGGCTGCGTGGTTCTGGGGTTCGTGGACGGTGAGTCTGCCCTGGGCAAGGACTACCGGCGCCGACGAAACTCTAGCGTCTTCTATCGCGATGCCACGTTTTATTCCGCCGCGCAGTGTCGTGGCCTCCTCGAGGCCGCCGGTCTTGTTGACCTGGTGGAGGTCCAGACGCTGTTCACCCATCCCGACCGGATGGCGGATCCCGAACCTGTCCGATGCGGCAAGGGCGAGGGCGGCTTCGCGGTCATGCGAGGTGTGAAGTCGTAGTGGGGCACTCGCGCCAATGCGTTGTCATCGCTTGGCTCGGGCGTGTCGGCCGTCCGCAGCGGGCAGGGCCAAGCCCAGCGACTTCGCTTTGCGGTAGAACGTGCTGGGGTGCATCGACAGTTCCTTCGCCGCCGCCGAGCGATTGCCGCCGTGTTGCTCCAACGCCTGCCTCATCAGCCGCCGCTCCAGTTCGCACAGTGATGCCGTGACATCATTCTGCGCGCCTGCCGGCACCGGTTCTCCCCGAAGCTCCGGCGGCAAGTGGCGTGTCTCGATGATGCCGCAGCGACACAGTGCGAAGGCGCGCTCAATGATATTCTCCAGCTCGCGCACGTTGCCCGGGAAGTCGTGTGCCATCAATCGCGCCAGCGCCCCATCGGCAAGTCTATGCACGTCTTTGCCCTGGAGCTGGTTGAAACGGGCGACGAAGTGGTCGACCAGCAGCGGGATATCCTCGCGTCGATCCCGCAGCGGCGCCAGAGGCAGCCGAATCACATTCACGCGGTAGTAGAGATCCTGCCGGAAAGATCCCGCCTTGACTTGGGCGTCGAGTTGCTGGTTCGTCGCGGTAAGCACCCGCACATCCGCCCGCATGCTCTTGACCGAGCCCAGCGGCTCGTAGACCCGCTCCTGCAACACCCGCAGCAGTCGGCTCTGCATGGCCGCGGAGACATCGCCGATCTCATCAAGAAAGATCGTTCCGCCCTCGGCCAGCGCGAAACGGCCCGGCTTGTCCCGCTGCGCATCGGTGAACGCGCCGGCCTTGTAACCAAACAACTCCGACTCCAGCAGCGTGTCGGGCAACGCCCCGCAGTTGACGGCAACGAAGGGCTTGCCGCGCCGAGGCGATAGATCATGAATCGCCCGCGCCACCAGTTCCTTGCCCGTGCCGCTTTCACCCTCGATCAAAACGGTGCTGTTGCTCTCGGCCACCGTCGGCAGCAATTCGAACAGCTTCTGCATCGCCCGGCTGCGACCGATGATGTCGGCGAAGCTGTAGCGATGTTCCAGTTCCTTACGAAGCTGCTCGACTTCGCTCAGGTCACGGAACGTTTCGGCCCCGCCAACCACGTTCCCGTCGGCATCGCGCAGGATCGCCGTGGAAATACTGATCGGCACGCGCTTACCGTCCGCCGCCAGAATGTACGCCACGCGATTCAGAAGCGGCTGACCACTGTCCAGCGTCTGCCGCAGCGCACAATCGTTCTCACAGATGCTTGCCCGAAAGACCTCCGAGCAGCGCTGACCGATCGCCTGATCGCGTGGCACACCCGTGATCCGCTCGGCCGCCCGGTTGAACGACGAGATCCGCCAGTTCATGTCCACCGTGAACACGCCGTCGGTGATCGAATCCAGGATGATCTCCTGGGACTTGCTGACTTCCTGCTGAAACATCGTATATTCTCATCCTACGCGCGCGGCCACGTTGCGGTTCAGAACCAGGAAACTGCCGATGGAAATCACGTTGGAGCCGATTGGCATCATTCAGTCGCCGTTCACGCGGCAGGCGGGCACCCCCATTCAACCCCGCTTCGCCGCCGACGTCAAGGCCTCGGCGGTCATCGACGAGCGCTACGCCGACGGACTGTACCGCTTGGAGGGTTTTGAGCGCATCTGGCTGCTGACCTGGCTCGACCGGGGAGCGCCGGCGCGTCTACGGCTCAAGCCTTACCGCGCCGACATCGAGTGCGGCGTATTCGCCACCCGCGCGCCGAGCCGCCCCAATCCGATCGGCCTGTCCTGCGTGCGCCTTGTGCGGATCGAGGGCACGACCCTCCACTTTTCGGAGGTCGACCTGCTCGACGGCACGCCGCTGCTGGACATCAAGCCGTACTCCCCGCGCTTCGACTCCTACCCCGATGCCTGCGAGGGCTGGCTGACCGACACCGATGGGGCCGGCGGTTCGGCCGACGAACGCTTCGAGCGTTGATGGCGGGCATTGCGGCGCAATCGCTCGACGGCCCGAGAGTCCATGTCCTTGTGGGTCGAGCGCCCAGCGATCGCCGCTTGCGATGTGGCTGTTGGCGCTGTTCGGTCTGGTCTTCGTGGCTACCGATCCGGCGTTCTGCGTCTACGGGGTCGCCATCCGTCGCTGAGGGGGATCGCCCAATCACGGTTGGCATGGATCACGCCCGGTATGCCAGCGGCGAGACGGGCGGGTTGCCATGCCCCAACAACGGCGCGTCTTCGATCGCTTGGCTGATCAACGCCCGCGCCTGTTGGATCGCTTCGTGCAGAGGCCGTCCGGACGCCAACGCCGCCGTAATCGCCGCGCTGAACGTGCAGCCCGAACCGTGCGTGCGATTCGTCTCGACCCATGTCGCCTTGAATTCGCTGACAACCCCGTTCGCGAACAGCACATCGATCACCTCGCGTTGATGACCACCGTCTCGCCCGACACCTTTTACAATGCACGCTTCGCAGCCGAATCGCTCGCGGATCTGCCCCGCGATCGCACCGGCCTGGTGCACGCTATCAATCGGATCATCCATCCCCAACAGGCGCGACGCCTCGTGGCGGTTTGGCGTCACCAGCGTCGCCAGTGGCAGTAACCTCCGGGCCATCTGGGACACCGCCGCATCATCGATCAGTGCATCTCCGCTCTTGGCCACCATCACCGGATCCACCACCACCGGTGTTAGCCCGTGCCGCTCGATGCCGTCGGCCACGGCGTCGATGATCTCCACGCTGCCCAACATGCCCGTTTTCGTCGCGCCGATCGGCAAGTCGCTCGCCACCGAGTCCATCTGGTGGGCGATCAGATCTGCCCCAAGCAGCTGGGCGTCCTGCACGCCGAGCGTGTTCTGCGCGGTGATCGCAGTCACCACGCTTGCACCGTAGACGCCCAGCACGGTGAAAGTCTTCAAGTCGGCCTGAATCCCCGCTCCGCCGCTGCAATCGCTGCCCGCAATCGTCAGCGCAACCGGCGGCACAGCCTGATACTGTGAAGATGCGCCAAACACTCGGATCCCCTTTCATCCCACGCGATGCGGCCGGCAGTGTGCGACGCGCCGCATGGGGCCGCCTCCCACCTTAATCGCAGTGGAGGCGAGGTGATGACATTGTGCTCAACGAAGACCACTGCTCGCCTCGATCAACGCCGTGGTCGTACGACCGGACCGACCCATCGTGGCTGGCGTTCCACCGCCCACCGTGCACGCGACCTCAGTCCTTCTTCCGTTCCTCGGTCCCGATCGTGAGGCGCGACGGGTGGCCGTACCAGGCGTGCGGCCGGGGACTGTTGACATACTTCTCCTCGAGCGTCCGCGCGACGTCGGCCATGCTGCCATCGGCTGCGATCCATCCGTGCTCCAGATCGGGAAACTCGTTCCTCGCGTTCCTGTTCTTCTGCTCGGAGTGAAAGCGAATTGGGCACCAAAACGACTCGACGTTGCGAAGCATCTCTGTGCCTAGCGACCAGATACCCGTCATCCAGTCACAGTACAGACACCAGATGAGGTCGTGCCCCACAAGACCCTCGAACTTCTGACGCGAGCAGTTCACCCATTCGCCCTGCGGATAGCGAGGAAAGCGCACGAGAAAAACAAAGCACGGCCAGGCGACGACCTCGACCAGCCGCACAAGCCAGAACAGCGGGGCGACGATGGCCGTCACCCACAGGGCAAGGTGATTGCGCAGCGGGCCCACCACACGGTTGAGTACCTTCACGATCCGCGGTCCGCGGCGAGCGGCGGGGTGCGCCAACTCGTGCAGTTGACACCAGACAATCACCGCAGCCGCCTGGCCGACGATGACCGCAGCAAGCCCCCACCAGCCGTCGACAATGGCGCCGATGATGATCGGCAGAGCCGTGAAGTACGTTACGACCAGGTCCAGCCCCGGCGCACGGATGCACCATTCGGAAGCCGCCCGACCGGGCGGTCCCAGCCGCGGCAGAAGGTGAAGAATCCCCGCCCCGAGGAGCATCGTGGCGAAGGTGATCGCCATCACGAGAACATGAGTGGTCCACATACCATCGAATATACCTCGCGGTCGGTTCGCGCGAAAGACCAGGAGTGCTTGCCGGCAGCTCCATCCACAGAATGGCTGGCGATGGCAACGAGACCATGCGAGCCGGCCAAGGGCACTGGCGCCGGCCGAGCGAACACGCTGTGAACGTGGAATGCTGCGCCGGGGTGCCAACCCGTTCGTTCGCCGAAGAAGTGACCTTCGCCACGCTTGGCGGGCGCATGGTTTGGACCAGGCGTCCTTGGTGACGCCACGGGAGCCGCCCGCTTGGGCGGCCGGCACACAATTGACGGTGCACCCCACCCAGCGATTCCCGAGGTCATTCAGCCCAGATGCCTTCAGTGCCCCCTATCAAGAGCGCCCTAGCACACTTGGACCTCGAACCAGCCATCGGGCATTGCCCGCGCCCGACGGCGCGGCCACACCGATGAGTCCCGCACACAGCCATTGAGCATCGACTCGAAGATGGCCAACCATTGACAGCGCAAAGCCCGTTCACTGATGCGGTCGGCAGAGCCAACAACGCCACTCACCAAACTCACCGATGGGCTGTCCGGGCTTCGGGCCGCCGGACGAGGTCACCTGCGGCTGTCTGGTGTTCGCCAATGGGCGATACAGGACTCGAACCTGTGACCTCACGGGTGTGATCCGTGCGCTCTAGCCAACTGAGCTAATCGCCCAACAAGTGCGGCCGCGCCGCTGTTGTTGGTGAGGGACAGCATACCGTTGTGCCTGGGCAAATCAAGCGTCAGGTGGTTTGCTTGGTTTTGGTTTCGGAGGCTTCGACCTTTGGGCCGCCGGTGTCCGCATCGATCTTCTTCCGGTCTTCCTCGGCGGCGTTGTCGACTTCCTCCTCGATGCCCTTCAGGCCCTTCTTGAACTCGACAATGCCCTTGCCGAGGCTGCGACCGACCTCCGGCAAGCGGCGGCCGAACAGCAGCAGACCAACGACGGCAATCACGGCCACTTCCCAGGGCCCGATGCTGCTGAGGAATGCGATTGTGTTCATGGATGCACCTGGCTTTCCCTTCGGATGGCTTCGAAGGCGGCGGTTGCGCCCTCGGCCTTCTTCATTCTAGCAAGCTTCGCCGGCCAAGCGAAGGCGGCAGCCGTCGCCGCGCCGGGGGGGGCGAGGCGTCCGTCTCTGCATCGACCAGGGCCGCCCCCGCACTTGCGATTGCCGGGCGGCCATGTCCGATGGTGTCGACAGTGTCGTTCGGGCGGGCTGAGCGTCGAACCGCATCGCGGGCGAGGCCCGGCCCGGTCGTTGCGGCTGGCGCTCGCGGACGGTCCGCTGCGGCCCGACGCCATCGGGCCCTGTGCCCCCGCCTGATCAGACCTTGCCGAAGGTGATTGACAGGTTGTGACCGCCGAAGCCGAACGAGTTGCTCAGCGCCACCTTCACATCCGCCTCGCGGGCATCACCGGGCACGTAGTCCAGGTCGCACTTCTCGTCGGGCTGGTCGAGGTTGGCGGTGGGATGGATCACGCCCTTGCGGATCGTGTTCACGGTCGCGATGGCCTCGAGCCCGCCCGAGGCGCCCAGCGAGTGCCCGAGCATGCTCTTGGTGGAGCTGATGGCCAACGCGTGCGCGTGGTCACCGAAGGTGCGCTTGATCGCGGTGCTCTCGGCGATGTCGCCCAGTTCCGTGCTCGTGCCGTGGGCGTTGATGTAGTCCACATCGGTGGGGTTGATGCCGGCGTCGGTAACGGCGTGCGACATCGCATACGCGGCGCCGCGCCCTTCCTCGTCCGGGGCGGTGATGTGGCTGCCGTCGGCCGACTGTCCGTAGCCGAGGATCTCGGCCAGGATGTCGGCGCCGCGCGCCTTCGCGTGCTCGTAGGCTTCGAGTACGATGATGCCGGCCGCCTCCGCGAGGACGAAGCCGTCGCGGTCCTTGTCGAACGGGCGCGAGGCGCGTTGGGGCTCGTCGTTGCGGGCGCTCAGGGCCTTGAGGGCGATGAAACACGCCAGGCCGAGCGGGGTGACGGCCGCTTCCGAGCCGCCGGTGATCATCACGTCGGCCATGTCGTTGCGGATGCAGTCCACCGCGCTGCCGATGGCGTGCGCCGCGCTGGCGCAGGCGCTCACGGCCGCGAAGTTCGGGCCCTTGAGCCCGTAGCGAATCGACACGTTGCCCGAGCCGGCGTTGCACATCAGCTTGGGCACCATGAACGGACTCACCCGGTCCGGGCCCTTGTCGATCAGCTTCTGGTACCCACTCTCGAACTCCTCGATACCGCCGATGCCCGAGCCGATGATCGAGCCGCAGCGGAAGGGTTCTTCCTTCGAGAAATCGAGCCCGGACTGGTTGACCGCGTCGATCGCGGCGTTCATGGCGAACTGGGTGAAGCGATCGAGGCGCCGCGCTTCGCGCTTGTCCAGGTGCGCGCCGCCGGTCCAGTCGGTGCATTCGGCGGCGATCTTCGTGCTGTACGCGGCGGTATCGAATCGCTGGATGAGGCTGATGCCGCTCGTGCCTTCGCACAGCTTGCCAAAAACCTCATCCACATCCGTACCGAGGCTGGTGACCCAGCCCATGCCGGTGACGACTACGCGGCGTTTGCTCATCGCACGGTCACTCTCAAATCGGGGGTCTGACCAGGCACAGCGATGACACGACACGCATTGCGCGCGTCACGTGTCACGGCGTGAGGCGGCGCTCAGTCCTGCTGTTCGGCGCTGCTCAGGTGAGCCTTGATGTAGTCAATTGCCTGTCCGACGGTCTGGATCTTCTCCGCTTCCTCGTCGGGGATGGACGTCTCAAACTCGTCCTCGAAGCCCATAACCAGTTCCACCGTATCGAGGCTGTCGGCGTTCAGGTCATTGACGAAATTGGTGTCGCGGCTGACTTCCGACTTGTCCACGCCCATCTGTTCGGCCACGATCGAAATCACCTTTTCTTCAATCTGAGTTTCGTCCATCGAGTCGTCTCCTTACGCGTTGGTTCGCACGGCGAGTGGGCCGGTGCGAGCATCAATTTCTCACGTTCTGCTCTGGTGCAAAAGCGTAAAATATAGTCATCCGCCCATCGCCTGCCAAATCCCGCGTCGAGGCATGACGGGGCGGCCACGTCGCTAGCAACTCGTCATGCCGCCGTCGACGGTCAACACCTGTCCCGTGACGTAACCTGCGTCTTCCGAGGTCAAAAATCCCACCGCCGCGGCGATCTCTTCGGCCCGTCCCATCCGACGAGCGGGGATGGCCGCCACGACCGATTCCTTCACGCTGTCCGGCAGCACATCGGTCATGTCCGTCTCCACAAAGCCCGGCGCCACGACGTTCGCGGTCACGCCCTTGGTCGCCAGTTCCTTGCTGATCGACCGGGTCATCCCCACCAGCGCCGCCTTGGCCGCCGCGTAGTTGCACTGCCCCGCGTTGCCCACGATGCCCGAGACCGAGCCGATGTTCACGATACGCCCGAACTTGCCCCGCATCATGGCGCGCGCCGCCGCGCGGCACGTCACGAAGGCGCTGCGCAGATTCACCTGCATGATCTGGTCCCACTCCTCGTCGCTCATCCGCAGCAGCAGGTTGTCGCGCGTGATGCCGGCGTTGTTCACCAGGATGTCCAGCCGCTTGTGCGCCTTGGCGATGTCCTCGATGATCGCGGCCAGCCCGACGTGGTCCGACACGTCGCATGGACGGACCTCCGCCTTGCCGCCCGCGTCCTCGATCTGTTGCTTGACGGCGCGCAGCTTCTCTTCGTTGCGGGCCATCAGCACGACATGGCGACCCTGCGCCGCCAGGAGGAGGGCGGTCGCCGCGCCGATGCCGCGCGACGCGCCGGTGACCACGGCGATGCGCGTGGGTACGTTCGCGTTGTCGGTCTGTGCGTTGCTCATGATCTGGCCGTCGGCGGGCACACGGACAGGCCCGGCTGCTGTGGGTTTCGGTTGCACTTACGGTGACGTTTCAGGAAGGACGGGTCGAATCGCTCACGACACCTCGGCGTAGTTGTCGACCTTGCGCTTGCGGTCGATGCGCTTCATCAGCCCGCTGAGCACCTTGCCCGGCGCCAGTTCCATGTAACGGTATTCGCCGGTCGCGCCCAGCCATTGCATCGCCGAGGCCCACATGACCGGGCGGGTCAGTTGCTCCACGAGCAAGCCCTTGATCGATTCGACGTTCTCCCCGTCGTGCGGGCGGCCGGTGACGTTGGACAACACGGTCAGTTTCGGGTCGGTCCATTTCGTCTCGTCCAGCGCCTTGGCCAGCTTGCGCGCGGCCGGCGACATGATCGGCGAGTGGAAGGCCCCCGCGACCTGCAGCGCCTTGGCGGCCACGGACATCTCCTCGGCCACCTCAACCGCCGCCTCGCAGGCCTTGAGCGATCCGCTGATCACCACCTGTCCGGGGCAGTTGAAGTTGGCCGGCACCAGCACGCGCTCATCATCCTCCACGCGGTCCATGGCTTTGAGGCACACGTCCTCGGCCTGCTGCTCATCCACGCCGATCAGGGCGACCATGCCGCTTTCGGCGGCTTCGGCCGCCTCCTGCATGGCCTGGCCGCGCAGGTGGACCAGTCGCAGGCCCGTTTCAAAGTCGTAGGCCCCCGCCAGGTGCAGGGCGGTGAACTCGCCAAGGCTCAATCCGGCGGTGGCGATGATGTTGTCGATGCCGTCGCGCTGTTCGATGGCGCGGTAGCAGGCGGTCGAGGCCGTGTAGATGGCCGGTTGGGCTTTGTCAGTGCGGCTCAGTTCCTCGACCGGGCCCTCGAAACACAGGGCTCGAAGGTCGTAGCCGAGAATGTCGTTGGCCGCGTCAAACGTCTGCTTCGCAACGTCGCTCGAGTCGTACCAACTCTTGCCCATACCGACGTGCTGAGCGCCCTGGCCGGGGCAGAGAATGACGGTGGATGTAGCGGTCCGTGTCATTGGTGGCATTGTACTCATGACGGTCCTCAGTCGTTGAACGGTGCCCCGGTATGTTAGGGGAGGGTTTACTCGAAAAGCATCCGCTTGTCGACACGTTCGGTTGCTGTGGGGGTGGGTGTGGAATACTAGAGTCGCCAGAGGCTGGCGGCCCACGTCAGCCCGCCGCCCAGGGCGACGAACAGGACGTAATCATCTTCCCTGATGCGTTTCTGTTCCACCAGTTCGTGCAGGCACAGCGGCACGCTGGCCGCCGACGTATTGCCGTAGCGATCGATATTGACGTAAAGCTTCTCCTCCGGCAGGTTCAGCCGCTTACGCGCGCCTTCCAGGATCCGGGCGTTGGACTGGTGCGCGATGATCATGGCCAGTTCGTCGGCCCGCACGCCCGTCGCCTCCAGGCAGTCGTCGATGCACCGGGCCATGCGGCTGACGGCGAACTTGAAGATCTCGCGGCCGTTCATCTGCAGCGTGTTGAGCTTGCCGGTGAAGAGCTTGTCGTCTTCGGGGATGTCGGCCTCGGTGCGCGGGCAGTAGAGTTCCGGCCAGTAGCTGCCGTCGCTGCCGAGAAGCTGGTGCAGGCAGCCGCGCGAGCTGTCCTCGGTGGCCGAGAGGATCGCCGCGCCGGCGCCGTCGCCGAAGAGGATGCACGTGCCGCGGTCGTCCCAGTTGGTCAGGTGCGTCAGCGTCTCCACGCCAACCACCGCGATATTGCGGTACAGGCCGGTCTGGATCATGGACGAGGCCATGTTGATGCCGTAGACGAAACCGCTGCACGCCGCGCTGATGTCCAGTGCGCCGGCGTTACCCGCACCCAGGTCATCCACGACCCGCGCGGCGGTGGACGGCGTGCACATCTCCGGGGTCAGTGTCGCGATGAACACCATGTCCAGTTCGTCGGCCGCCATGCCCGCGTTCTCAAGCGCCTGCCGCAGCGATGCGACGGCGAACGTCCGCACCGTCTCGCCTTCGGCGGCGATGTGACGTTCCCTGATGCCCGTGCGCTGAATAATCCACTCGTCGCTGGTGTCGACCATGCGCTCGAGATCCGCGTTGGTCAGCACCTTCTCGGGTACAGACATCCCGGTGCCGGCCAGGCGAACGCCGATGGCAGGTTGGACGGCTGCAACGCCAGCCTGATTGCTCATACCGTGGTTTCCTCCAACGGCTCAAGCTTCGCCAGCGCGTTCACGATGGCCTGGTTGACATCGTGCTGGGCGAAGTTGATCGAGGTCCGGATCGCATTGGTGATGGTACGGGCCTCGCTGGAGCCGTGGCAGATCATGCAGATGCCATTGACGCCCAGCAGGGGAGCGCCGCCGTATTCATGGTAGTCGTGTTTCGCGTAGATCCGCTTGACCACGTCGCCGAACCGGTCGGCCATGGCCGGATCCGTCGCCTGGATCTCGTGGGAAATCGTCTTGAACAGGCCCTGGGACAGGCCCTCGGCCAGCTTGAGCACCACGTTGCCGGTGAAGCCCTCGCAGATGACCACGTTGGCCTTGCCCGCAAAGAGTTCGCGTCCCTCGATGTACCCGACGTAGTCGAGCGTCTTGTCGCCACGCATCAACTGGTTCGCATCCCGCACCAGTTGATTGCCCTTGGACTCCTCGCCGCCGATCGAAAGCAGCGCCACCTTGGGGTCGTCGATGCCCGTGACCTTGTTGGCATACACCGCCGCCATGTGGCCGTACTGGTGCAGGTGATCGGCCCGCGGCTCGGGGTTGGCCCCGACATCGCAGAGAATGACCGGGCCCTCGAAGGTCGGGACAATGACCGCGATGCCCGGCCGGCTCACGCCCGGCAGGCGCCGCACGGACATCGCCATCGACGCGACGACCGCGCCCGTGTTGCCGGCGCTCACGATCACGTCCACCCGGCTGTCGCCGGCGCGCTTGCTCGCCAGTGCGGCCATCCGGGCGATCGAACTGTCCGGCTTGTCCTTCAGGGCCGCGACCGGGCTCTCGTCCATGTCGATCACCTGCGTCGTCGGCTCGATTTCGATGTGCGCATCGTCCGCCATCCGCCGCGCCGCGACGGATTGAGCGATAGCGCCCTCGTCGCCGATCAGCACCAGCCGGTCGGAAGACGACAGCAGCGAGACCGCGTCCAGCGCGCCATCCAGGATGGCATGCGGCGCATGGTCACCACCCATCACGTCGATGGCGATGCGCACCTATTCCTCGTCCTTCTTGTAGACAAAGAAGCCTGGTCGTTTGCCTTTGGGCGGCACGTAGCCGGTCTCCGGGCACGCCGCGTGCGGACGCTTGGGGCGACCCGAGTAAGGACACAGCACAAAGTGAGGCGTGGCCAGGGCCTGGTGCGAACGTCGCTTGCGGCCCTGCGAGCGGCTCTTGCGTTGACAAGGAACCATGGCGTGTCACCTTCTGATTCAGTTGAAAGCGGGGAAAGAAAGGGCAAGGACGGAACCTTGCCCTGACACAAACAAGCCAAACAGGTTAGCGGGGCGTTCAGACCCCGTCAAGCAGATCAAAAGCGGCATCGACCGTGAAATCAAGCCCCGCCGAGGCCGGAACGACCGATATCACGACATCCCGCCGCGGAGGGCCGCCAGGTGGCGCGCGAAGTGCTCGCACAGCACCTGCCGGTAGGTGTCCGGGTGCGATGCCAGCACATCCGCCACCGCCTTGCCCAACTGCGCATCGGTCAGCACCGAGCCGAAGGTGCAGTGCAGGATCTGCCGGCCGGGCTTCGTGAAGCCCTTGCCTTGCGGCACGTCCGACCAGTTCTCGAGGTAGATCTTCTCCAGCTCCGACACGCTTGAGACCGACTCGGCCGGCGCCACGCCGTCCAGCGTCGCCGAGACGTGGTACGTCGCCCGGTCCGTCTCGTACCGCCCGCGGCTGAAGGCGATGATCCTGCGGAACAGCGGCTCGTCGTGTCGCGCCACGACGCGCAGCGCCTCGAGGTAGCTCGTGCCGGCCGTCTTCACGTGGAACAGCCCCCGCGTGGCCTTCGCGAACAGGCCGTACATCGACAGCTTGTCCGAGCCCGAGTGCAGGCTCAACTTGTACGGCCCAAGCTCGCGGGCGATGGCCGCGTGGTCGGTCATCGACGCTTCGAGCGCCGAAAGGTCGCCCTTGTAGTCCACGCCCTTCTCGAGTTCACCGATGAAGCGCGGCGCCAGGCTCACCAGTTTCACCTGCGCCTGCCGCATCTGGTCGGCGATGATGTAATGCTCGGCCGGCGTGGTTGGCTGTTCCGTCTCGTCCACGCTCAGCTCGATTTCGTAATCCTGCCCGCGCTTCGCGGCCGCATCCTTGATGTACGCGGCCAGTTCCAGCGCGTGCCGGATCGCCGGGCCGTACTTCACCGCCGCGCGGCGGACGGTGAGTTTGTCGAAATCAATCGACGGTCCGTCCTTCACCTGCACCTGCTTGCCTTCGTACTGGCTGACCCAGCCGGCCGTGTCCGCGACATCCTTGAACCTGGCCTCGATCGTCGCCTCGTCGTAGTCGTCTGCACCCTGGTCGACGTGGTCGGACGGGTCGATGGTGAAAAAGACGAAGCCCTGGTCGGCGGTGTAGTCCACGTCTTCCGGCGATTTCAGGTGATCGGCGTCGGCGCCCCACGGGTCGGCAAAGCCCTCGGCCGCGAGCGCATCGATCGCGGCGGTCATCACATCGGTCGGCGTGCGATCGGTGCGGGTCATCTCGCGGATGGACTGCTGGGCGAAGATGCCGCGGATCGGTCCGCCTTCCTGCTTGAGCGCGTCCAGGTGGCCGGGCGTGGCCACGCCCAGGCGGTCGCCGAACCCGAAGCTCGGTTCCAGCCCCAGCGCGACCGGCTTGCGTTTATCGGTACCCATCGTCGTGTTCTCCGTCGCTTTGGTGGTCCCCGGTACGGTTGGATCAAGTGCGGCAAGCTACCGGACGTAGCGGAACCGGTCAAAGCCCGCGCCGCCGAGCACAGGATCAAGCAAGCGGCCGATCACGTCGATTTCTACTGGTGAGCCCGCGTCGCATTCGGCGCTGACGGGCAGGATGGGGATAAGCATGAGCGCCTTCGGACCCAAAGCACTGGACACCACGCGCCTGCGCCGCGATGAGAAGCAGCACGTCATCGACAGCCTCGAGCGCGGCCGCGCGAGCCATCGCCGCTTCGGCGCCGAGCGCCGCAGCCCGCGCCTGCGCTGTCGCGGCGAAGAGATGGCCGTGCGCGTGCTGCATCCCGGCGGCAGCCAGATGATCTACAACGTCACGCCGCGCAACATCAGCACCGGGGGTATGGCCTTCCTGCACGGGGCGTTCCTGCACCCGGGCAGTCGCTGCCATATCGCCCTGCGCCGCCTTGACGGTGAGATGACGCTGGTCACCGGCTGCATCGTCGACTGCCGCCACCTGCACGCGCATATCCACGAGGCGGCGTTGCGATTCGACAAGCCGATCGAATTGGCTGCATTCGCCGCGCTGCCCGGTCGCGCGCCCGCGACGCCGCCGGACGGCGAGGCCGAGGATCAACCCGAAGATGATCTCGCCCCGCTGGCCGCCACCGCCCGCGTTCTGCTCGTCGACGACTTCGAGCCCGACCGGCGGATGCTTGAACACATGATCGGCAAGCTGGGGCTGCAGCCGATCGCCACCGGCGACTTCGTGCGCGCCCGCGAGATTCTCGATCGCGGGCAGATCGACATCGCCATCGTCGAACGACATCTGGAAGCCATCCGCGGCATCGACCTAGCCGCCAGCTTCCGACGGCGCGGCTTCCGGGCGCCGATCCTCATGCTCAGCGCCGAGGATGCGGCCGAGGACGAAGTCGACGCGCGCCTGTGCAGCGGCGTCATCCACAAGCCGTTCCAGCCGAAGCAACTTCGCGCCACGCTCGCGAAGGTGCTGCTGAGCCCTGACCAGCGCCCCGAACCGCTGATCAGCACGCTGGCCGCCGAGGCGGACATGCGCCCGCTCATCCGCACCTTTGTCGACGCCGCCACCGGTTGCCTGCCGGATCTGCATCGCTGCATCGACGCCGGCGACCTCAACCACCTGCGCCTCATCTGCACCCGCATGAAAGGCTCCGCCGCCTCCCACGGCTTCGCCCCGCTCACCGACGCGGCCGGCGAAGTCCTGCAGCACTCCCGCGATATCGACGATCCTGTCGATGCCGAAGTCGAAGCCCTGCGCAACAAGGTCAACGAAATGATCGACCTGATCACACGAATGCGCGCGTAGGCGACGTGTCCCTAGCATCGCTCGCAAACTGCCCAGAACCGGCCGGAGCAGAGACAACAACTTGGAACCGCAGATGGACGCAGATGGACGCGGATGAACGCGGATGAACACGGATGGCGGCGCCGACGACGTGAAGTCTGAATTACCTCGATCCCGGTAGAGCCAAACGTAGACAACTCAATCCGTGTGCATCTGTGTGTCTCTGTGGTTCCGTCTCTTCACCGCGTTCATCTGCGTTCATCCGCGGTTCCTTGATCGTTCGCTCAGATCGGGTTCGGGTAGAAAACGCCGCCGCGACACTTCTTCAGGTACTCGCAGGCGTACACCTGGCCGGTCATTTCCAGTTCGTCGCGGTAGACAGGGTCGTGCCAGCCTTCGATGTCGATGGCGCCCCTGAAACCACCTTGCCGCAGGATGGTGATCACGTCGTGCCAGTTCGTGTCGCCGAAGCCCGGTGTGCGGTGGTAGACGTGGCGCTCGCCGCAATCCACGCCCTTGTCGCGTACGACATCCCACAGCACCGTCGCGTCTTTGCCGTGCACGTGGTAGACGCGATCGACCACGCGGCGCAGTTGCGGCAGCGGATCGGCCAGCCGGCACATCTGGTGGCACGGCTCCCACTCGAGGCCGATCGTGTCGCCGGGGATCGCGTCGAACATCATCTCCCATGCCGGTTCGCTGTACGCGATGTTCATCTTCGCGCTGTTCCAGTGCCCGCCCATGGTGCAGTTCTCGAAGGCGATCTTCAGGCCGTTGTCGGCCGCGCGCTTGGCCAGCGGCGTGAACACCTTCTTGTATTGCTTCATGGCGTCGGGCACGGGCTTGCCGTTGAGCGCGCCGGCGAAACCGCAGATGACCTTGCAGTCGGGGCCGAAGTGTTTGGCCGCGTCGATGAGCTTGCGCCAATCTCTGGCGGTCTGTTCATCCTCCAGCGGATTGCCGTAGAGGCCGAGCGCACTGACCACGGGTGTGGGGCCGGGCGCTTCGGTCTCCTCGATGACCTTCAGCAGCTCGCGGGCATACTTGCGCACATCGACCTCCCCGATGTGCTGCCAGAAGCTGATCTCGAAGCTCTCAAAGCCGTAGGGGATGATCTGCCGCACGTACTCGGCGCCCGCGCCGCCCTGGGCGATCGTCCCGATGCGAATGTCGTCATGAATGTCCATTGGTTGCTCCTGTTGAATCGCCGCTTCTGGTTCAGCAGTAGACCAAGCCCGCGTCACCAAGACAAGTCCCGGGAAGAACCCCCCCAGCGCAACGTGCCTCGCGGTACCATCCCCGAGCGCCGAGACCCGAGACCCGAACCAAAGGTTCCCTTCCCCAGCCGTTTCTGGTATTCATACACCCAAACGCACGACAGGAGTCCCCGCCATCGCGCGGGCGTGCGGCTGACACCACCGTCATTCGATGGAGGATCCAGACAATGGCCGACCGTTCCAGCACCGCCACTTCCGCCCCCGCCGCCGCCGCCGAAGCGCCAACGCAGTCGGTCGCGGCCTCCGCCAGCCAGATCGAGCCCTACATCGACGTGTCCTACAAGGCGCTGGCCTTGATCAAGGCGCTCGATGAAGCCCCGGTCGTCGAATCCGAGGACGACATGCCCATCCGCCTGCGCGAAGAGATCGACGTGATGGCGCAGGAGCTCTTCTACAAGATCCGCGACCTCTCGTCGCACCTGGCCCTCGGCCCGCTGCGCCGCTGACGAACCGGGCGGAGAGACCGGCGCGTCCGGCGCCACTGGCGGCTTGCACGCCAGTGCTTCGTCCGGCGTCGCCCGCGGCTTGCCCACCGGTGTTTCGTCCGGCGTCCGTTGGGGCCGATCCGTACGTTTCTTCTGCGCAGTCACCACTATGTCGAGCATGCCATGGACCAGCCCTGGCAGGAAGGCGATTGCATTTCGGGTAGGTGGCAGGTCCATCGCCGGCTGCCGGCGCGCCACCGTCCGGCCGCGCTGGCGATCGATGAGCAGTCCGGCCAGCCCGTGCTGTTGCGCGCCTGCCCGCCGCTCGACGCCACCGCCGCCGCGCGCCTGCAGGCGTGGCGACACACGCCGATCCATCCCCACCTTTGCGCGGCCGTTGACGACGGCATGCACGGCAAACTGCCTTGCGTCGCCGTGGATTTCGTTCCCGGCCTGACACTCGCGCAGTGGCTGCAGCAGCGCAGCGAGACCTGCCAGACACCCCACCTGCTCGAACTGGCCGTCCAGTTGTGCGCCGGACTGAGCCACCTGTACCGACACGGCCTGCCGTTCCACGGTGCGCTGCACCCGGGCAACATCCTCATCTCCGATGAAGGCCACGCGCGGCTGACGGATCCCCTGTTGACGCCTGATGCGCCGCCGCGCGATGAGGATCTGGTCGTCTACGAGGCCCCGGAAGCGCGAGACGATCCATCGGCCGGCGATGCGCGGAGCGACGTCTATGCGCTCGGCGCGGTGCTGCACCGCATGGCGACGGGCCGGCCGCCGCCGCGCGGCTTCACGGGTATCACCGCCGCCGAACTGCGCGATGACGCGATCGACCGTCTCGGCCTGCCGGATGGACTGCCCGCGCCGTTGCGGGCGCTGATCGTCGCCTGCCTCGCCCGTTCGCCGCGCGACCGGCCGGCGGGGATCGAGCCGATCCGCCGCGAGTTGGCGGGGCAATACGAGGCCCATTTCCGCGTGCGTCCGCCGCGGCCGATGCGCGGACGGGGGTTCGAAGCCATGCTCGATTACCAGCGCGGCCTGACGCTGCTCGGGCTCGAACGCCCGCAGCTTGCCGTCCGGCGCTTCGAGCAAGCCACGCGTCGGCACAGCCGCAATGCGTTGTACTGGCACTACCAGGGCATGGCCGCGCTGCTCGCCGATCAACGGGACGCGGCGGGCGAATGCCTCGAACAGGCGCAGCGGTTGGACGGTGAATCCGGCCCCACGATGTTCGCCCGCGCGATGCTGTTGCTCGATGAGCCCGAACGGCGCGCGGAGGCGGCGCGGCTGTTCGACAGCGCCCGGCATCGCGGCGCGGACCCGACGCGCCGCCCGCCGGATGGCGAGGCGGCGACCCGGTCGACGAATGCGACGTGCCTTTCGTGCGGCGAGCGGTTCACGTGGGGCGTGGTGCATCGGTATTACGCCTGGCGATGGATGCGCCGGGCCGAGGCCCTGGCCGCGGGGAAGCGATATGAGCCGGCGCTGGCCGCGTGCAACAGTGTGCTTGGCCTGGAGCCGCAACACGTGGAGGCTTGGTTGCTCAAGGGCGAACTGCTGCTCGACCTGGCGCGGACGGATGAAGCGCTGGTGTGTTTCGACATGGTGATCATGGTCGCCGAGCATTGCGCGGATGCATGGGCGGGCAAGGCCGCGGTGCTGGCCCGGCGCGGCCGGCACATCGAGGCGCTTGCGTGCTTTGAAAAGGCGCTGCGCCTGGGCGGCAGCGCGATCTTGAGAAGGATCGATCTGGGGGCGCTGGGGGTGCGGTTGGATTGATGCGCCATCGCCGGGGGCGCGTCAGTCGCTGTCGTCGGTCATCATCGAGATGGGCCAGTTCTCTGGTTCGAACTCGATCGACTCGGCGTGGCCGTCATACATCGAGGCCATCGTCCTGCCCTTGTGTCGATCGTCGTCAGACGTGATCATCCGGTTCTTGCCGAACTGGGGCTTGCCGTTCTTGTATGGCCAGTCGTACTCTTTGTGGATGTTGTACGCGCCGAGCCGGTTCTTGGTCAGGTTGGTATTGTTGAACTCGACGACGAAGAGCGTGCGCGTCGGATTCTGCACCCACTCGATCGGGGCGAAGCCCTTCGTCGAGCCCAGCTCCCCGAACCAGCCTTTCCCGCTCTGTCGCCGTCTGCGGAAATCGTGGGCATTGACGATGTAGTGAAGCACGACCTCCCGATCGGCCAGCGACGGGCATTTGAACTGCTCAATCGGACGGAGGAACTCGACCATCTCGTTCACGTGCGATCCGTTGTGCCAGGACTCATCGGGTAACTCCGGCCCGCTCATGTAGGGTGAAATGAGCGGGAAGGTGAATGCGCCCCAACCGCCGTGTCCGTCGCGGCCCTGCCAGCCGTCGTAGTCCTGCGCGTAGGTCTGGCCGCCAATGGCGATCTGTCGCATGTTGGACATGCAGTTGATGTCCCGGGCCACCTGTCGCGCCGCGCCCAGCGCCGGCAGCAGCAGGGCGATCAGCAGGGCGACGATCGAAATCACCACCAGTAGTTCGATGAGTGTGAAGCCTCGTTTCATGATCTGTCTCGCTTGCTGAACGTGGCGGGAGCACGCATCTTGCTCATAGCATTCTGCAACTGTGACTACGTCTGGGGGCACTGGCAGGCCAACCTCAATGCGTCAGTTGCCGGCGCCGTCGTCAATGTACTCGCGCGGGAAGCTCTCCTTCGCCAGTTCCAGTATCTTGCCGTGGCCGTCGAAGAATCCGCTGGCTGTGTAGCCGTCGTGACGTTCATCATTCGCGTCGATCATGCGCGGCTTGGGCGTCGGATTGCCCGCGTCATCAAAGGGCAGATCGGCGTACTTCCAGACGTTGACGTTGCCCAGGTGGGTCGGCGCCACGGCGTTCATGTTGATCTCCGTGAACAGGCACGTGGAACTGGGCCGCAGCGTCTCCTCGATGCGGGCCAGCGCGATGCCGCGCGTTGAGTCGAGTTGGCGCGGGCTGCTGCCGGGCTTGGTGCGCATCTCCCGGAAGTCGATGGCGTTTACGCCGTAGTGGAGAACATAGTCGCTCTCGCCCACCGATGGGCACTTGATGACCTCGATCGGTTTGAGAAAGTTGTACATGCCGGTTTGATTGCCGGCGCGGATGTTGTCCGGCGGCGCATCCTCCCCGAGTTCGGGCATGATTGCGCCGAAGGTGAAGTAAGGCTGGTTGTCATAGCCGTCGCGCGGCAGCCAGCCGTCGTTGGTTGAGGCGTAGGTCGCCGCGGCCATCGAACATGACCGCTGGTTGGCCAGGCAGTTGGCGCGTCGCGCCGCTTCCCGGGCCGCGCCCAGCGCCGGCAGCAGCAGGGCGATCAACAGGGCGATGATCGAAATCACCACGAGCAGCTCGATGAGTGTGAACCCACGTCTCAAGTCGCGTGTCTCCGGGCCGGCTGCGAGACAGACAGTCACCATGGCACCAAAACGATCGACGGATGTCTATAGGTATTATGCTCCCCGGGTGGATGAGAATCCAGTCCGTATTGCGGCAGATCATGCCGGATTCGCGACGAACCTGTTAGAATCCGGCTTGGTTGGCCTGATTCCCGCCGCTGTCTGCGGAATGGAGCCTCGCTATGCGCCGTTTGCGACCGCCCCGCGTCGCACTGCTCATGAACGCTGACCTCGGGTACAACCGCGAGGTGATGCTCGGCGTCGCCCGGTACGTCGCCGAGCACGACGACTGGCAGTTCTTCAATGCGCCGCCCGTGGCCGCGAAAGCCATGGGCGATCTGGCGACGTGGCGCGGCGAGGGGATCATCGCCCTGGCGCATACGCCGAAGCAGATTGAGGCCATCGCCGCGCGGGCCATTCCGGCGGTGAACGTCTCGTGCTCGGCCGAGGATGCCCGCCTGCCGCGCGTGATCAGCGACGACTTCGCCGCCGGCCGCCTCGCCGCCGAACACTTCCTCGCCCGCGGGTACCGCCACTTCGGCTACGTCGATGCGCCGGATCTCCACTTCGCCTGCGAGCGCGGCCGGGGATTCCGCGAAACGCTGCGCGAGGCGGGACTGACCTGTTCGTTCCTCAACGAAGACCCCGATGTCAGGCGGGCGAGGCACATCGCCCAGGAGCGCGCCGTCGGACAGTGGTTGCTCGACCTGCCCAAGCCCGCGGCCGTGTTCGTCATGAACGACGGGGTCGCCGTGGGCATCATCGAGCGCTGCCACGAGGTGGGGCTGAGCGTGCCGGAGGAAGTCGCGCTGCTGGGGGTGGACAACGACGAACTGGTCTGCAACTTCTGCCACCCGTCGCTGTCGAGCGTGCAGCCCGATGCGCGGCGTATCGGGTACGAAGCGGCGCGAACGCTTGACGACCTGATGCGCGGCCGGACGCCGGCGCAGCAGACGCGATTCATCGAACCGATCGGCGTGGTGACGCGACGCTCGACCGATATCCTGGCGATCGAGGACGAACTGGTGGCCACGGCTTTGCGCTTCATTCGTGAGCATGTGCAGGAAGGGATCGAGGTGGATCGGGTGGTTGAGGCGGTGCCGCTTTCGCGTCGCGTACTGGAACGCCGATTCAGGGAGGCGCTGGGCCGCACGCCGTTTGACGAGATTCAGCGCGTGCGCGTGGATCGTGCGCGGGAACTGCTGGTGTCGACGACGTACGCACTCGAACAGGTGGCGATGCTCGCCGGATTCAAGAGCGCCAAACGGATGGGCGCGGTGTTTCGCGAACGCACAGGGCGGCCGCCGACGCATTACCGGCGTCAGGGCGACGGCGGCGGCGATATGCGATAGAGATCGCCCACGCGCTCCCACGGCAGATGCGGCGAGGACAGATCGGGATCATCCCGGTCGCGCGGCACGAGCACGACGGCGCGGCCTTGGGCCAGGGCGCTGTCGATCGCGGCCAGGAGTGCGGCGTCGGCCGAATCGGCGGACAGCACCTCAGGCCCGCTGCCGGTGCGCCGCCGCGCAAGCACCGCGCGGTAACGCGCGGCGAAGGTGGCCATGTTGTCTTCCACGAGGATCAGCCCGTCATCGCCGGCCAGTTCGAGCGCCTCGCTGCTCATGCGCGCCGCCGAGGTCTCGACCACCGCCCACGGCACGAACAGGTAGGTGTAATCGTCGCGGTAAGGTTTGTTGCGAAAGCCTTCCAGCACCTGGTAGTGGCGCGCCACGCGCGGGGCGATGAAGTAAACGACGGGTGTCAGCAGCAGAAGCGCCAGAGCAATACCGACTGTCGCCTTGCGCCAGCGCGGCGGCCAGAACGTTTGCACGCGGCTGAAGCCGACGGCCGCGAACAGCGCCAACACGCAGAGTGTCGGCAGCAGGAACGTGTGCTGGTCGATCACGTTGTAGCGCAGCACGAACGCGGCGTGAATCACAAGCGCTGCGACGAGGGCGGCATAGGTCATCAACGGCACGGACGGCCGGCGGCGCCGCACCAGTCCCAGCGCGGCCAGCAGCAGGAAGAGATTCGGAAAGCTCAGCGCGATGAAGGCCGAGGTGATGCCGAGCTGCCGCACGGAGATGGATGCGCCGAGCACGTGGCTCTGATAGCCGTGGCCGAAGAGCGTGGACCGGATCGTGCCGGCCAGATCACCGGTCGCCAGCCACTGCACGAGCGAAAGCAGCGTCAGCGGCAGCGTGCCGATGATCCACGCCGCGGCGGCGGCGAGCGCGGCGCCGAAGCTGATCCTGCGGCGGACGAGCTGGTCGATGGTGATCCACACGATGATCGGCGTGGTCAGCGCGGCGAGGTTGTGATTGGCCAGGCCGACGCCGTTGGCCAGCGCGGCGGCGATGAGCATCCAGCCGCGCCGGTGACGGGCGTAGGCGATGAGGCACCATAGTTCGGCGCTGAGCAGCGCGGTGGTGACGGTGTAGCACTCGGCGACGGTGGACAGGTGCCAGAAGACGTTGGCCAGTCCGAGGGAGACCGCGGCGAAGAGCGCGGCGGCGCGGCGTCCGGTCAGCGTTCGCGCCGCGCCGTACAGGTTGGCCACGGTCAACGCCCCGCCCAGCGAACTGACGAGCGTGATGGCGAAAGCCGGTTCGAGGCCGGTCAACGCCATCGCCGCGCGTCCCAGCCAGAAGTGCAGCGGATGGCTGAGGGCGATGCCCAGTTCATTGACCAGTTCGCCGGTGACGATGCGCAGGATGAAATGCCCGGAATCCTGCCACTGGATATCGCGGGCGGCGGTCAGGCCGTAGAGCAGCCCGAAGGCGACGAAGCACGCCAGCCAGCCGGGCCAAACCCGTGCCGGCCGGCCTTCGAGGCTTGCGGCGTCAGTGGTTTCCATGGCGGGTTGCGGCAAGCGGTGATCCTCGATGGCCGATGGAACGTACAGAAGGTGAATGCTCGGGTCTGACTCGGGCAGTGTCAAGCATGTGCGGATGAGCTACCATGGCCACCCCATACTTCGCGTGGCCGCCATCATTACCGAGAGCGTGCGTGAAAGGTTCGTCGCCCACATGTACGGAACGCAACAGGCAGTGACAGGTTGGGGCCGGTACATCACGGACACGTGCCACGTGTATCGACCGGGCGGTCTGGGCGAGCTTGACCACGTGGCGGCCGGCGGCGGCCGTGCGATCGCGCGCGGGCTGGGGCGCAGCTACGGCGACCCGGCGCAGATCGCCGACGGCCAGGTGCTCACGCTCGACTGGCTGGACCGCTTCCGCAGCTTCGATGAACCCACGGGCGAACTGGACGCCGAATGCGGCGTGAGCCTGGGCGAGATCCTGCGCACGTTCGTGCCGCGGGGCTGGTTTCTGCACGTAACGCCCGGCACGCGGCATGTCACGCTCGGCGGGGCGATCGCCGCGGATGTGCACGGCAAGAACCATCACTGCGACGGGTCGTTCGCCCAGTCGGTGATCGACTTCGACCTGATCAAGGCGGACGGCGAGGTGGTCACGTGCAGCCGCGAGACGAACGCGGAGCTGTTCTGGGCGACGATCGGCGGGATGGGGTTGACCGGCGTCATCCGCCGCGCACGGATCCGGCTGCGAAGGATCGAGACGGCCTACGTCAACACGCAAACCAGGCGGGCGGCGAATCTCGACGAGGCGTTCGAGTTGTTCGCGGCGGAGGATGGGAGCTTCCGCTACTCGGTGGCGTGGATCGACTGCCTGGCGAAGGGCAAGTCGCTGGGGCGGTGCGTGCTGATGCGCGGCGACCACGCGCGGCTGGAGGACCTGCCGCCGAAGCTCAGGCGTGACCCGCTGGCCATGCCGCGCAGGAAACAGAAGAACGTGCCGATCGAGTTCCCGCCGATCGCGCTCAACCGTCTGAGCGTCGCGGCGTTCAACAAGCTGTATTACCGCATGCATGGCGATGGTCGGAAGGTGGTGCATCACGACGGGTTCTTCTTTCCGCTGGACGCGATCGACAACTGGAACCGGATCTACGGCAAACGCGGGTTCGTGCAGTACCAGCCGGAACTGCCGCCGGACCAGGCGCGCGACGGGATGGTGAAGATTCTCGAGCGCATCGCGTCGGCGGGATGCGCCTCGTTCCTGGCGGTGTTCAAGACGATGGGCCCGCAGGGCGAGGGCATGCTTTCGTATCCCATGCCCGGGGCCACGCTCGCCCTGGACATGCCCAACACCGGCAAGTCGCTGCGCGAACTGCTGGCGGAGTTGGACCGCATCGTGCTCGACCACGGCGGCCGGCTGTACCTGGCCAAGGATGCGGCGATGAGCGCCGAGTCGTTCGCGCAGATGTATCCGCGGCTGGACGAGTTCCGCCAAGTCAAGGCGCGGGTCGATCCGACCAACCGTTTCGTTTCATCACAGGCCATTCGTTTGGGGATCGTGAAACAGCCATGACTGGAAACTACCTGATTCTCGGCGCTACCTCGGGCATCGCCAAGCCATTGGCCCGACACCTGGCGGCGGACAAGTGCAACCTGCTGCTGGCCGGGCGCAATGCCGAGGCGATCGAGGCACTGGCCGACGACCTGCGGGTGCGCGAAGGGGTCGAGGCGGCGGCGATCGCGTTCGAGGCGACGGATTTCGGCAGTCATCCCGCGTTCTTTCAGCGGTGCGTGGAACACTTCGGCGGTTCGCTCGACGGCGTGGTGCTCTGCCACGGGGCGATGCCGACGCAGGAAGAGGCGGAGCAGGACTTCGCGAAGGCGAAGCTGATGATCGACGTGAACTACGCGTCGGCGGTGTCGCTGCTGAACCTTGCGGCCGCGCATTTCAAGGAGAAGGGCAAAGGCATCATCTGCGCCCTGTCGAGCGTGGCCGGCGATCGCGGTCGGCAGAGCAACGTGATCTACGGCTCGACGAAGGCCGCGCTGAGCGCGTACCTCGACGGCCTGCGCCATCGACTGTACCGGCACGGGGTGCACGTGGTCACCGTCAAGCCGGGGCCGACCGATACGCCGATGACCCGGGGGATGACCGGCGGTCCGGGGCCGGCCGACCCGGACAAGGTTGCGGCCGACATCGTCCGCGCCATGCGCAAACGCAAGGGCACGTGCTACACGCCGTGGAAGTGGCGGATCATCATGGCGATCGTGCGCAACGTGCCGGAGTTTCTTTTCCTGCGAACGAAGCTGTAACCGTCGTCCGGCACGATCGCCTACACTACCCGCATGCCCCTCGAACTGCTTTTCCTCGGCACCGGCACCAGCGCCGGCGTGCCCATGATCGGGTGCCACTGCCCGGTGTGTCAGTCCACCGACCCGCGCGACCAGCGCACGCGGCCGAGCGTGTTGATCCGTCATCCGCGGCCGGACGGTGCGCCCGCGCCGGCGCTGAACCTCGCGCCCGGCTGGGATGACACGGCGCATCCGGAGATCGCCCAGGCGGCGCGTCCGGTGCAGGTGCTCATCGACACCGCGCAGGAGCTGCGCCTGCAGGTGGTGCGCCATCGCATCGATTATGTCGACGCCGTCTTCTTCACGCACAATCATGCCGACCACGTGTTCGGGCTGGACGACCTGCGGCGGTTCAACGTGGTGACGGGGCAGCCGCTGGATGTGTTCGCCGAGACGCGCGTGGCCGACTGGTTTCGCCGCACGTTCGAGTACGTGTTCCAGTCGCACCGGAACGTGAACAAGTCGTTCGTGCCGTCGCTGATCCTGCGGATGATCGAACCGGGGCAGCAGATCGAACTGATCGGCGCGACGTGGACGCCGCTGCGTCTGCACCACGGGCGGCTGCCGATCCTGGGCTTCCGCATCGATCAGGGCGGGCACTCGATCGCGTACTGCACCGATGTGTCGACGATCCCGCCCGAGACGTACCCGCTGCTGGACGACCTCGATGTGCTGGTCATCGACGGCCTGCGCTATCGGCATCACCCGACACACCTGACGGTGGACCAGGCGCTGCAGGAGATCGAGATGATCCGGCCGAAGCGCGCCTACCTGACGCACATCGCCCATGACATCATGCATGCGGAGTTGGAAGCGTCGTTGCCTGAGCATGTGTTCCTGGCGTTCGATGGGCTGGCGGTGCGGTGCGGGGAGAGGGTGGAAGAGAGGCACGAAGGCACGGAGGTACGAAGGCACGAAGCGGAAGGAAGCGGCGGCATTTAGCCCCCGGCATGCCGGGGGTGGGCTTGATGCGATGGTGCGGCGCGCATCTGGCGTTGACCGGCCGGTTGCGACTGGCGTCGGTAGATCACCCCGGGCATGCCCGGGGGCGTCCGGGACGCGGTCGCGGCCGGATCGCCTACTCGCCCTCGGCCGTCACCAGCGAGCGAGCGCCGCCGCGGCCGCGGTCGCGTTCGTCGAGTTTCATGGCGACGTAGATGCCGCCCTCGCGCACGGCGTAGCCCATGATGTAAACGCGCTTGTGGTCTTCCTCGCCCTTGAACTTGAGCTGCACATCGTGGTCCGGCAGCTCGTCGAGCCAACCGGCGATCTTGCGGGCCCAGGCGTCGTTGCCCAGGTGGTGTTCGACGTACGCGGCGATGCCGCGGGCGGGAATGGGCAGCTTGCCGGCGGTGGTGTTGATCAGCTTGAGCCGCGCGTGGCCGTCGCCGCGGAACTGCGGGTCGATGGTCGTGGTGAAGACCTGCGAGAAGCCCTGCGACTTGTAGCGGAAAGCCGCGACGAGTCTGCCCTCGTCGGCCGTGAGCATCGGATCGGCGACCGATTCGGGCACCCGGTAGCCGCGATAGGTTGACCATTGGTGCGCGCGGCTGGCGAGCCAGGCGTTGACTTCATCGAACGTGATGTGGACCACCGTCGAATCCGGTCCGGCGCCGGGCACCTCGGGCGGAAGGTCCGACAGCGTGGAGTCGACCGCCGGCCGCGCAATTTTCGATTGGTCCCGCTTGCTGCGCAGCGCGCCGAGGATGCGCGCTTCGAGGTTGTCGGCCATGGCGTTGAGTTGCTCGTCGGTATGGCTCTGAAGGAACTGCTGGTTCAGATGCCAGAAGCCCGGTTCAGTGCGCAGGAGAATGACCGCGACGCCGATGACGAGGATGAGCAGGATGAATACGGCGAGGAGCGCGCGCCTGAGGATGCACTTCGTGCGCCACCAGCCGCGCCGGGGGTCGCGATCGCTCACGTGATTAGGGTGCAACTCGATGGTCATGGCTCGTCCCCTGGTCCCGTACAGGTGGCCGTTGAGGTTTATCGGCAGCAGACGCGCGGCGATTGTGGCCGGCGCGAAGGCGAAGGCGAGCATGGCGCGGTTCCGGGCGGAATCGATGAGGTGGGCAAGGGTTGCGGGAGGTAACGGCTGTGCGGTCTGTGCCGATTGTGCCGGACATGCGGCCGCGCCTCGGCGCCTTTTGACAGCGCCGTGGGCCGCCGCCACAATACCGCTCCCTCTGGCAAACGCAGAATCCCCCGCAAAAGGAACGGCAAGATGGCGCTGAAGATCCGTGACGAGTCGAGCTGCGAATACGACCTGGTTTCCCTGGGCGAGTGCATGGTGCGGCTGAGCCCGCCGGCCGGGGGGCGCATCGAGTTCGCCAATCTCATGGAGGTCTGGGTCGGCGGCGGCGAGTACAACGTGGCCTACGCCCTGTCGCGGCTGGGACTGCGGACCGGGTGGCTCGGGGCGGTGGTGGACAATCCGGTCGGCAGAATCGTGCTCAACCACGCGCAGGCGGCCAACGTTTGCACGGCCCACGTGGTGAACATGCCGTACGACGGCGTCGGCCGGGCGGCGCGCATGGGGCTGAACTTCACGGAGGTCGGCCAGTCGATCCGCGCGTCGGTGACCATGTACGACCGCGGTCATTCGGCCACGAGCAAGCTTCAGTCCGGCGACATCGACTTCAAGCACGTCTTCGAGAAGCATGGCGCACGCTGGCTGCACAGCGGCGGCATCTTCACCTGCCTGAGCGACACGACGCGCAAGGTCGCGGCCGAGGCGCTGCAGGCGGCGCACGAGGCGGGAACGATCGTGTCGTATGACCTGAATTTCCGCAGTAAACTGTGGTCGAGCGAGGAAGCGATCGAAACCACGCGGCCGCTCGTGCAGTACATCGACTGCCTGATCGGCAACGAGGAAGATTTCCAGAAGGTGCTCGGCTACGAGGTGGAAGGGGCGGACGAGAACCTGAAGGAACTGCCGATTGAGAACTACAAGAAGATGGTCCGCCGCGTGGCGAAGGACTACCCGAACCTGAAGGTCATCGGCACGACGCTGCGCGAGGTGCTCAACGCCAACGAGAACAACTGGTCGGCCATCCTGTACTACGCCGAGGACGACACGTTCTACCAGGGCCCGCAGTTCGACCGGCTGATCATCGAAGACCGCGTGGGCGGCGGCGATGGCTTTGCCAGCGGATTCACCTATGCCTTCCTCACCGGCAAGAGCCCGCAGGAAGCGGTCGACTGGGGCACGTGCCACGGCGCGCTGCTGCAGACCACGCGCGGCGACACGAGCCAGATTACGCTCAAGGAACTGGAACATGTGGTCAAGGGCGGCGGGGCGAGGATCATTCGTTGAGAAGCGACGAAGGGGAGAAGAAGGCACCAAGGCACGGAGGCACGTAGGCACGAAGCAGACTGGCGGGCAGCGCTCTCCTGTCTACTGTCACCTGCGCTACGCCCTCGCCCGAAGGTCGCGGCACGAGGCAGACAGCGGATCATGATGAAGGCCGGGGACGATTGTCCCTGGGTTCTTTTCTCACAGGCTCAGAACAGCCACCACACCTTGACGGTCAGGGCGCCGTAGGCGTGGTCGCCGTTCTGGCCTTCGAATTCCTCGGTGAGAAACGTCTGGTGGTAGCCGAGTTCCACGGCGAGGCGTCGGCGCTTGAACTGGATGGCCGTGCCGAAATCGAGGCGTCCGACGAGCGGCTCCTTGGTGACGAAATGGCTGTCGCGGAAGCTGTTTCCGTCGAGGAAGACGTTGTGTTCGACCGCCCGTCCGGCGACGGCGGCGTAGACGCAGACCGACCAGCCGTCAGGGGTGTCGCCGGTGGCATCGGCGATCTGCGCGAGCCGGCCCGGGCCGAAATCATCGGGCAGGCGATACCCGAGCCGCGCCATGACGCCGGCCTCGGCGTAGCGATGCACCGTGCCCAGGCCCAGCTCGACATGCGGGATGATGTGGATGTCGATGTCGGACGTCGAGTCCTCGCCGGCGAAGCTCAGCCGCCATTTGCGCCGAACCGTCAATTGGATGGCCGGCTCGTCGTGTAGCTGATTGTCCCAGCCTTCGGGGTTGATGTTGTCCGGCAGCATGTGATGGATGAACTTCTGCGCATCTTCGCCCCATGAGCTGGGGCCGACGATGCCGACGTCGAGTTGCATGTGGTCGAAGGTGGTGCGGTTGGACCGCTGGATAAAGACACCGCCGTACAGGTAGCCGGCGTAAGGCCGGTCGTCGGGAATCAGGTTCGGATCGGCCAGGTCGCGCGGCGTGAAGATCTGCTGGCCGACGTTGACGCCGAAGGCGGTGCGCTTCGGGTCGAACGTCTCGAGAAGCTCAACGTGCTCGGCGAAGCATTGAACGAATGCCGGCTGCCACGCGGCGCTGAGGGCCAGGCCGTTGGTGTAGAAGCGGTCGGTGGGGTTGTTGGGCTTGAAGAAGCGGGCGTCGTTCTCGATGTAGATGTGGAAATGCCAGGGCTGCCCCCACAGCGTCGACTCGTCGCGGTCCGGATCGTCCAGCACGACGTCCGAGGAATCAGGCGCGGTCGGGGGCTGAGCCAGAAGGCGGCCGCACGGCGCGGAAAGCAATAGCAGGACGAGAATCAGGTACTTCATGGCGGGTCAGTGCATCCGTTGCGGTTGCTATCGGCAGATGAGTCTGTTCGCTTTGAAGTCGGATCGCGTTGCGTCTCGTGACGGGGCCGGGCGAACGCGATCAACGCGGGGAAGAAGATGTCGAAGTCCGTCTGCAAAGGGGCGCGGAGCGCAACGAGGTCGTCGATGGCGGGGGTCAGATCGACGTGGCGGTTGAACCGCGAGGAGAGCCGGTGCGACATGCCCTCGAGCGTGGCTCGCATACCTTCGAGGTGGGCATAGCCGGCCAGCCAGTTCTGGCCGGTCATGCGCTGCACGGTCCGCCACATCTTCTCGGGCATGAGGTGGCGGTTGGCGGCGAACTGCTGGTACACCTCGTCGAGAAACGCATCGAGCGGCTGGTGGCGCCAGCGCGGCCAGTCGCCGGCGAGCAGGTGGTCATAGAAAAGATCGACGAGGATGCCGCTGTAGCGGCCGTGGCGGTCGAAAAGGCGCTCGCGGCTGCGGAGGAAGACGGGGTGGGTGTCGGTGAAGGCATCGACGCGGCGGTGCATGTCCGCGCCGCGGGCGACCTCGGGGTCGAGCGTCTGGCCACGCCGCACGCGCACGAGATCCGGCAGCAGGTTGCCGATCCGCGAGGCGGGGGTGTCGTCGGCGAGATAAAGGTGGGCGAGGAAGTTCATGGCGGGCGGCGGGCGTGGTGGACGTCGGATCGCTATGCTGGGAGGCTGGCCGGTCCAGTCTAAGCGAGGGTCGGGATCTGTGCGCCTCGCGGGATGGACATTGTGTTGTCTCGGCCCTTCGGTCCGATGGCGGGCGGGACACCCACCCCACCGCGCCGATGGCGGGCGGGACACCCACCCCACTGCGGGAGACGATGATGAAGCAGGTTGTGCTGATCGGTGATTCGATTCGCATGGCATACCAGGCCACGGTCGCCGGCGAACTGGCGGATGTGGCGACGGTTTGGGGGCCGGATGAGAACTGCGGGACGAGTCAGCGCACGCGCGAGCGGTTGCGGGAGTGGGTGCTGGATCGCAAGCCGGACCTGGTTCACTACAACAACGGGTTGCATGATCTGGCGCGCGATCCGAACGAAGATGGCGTGTGTGACAGGCCGCGCGTGGGCGGGAACGATTACCTGGAGAACCTGCGTCACAGCATCGGCGCGATCGTGGATTGCGGCGCGAAGGTGATCTTCGCGCTGACGACGCCGGTGAACGAGCAGTGGCATCGCCGCAAAGGATTCGACCGGCTGGAGTCGGATGTCGAGAACTACAACCGCATCGCGAGCGCCCTGATGAAGGAGATGGGCGTGCCGGTGAACGACCTGCACGCCTTCGTGACGGCGACCGGGCGGGACGAGATGCTGAAGGATGACGGGGTGCATTACGATGAAGCGAACTCGGCGGTGATCGGGCGGGAAGTGGCGCGGGTGATTCGGGAGCATCTGTAGTCGTTGGTTGGTTAACTGGGAAGAGGGGGTCCGCAGATTTCGCAGATTGCGCAGATTCGGAGCGGGACGGGCTGGAACCGCTGATGCACATGGAGGCGCACAGATCTGGGAGCATGCTTGACGAACTGCAAGCCGTAGCACACCACACCGCGACAGATCACCAGCCGCAACACCAGTTAACCCAATAGCGTGTTAGCCAACCAGCCAGTCAACCCAACCGCCAGGTGGCGCATCGTCGCATCAGCGTGCGCGACGGTTGAGGAGGCAGACTGCCGCACAGCCGAGCAGCGCGAGGGAGGCGGGTTCGGGGATCTGGTTGGTGACATCGGCGACAACGGTATAGCTCCAGAACCCGATTGTGCCGTTCGTGTTGGCCATCCAGCCCGGTACATCTGATTCCACGAACTGCGGCCAGCCGTCGTACAGCTCAATGCTCATGTCCGCGAACTCAACAAACTCGGTGACGTGCCACGACCAACTGGGGTGACCCGGCTGGTTCAGGTCCACGTTGATGCCATCGCTTCCGGGGCTGATCTTCGCAATGACAATCGCGGCGCCTGCGCCGGCCGGGCCCTGATCGATCAGCGCCTGGGCGTGGGTCATGTCGCCCGGATCGGACAGCGGCAGGATGTACGAGTCGAAGTGGTGCTCCTGGCCTGGCCATTCGGCAATCTGATAGTAGCGCGTTTCGGCCAACGTCTGCGGGGCGGCTACAGCCAATGCCAGCAATGTCAGTGTGGCGGCCATCGTGTGGCGTTGGGTCGACTTGAGCATCCGATCTCCAGTATGGACGCGGTTGCATGGGGACACGGCATGGGCGACGTGCCAGAGGGAACATAGCACGCATCGCGCAAGGGGCAAGAAATCCTGTCTCAGACCCACGGTCGGGCCAACTGCCCGCAGGAGGATCCGTCCCGGCGTTGCCAATTACAGGCGGGGCGTTAGGATACGCCGCGCGGTGTTTGCTTTTTGTGAGCGGTAGGCCTCCTTCAGGAGTAATGCGGGACCGATGAAGCTTCAAGCCCCTCGTGGTACGCGTGATTTCTTTCCCGAAGATGCCGCCTGGCGGCAGTATCTGCTGAGTGTCTGGCGGGGGTGCTCGGTCCGAAACGGGTTTGAAGAAGTCGACGGGCCGATCTATGAATCGCTTGACCTGTACAAGGTCAAGAGCGGCGAGGGGATTGTCAGCGAGTTGTTTCATTTCACCGATCGGGGTGAACGCGAGCTTGCGATCCGTCCGGAGTTCACGCCGACGCTGGCGCGGATGGTGGCCGCGCGGGCGAACAGCCTGCCCCGCCCGATCAAGTGGTTCTGCATGCCCAACCTCTGTCGCGCCGAGCGGCCCCAGCGTGGGCGGCTGCGCGAGTTCTGGCAGTGGAACTGCGACATCCTCGGCAGCGATGCGGCCATCGCCGACGCCGAGTGCATCTTCGCGCTGATCGACTGCCTGCGTGTCTTCGGGCTCGAAGCGCGGCATGTGCGGATCAAGATCAGCCACCGCGACGTCGTCCGGCGCATCCTCCTGCTGCTGGGCGTAGCGGAGGAGCGCATGCTTGAGGCGTTTGACCTTCTCGATCGCCGCGACAAGCTCGACGTCGGACAGTTCACCGAGGGGGCCATCGCCCTCGGGCTCGACGCCGAACGGGTCGAGCGATTCGAGCAGATGTGCCGGCGCAAGTACGCGGCCGGGGACCTGCAGCATCTGTTCCGCTCCGTCGGGATGGACGAGCCCCCGTTGGAGATGCTCGAGCTCGACCGACTGCTGCGCGAGCTGGGTATCGCCGCGTGG
Organism: uncultured Phycisphaeraceae bacterium; assembly: GCA_964532795.1. Lineage (GTDB taxonomy): Bacteria > Planctomycetota > Phycisphaerae > Phycisphaerales > Phycisphaeraceae > CAZHJL01. The sequence goes on along the minus strand of CAZHJL010000022.1, from coordinate 24,165 downwards.
TGCGAGTACGACCTGGGGATCGTCCGCGGGCTGGCCTACTACACCGGGCTGGTCTTCGAGGCCCATGAGAGCACCGGTGCGATGCGGGCGCTGGCCGGCGGCGGGCGGTACGACCAGCTTGTCAAGATGTTCGGCGGGCCGGACATGCCGGCGGTCGGGTTTGGCATGGGCGACGTGGTCATGACCGAGGTCCTTCGGGACAAGCAGCTTCTGCCGGACGAGGTTGCGCCGCGTCCGGACGTTTTTGCGTTGGCGCTGACGGACGCGGGGGCGGCGCGTCTGCCGTCGGTGGTCGCGCTCCTTCGCGAGGCAGGCCTGCACACACGTTTCAGTTACAAGACGACGCGCAACCTCGGCAAACTCATGAAGGAGGCCGATGGATCGCGCGCCCGGTTCGCGGTCATACTTGATGACCAGGTCGCCCAGGGCGCGGCGAGTCTGAAAGACCTGTCGACGGGCGTGCAGCAGACTGCCGCGCTCGTAGATCTGCCGAAGATGCTGCAGTAGCGCGGGGCGGTCGCAGCGGCCGGGGATGGTGGCGTCGATGAGCAGGGGGTCGGCGTGGGGCATGGCGAGGGTCGACCGAGGGGCGTGAAGCGCGGCGTTGAGCGGCGCGGGGCGAATGCGGTGCGTCTCCACCCTGGGACGAAGGGCCGCCCCGGTGCGCAAAAGGTGGGCGCAAATCGCGGGTTGCGATCGCGCAAGATCTGATGGCACAGCCGATTATAAAAATTGCGCAGAGCGGGAGAAAGGCAAAAATTTTGGGGTCACGATTTGCGCACACTATGGCGCGTTCTGCGGCGGCTCGAGCGTGAACAACGCCGCCTGGTGGCCGGACCAGACCTGCCTGCGCTCCCGCGAGGGCGGAAGCTGCTCGAACAACAGCCGCCACTTGCCGGCCAGTTGTTCGTTGTGATGGCCCACTGCGAAGAGCACGCGCTGCGGGTGGTGCTCATGGATGCGCGGCAGGTGCCAGTCGGCGAAGTTCTGTTCGGTCGGGAAGGCCGAGCGCACGGCGGTGACGTCGTCGGGCAGCGCGATGCGATCGAGACGGTAGTTGGCCCACGCGGCCCAGTCGAGGATGACCAGGTCGCCCGGCGCGGCGTGGTCGGCGACCTCGTGCACCAGCGGCCGCGCGGCGGCGACTTCGTAGGAAAGATTGCGCGTCTCGATGCCGACCAGCGCCGTCACGCCCAGCGCGCCGACGACGCACAGCCACTGCACCCATGTGGCGGGCGGGGCGAAGCCCGTGTTGAAGTCGGGCTGCGATGTCTCGGACGGCTTCTCGCGGCGCAGCTTGCGGCCGATCGCCGCGACGGCCCACGCCGGGCCGATCAGCGCGGCCAGGTGAATGATCCAGACGAAGGCGAGCGACGTGCGCGGCGCGAGCGGCCACTTCCCGGCGAGGTTGATGCCGATGAAGGCCGCGAGCACCGACAGCGCGGCGGCGGCCGACCACGGATGCTTCCACAGCCACAAACCGAAACCGATGGACGCGAGGATGAGGATGACCGCGGCCGGCATCGCCGGGTACTGCAGCCACGTCTCCGCGACGATCTTGTGCAGCAGCGAAACGAGCGCGGCGGGGGCATCGAACGAGAGCGGCAGCATGTACTGCTGCCAATAGTCGAACCCCTGCTGGTTCTCACCGATATGGCGGACGTAGTTGAGGTAGACGAATCCGGCCGCGCCGGCGACGAGCGCGCCGAGGCCGGCGGTGGCGGCGAAGGGGATCGACTGGCGACGGAAGGCCCAGGCGAAGGCCAGCAGCAGGCCCGTGCCCGCCACCGCGAACCATCCGCTGAAGGTCAGCACCACCGCGAGCAGCGCGGCCGCGAGCCAGGCGAACGCCCAGCGCCACTGCTTGGTCGTCAGCCACTGGCCGGCGGCGATGATCAGGCAGAGGATGATGGCGGCGGCGGGCATGTACTGCTTGACTTCCGTCGCGTAGCGCTGGAAGAGCGGCGCGGCGAGGAGCATGGCGGCCGCGGCGTAACCGACGGTACGCGAGCGGCAGGCCTGTGCGAGCAGCCACGCGCCGGCCAGGAGTGCGATGACGAACGCGATGAGGGAGAGGGCGCGGTAGGTTTCGACGCGCGGGAGGGTGCGATTGACGGCTTGCAGAAGGACGATGTAGCCGGGGGCCGCGCCCTGGGCGTCGTCGAGGGCGTGCTGCCAGCCGGCGGCGGGCGTGGGGGCGTAACTGTACTCGACGAGCCACGACTCATCGTTCCAGATCGAGCGCTGGATGTGCGGCCAGGCGATGGCGGCGACGCCGAGGAGGAGGATGAGAATGATGAGTTTGCGGGGCACGGTGGGGTTCCGGCGCGATGTTTTGAGTAGCACTGGCGGACGAGCCGCCAGTGGCACGTGGCACGTTTGTTGTCGATGGTCGACGCTCGTTCGCGGCGCACACTTTGCCGAAGACAGTCAAAGTGTGGCACCCGGTTGCTGAGTAGCGCTGGCGGGCGAGCCGCCAGTGGCACCTTGGTTTGTGTCACCTTTACCCGTCCGGTCACTCTACCACAGTTTGAGGCGGCGGAAGGCGTAGGCGGTCATGCGCAGCAGCAGCAGGCCGTGGCGGAAGCGGCTGATGTTGGTGCGGCCGTAGGCGCGATCGCGGTAGCGGATGGGCACCTCGACGATGCGCAGGTTCTGCTTCACGGCGCCGAAGAGCAGGTCGAAATCGCCGAAGGGGTCGAAGTCGCCGAAGAAGCTGCGGCCGGCGACGATCTTCCGGTAGTCGGTGCGTGAGAGCACCTTCGTGCCGCACAGCGTGTCGCGCAGGCGCTGGCCGAGCAGCCAGCTCAGCGTGACGGAGAAGAACTTGTTGCCGAGCATGTTGAGGAAGCGCATGGCTTCCTGCTCCATGGGGTAGACCAGGCGCGTGCCGTTGATGAACTCGCCCTTGCCCGAGGCGATGGCGTCGTAGAACTTTGGCAGGTCCTCGGGCGGCATGGTCAGATCCGCGTCGAGGATCATGAGGATGTCCTTGGTCGCCTTGTCGAACCCGTGCCGCACGGCGTCGCCCTTGCCCTTGCCGGGCTGGACGAAGAAGCGGATGTCGTGGGCGGGGTAAGCCTCGATGACGCGCTGGATCTCTTCCGGCGTGCCGTCGTCGGAGTGGCCGTCCACGTAGATGATTTCCTGCTCCGTGCCGAACCTGGGGATGCGCTTGATCGCGTCCTCGATGTTGCCCTTCTCGTTGCGGCAGGGGATGAGGATGGTGGTCGAGAGCGGCTTGGGCTCAGCGCGCTCGCGCATGCGGAGCACCCAGAGGTTCATGAGGCTGAGGCTGTTGATCAGCGGCAGCGGCGCGAGAAAGCGGTTGATCAGCGGGGCGATGAGCGGGATGCCCTTGGGCATGAGGATGCCGCGCTCGTAGCGGACGGTCTCGAAGTCGGCCAGGGTGGTGAACGATTCCATGTCCGAGCGCGCGAGCCAGTTGTGCAGCGGCTGGGGCATCTTCATGCCGAAACGCTCGGCCAGGCGCAGCACCGGCTCCCACAGGACGCTGTGGTAGTGGATGACGATGCGCGTTTCCGCGTGGCAGGCCGAGCGCAGGTTCTCCAGCGCCGTCTGGATGTCGAGCAGGCTACCGATGACGTCGGACAGGACGATGTAGTCGAACTGTCGGCCGAAAGTCACGCACTCGATGTCGCCCTCGACGAAGTGCAGATGGTCGGCGTTCTTCTCGTTCTTGAGCTGCTCGGCCTGCTCAATCATGCCGGCGCTGAAGTCCACGCCGACACCTTCGCTGGGGTTGAGTTCGTGGAGCACGTAGCCGTCGGCGCAGCCGACTTCGAGAATGCGCTGCCCGGGCGGGATGATGAAGCGCAGGCGGTCGAGCAGGCACTTGTAGTAGTAGCTGTTGCGTTGCCGGAAATCGCGGCGCTGCGCGGCGTGCATCTGAAACTGGTTGCGCACCCGCTGCTTGAGCGCCTGGTCGATGGCGCGCACGGGCTTCGTGTCGGCGATGATCGGCCGGTCGTCCGTCGGGTTATCGGGCTGCGTTTCGGGTGCCTCACTGGGCGCTATCGACATCACACCACCTCCACCGCGTTCCCCGGCGACCTGTGCTCGGCGGCCGACCCGATTGCGTCGACGCGCGAACCCGTGGGTTCTAGGCATATGATCGACTTGGGGCAAGCGCGGCTTGATTCGCAAGTTAGCGGACGGCGGCTGATCAGAGCCGACCGGCGACGGCGCTCAGCGCCAACGCGCGCGTTGCCAGTCGTAAAGCGACCTGGGGGTGACGCGTTGGTTGGGGGATTCGATCCAGGCGCAGGGGGTTTGGAGGGGGTCGGTGGTGTCGCCGTCGGGGGCGCCGAAGATGATCTGTTGGCCGTACTGGCCGTGGACGCCGACGCAGATGTAGCCGGGAGTCGTGGTGTGGTCGGCGATGCGCCAGGCGCGTTGCCAGGGCTTGTAGGGGTCGTAGTGGCCGGCGGACCAGTTCCATAGGGTGTAGCCGGGGCCGTGGCGCGGGGGCACGGCGTGGCCGGCGCCGCCACCCTTGTTGATGCCGCCGACGAGGTTGTCGAAGAGGTTGTCGAGGCTGAGCCCGCCGTGCAGGTCGACGCCGCTGGGTTCGTCCATGGTGCAGTCGACCACGGCGTTGCCGCAGATGGTGCCGGCGCAGTTGAAGCCGTGCATGTTGCGGCCGGCGTGGCAGTCGCGCATCAGGTTGCCGGTGCTGTAGCGATTGATGACGAACCCGTTGTGACCGTGGTTGCCCATGATGCGGCAGCGCTGCGCGACGCAGCCGAGGCAGTTGCTCAGGCCGATGGCGCAGGTGGTGTTCTCGTGGACGAGGTCCTCGGCCCATCCGGCGCGGACTCGGACGAACTTGACCTGGTCCCAGCCGTTGTCGTGCTCGCCGTTCTTGTGGTGGACGAAGAAGCCGGCCCACAGGCCGCGCATGCGCAGGTGCATCACGCCCGACTGGTGGGTCATGGGGTAATCGCAGAGTTGGGCGGGCCACTTGGCGATGTCGCGGTGGAGCGGGGCATCGACCTCGACGGCGCGGCCGTCGATCGCGGTAACGCGCACGATCTGGGTGACCAGCGCCTTGCCCGCGCCGCGATAATTCGAGGCGACTTCGACCTGGTCCATGACCAGCGATCGTGCGAGCGAGCCGTCCTCAACTTCGAGTTGGCGCAGCAGGCAGGTCTGGCCGACGGTGAGCTGCGCGGTGTCGTCGACGGTGATGGCGCGGCGGCCGCGCTTGCCTTCGGTGACGGCGGTGATGACCCGCGGTTCAGGCTCTTCCTGTTGCAAGTCGCCGCCGATGACAAGCAGCGGGTGCTCGCCGGCGCGCCAGGGCTGGGCGGGGTTGGGGGTGTCGCTGTAGCGGTGGTTGACCAGGAGCGTGCCGTCGGGTCCGCTGCCCGAGCCGCGCAGGACGACGCGGTCGGCGCGGATGCGCAGGGGCGGGAGTTTGCGATCGACATTGCAGTCCAGGATCCCGGGTGGCAGTTGGACGACGCCGCCGCCGGCCGCGGACGCGGCATCGATCGCGGCCTGGATGGCGGGGAGGGCCTCCTGGCCGCTGTCGGGGCGCAGGCCGTGGTCGGTGGCGTCGAAGACGGGCAGGCCGGGCGTGGGGTCGGCGGTGTCGCGGCCGGCCCAGGCGTAGTCGTAGAGCGGGCTCGCGCAGCCATCGCGCTCGAAGGCTTCGAGGATGGTCGGCGGCGGGGCGGATGCGCCAAGGCTGGCGCGGGGGGCCGGTTCGTAGCGGGCTTCCACGACGCCCTGGATGGGGGTGTCGGCGAACGTGCCTTCGTAGCGGCCGGGGCCGGTGCGGCCTTCGCCGGGCAGGTGCAGCGTCACGCGCATGGGGCCGCCGATGACGGCCCAGGGGTCGGGATCGATGCGGCCTTCGGCTTTCACGGTGTCGGGCGTCTGGTCGAGGGCGATGCGGAACTCGTGCAGGCTGCTGATCAGCGTGGGCGTGAGGCCGATGCACTCGCGGTCCCAGATGCCGTCGCGGCGACGCCATTCGAGCACGAGGTCATGGTCGCGGCCATCGCGATGGAACGCGGCTTTCAGCGTCAGATGCCAGGTCCCGGAATGTGCAAGTCGGGGTGTCACGGCGTCGGGGGTGGTGGTCATGGTGGGGAGTTTGGCGGGAACGCGCGGCGGCGTCAATCGGGGCGGCAACAGGGCGCGGGGAGGCCCAGGGACGGTAGTCCCCGGGCTTCGTGGGCAGAGCGGGGTGCAGCAAAGCAGCAAAGCAGCAGAGCAGGAGACCCCCACCACATCTGCTTCGTGCCTACGTGCCTTCGTGCCTACGTGCCTACGTGCGTTCTTCTTCCCCTTCGTCGCTCCGTCGCTCCGTCGCTTCGTCGCTTCGTCGCTTCCTAAAAAAACGATCCCTGATTCCGGTACCGGATGATGAGCGGCGCGAACACCACCAGCACCACGGCGATGAGGATGAGCATGGAGGGGATGAGGATGCGCAGGGAGGCGGAGGCGGAGAGTTTCTCGGCGCGGACGCTGCGGTGCATGCGCATGATGCTGGACTGGTTCTTGAGGATTTCGGAGACGGGTGTGCCCAGGGCCTCGGACTGGTTGATCGCGCCGACGACCGAGCGGAGGGTTTCGAGCGGGATGCGGTCGGCCATGTTGCGCAGGGCCTGAGCGCGGTTGGTGCCGAAGTTGATTTCGCTCTGGACGACGGCCAGTTCCTGGTTGAGGTCGTCCTCGGGGTTGTCGCGGATGATGGTGTCGATGGCCTCGCCGAAGGTGGCGCCGGCGCCCATCATGAGAGCGATGAGGTCGAGCGAGTAGGGCAGTTGTTTGCTGATGCGCTGGACGCGTTTGCGGGCCTCGCCGCGCAGCACCCACAGGGGCACCATGAAGCCCACGCCGAAGGCCGCGACGGCCAGGAGGGGATCGGGCAGGCCCATGAAGGCCATGGCCAGCAGCGATGCGCAGAGGAGGAAACCCAGCGACGAGGCCAGGCACAGGGCGATGTATTCGTCCACGCTGTAGCCGTTGGGGTTCCCGTTGGCATTCAGATCGGTCCGGATGCGATTGCGCAGGGCGGTGAAACTCATGTGCTTGGCCAGTTGCAGCAGCAGGCTGAGCACGGGCTGCAGGGCCGGCTGCTCGAAGATAGTCTGGCGCTTGTCAGCGCCGAGGGCCATCGCGATGCGCCGATGCAGCGGCGGCTCGATCGGCACAGGATACCCGAAGACCGACCAGATCAGCAGCCCGACCGAACTGGCGGTGAGAATGAAAATGAGGACTTGGATCAGCAGGTCAATCATGGCGGTGGTTCAGGAAAGCGGCAAAACGGCAGGCCCTTGGGGTGTTGGGTGGCCATCATCGGCCGGGCCATTATCTGCTTCGTGCCCGGCGCGCTGCGCGCGAGAGCGTTGAGCGGGAGACAGTAGAGCAGGAGACCAAAGCAAGACACCTGCTTCGTGCCTTCGTGCCACTGTGCCTTCTTGCCTTTCTTTCTTCATTCGCTTCGTCGCTCCGTCGCTCGATCGCTTCGTCGCTTCCTAAATATCAATCGACATGATGCGCCGGATCCAGTAGAAGCCGACGGCGATCATGGCGACGATGAACAGCAGGATCAGCCTGCCGAGCGGGTCGGTGAACAGCAGCGAGACGTCGGCGGGCATGATCCAGTAGAGGATCAGCAGGATGATCATCGGGAAGATGGCCATCATGCGCGCCTGCTGGCGTCCCTGGCTGGTGACGGCGTCGAGTTTGCCCTCCAGGCGCTGGATTTCGCGGATGCTTTCGGCGATGCGGTCGAGGCTTTCGCCGGTGTTGCCGCCGCGGATGCGGTGCATCTCGATGGCGGTGAAGAGCAGCCGGTAGTGCTGGCTGCCGACGCGGTCGGCGGCGTTGCGCATGGCCTGGTTGAGTTCCATGCCCATGCCGTACTCGCGCAGGAGCTGCTCGAATTCCTGACGGATGGGCGGCTTGGTGTTCTGGACGAGCAATTCCATCGCCTGCACCAGCGTGAGCCCGGCGCGGACGCCGGAGGCGAGGGTGGTGATGGAATCGACCAGTTGCAGTTCGAGCTTGTTCTTTCGCCGCCGCTCGAGGTAGCGCAGGATCAGCGCGGGCACGAAGATGCCCAGCGCCCCGCCCAGCAGGAAGAAGCCGACATGCTCGAGCACGACGGCGAAGAGCAGGCCGGGCACGATCACGATGGCCAGCGCGAAGTAGACGGCCGTGCGCGGCTTGATGTTCAGCAGCAGTTCCTGGTTCAGGATGCGACCGTACCGCCGCTCGAGACGTTGGGTCATGAGGCGGAAGGTCTCGCCGCCGTAGCGCACCAGGAGGTAGACCGAGACGCCCGTGAACAGCAGGGCGAGCAGGTTGAGCAGGAGGGGGTTGAAGGTGCTCGTTTCTTGTTCCAACGTTCAGGCTCCCGCCGCGCCGGTGCGCGGCTCGCGATCGGGGGTTTCAGAGAAACGCGCCGACGTCCACGAACTTCTTGGCCACCAGTTCCTGGGTGAAGGTGGGGATGTACCCGGTGTGTCGCAGTGCCTCCTGGTCCTCCGAGCGCAGGGTGAAGATGTCCTCGACGAGGATCTCTTCGGTTTCCTGATCGATCTGCGTGATCTCGGAGATGTGGGTGATGCGTCTGCGGCCGCTGTGGAAGCGGGCGACCTGCACGACCATGTCCAGGGCGGTGACGATCTGTTCGCGGATGGCGCGGACGGGCATGTCCACGGCCATGAGCACCAGCGTCTCGAGGCGCTTCATGGCGTCGAACGGATCGTTGGAGTGGACGGTGGAAAGCGATCCGTCGTGGCCGGTATTCATGGCCTGGAGCATGTCGAGCGCTTCCGGGCCGCGCACTTCGCCGACGATGATGCGATCGGGGCGCATGCGCAGGGTGTTGCGCACGAGGTCGCGGGTGGTGTAGGCCCCGCGTCCCTCGACGTTGGCCGGGCGGCCCTCGAGGCTGACCACGTGCGGCTGGGGCAGCTTCAGTTCGGCCGACTCCTCGATGGTGACGATGCGCTCGGACGGGCGGCAGTAGGCCGACAGCGTGTTGAGCAGCGTGGTCTTGCCCGAGCCGGTGCCGCCGGAGATCATGATGTTCTTGCGTCCGAGGACGCATCCCTGCAGGAAGCGGGCGCAGTTGTCGCTGATCGAGCCGCGCTCGATCAGGTCGTCCATGGTGAAGGGGATCCACCCGAACTTGCGGATGGTCAGGCACGGGCCGACCAGCGAGAGCGGGGAGATGATGGCATTGACGCGGCTGCCGTCGGGCAGTCGGGCGTCGACGAGGGGCGTGGAGGTGTCCACGCGCCGGCCGACCGGCGAGAGGATGCGCTCGATGATCGACAGCAGCACCTCGTTGGAGAAGAACGTCCGCGTGGTCGGCTGCACGACGCCGTTCTTTTCGACGTAGATGTGGTCCTTGCCGACGACCATGATCTCGCTGACGTTGGCCATCTCCAGCAGGTCCTGGAGGGGGCCGAGGCCGAACATGATGTCCTCGATGTCCTTGGAGACGGTGCGCCGGATGATGTACTTGCGCAGGCCCGGCGTGGTGGTGGGCAGGACCTGGTCGAACAGTTCATCGAAGGCCTCTTCGGCCACCGACAGGTCGTCGTTGATGCTGGTCGGGTCGAACAGAAGGGGCATCATGTCGACCATGCCGGTGACGGTTTCGGCGATGGCCTGTTCGCGTTCGGGTTCGAGCAGGCGCTGGTCGCCGGTCTTGTACTCGGTCTGCACCTTGCCCTGGCACTGGCGGACGACCTCGGCGATGACCAGGCGCTCGAGGTGGGTGCGGATGGTGTGGACCTGCACCTGCTCGGGCAGGGAATCGATGCCCTTGTCGATGGTGTCCTGCAGGTGCTGGAGGATCTGGCTGACGAAGCTGGTGTCGGTCTTGTCGATGTGTCCGGTGACGCGCAGGTTCATGCGTTCGAGCAGTTCGCTGTGCATGCGCTGCTCGAACTCGACGAGTTGCCGCTGCAGCTCCACGGCGTTGTCGGGCCCGCCGCCCTTGCGGGTGGGGGAGACGATGACCAGGGAGAACTGGGCGATCTGGATTTCGTCGCCGAAGTCGACGCGCAGCGGGCGGTCGCGCTGGACTTCGCGGTTGGCCACGAGGGTGCCGGAGCGGCCGAGGTTCTCGACGAAGAGCTGGTTGCCGCGCCGCATGATGCGGGCGTGGCGTCGTGCGACAAACGGGCCCTTGAGGACGATGTCGCAGTCGTCATCGCGTCCGATGACGACCGGGTCGGCGTCGACGAAGGTCGTCTGCCGGGTGTTGCTGGATTGGTCGTAGAGCCAGAATTCCATGCGGCTTAGCCACCTCCTCCCGAGGCGCCGTACAGCGAGCCCTCTTCCATCCGCAGCATTTCCTCCACGGCCCTGACGACGCGCTGCTCGATGAGCCCCCCGTGGTCGTTGTAGACGCGTTTCTCCTTTTCGTTGAGCTTGCGGACGGTCAGGTGCAGGTAGCCGCCGCTCGAGGTGGGGCCGGAGGCGGTGATCTCGGCGGCGCGCATCACGTTGAGGAACGGCTCGACATCCTTCTCGGGCAGTTCGATGGTGATCGATCGGTAGCCGCGGATGGGCCCGCGCGACTCGCCGTCGGACTCGGCGGGGTTGTAGTAGGCGCCCAGGGCGACGACGCGGACGTTCTTGATCACCGCCACGGTGCGGGGCACGCCGTCGACCAGGAACGTACCGTAGAGGTCGACCGCGCCGTCGGGACGCAGCGGGCCCGGGGCGTTGTCGCTGCGGACGTCGATGGAAAGCAGACGGTTGCCGGGGTCGATCCAGGCCTCGAGGTTGTCGCCCGTGTAATCAAGGAACATGCTGGCGATGAGCAGTTCGTTCTCCCGCGTGGTGCGGGCGAACGCCTTGTTGTTGTAGTTGCTGAGCTGTTCCTCGTCGCGGATGGCGCCGAGCATCTTCATCTGTTCTTCGAGCGTCTGCGGGATCTTGATGGGCCTGACGTCCTTGATGTCGAACTGCTCCCGCCGGTCGTAGACCGTGCGGAGCGTGTAGACGGTGATCGTTTCCGCCTTGTTCTGTCGGTTGTTCATCACGATGTAGAACTGGATCACGATCGCCGCCAGAATGCCCATGGCGATGGCGATGATCACGATCTTCGTATTGCTGCCTTGCGGCTGCGTGGCGGGTTGATTGAGCTGCGACATAGGGCTGCATCCTCTTGCTGTCTGTCGGAGACGCATGGCCGCCGCGCGGCGTCGCTAGCGCGGGTAGTCCTCGACACTGAGCCAAACGCGTACGCGGCCGTTCCATTCCGCGGCGTTCACGATCACGACCGTACTGGTCTTCTCGCGGCGGCGGTGGAACAGTTCGTTGTGATCGGTCTCGATCGCATCCTGCTGCTTTTCAAACCCGCGGGCGATCAGGGCCTCGCGGTAGTGCTGCAGCGCGGCGTCGGGGGTGACGCCGGGGATGGTCCATTGGACGTGGCGGACGGTGCGGCCGTCCACTTGCATGCGGACCCCGACGCGCCGGCCTTCGCGGGCCTCATCCATGATCGGCAGGTCGAGGGGTTCCCGGGCCATGGGCTCGGCGCCGGGTTGCTGAAGGAGTTGCTCGACGGTCATCGGGCCGCGCATGAGTTGCTGGTGCGGGGCCGGCTGGTCGTCGCCGCGGCCGCCGGGCGGGGTGTAGGTATTGGTCGTGACCGTTTGCCGGTTGATCGGCTGACCGAGGGCATCGAGCTTGCGCCAGGCGAGGACGGCGGCGGCGACGAGCAGCAGCAGCGTCAGCACGGCGATCGCGTTGATCGCAGCGCGGGGCGGGCCGGACTTGGCGGCGGGGGATCCGGTTGCTTGCTCGGTCAAAACTCTCGATGCTCCGTCAAAGACACCAGTGTACTGATGTCTATCGGCGTTTGGCGCATCAGGCGCTTGGCGGGGTGTGACGGGCGTCCCGGGGGCGCGCGTCGGAGGCGGGGCTAGAACTTCACTTCCGGTCCCTTGTAGTCGGGGCGATGGTTGTACTGGGCCCGCAGGTAGCCGCCCATGGGATTGCCCTGGGCGTTCATCAGTTGCATGTCGCGATCGAAGGCGGGGAAGAAGCGATCGCGAATGGGCGGGATGTTCCACGGCCCGACCGTCTGCCGCGCATCGTACCGGTCGGTCGGGTCGTCCTTATCGGAATGCTTCCACTCGTTTGATTCGCGTTTCCAGCCGTTGGCGAACTTCCAATCGGGCCCGAGGCGGGTGTGCCGGTGCTCGATGGGGCCGTCGAACTGGGCGGTCAGGTGATTGGGATCGTGGTAATGACGGGTGTTGAACTCGACGCGCTGTCCGCGTGGGAAGCGCTCGTGGTAATCGTTGATCAGGCCGGACGTGTCGCCGGCCGCGCCGCCGGCGAGTGCGACCGGGGCGTTGTCGGGGAAGTAGTGGTCGCCGTCGTAGCGCAGGCCGGTGGCTTTGCCGCGGTAGAACAGGTCATTGATCTGCGGGTTGCCGTGACCGTCGGAATAGGGCCCGGTGCCGTTGTCGGCCTGCCGCCAGGCTTCGTAGCGGTCGGAGACCCATCCCTTCTGCGCGCGGACCAGCGCCTTGCCGAAGTAGAGCAGCAGGACGAAGACGAGCAGCAGCACGGGCACGACGAGCAGGAACTCGAAGAGCGCCGTGCCGCGTCGGGCGCGTTTGCGTCGGTTGGCGCGATGGTCAGGCATGGCGGTTTCCTCGATCAATGCTTGAGACTCCACTCGGCCATGGGTTCGACGGCGATCAGGTATTCGAGCGCCTGCTGGTAGTCGCTGCCGCTGAGCCGTGGGGCGTTGCCGACATCACCGGCCCCGTATGACATGCGGTTGACCCAGTTCTGGTAGTTGTACTGGTTGGGCCGCTCGATGACCTGGAGTTGGGCGTGCCACATCTGCGTCCACAGGTCGAACGAGTGATTGTTGAAGACGTGCGCCTGGGCGATGGCGTACATGGAGCCGTTGTCGCTGTCGCCGGCGTCGGGCTTGCCGCCGTGGAAGCGCTTGGCCCACATGAGCGGGTTCTCCTCCCGCCGCGCGACGGCCAGGTACGTGAGGTACTCGCGTCCGGCGGCGATGCGTTTGCCCTTGAACTCGCGATGGTCCAGGTCCATCGGCGCCGGCGGGCCGCTGGTGCGCTTGTTGCGGCTGGCTTGTCCGAACGGATTCTCGATGTTCACGTGCGGGCCGACGTTGATGCCCAGGAACACGAAATCATCGATCCGGTAGACCGGGTGCTCGATGCGCTTGCCGGTGGTGTCGCGCTGGGGCTTGATGCCGATTTCGTGATCGAAGTAGACGTAGTAGACCCACTCGTCGCGCCAGATGTGATCGGCGATCTTGGTGACGTTGGGATACTGATCCCACGGGCGCGGGTCGAGGAAGCCCCCGTGGCGGACGAGGAAGGGGTTGTCTTCGCGCCCGCTCTTGACCACGGCCTTGAAGGTGCCGGGCGTCAGGAAACTTGAGTGTCCCGGCGGGTACTTGCTCTTGAGTTCCGCGCCGACGAAGGCGGTCTCGACGATGCGCTTCTTGAGGTTCGGGTCGTCGCCGTACTTCATCGCCTTGTCGAAATCGAGGATCCACTGGGGATCGAGGTAGCGCTGGATGGGCCTTCCGGGCCAGGCGTAGGACATCTTGATGTCGGCCAGATCGTTGGCGTAGCGTCCGAAGCGGCTGCGGCGCAGGTGGTTGTGGCTGAAGCTGCCGGTGCGGTGCTTCATCTTGTCGTATTCGCTGTGCACGCCGTAGCGGTCGGGCTCGCGGGCGGTGACGACGAACTTGCCGCCGACGGTGATGTTGCCGCCGCGGGCCCCGCGACCGATGGGGACCGAGCCCTTGCCGCCCCTGGCCATCGACGCGATGCGCTTGCCCGGCACGTGGTAGCCGTGCACCTGGCCGGCTACGGGATAGCGCCAGCCGTAGAGCACGTCCCAGGGCCCGCGGTTGGTGGTCTTGTCATCCACGCGGATGTTGTTCTTGCCGAATCGTTTGGGCAGGATGCCGGCGCGGACGGGGTAGTTGAAGTCGTCGAAGTAGCCGCGCTCGTGCGGCACCTGGGGCAGGATGGGCACGATCATGGATGCGCCGCGTTCGTTGTCATCGGCGAAGTTGACCTCGCCGCCGCGGATGGCGTTGAGTTGTGCGAGCGGTCCGATGTTGGCCATGGTGACCTGGTTGTACTGGTCGAGTGCGAACATGGCGCGCCAGATGTCGCCGTCCTTGTCGTAGTGGGTCATGGTGGTCATATCGAACCCGCCGCCGTTGAAGTGGTTGTGCATGGGTTCGAGGATGTCCAGTTCGGCGCGGAAGTTGCCGCGCATGGCGATGAGCGAGTCGTCGAGCCAGCGGTTATCGCCGACGCCGCGCTTGAGCTGGCCGTCGATGGCGTCGTGGAAGGCTTTCTGGTCTTCGTAGGCGAACTGGGTGGCCTGGGGGATGGCGTCGAGGACGGGGACGAGGGCGACCAGCCGCGTCATCGCGACGTTGTTCATGGAGACGGTGTTGAGCTGCCGGGCGACCCATCCGGCGCCGGCCTGGGCGGTGGCGTCGGCGGTGTGCTGGGTGAGCACGCGCCGGGCCGAATGCCGTCCGACGTTGATCACGTGGGCGAAGATGCCGCCGATGAGCGGCGTGGCGAACAGGGCGATCACGATGATGATGCCCGGTCTGGCGATCACGCTGCCGCAGCGATGTCTAGGTCGCATCTCTTGTCTCCACAGCGATGCTGTCTATTCCTCGTCGGTCTCGCCCTGGCGCGGCATGCGCGCCTCGATGCGGGCCTTCAGTTCCTGCGCGGCCTGGTCCTCGGCTTTGAACCGCAACGCCTGGTTGATCGCACCAAGCGCCGAGGGGTAACGTCGGGTCTGGTACAGTGCTTCGGCCTTGGTGAACCAGCTCCGGTAGTTGGCGTCCTGCAACCGGGCTTCGGCGGTGGGCGTGTTGTGCTCCCGCCGCGCGTTGTCGAAGGCGATGCGCGCCGGGCCGTACTTCTCCGCGGCCATGGCCTCCTCGCCCTCCTTCATGAAGTCGTAGTACCGCTGCCAACTGTCGATCTCGGCGATGTAGCGCTCGGCCTGGATGTGCCGGTCATCGATGGCCAGCACCTTCTGGAACTTGGCCCGGGCCGGCTCGAGGACGTCCTCGGGCTTGATCGGCGCGTTGCCGAGGATCTGCTGCGCCTCGCCCATGAGGATGCCGACGCGGCAGCGTTTGATCATCTCCTCGACGCGCTGGTCCTGCTGGATCGCCTGGGCCTGCTGGAGCGCCTTGATCGCTTCGGCGTATTGGCCCCGGCGCATGTGGGTGCGCCCGTCGTTGACCAGTTGGTCGTACTGGCGATCGACGGCGAACTGGTCGAGCTTGGCCTTGGCCGCGTCGTGGCCGAGACCGGCGGCGGCCTGGTACTTGCTGATGGCGGTGCGCTTGTCGCCCTGCGATTCGGCCCGACGACCTTCGTCGAAGAGGATCCGGGCCCGCAGGCGGTCGATGCGCTCGCCGAGTTCCCGCTCCGTCGGCAGCGGCGCGCCGGTGTACTTGAGCCGCTCGTCCTTCACATTGGCCATCGCCAGCTTGAGGGCGTCGATGGCTCCCGCCGGATCGTTGCGCCGTTCCGACTGGTCGGCGGTGGACATGTACTCGATGAATTCCTGATTGACGGCGATGGTCCTGCGCATCCGTTCGATGCGCGGGTCCTGGCCCATGGAGCCGAGCGCGTGGTCGAGCGCGCGGCTGGCCTCGTCCAGATTGCCCAGGTCCAGTTGCCGCTGCGCGTCCGCGAGGATTTCCTTGGTCCGTCCCTCGGCGAAATTATCCTCCCATTCCTGTTTGAGGGCCTCGATCTGCTGGTAGTGCTCGTCAAGGAATGCCGGCTCGCGGCTGCGCTCGGCGAGGACTCTGTTGATCTCGTCCAACGCCGCGTTGAGCTTGCGCCGGTCCTCCACGCCCTGGCTCATCAACTCCCTGATTTCGGCGACCTTCGCCATGCCGGTGATGCGTTGGTCGGTCTTCTCGCGGATATCGGAGACCACCTGTTGTTTGAGCGCCTGCTCCAACTGCGGATTGTCTTTGACCATCTGTTCCGCCGCCTCGAACTGGGCGTAGGCGGTGGCAAGATTGCCCGCTTCGCGCTCGACTTGTCCGGCGGCGAAGGTGGCCATGTACAGGCTGGCGCCCGCCAGGCGGTCAGCGCCGGTGCCGGACCACTCGGCGGCGAGGGTCCGGAAGGTCGTGTAGGCGGGGTAGTATTGCTTGTCGGCCAGTTGCTGCTTCGCCTCGCCGAAGCGCTGCTCGGCGGCGGCATAGACCGCTTTCTTCGCGGCCGCCTCCTCCGACTGGCGCATGCCGACGATGACGCCGAAGATGGTGAGCATGATGATGAGGCTGGCCGCGAGGATGAGCGGCAGCTTCGACTTCTTCGGCAGCGCGGCGGTGGCCTCCTCGGAGCCCACCGGCTGGCTGGCGGCCTGGTCGATCTCCTGCGCGTGGGTGGCCGCCTCGCCGGTGAAGACGCGCCGGATGGCCTCGAGCAATTCGCTGGCCGACGACACGCGCCGGTCGCGGTCCTTGTCCATCATGCGGGCGACCAGGTCGCTCACCGGTTCGGGGATGTCGTCGCTGAGCTGGTTGAGCGGCTGCGCGGCGGCGCGGGGGTTGGTGTGCCACTTCATCCAGCGCATGGCCTGGTTGCGCTGATCGCGAAGCACGAGGCGGAAGGCCTGTTCGAAGCGCTCGCGCCCGGCGAACATCTCGTAGGCGACCATGCCCAGGGCGTAGATGTCGGCCCGCCCGTCGACTTCGCTCTGGGTGAACATCTCGGGGGCCATGTAGCGGACGGTGCCGGCGGCCATGGCGTCCTGCTCGGCGAGGATGGCCGCGAGACCGAAGTCGCAGACCTTGAGCCCGCCGTCCTGGGTCAGCAGGATGTTCGACGGCTTGAGGTCGCGGTGGATGACATTGTGCTTGTGGATGGTTTCAAGGGCGATGGCGGTGGCGGCGATGATGCCCAGGGCCTGGCGCTGGTCGAGGGCGGTCTTGCGCTGGGCGAGCAGTTGCTCGAGCGATGCGCCCTCGACGAACTCCATGATGATGAACAGGCCGCGCTCGTCATCGACGACATCGATGATCTGCACGAGGTGCTGGTGACCGGAGGCGACGCGTTTCTGCAACTGGGCTTCGCGCTGGAACTGCTCGCGGACATCGTCGGAGAAGCGGCCGCCGCCATCGGGCGCGAGCTGCTTGATGGCGACGAAGCGATCAAGCAGGCGGTCGTAGGCCTTCCAGACAATGCTCATGCCGCCGGCGCCGATCTGCTGAACGATCTCGAACTTGTCGAGCTTGTCGCCGACGGCGAGGGTAAATGCGGTCGAATTGGCGGGGTTACTGCTCATGTTCTCTCGTCAATGGCTGTCGACGCCGCGGCGCGCCGATCGGGACTACTCAACGCGATCGATATCGGGCCTGGGCGGCAGGAGCACGCCGATGCCTTCGTTCGGCAGCGAGTAATGCGCCTGGATGGTGGTGTAGGGCTGGCTGGCGTTGCTGTCGCGGAAGACATAGCTCACCCACGGGATCGACAGGTAGAACCGGTGGCTGACCTCGACGGTGATGGTGTCCTTGGGCCCGTAGGTGTGCCCGCCGGTGATCGGCCGCATGATGGCCCGGTCGCCGTCGGGGGTGGATTCGTAGAACTGGATCTGGGTGTTGGCGTCGGCGTAGTTGAGTCGCTGGGCGATCAGTTCCTTCGTCCAGTGGGGCGCGTCCTTGCCGTAGGCCTGGTAGAACTGGGCGATGCCGTCGGCGACGTTCTTGCCCAGGCCGCCCTTGTCGGTCGACGGGCCGCTGACGGGCATAAGGGCGATGACCGCGGCCAGGCGGGTGGCGCGGTATTTCTGATCGGCATCGGTGCCGCCGATCTCGTTCTGGCGGGTCTCGGCCTGGAAGACCGGGTCGTCCGACACCTGCACGATGGCCGCGCGGGTGGCGCAGAACGCGGCGTAGTGGACCATGATGTTGCCGGTCATCAGGAAGGTGGTCTGGGCGATGAGGCCGACGAAGAACATCGCCACCGGCAGGACGAGCAGAAACTCCATGGTGGTGGTGCCGCTCTGGCCGGTGCGAACGGCGCGGCTGCGGTAGGCGGCGATGCCGATGCGCACCATGCCGCGCAGGCACAGCAGCAGGGCGATGACCGAGACGATGATGATGGCCATGCAGATCAGCGAAAGGCGGCTGGTCATGGCCTGCCATAGCCAGGCGCCTGCGGTGTCTGTCTGTCCGGACGCCACTGTGATCAATCGAAGCATGCGATTGCCCCTTCGGCTGCCGGTTTCATGCGGTCCTCTCCATTGTACGGCAAGGTGGCGCGAATCGTGCCGTTTTCGGGCCTGCGGCGTGGGACTGCCCGACGCGGGCTTCGCAGCCGATCATAAGCCGTGCAAGGTGTTCAGGTGGCTCCACGGCCACGCGTAGTCAAGCAGGTATTCGCTGGCGCCGACGAGTGCTCCCACCATCAGCGGAAGCGCGAAGGGCAGCTTGGGCCCGTCCTCGGGATCCGGCGGATTCACACCCGCGGCCCGCGAGAGCAGCAGGGCGAAGGTGCGCTTGAGCACCTGCCAGGTGATCCGCTTGGCGAGCATCGTAACGATCGCGATCAACAGCGCTGCCACGCAGGTGTAGAAGACGATGGTTACCACGCACGCCCAGTCGCCGCACAGCGCCCCGACAGCGCCGACCAGTTTCGCATCTCCAGGACCGATCATGTAGCTGGCGGCGAAGACCACAAAGGGTATGAGGCCGATCAGCAGTGCGATGAAGGCCTGAAGCAGTCCCTCGCCGGCACCCCCCGCCCCGTCCTCGATGGCGCCGTTGATGGTCCAGAGGATGAGGCCGGCGAGCATGGCGGGGTATGTCAACCAGTTATAGATCAGCCCCGAGCGCACGTCCGTCCAGGCGGCGACCAATACCGTCACACCAACGAGCACCATGGCGACGACACTGATTGTGGTCATGGGATCGCGCAACCGTTGAGGCGGCGTGAGGTCATGAGCGCTGGGGCCGGTTCCGGCTTTGGTGTTTAGTAGCCGCCGCCGCCGTCAACGCGGTTGTCGCCCATCATGGCGTTCCACTTCGTCTCCAGCCAGCCCTGCAGGCGATCGCCGAAGAGGATCGCGAGGCCGACCAGAGGCAGAGCCAGCGCAGTGATGACCAGCACGCGTTCGAAGGTCTCAGCGCCCTGTTCGTTACGGTGCATTCGGACAGCCAGTTTCCACAGATTCTTGAGCATGGAGTCCTCACTTCCGCCGTTCATACCCACGCGGCCGCCAGGCCGTTGATCGGGGGCTTGCGAGCGACGCTTACGGGAACGGCAGGCCGTTGAGCGTCGTGATCATCTCGTAGTGCGCCGTCAACAGGTCGAGTGCCATCACGATGACGTAGAACATCGGAATGGCGATTGCCACCAGCAGCAGCACCCATTCGAAGGCCGCGGCGCCTGATCGCCCTCTGATCAGTCGACGCAACTCGATGCGCTGCTTCCGATACCATTTACGAGCGCTGAACATCGTGCCATTTCCAGAATCGACCGTCACTTAATCTTAACCTAAGTTTTGGGCGTTTCAAAGATTTCACGGGTCAGATCGGTGACCAAATCGCTGTCTTCGTCCCGCAGATGGCCCGCAAGAGCCGAACGATTGCCTGACCAGGCCAATTGCATGCGGTACTCGCTGCCTTCAGGGGCGGGTTTGAGCTGGAAGATGTCGTGCAGGCGATAGCGGCCATCGTCGCTAAGTTCATCAATTTCAGTGATTTGCGTTACGATACGCCGTCCGCCGATGTGGCGGCTCATCTGCACCACGAGGTCCAGAGCCGAGGCGACCTGCGATCGCAGGGCGTAGAGCGGCAGTTCGACCTTGCTCATAAGTGCCAGTGTTTCCAGCCGGTTAAGTGCATCAAAGGGATTGTCGGCGTGAAGGGTGCACATGGAGCCGCCGTGTCCGGAGGTCATGGCCTGGATCATGTCCAGCGCCTCGCCGCCGCGGACTTCACCGATGATGATGCGATCGGGGCGCAGGCGCAGGCTGCTCTTAAAGAGATCGCGAATGCCCACGTATCCCCGTCCGTAGCGGTCGGCGGGGCGACTTTCCATTGAAATCACGTGGTCCTGCTGGAGCTGCAGTTCGGCCGAGTCCTCGATGACGACGATGCGTTGCCCGCCGGGGATGAAGCTCGAGAGGGCGTTGAGCAGCGAGGTCTTGCCCGAACTGGTGCCGCCGGCGACCATGAAGTTGCGTTCGGCCGCCACGGCCACGCGCATGTACTCGGTGGCGGCGGGCGTGAGGGTGCCCAGTTCGATGAGCCAATCCACGTCGAGCACGCTCTTGTTGTACTTGCGGATGGTCATGACCGTGCCGAGGCGGGCGCAGGGCTCCTTGGCCACGTGGACGCGCGAGCCGTCGGGCAGGCGACCGTCGATCAGCGGGTTGTCATCCGAGAGGCTCTTGCCGGTGAACTGGAGGATGTTGTTGACCGCGGCTTCATAGGTCTCCTGGTCGATGAAGCGCCGGTCGGTCTTGATCAGCATCCCATCACGCTCGATGTAGATTTCGCTGGCGTTGTTCACCATCACTTCGCTGACGGTCATGTCTTCAAGGAAGTCAATGATGGGCGCCAGGTAGTGGGCGACGGTCGCCTCGAAGATGGCTTGCATACTCATGGGATCACCTTACGGCACGGGGGGCGGGCCGTCCATCGGGCTAGCGTCCGGCGGGCGGGTTGATTGCCCTCGGGCGACCGGTCATGCGGCGTGGATGGACTCGATCGGCCAGTCGGGCAGTTGCTGCCCGGCAAGGAGTTCGTCGAAGCAGACCGCGACCGTGTGCTGCTGCCCGCTGCCCTTGCTGCGGACCACGGTGGCGTCGACCAGGTCGTCGCGGCGGAGCAGGGGCGACCTGGCGTCGAGGGCGAACCCGAGCCGCACGCGCTGGCCGTGGACGAGGGCCGAGGGGTGATCGACGTCGAGCAGGGCTCCGCCGCGCGAGAGATTGCAGGTGGTGCTGGTCAGGTAGCGTCCGGTCACCGCGCACTGCAGTTTGGCGGGCATCTGGACGGCGATGCGTGGGTGGATGCGTCGCTCTGCGTTGGCCATGGTCGTGGGTCCTGTGTGGATCACCGATCGCGGCGAGACACGTTCCGACTCGACATATGGGGTGTATCGGCCGGTTGGCGCGTGACGGTTGACCGGTACGGTGCCCGGCCGCGATGGCGATACCCGCTCGTCGTTATCGGCACGGGTGACCGCGGATGGGGCGAGGTGAATCACGATCCCCTAAAGTAGGGACCATGAAGGGGCCGCCCCGGTTATTGACGGTGAATCTGAACACGGCGATCGATCGTGTGATCGAAGCGCCCGGTCTGGCCGTGGGCGAGCACCTGGTGGGACACGAAGTCAGCCGCTATCCGGCGGGGAAGGGGATCAACGTCAGTCGGGCGTTGTCGCGGCTGGGGCGCGACAGCGTGGCGACGGGATTCGTCGGCCAGGAGGAGATCCGCCAGTTCGAGCGGTATCTTTCGCTGAGCGGACCGGGGCGGGCGCAGTGCCAGTTGTTGTCGGTCCATGGCACGACGCGTGAGAATCTGACGCTGCTGGACCCGGAAACCAACCGTGACATGCACGTGCGGCTGGCCGGTTTCGAAGTGACCGAAGACGATCTGAAGCGGATGCGCACAAAGCTGGGCCTTCTGGTGCGCGAGGGTGTGACGGTGGTCTTCAGCGGCTCATTGCCGCAGGGCACGGGGCTGGCCGATCTGGGCGAACTGGCCGCACTTGTGGTGCGCCAGGGCGGGAAGCTGGTGCTGGATACGGGGGGCAACGAGTTGTCGGTTCTGTCCGGCCGGTGGATGCCGAAGGCGCCTGCGCCGCCGGCGTGGGTGATCTCGCCGAACGAGGACGAGGTGCGGGCGGCGCTGGGACTGCTGGCCGAGGCCGAGGACCGCACGGTGCTGGCCGGCGCCCGGCAAATGACGGCCCATGCGACCTGGGTGGCGGTGACGCGCGGGCGGGACGGGGCGTGGCTCATTCATGACAATTGTGTGCGTGAGGCGATGATGCCGATCGACCAGTCGCGCATCGTGAACACCGTGGGTTGCGGCGACTGTTTCCTGGCCGGCCTGCTGGACGGGCAACTGGCGGGGCAGGACCCGGAGCAAGCGCTGCGTCGTGCGATCGCGGCGGCGACGGCCAACGCCCTGTCGGCCGGGGTGGCAGACTTCGACCGGGGCATGATTGATCAACTCGCGCCAGACGTTCTGATCGAGAAGGTGGGATAGTCGTGCCGGTCGGACGCGTTGTGCGATGTGGGCAAGCGCGATCCTGATAACACTTTGCACTCCGGTGGATGACACCGGGCGGCATGTGACATAAAGTTGGGATGAACGGTTCGGTCGACTGTGTCCGGAGGCATGCGGACCGAGTGATGGTCCGTGGGGCATGGACGGCCTGACTCCTGGGGCTTACCGCGTGGCTTGGGGAGGCGGCCGCTCGTTTGGGTTGATGCACATCGCATCGAGCAATGGAATGCTGAAGTTGCACACGTGGCGAACCGGAAGTCTGTCTATGTGGCACATGCCCGACGAGAAGCAGTTTCTTGAGATCGCGTTGCCTGTCATCGGCGAGGGGGATGCGGACCGTGTGGCGCGGATCGTTCGCGCGCACTGGTCGCCGCGCGACCTGTCTGCCTTCATGACCAGCGACGATGTGGAAGTGCGTCGGGTGGCGGCGGTGTGCCTGGGGCTGACGGGCACGCTGATGGACAGCGTGCGCCTGGTGCGGGCCCTGCGGGATCCCGATCCGCAGGTCAACCAGATGGCCGAGCACGGGCTCTGGTCGATCTGGTTGCGGGGCGGCAGCAGCAAGGCTTCGACGACTTTCAAGAAGGGAATGGAGATGATGGGCGGCGAGTCGTACGCGGAAGCCGCGCGGCTGCTGCACCAGGCGGCGCAAATCGATCCGAGCTTCGCCGAGGCGTACAACCAGTGCGGCATCGCCCACTACTTCCTGTGCCAGTGGCAGGAATGTCTGGATGATCTGCGCGAGGCCGTTCGACTCGTTCCGCACCACTACGACGCCATCGCCACGATGGGTCATTGCTACGCGGAGATGGGCGACTGGCAATCGGCCCTTCGCTGCTATCGACGCGCGTTGGCGGTCAATCCGAACATGCCGACAGTGCGGCGAGCCGTCGAGCGGCTGAAGGCGGGCGCCGCCAAGGCGGGCGATTCGACCGGCCACTTCAGGATGGGATCGATCACCTCGTAGCAGCGCATCGCACCGGAAGGCGAGTAACGGTCCGGATCGCCGAGGAAGAGCGGGGATTCCGCTCGCCGGTATGCTCAGCGCGATTGCGGGTCTGACCACGGAGCGTGCAGTGAAGCTGTCGATCGTGATACCGGTCTACAACGAGGAGGCAACCGTTGAGACGTTGTTGGGCCGGGTGAGGGCGGTGGAGCTGCCGGCGCTGGAGCGGCAGTTGATCATCGTCGACGACGGGTCGACGGATGCGACGGCCGCGAAGCTCGAGCCATTTGAGAGTGAGCCGGATGTGACGCTCGTGCGTCATGAAGTCAACCGCGGGAAGGGCGCGGCCATTCGCTCCGCGATCGCGCATGCGGACGGTGAGATCGTCCTGATCCAGGATGCAGACCTGGAGTACGACCCGAACGACTACCCGCGGCTGCTGGCGCCCATCCTGGAGGGCCGGGCCGATGTGGTGTTCGGCTCGCGCTTCGTCGGCGGCCAGGCGCACCGCGTGCTGTACTTCTGGCACTCGCTGGGCAACCGGCTGCTGACGCTGCTCTCGAACATGCTGACCGACCTGAACCTCACCGACATGGAGGTCTGCTACAAGGTGTTCCGGCGCGAGGTGCTGGAGAGGATCGAGATCAAGGAGGATCGCTTCGGCTTCGAACCGGAGATCACGGCGAAAGTGGCCAAGCAGCGCGTGCGCATCTACGAGGTGGGCGTGAGTTACGCCGGCCGCACGTACGATGAAGGCAAGAAGATCGGCTGGCGGGACGGTGTGCGGGCGCTGTGGTGTATTCTGCGGTACAACCTTGGGCGGTAGGGCAAAGCATGCCACTGGCGGCCTGTCCCACAACTGTCCGGTTAAGCTTCGCGTGTGTTGCTGTAAGCCATGATTTGT
>CAZHJL010000021.1:0-59922 GCA_964532795.1 uncultured Phycisphaeraceae bacterium | reverse complement strand
GCATGACAACCCCAACCGACCAGCGGAAGACGCGGTTCATGGAACGCTTACCCACGTCGGTTCTCCGAGTGGCCCGGCCCGCGCGTGCGCGGCGAAGGGTTGAAGCGCCAACATGGCCCGCCCCGGCAACACGAATCGACCAGACAGGCGTCCCAGGCCGCGTGTGTTGGTTGACCCATTCCACCCGACCCGTGGCCGGCGATGCAAGCCACTCGGAGCCGCCACCGGGCCGGTCCCCGGCATCGAACGGCCCGAAACCACCCCAATCTGAAGCGAACGGAACGAAACGAGGTGAAAACGAGCGGAAACGGGGCCAAAAAGTGTACACTTTTGACACATTTTTCGAGCGATTTCTTACGCGGGAGTGCTGTTTGCGCCAGCCACCCGCGTTTGCGGGCTGGAATCGGCGATTCGGCCCGAAGGGAGCTAAGCCTACGTCCGCCACATGCGGCCGCGACGCGGAATCGGGGGCATCGGCTGCCACCCGCGCCAGTGCCTGCAAGCCATTGCGGCGATTGAGCAGGCCCGCCAGTCGAGGGCATCTGTGTTTGTTGGCCGAAGGTGCATCGGCGGGCGCAAGCGGGCCTCGGCCGATCGGCCGCGCATCCGGTCGCGTGGGTCTGCGATTGCTGGTACAAAGCGGAGGGGATGAACCGGGGTCGGGCGCGGGAGCGGATCATCAGGGAGTTGCTATGGAACTGGAATCATTCATTCGCGACATTCCGGACTGGCCTTCGGAAGGGATCATTTTCAAGGACATCACGCCGCTGCTGAAGGATCCGGGCGCGTTGCGGGAGGCGGTGGCGCAGATGGCCGCGCCGTACCGGGGGCAGGGGGTGGAACTGGTGGCGGGGGCCGAGAGCCGGGGGTTCATCTTCGCTTCGGCGATCGCGCTGGAACTGGATGCGGGGTTCGTGCCGATCCGCAAGCCGGGCAAGTTGCCGTGGGAATCGCATCGGATGGAGTATGAACTGGAGTACGGCACCGATGCGCTGGAGATTCATTCCGACGCGATCGCGCGCGGCCAGAAGGTGCTGATGGTCGATGACCTGCTGGCGACCGGCGGGACGATGAAGGCGTGCTGCGACCTGGTGCGGCTGCTCGGCGGCGAGATCGCGGGCTTGAGCTTCCTGGTGGAACTGACGTTCCTGCCCGGCCGCGCGAAGCTGGCGGATTTCGGGAAGATCACTTCACTGATCCAGGTGTGACGAATCAAGACGGGCAGACGACGCGAGTCCTGGTATGCGCAGACGTCGACGGCACGAGCCGGGCAATGATTACTGGAAGCTGTCGAAGGCGCCCTTGCAGGTGCTGCTTTTTCTGCTGCCGCTGATCGCGGCGTACGAGATCGCGCTGCCGATCTGGGCGGTGGATCCGTTCGGCAATGTCCAGGGCGACATCACCGCGCGGCAGATGATCTTCCGGCTGTTCGCGGTCATCGGCATCCGCGGCGAGCACCTGCCGATGCTGATCCTCATCGTGGTGCTGCTGGCGTGGCACGTGGTGAAGAAGGACCGTTGGCGATTCGAGCCGCGCGTGTACGCGTGGATGTGGTTCGAGTCGATCATCTATGCGCTGCCGCTGTTCGTGTTCGCGCTGGTGGAGTCGCAGTTTCGAGCCGGCGGTGACGCGTCGGCGGCCATGCATGCGCTGCAGGGCGGCGGGTTGGAGCGGTATTCGCTGGAGGGGCGGCTGGTGTTCTCGGTGGGTGCGGGGCTCTACGAGGAGTTGGTCTTCCGGCTGCTGGGGTTGACGCTGCTGCACATGTTGCTGGTGGATTTCCTGGATATCAACGATCAGTGGGGGACGCTGATCGCGGTGATCGTTACGAGCCTGGCGTTCGCGTTCTACCATTTTCTCGGCGGCCGCCAGATGACGTTCGGCGGCGTGGCCTTCTTCGCACTGTGCGGGCTGTACCTGGGGGGGCTTTTCGTCTACCGGGGCTTCGGCATCGCGGTGGCGACGCACGCCATCTACGACATCATGGTGACGCTGCACAATGAGTTGGTTTGAGACATCAACGCGCGCCTCTTCATTCTTCGCGCTCGGTCTTTCGCCTGGCGGGGGCGGCTTCGTCCTGTTCGTCACGTTCGACGGCATCCGGATCGGGCATGGGATGTTCGCTGATGGCGTTGACGGCCCGGGCGATCTGGTCGAGGCGGGGCAGCACGCGTTGCTCGGCGGAGGGCGGGCGGCTGCGGATGAAACGGGCGACGGTGTCGAGGAGATTGTCGATGCTGCGAATGAACAGAACCAGGCAGACGAGCACGGCCGCGACCAGCAGCGACGACATCGCCAGCAGGCCGACCTGGTCGAGCGCGCCGAGGATGACCAGGACGGTCATCAGGACGAGCATGGCCACGCCGATCCACAGGGCCATGATCAGGCCGTGCGATGTGCGGCGCACTTTTTCGATGGTCTCGAAGACTTCGATGCGCGTATCGGTTTGCTTTTCCACGTTACTTCACCGGGTTCGAAAAGCGGTTGTCGGTTCGGGTGCTCTCTTCGTAGCGACCGAAGACGCCGATGGCGGTATTCCGCATGAAATGCACGAGGATGCCGATGCACTCGTCGTCGCCATAGGCCTGCTCGAGCTGGGTCAGCGAGTTGTTGAGATTGGCGACGGTGTCGGGGTCGAAGTCGCCGGTCGGGCCGCGGAAGAGGGTGTGGTAGGCGTCCTTGAGTCGTTCGATGGCGGCCTCGTCGAAGCGATGTCGTTTGAGGCCGATCACGTTGACGCCGCGCACGCGGCAGGGGTTGCCCTCGACGATCATGAACGGTGGCACATCGTGCACGATGCGGCTCATGCCGCCGACGTAGGCGTACTGGCCGATGGTGGCGTAGCTCTGCACGCCGCACAGGCCGGCGATGTTGGCGTGGTTCTCGATCTTGACATGCCCGGCCAGTTGCACGTTGTTGCTGAGGATCACGTGGTCGCCGATGGCGCAGTCATGGGCGACATGCGCGCCGGCCATGATGAGGTTCTCGTTGCCCACGCGGGTGATCGATCCGCCCTGTTCGGTCCCGCGGTGCATGGTGACATTCTCGCGGATGTCGTTGTGGTCGCCGATGACCAGTTGCGACTGCTCGCCGTGGTACTTCAGGTCCTGCGGCACGCCGCCGAGCACGGCCTGGGGCCAGACGGTGTTGCAGCGTCCGAGGGTGGCGGGGCCGAGGATGGTGACATGGCTGATCAGGCGCGTGCCGGGGCCGAGCCGCACGTTGGCGCCGATGTAGCAGAACGGACCGACCGTCACGTCGTCAGCGATATCGGCGCCGGCTTCAATGATCGAGCTTGGGTGAATCTGTGCCATCGCGTGGGTGGTTCCGTCCTTGTGATCAACGCGGCGGCGCGGGTGGTTATGTCCTGCCGCCGCATGTCCCCCGCGGTTACTGACTGCCGTACCGACGGAGCAGCGTGCGCAATCCTATTGCTGCTGCTCATCATCCACGAGCATGAACTTGACCTCGGCTTCAGCCGCGAGGTCCTCGGCAACATAGGCGCGGCAACGCATGTGGGCAATGCGATCGCGGATGCGCACCGCCTCGGCTTCCATCACGAGCTGGTCGCCGGGCGTGACGGGGCGGCGCAGGCGGACCCGGTCCAACGACAACAGGACCGCGAGCTTGCCCATGTGCTCCAGTTTCTGCCCGATCAGCACGCCCGAAAGCTGCGCCATCGCTTCGACGATCAGCACGCCGGGCATGATCGGCGTGCCCGGGTAGTGCCCGGCGAAAAACGGCTCGTTGGCCGTCACGTTCTTGACGCCGACGGCGCGCCGATCGGCATCCATTTCGACGACACGATCGACCAGCAGCATGGGGTAGCGGTGCGGCAGCATGCGCAGCAGGCCCTGGGTGTCGATGACGGCCGTCTGCAGCAGCGACTGTCGGCGCTGCCGCTCCATCTCCTCGATGATGGCCCGGACCAGCGCGTGGTTGAGCGTGTGCCCGGAACGGTGGGCCATGATGCGTCCGCGGATGGGCATGCCCAGCAGCGACAGGTCGCCGATCAGATCGACGATTTTGTGGCGCACCGGTTCGTTGGCGAAGCGCAGTTCGTTGCCGCCCAGCGGTCCGTCCTCGCCGAGGACGAGAAAGTCTTCGGCCGTCAGGTGGCCGCCGATGCCCTGTTCGCGGGCGGCTTGTGCTTCGGCCTCGAAGAGATACGTCCGCGCCGGCGCGATCTGCGTACCGTAAGAGCCGTTGGACATGTCGAAAGCGTAGACCTGGCGGCCGATGATCGGGTCGTCGCCATAATCGAGGTCGAACACGATCTCCATGGCGGGCTTGTCGTGGGGAAGGGCGGCGATCATGGCCCCGTCGCGCTCGACGACAATGGGACGCACGATCCGGAAGGTGCGGCGCATTTCGTCCTGGGCCACAACTCCCGCTTCGCTCAGTGCGTCCAGGTAGGGCTTGGCCGAGCCGTCGAGGCCGGGCATCTCGGTGTTGTTCACCTCGATCACCAGGTTGTCGATGCCCAGCGCGGCGACGGCCGACAGGCAGTGCTCGCACATGTCGATGGAGGCGTCGCCGGATTCGAGGGTCGTTCGCCGCGGACGTTTGACCACGTGATTGATCTGCGCGGCGACCTGGGCGCCGTCGCGGTCGGTGCGGACGAAGACCACGCCATGGTTGACCGGGGCGGGGCGGAAGCGGACCTCGATGGGCTCGCCGCTGAACATGCCCTTGCCGCTCAGCTTCGCTTCCTTGGCGATGGTCTGTTGTTGGTCGGTTCTTTCCAGCACGCGGAGCTTCCCAGGGCCGGCTCAGACGCCGTCCCGCTGACGCGAGCGCCGTTCCTTGCCGCGCTCAGCGATTATTTTACGCAGGATGGACATCTCTTTGAACTTGACCTTGATGTCGCCGGCCGGGGCGCCGCCCCAGACCGCCCCATCGGGCACGTCATTCATGACGCCGGAGCTGCCGGCCAGTTGGACGTTCCTGCCGATACGCACGTGATCCTTCACGCCGGTCTGGCCGCCGATCATCGTACCGTCGCCGACGGTGACGCTGCCGGCCAGGCCGACCTGGCCGGCGATGATCACGTGACGACCGATGACGCAGTTGTGTCCGATCTGAACGAGGTTGTCCAGTTTGCAGCCGTCGCCAATACTCGTATCGCCGAATGTGCCGCGATCGATGCAGGTGCCGGCGCCGATCTCGACGTCGTTGCCGATAACCGCTCGACCGATCTGGGGCACCTTCACCAGCCCGCGCTTCGGATCGGGTCGGAAGCCGAAGCCGTCAGCGCCGATCACGATGTTGGGATGCAGGATGACGCGATCGCCGATACGGCAGCGTTCGCGGATGACCACCCCCGGGTAGAGCACGCATTCGTCGCCGATGCTGACCTGGTCGTAGAGCACGACGCCGGCGTGCAGCAGCGTGCGTGCGCCGATGGTGACCCCGGGCCCGATGACGCAGCGCGGGCCGATGGCCGCGTCCGGACCGATCGCCGCATCCGACGCGACGACAGCGGTGGGATCGATGCCCGTATGCGGGCGGGGGGTCGGGTGCTCGAAGAGTCGGAGCAGTTCGACGAAGGCCGCGTCCCCGTCGGCGACGCGTATCACGGCGACGTCCTCTGGCAGTTCCACGTTTATGGCATCGGTGGTCAGCACGACGCCGGGCTGCCGGTCGGCGAGGTGCCCGACGAGGGTCTGGTCGCCGACGAAGCAGACTGCGTCCGGCGCGGCCCGGTCCGGGGCAACGATCGTCGACACGGTTACCGTGCCCGGACCTTCCAGCCGTCCGCCCAGTCGGTCCGCGATATCCTGACTCGTGTAGGTCATGCTCGTCCGTTCACTGTGCCGGGTTTGCGATGCGGCCGCGCCCGTCAGACCCCGAAGCCCGACCGGCCGAATCCGGAAGGATACCGCGCCACGGCTCGGCTCACGAACGTGGCGGACGGTCGATGCAATCGCTCGCAGGCCAAGGGGCGGAGGGGTTGGCTCGGAGGTACAGGCATCACTGGAAGGGCAGATCGAAGGTGAAGCTCACGAGTTGCGTTTCATCGCCGCTTTCCTTGATGAGCGGAATGCCGAAGTCGATGGCGAAGGGCACCCGGGAGACGAGCGGGATGACCACCCGGAAGCCGAAACCAGTTGACACGCGGTACTTAGAGAGCGAAAGCTGGTCGTCAACGGTGCCGGTATCCAGGAACACCACGCCGCGCACGTACTCGTCGTACAGCGGGAAGCTGTATTCGAGGCCGACCAGGAGGAGGAAGTCGCCGCCGACCGGGTCGTCGCCGAGGGTGCCGGTGTCGTTGCGGATGCCGCGCGGGCCGACGCCACGGTAGTCGAACCCGCGGAAGGTGCTGTGTCCGCCAGCGTAGTATCTCTCGAAAGTGGGCGCCTCATCTTCGGGCAGGATGTATCCGGCGGTCGTGCGGAACTCCAGCACGCTGCGGCGGTTCATGAAATCACGGTCGATGGTCCAGTACTTCGTATAGCCGGCGTTGACGCGCCAGTAATCGAAGTCGCCGACAAACAGACCGACCTTCTCGATACTGGCGGTGAACACGCTGCCCGTGTGGGGGAACAGGCCGCCTTCGACAGTCGAGCGGCTTACGCCCAGTTCGATCGCGGCGAGCACATTGCTGCCTTCCACGTTGGCCACGTCAACCGGGGCGTCGGGCGAGACGCTCTTGATCTGGTAGTTCTCGAACCGCAGGCTGGCGGAGACAGACCAGACATCCCCGAAACGCCGGCCGGTGCCCAGCGTGAAGCCGATGCGATCCTCGTCGTGCTTCTCACGGTCGAACTGGAGGAAATAGCCGCTGGTGTTGAACGAATAGTCGGTTTCAAGGAAGGCCGGTTCAGCGAAGGCCACGCGGTAGCGGCTGAAGTCGGTGCCCGGGGCGATTTCGAGATCGAAGAACTGCCCGGCGCCGGTGAAGGCCTTGCCGGTGAACAACTCGGTGAACGTGGCGGGGTAGTCGGCGATGTCGAAGTTGCGCTGGGTCAACTGGATCGCGCCGCCGATGCCGAGGTCCGAGTTGACCCCCACGCCGAACGACAGGCTGCCGGTGTTTTTCTCCTGCACCTCGATAAGCACATCGAGGATATCGGGGTTGGCCTCGTTGTCGATCAGCGTGATCTGGGGATCCCCGAATATCTGTGACCGGGACATCTGCCGGCGCGTGCGCTCGATGCCCGTGCCGTCGAACGGGCGCCCGGGCTCGAGACCGCGCACCTGTCGGAGCACCACCTTGTCCTTGGTCTGCGTGTTGTTGAGTATGCGGATGGTGCCGTGCAGGTACTGGTTGCCCTCCTCGATTCGGACGACCATCTGGACGCGGGGCGCATCGCCCTCGTAGATTTCCTCGGTGGTGATGACCACGCGCACGTATCCGATCTTGTGATAGATCGCGGTGACCTCCGCGACGGCCTCCCGCACGGCCTGACGCGAGAAGACGTCGCCGATCTTGATCGGCAGGACCTCCACAATCTGGGGTGTGCTGAAAACCGTGTTGCCCTCGACGCGGATCGCCGAGAGGGTGTACTGTCGGCCCTCCTCGATCAGGAAGGTGACAATCGCTTCGGTCTGGTCGGGTGAGTCCTCGATGCGCCTGCGGACACGGGCATCGAGATACCCGTGGTCGTTGTAGTAGTTGCGGATCGCAGCCGCGTCGTTGTCCAGTTGATCGAGGTTGAGAATGCCGTCGCGTACGGGCCACAAAGCGGTTTCGCTCGAAACCTGTCGCTGCAGCCGCGTGGCTTCGATGGCGTCATTGCCTTCGAAACGGATGGCCTTGATCTTCACCAACGGTCCCTCGCGAACGTTGAAGACCAGGAGGCTGGTGCGATCGAGCAACTGCTCGTTGTAATCGATCGTGCAGAAGTGGTAGCCTTCCTCGCGATACTCCTGGAGCATGCGGTTGATGGCGCCTTTGATCAGCGCGGGGCTGGCCGGATCACCGTTGCGCAGCAGTGCTGCGCCGAGCAACCGCTGGTCGGACAGTTCATCGTTGCCGTTGACCTGGACATCGATGAGCAGGGGGAACTCGCTGAGGACGAATGTGACGATGAGCGACCGATCGGCCTTCTGCTGGACGTCCACCTTGATGGAGGAAAACCGGTCAAGGTGGGTCAGTCGGGCGACATCGGCCGCGATGATCTGTGGGTCGTACGCGTCACCTTCGCGGGTGCGAATATTGTTTCGCACTAGCTGCTCGGGTACGCGCTGCAGCCCCGTGATTTGAAGCTCTGAAATGGGCCGATTGGCGAACTCGACAGCCTGTCCCTGAGCGTAATCAACGCTGCTGTAAAGGCATACGAATGCCACCGCCCAGAACACGTATCGCGAATGCGGGTATCGCAAGTATCGACCTCTTGATCGTCCCTGATCGTTCCCTAACCGAACACGTTGGCGGGAGTGTACTGCCATAGTGACTGCTTGTCGACCCTTCAGTCCGGAGTAGCGATACCGATGCCGCAGCTGGCGTCGTTGACCCATGGTTGGAATCGGCTATCGGCTGATGACCTCTGCTGGAATCCTGTTATCGGCCTGACCGGGCCGAAGCGACCGGGTATACCGACGCGATTGGCTGGCCGGTTTGCGGATCAGACCAGGTCCGGCTGTGGCGAGAAACCCGATAACTTCTTTATTCGTAGGGGTTAGCGACGCTCAAGTTGACTGTGAATGGGTGTCGCGTTAAACTGGTTCGTCTATGCCTGCCCAAACGAGCACCAAGAAACGAACTTCTGTGAGCAAGAAGACGGCCTCCGCGAAGAGTTCGAGCAAGCGCGGTTCGCGCGCCGCCCGCGCGAATGCCACCGATTCGCCGTCTGGCATTAAGCCCTCTGAAATAACAACTTACACGACTGCCGTTCGCTGGCTCAATGGCATGACCAATGTTGAGCGCATGCGAATCGTGCCTTACGACGAGCGCACCTTCAGCCTCGACCGTATGGCGAAGCTCCTGGACAAGCTCGGGCGGCCGCATGAGCAGTTGCAGTGCGTGCAGGTGGTGGGCACGAAGGGCAAGGGCTCCACCTGCGCCATGCTGTCGAGCATGCTGCAGGCGTGCGGGTACACGGTCGGGTCGTTCTCCAGCCCGCACCTGGTCGACCTGCGCGAGCGGATCCAGATCAACGGTCAGTTGATCAGCCACGCGGACTTCACGGACCCGGTCCATCAGATCGCGACCAAGTGCAAGTCGCTGACAGGGGGCCCGCCGACCTTCTTCGAGATTCTGACCGCGGTGGCGCTGTCTTACTTCGCAGAACAGGCGGTGGACATCGTGGTGCTGGAAGCCGGCCTGGGCGGGCGGCTCGATTCGACGACTGCGGTCACGCCCCTGGTCTGTGGGATGACGCACATCAGCCACGACCACATGAACGTGCTTGGCCGGGAACTGGTGAAGATCGCTCGCGAAAAGGCGGGCTCATTCAAGCGAGACGTTGCGGCGGTCTCCGTGCCGCAGGAACCTGAGGTGGAGTCGGTCCTGCGTAAGGTGGCGGAGGAAGTCGGCGCCCCGCTCGAATTTACCGGCAACGAGATCGACTTCTCGTACCGCTTTGAGGCCAATCGGGAGCTCGGCCCGCACACGCGGGTGAGCATTACGACGGACACCAGTCGGTTCGAGCATCTGCCTGTGCCGCTGCGTGGCGAGCATCAGGCGATGAACTGCGGGCTGGCCCTGGCCATCTTGGACAAACTCAAGGGGCACGGTTTCAATTTGCCGGAGGAACAGGTGGTCGAGGGACTGGCGCTGACCAATCTGCCGGGCCGGATGGAGCAGGTGCTGGACCAGCCGCGCGTGGTGGTGGACGGGGCGCACAACGCGGCGTCGATCCAGGCGCTGATCCGCTCGCTGGGGGCGCACATCAGCTACGACTCGCTGGTGATGATTTTCGGCTGCGGGCAGGACAAGGATGTGAACGGGATGCTCAAGCAGGTGGGCCTGGGCGCCGACAAGGTGATCTTCACCAAGGCGAAGACCAACCCGCGCGCGATGGAGCCGGAGGACCTCTACGCGAAGTTCAGTGAGTTGTCGGGAAAGATGGCCCAGACGGCCCCGTCGCTGCAGCAGGCGCTGCGCCTGGCGGGGCGGGCGGTCTCGCGGGAGGACCTGATCGTCATCACCGGCAGCTTTTACCTGGTCGGTGAGGCGCGCAAGCATTTCCTCGATCTGGCGGGCAAGCGTCGTCGCTGAGCGCCGCGAAGGTCGGGACAGATTCAAGCATGTCAAGACGGATAGCGCGGCGGGCCGGGCCCGCGGTCGCGAGTGCTGTGGCGTTGTGCAGGCCGCGAGACATCGCGCCGGCGGGGCGGGAAATGATGGCAAATCCCGTTTCCCGGCGAAGTAATAATCACGGCCTTCATCACGTTTACGTTCAGTTCCGCGGCAGTCGGCCAGGCGAAAGGACCAGGGCGACCGGTCTCCAGGATCTGTGCACATGAATCGAGAACCTTGTCTGTGCTTTCGAACGGGCCTCATCGCACTGCTGCTGGGGATGCTGGGGGCGGCCCAGGGGCATGCCGGCGACGAGATCCAGTACGCGTCGCAGGAGTACAAGAAGCTCACGAGTTTCGAGGCTTCGGTGTTGAGCGACGCCGATGCGAAGTTCGCGAAGAAGCAGTACGAGAGCGCCGGGGCGGGCTACGCCTCGTTCATTGTGGAGTTCCCCACCTCGCAGGCGGTTGCCTACGCGCTGATGAAGCGGGCGCGGTGCCTGCACCTGCAGGGGCAGCGCTACAAGGCGATCCGTGAGTACCAGGAGGTCTTGGACTACTTCAAGAATCAGGTAGCTTACGCCGCGCCGTCTGTTTACTACCAGGGACTGTGCCACTGGCAGAACGGCGACGAGGCCAAGGCGGTGACGGTCTGGATCACGATGGCCGAGGACAAGGCCTACGCTCGTCATCCGCTGGCGGCCGACGCGCTGAACCGCCTCGGCGAGTACCTAGTCCGTCACGACCGCGTTGAGGAAAGCGTGGGCTATTACCGGCAGGTCGCAGTGACGTTCCGCCGCTCGAACGGCGACGCGGCGCGGGGCGCGATGCACCAGGTGCAGCACCACTACGTGCGCCGTGCGCCGGACGAAGAGAAGCTTCGCCAGTTCTACCGCGATGTGCAGGGCTTCGACCGGAATCCACGGCAGGCGCCCGAGGAACTTCGCGAGGACCGAACCTATTGGGGGGAAGTGGCGCGCCTGGTGGAGAGCCGCGATTTCTCCTCGTTCAGCGACGAACAGCGCGCCGAGCGCAAGACATACTTCGGCTACTGGGCGAAGTGCATGGACGGGCGGCTGGGCGACTGGGACGACTACCAGATCAAGCTCGCGGGCTTCCACCTGATCGCTGACGGCAACCGCGAGGCATTCCACCGGCGGATGGACGAGCAGTTCGCCCGCGGCGCGAGCGGGGACGACTACCCGCGCATCATCCGCTGGATCCGCGAGTATCGCGGCCACAAGGAGAAGCAGCTCGAGTACTACCGGCGCGTCGACTTCGCGAAGATGGAGAACGACGAGGTCGTTGCGCTGGTGCGCGCCGTCTACGAGACCATCGGCGACACCGCAATGGGCGCCAACGCCATGCAGAAGGTGCGCTGGGATGAGTTGTCCGACGATGCGAAAGCGGATCTGGTGTGGCGCGTGCTTTACCGGTACGACCCAGGGCGGATCGAGTACGTCTGTCAGCGCTTCAATGACCCGATCCGAGGGAAGTCGGAACTGCTCAGCTATTACAGCCGCATCAGGGACACGGAGAAGGGCATCCCCCTGGCCGACGAGCTGGCCAAGGAGGAGCAATACGCGGCGGCGGCGCTGACGATCAAGGCGGAGATGCTGGAGCAACTCAAACGGTGGGACGCGGCGATCACGACGTGGCGCCAGGTGAACGACCCGCCGGAGACGGATTTCAACGTCGCGCGCTGCCTGGAGCGGAAGGGCCAGGTCGACGCGGCGATCGGCCAGTTGTCGACGATCGAGGGCTTCTTCGAAGCCGACCAACGCCGCAACTACGCCCCGCGCGCGGCGCTGGCCATCGCGCACGTGCTCAAGCGCGCGAAGCAGAAAGAGCGTTACCAGGCGACGCTGCAGCGCGTCCTGCGCAAGTACCCGAAGAGCAACGAGTCGGGGCAGGCGCACCGTGAACTCGAGGAGATGGGTGTCCACGTCAAGATCGGCGGCGGGGACTTTGAGAAGGAATGAGATCATGCAGAAG
This sequence comes from uncultured Phycisphaeraceae bacterium, assembly GCA_964532795.1. GTDB lineage: Bacteria > Planctomycetota > Phycisphaerae > Phycisphaerales > Phycisphaeraceae > CAZHJL01. The sequence goes on along the minus strand of CAZHJL010000021.1, from coordinate 47,739 downwards.
ATGCGGTCCCGTACGGTGTCGGCGACGATCGTTGTCGCCGCGTGGATGCTGGCGATACCGGGCCCGGCCGGCGCTGCCCCGGCAAACGGCGAGAACGGCGCGGCCAACCTGTTCGCCGCGCGGCGATTGCTCAAGCTCGGCACCGAACTGCTCGACGTGCCGGCGGAGGCCCAGCGCGGCGTCAAGATGCTCGAGACCGTTATCGAGCAGTACCCCGACCTCGACCTGCGTCACACGGCGCACCTGCGGCTGGGGCGCTACCAGTTGAGTCACAGCGAGTTCGACGAGGCGCTGCGGCACCTGCGTTACCTGCGTGAACTGGAAGTGGACGGCAAGGCCCCCGTGGGCGAGATGCGCGAAGTCTATCTCGAAGGGCTCTACCTGACCGGCGTGACCCACTTCAGCCAGCAGCAGTACCCGTCGGCCTTCCCCGTCCTGCGCAAGATCACCAACGACTACCCGAACACCGTCTGGGCCAACCAGGCGTACTACTACATCGGCATGTGCCACTTCATGCAGCGCAACTGGGACAAGGCGATACGCAACCTGAGCCTTGTGGGAACCTTCATCGATCCGGACAGTCCCTCGGCCGAGTATGTGGAGGCCGGACGCCGTTTCTACGTGAAGGTGGAGGATGGCGACCTGCCGGTGCTGTCACGGCTGGGTAAGGATACGCATGTGGAGGTCGTCACCGGCAGTGGTGATGTTGAGCGGATTCGCATGATCCCGATGGCCGCCGGCGGCTCGGTCTACATCGGGTCGATCGCGACGGCGATCGGTTCGCCGCAGCAGGGCGACAAGGTGCTGCAGGTGACCGGGGGCGACAGCATCACCTGCCGGTACACGGACCAGAACACGAAGGACGGCGCCGCCGACGTGTCGCGCGAGCGCGAAGTGCGAGTGGTGTCCACCGCATCGGTCGCCTTCACCCAGGGCACCTACGAGAACCAGGCGGTGGCGGCTTTCCTCGAGCAGCCGGTGCACATGGTGCTGCACGATGTCGACCTCGACGCCAGCGACCAGGCCGAATCGGTCGATGTGCAGTTGGTCGTCCGGTACCGGGAAGTGAAGGACGAGACGGCCGCGGCGGTGGAGCGGGTGACCGGCGGCGAGGACGAGCAGGGCGAGACATTCATCACGCGCGACGAACTGACGGTGACGCTCAGGGAACTCGGCGACGCTCCGATCCGCAGCGGCCGCTTCGGCGGGAAGGTGGTGGTCAGCAGCTACCAGTCGGATGTGCCGGTCAGCAAGACGGATGAACTGCTGACCGCGGCCGAGGGGGACGAGATCGTCATCACCTACGTGGACAGCCAGCACATCGGCGGCTCCTCGCCGCGCACGGTGGTGGCGACGATCGAGGTGGCGGGCACGGTCGACACGCGTCCGCGGGCGCGGCAGAACGTGGTGACCGACGCGATCCTGCGCTCGCGCAAGAACGCGGTGGAAGGACAGGCCTATCTCGAGTTGGCGCGCATCTTCAACGACATGGGGTTGACCGACGGCGCCAAGGTCAAGGCCGCGCAGGGACTGGAGCGCTCGGACCAGATCGTTCGCGAGCAGGAGCCGGTTCCCGACAGCCTGAAGGAAGAGGGCTTCCGACTCAAGTGGGAACTGCACATCGAGGAGGCGAACTACGCCGAGGCGATCGCCACGTGCCAGGTGTTCCACCAGTTGTTCCCGCAGAGCCCGCTCGTGGACGAGGCGATGATGAGCATCGCCCGAATCAAGCTCGATGTGAAGGACTACCGGGGCGCGATCAGCATCTTCGAGCAGGTGCTGAAGCTGAACAACTCGCACGCGAAAGCCCAGGCGCAGTTCATGATCGGACAGGTGCTCGAGGAGGAGGCGAAGGAAGCGGCGATCGCGGCCAAGGCCGAGGGCAGAGAGCCGCCGGCCGGCGTCGTCGCTGGCATGCCCGAACCGGCGGTCATGGCCTACCGCAAGGTGGCGGAGCAGTACCCCGACAGCGAGTACGCCGGCCGCGCGCTGGGCAAGCTTGTGGACTACTACATCGAGGCCGAGCAATACACGCAGGCCGCGGACATGTTGACGCGTGTCTTCGAGGAGTATCCGGACGCCCAGTTCCTTGACGGCATGCTGCTGAAGGCCGTGCTGGTGTCCTATCGGATGGGCGATTATCAGAAGGCGTACGACCGGTGCAACCAGTTGTTGGTTGAGTACCCGTCGAGCCAGTACGCGCACGACGCGCGCAACGCGTTGGAGCGGATCAAGCTGAAACTGGAGGAGCCGGGCGAGACGCCTTAACCCGTGAGGATGATTGCGATGAAGCGAATGCTGTCAGTTGGATACTTGGTGGTCGCGGGCGCGGTCTGTTGCGCGATGTGGACGACACCCACGCGCGGCCAGGAGGCGCAGCCCGATCCGAAGACCGCGACATTCGAGCAGTTGCTGCAGCGCGTGCAGACCGAACCCGGCGCCACGCCGCAGCGCGACGTGGCCGAACTGCTGGATCTCGGTGGCGAACTCGGGCGCTCCTATACCGCGTCGTTGGCGATCAAGGGCTACCTCACGCACAACTTCCGCCCCTCGCCGGAGTTGCTGCTCAAGGCGGCCACGACCGCGGTGAAGGCTGGCGACTACCGCGCCGCCGCGGCGCGCTACAAGAGCTATCTCGCCCAGGCGAGGCCGGATCAGGCATCTTCGGATGTCGCCGCGGATCTGTATGAGGTGCTGATCGACTTCGGCAATGCGCCGGGCGACGCGTACACCTACATGTCCAACCAAGGCGCGCGGCACCGTGAATCGGACGCCGCCCGCCGCTTCGATCGATGGTACCTGGCCCAGGCGCAGCGCAGCCGCGACTACGCGAACCACGCGCGACTTCTGTCCGATGTCATGGTCCGCGAAATGCCCCTGGAGTATGAGCGGCTGCACTACTGGGATCACCTGGACTGGCTGATCGATGAACTTCGCCGGGGCCGCAGTGAGCAGTTCGGCGTGCTTCCCTACACGCAGTCGATTGTCAAGTCCGTTCGCGACAGCCGACGTCGCGCGGCGCGGCTCCGGTTCTTCGCGGCCCACCTCGCTTTCCGCGCCGGCGCGTCCGGGAAGGACGAGGAAGCGCTGGAACGCGATTTCGAACTCGTGGCGGACGCGGCAAAGGACTACCTGAAGGCGTTCCCGACCGGCGCGACGCTTGTCGACATCGGTCACGCCTTTACCGGGGGCGATCACAATCGTATGGAAGACTGGGCCTGGGATCAGCAGGCCGCGCAGAAACAGGCCTTCATGGTGGACGGTTTTGCCTCGCTATCCGATGCCCAGCGCGACGTGTTCATGCGTCGGCGGGTGCACTACTCGGGCATGATGCACCGCAAGGTGATCAGCCGCGCGGGCTGGGCGGAACTGGCCCGACGCATCCCGGAATACTTCCGCAAGTCGCCGCACACGCGACACGTGGCGTTCCTGACCCAGTCGGATGATCTCGAGGTCTACAAGCGGCAGGCGGCCGTGCTGAAAGGCGTGCCTTCGCGCGAGGCGGCGATCATCAACTCGGTCGCGGCCAGTGACGGTGACTACATCAAGGCCATCGATCACCTGATGACCAGGGAGAACTGGCACCTGGCCTACGACGCGTTCTACCCGCTGGTGCGCGATGACATCTGGCGGGCGGTCGAGCGGGTCCAACCGGAGGACAAGGAACTGCCGGGCGACACGCGCGGACGGGGGATGCTTCACTTCGGCCGGCGTTACGTGGCGAACACGCCGATCGCGGTCTTCGATCTCGAGGCGTCGCGCGAGTACATCTACTGGGCGTTCCGGTACAGCGGGAAGACGGAGCAGGACAAGTCGCAAGTGGCCGAGCACCTGAAGGCGCTCGTGTGGGTTCCGCATCCGGAGCGCGACCGCCGGCGCAACAAGCAGGATGCGTGGGGATCCGGTTACGGCGAGTTCAAGAAGTGGGCGAGCTGGGTCCGGCGCGAGAAGGGGCGCAACAAGGACATCACGCAAGCGATGGTCGACCAGATCGCGCCGCTGGAGGAGGCGTTTCGCGCGGTGATGGGGCGGAAGACGCCGGACCTGTCGAAGGCACCGAACGATCTGTGCCGCGCGGTGGCGGAGATGCGCGTCGCCGAGCGGGCGAAGGACCGCAAACGTTTCTTCGCCGCGGCTGAAGCGCTGTACAAGCGCGTGCGGGCGTACCCGCGAATGCCGGTTCCGTTTGGCGAGGGGGCCTTCGCGTACCTCCACCAGACACGCGGAGCGCAACTGGAGAATCTCGATTTCCAGTTGAAGCTCGTCGCCGACGCATTGGCCGACTACGATCCGGGCGAGCCCACCGATCACATCGAGCGGACGGTGGAGGGGCTGCGCAGGGACCGCTGGCGGTGGGACTGGTGGCGCTGGCCCAAGGACCGGCAGGACGAGGTGGCGAAGATTCGCGAGGTCCTGGGCGCGGCCCTTCAGGCTCAGGTTGAGAAGGGTGTGTTCTGGCCGCAGCTTTTCAACTGGTATCGCGGGACGCGCAAGGGCGACCACTGGGAGGATCGCTCCACCGGCAACGACATCATGGCGGCGATCATCGAGCGGCAACTGCTGCACAAGAGCGGGTGGCGGCCGGACTCGTCGCGCACCAGCGCCACCGTCTCGTACATGCAACTGGTGCATCGCGAGTTTCCCGGTCTGCGCGAGACGCACCCGGTGGAGACCTCGTTCGACGACATGTTCGTCAAGGAAGCCCGCGAAACCGGGCTGCTCGACTACGGCTACTTCAGTTACGGCAGCGACCGCGACGGCAGGATCGCGGACGTGGCCGCGGAAGTGCTCGCCCGCTACAGGAAGCTGCCGCTTGGCTATGACGATGACGACAAGGTCATCTACGACCGCGATGCGCTGTGGGACTGGCATGAGCGCGCGCTTTCGGCCGCGGCGGCGCCGCGCGACAAGATGCTCAAGGCGCTCGGTGAGACCTACGGCAAGACGCGCTACGACGCATACGCGATGGGGCGACCGTATTTCCGCACGCAAGCGGACGTGTCAACGGAGCAGGGGCGCAAGGCCTATTTCGAGCAGTTGACCGGGTACCTGAAGCGGTACCGCAGCGCGGCGGGACGATTCGACACGCCGCATTTCGGGTCCCTGGAGGAGATCGACAGCGATACGTTGACGGTGGGTGAGGCCGATGCGCTGCTGGGGCTGTTCGATCACGCCGCGCCGGCCTACTGGTCGGGCAATCGGTCGTGCGGTCACATCACGTACAAGCTGTCACGGGCGCTGGTGAAGCAGCAGCGTTACCGTGATCTGTACGCGGCTCTGCCCTACCTCTGGCGCATCACGCGCGACAGCGGCTGGAGCGATCTGCAGCGCGATCTGGCCCGGACGGCGCGCAGCCTTCAGGAAGAGGGCGAGCACGATCTGGCGATGGCGATGACCGTCTCCGGCATGCAACTGCTGGGCGGACACATCCAGGACGACGTGAAGTCGATGCTGCAGGCGGTGAAGTCCAACGCCCTGACCAACATCGGCGGGGTGATCCCCGTGCGGCAGACCGATCCGCGCTACCCGATCTTCGCCGCGCAGGCGGCCTACCTGACCCAGCGCTACCAGACCGCCTGGGACACGTACCGGGCGCACCAGGAGAAGCTGAATGAGATGTTCCGTGAGCTGGACCCGAACTTCTGCCTGTGGATCATCCGCCGCAACACCGAGATCGGGCGTTACGAGCAGGCCAACGCGCTGATCCAGGCGATGACCGGGTGGATCGACCGGTCGACGGACGGCGTGGATCCGGAGATTCGCGCGCGGCTGGTGCTGGAGTACGCGGACATCGCCATGGCCCAGCAGGAGTACACACGGGCGCGCGCGTGGTACCAGAAGGTCGCGACCAACGAGGACTACACGGGCACGCGCGCCCAGCGCGACGCGCAGTTGGCCGTGGCAGAGGTCGAGCGTCGGCTGCGCAACTACGACGAGGCGACGCGGCTGCTCAATCGCCTGGCCCGCGAGCAGGATGCGTACCTGCAGGTGGAGGCCCGCTACTACCTGGCCAAGGTCAAGTACGACCAGGAGCAGTATGTCGATGCGCGGCAGCAGCTGGAACGGGTGTTCACCTACGCGCCGGACCACGAGAACGGTCGGCTGCTCGAGGGTGAGATCAACCTGAAGCTCAAGAAGATCGAGCACGTGACGAACCTGCCGGTGGGCACGGTGACCAACCGCAGGCTGCTGGTGCCCGGCAAGCCACTGCAGGTGGAACTGGAGGACCGCAACCTCGCGGTGGTGGGCCGCGCGACGGATGTGGAACTGAAGGCCTGGACCGATTCAGGCGACGTCGAGTACTTCACGCTCCGCCGGTTCGCCGATTCGAAGACGCGCTTCCAGGGCTTGCTGGCCACCGCGCTGGCGTCGAAGCAGGAAAAGGACGGCACCTTGCAGGTGCTCGGCGACGACACGATCTACTACGACTTCTCCGAGACGTTCAAGGCGCAGAACAAGATCACCGAGAGCGAGCCTTTCCGCCTGCAGATCGCGACCGATGGGGGATTGCTGGCTTCCTCCGGCCGCATCCTCTCCGAGCAGGAGCGCGAAGAGGAAGCGATGCGACGGATGATCGAGGAGCGCCTGGGACGCACCGCGGCCCGGGAGGGGGCGGATGTGCCCCTGTCCATGCGGCGACAGGGCAACCAGATCAAGCCGGGCAACCGGATCAACGTGCGTGTCGTGGACCCGGATCGCAGCACCACGGCTGAAATCGACGAGATCGAAGTGAAGGTCGCGGCCTCGAGCGGCGACAGCATCAAGTCGTTTGTCCTGCGCGAGACGGACACGCACTCCGGCGTGTTCGAAGGCGCGGTGCCGACCGATTCGGGGCAGGCGATGGCCTATGCCAGCGACTCGAACACGGCCAAGGAGCCGAACTTCGCCATCTCGAAGGGCGACTACCCGGCGTGGGAGGCATTCCCGGACAACAAGCGCCCCAAGACGTTCAGCGTGGACTTCAACGACAGTATCGATCTGGCCGAAATGACGGTCACGTCGAAGGAAGCCGGTCGGAAACTCAAGGACTTCCATGTGCAGGTTTCGCACAATGGCCGGTCGTTTCAGACCATCGGACACTGGCCCGGCGACTACGCGGCGTGGGACGGTTCGCCGCAGGTGCAGATCGTGCGCTTCGGCGAGAGCACACGCGTGCCGCGCTCGGTGGATGAAGTAGCGGCCTGGTTCGAGCAGGGCTACCTCAGCGACCAGAACGTCAAGGTCACGCTCAAACCGAAGACCTTCGGCGAGACTTGGGACGGCGACGTGGCGGGGCAGAAGGACAAGCTGAATCTGGCTTGGGACGGCGCGCGGTCGTACTACGTGGCGCGGTGGCGCACGGCGGTGTATCAGCCGGAGCGGCGCGTGCGCACCTTCACGCTGCAGACGAAGCGGGAAGGCGACCGCACGGTGGCCTGGTTCATGCGCATCGACGGCGTCGGCGCCGCGTCGCGCGGGCGCGGTTCCCAGGCCGACCCGAACGTGATCCAGCGGTCGCTGGCGCAAGGTTTGCACGTGATCGAGGTGTACGTGGTGGCCGCGCGACGCGCGAAACACCAGTTCAGGCTGCTGTGGGATACCGACGAGGAGCCCTACAAGGATGAGGTGCCCGCCGCGGCGATGGATGTGTCCAAGGTTCTTGAGGCGTTTCCGCTTGAGCGGCGCAAGCTCGACCACCCCGCGGCGACGATCACCGCGGCGGAGGATGACACGCAGTTCCGTGTCAGGTTCCCCGAGGACACCCGCGCGCGGGTGCTGCGGCTCCTGATGGCGGACTTCGAGACCGATGCCCCGGCGATCAACCGCATCACGCTCAAGGACCGCGCGGGCAAGGTCGTGCTTCCAACGAAGGAAGACTTCATGACGCTGCGCGGCAACCAGGTGCTCGAAATCATCCCCGGCGACCGCGTGACCCTCACGTACGAAGATCCCAAGGTCGTCACCCGCGGTCGCGAGAAGCACGAAGCGTTCCTGAGCGCGACGTTCTTCAACGGCACGATCGACGCGGCGTTCGTCGAGTACACCCAGCGCGGGGGCCAGCAGGTGCCCCAACACGTGAAGATGCGCCGCTTCGAACCGGGAGACACGATCGTGGTATTCGTGCAGGACCCGGATGCGGATGTCTCGGAGGAGCGCGATCGCGTCTCGTTCAAGGCGTCGACCTCGATGACCAAGCCCGTGACGTTCGAAGCCATCGAAACCGCGCCGCACTCGGGGACCTTCGAGGGACGCATCTTCCCGGTGTCCGGCAGGCCGAAGCGGCGTGAAGAGATGACCGTCCAGCCCGGCGCTGACGTCATGCTCAGCTACCGCGATGCGGAGAACACCGATCCGGGCGTGCCGACCGATCGCGGCGCGGTGGTCGAGCAGGTCTCGTGGCGCGACCCGCAGTTGCGGGTGTACGAGGTGACCTCGCGCCGCCTGACCGATGAGGAGATCGAGGCGACGCGCTCGACGGACGAGGACGAGCTCGGCGAGACGGTGGCCGTTCGCCGCACCATGGTCGCCAGTCGTCCGGACGCTGTGGATCACACGAAACCCACGGCGATCCGCATGGAAGGGCCGCTGCTGGTCGAAGTGCTGCACCCGGCGATCGCGAAGAGCTCATGGAGCAAGGCGACCGTCTACGCGCAGACCTCAAGCGGCCGGGCGCTTCACAAGCAGAAGTCCGGTGACGAGTCGGCGGAGCCGTTCGACATCGACGTGCCCGGGACGATCAGGCTCTCATCGTCGCCCGGCGACGTGGGCAGTGTGGCCACGCCGGCCGGCTACCAGGAGGTGCTGGTGCGCGGCGACCCCACGGCGGTGAATCCGCTGGATGACGGTCGCTTCGGCTTCAACGTGCCGATGACGCTCGGACCGGTACCGGCCCGGTCGCTGGCGACCGATGACGTGGTGATCGACCCGCGCGCCGAGCGCCCGGCGTTAGCGATCAACGGCGACGACACCATCTACGTGGGCTTCCAGTACAAGGATGACAACGGCAAGACACGCTGGATCACGCACAAGGTGATGCTCGGCAACGATGCGATGTTCGACGTGATGGATCGCAAGTACACCACGCAGGTGTCGGACGCGCACGTGGGCGAGACGCTGTACTTCCGAGTGATTGACCAGGGACGGGATGTCTCGGATGACCGTGACAACCTGAAGGTCAGGTTGCAGGCCGCGTCAGGCGCGAGCCGTGACATCGAACTGGTCGAAGAGTTCGCTCACAACGGCGTGTTCAAGGGTTTGGTGAAGGTCGTGTTCACCGAGGACAAGGAAGCCGCGGCGGAGCGCGACACCTTCGCGGTCAAGTACGGCGATCGGATCACCGCTTCGTACCAGGTCGAAGGCGAAGAAGCGCCGCTGCAGCGCGTGATCAACGTGTACAAGGGCAGTGACGGCGCGGTGGTCCCGTTCACGAAGCGGTTCAAGGACAAGGACATCGCCGTCCAGACGCAATTCACCGTGGCCGAGGCGTACTTCGAACTGGCCAAGCGGCATCGTGAACTGGGCGAGGAAGGCTACGCGCGTCGCGAAATTCTTCAGGGCGAAAAGCTGCTGAAAGAAGCGATCCGCGACTACCCGGACAGCGAGTACCGCGCGCAGGCGGACTACCTGCTGGCCGAACTGGCGATGGAGGGCGCGGATGACACGAAGGACGAGGAACTGAAGCAGCGCAAGTACCGCGAGTCGCTTCGTCGCTTCGCCGACATCGTGGCCAGCTATCCCGACAGCCAGTACGCCGCGCGCGCCCAGTACAAGAAGGGCATCGTGTACGAGCAGATGAATCAGCTCGACGCCGCGTGCGAGGAGTACGTGAAGCTTTCGTACCGCTACCCGGACAGCGAGTTCGTCGCCGACACGATCAACCGGCTCGGGCTGTACTTCCTGAAGAAGGGGCGCGGCATCGGGCAGGCGGCGAACAAGTTGGAGGACCCGATCGAAGCCGAGAAGCTGCGCATCCGCGAACGCCGCCTCTACCGCACGGCCGGCGAGGTGTTCGGCCGCATGGCCGAGCGGTTCCCCCAGCACAAGCTGGCGGGCCCGGCGACCGTGAAGAGCGCGCAGTGCTTCATCCGGGCCGCCGAGCATGAGCGAGCAGTCAAGGTGTTCCTCGCGGTCATTGACAACAAGAGCTATGAACCGGAACTGATCGCCGAGGCGATGTACTGGTGCGGCTACTGCTACATGACGAAGCAGCCGACGCCCGACTACATCCGCGCCTACCGCATGTTCAAGCGGCTGGAATGGGATTACCCTGCCAGCCAGTGGGCCAAGTGGGGCCGCGGGCGGCTGGCCGACCCGGCGCTGCAGAAAGCGGCGTCGAAGGCGCAGTGACAGGTCACCGTTGTGATTGCAGTCTTATGTGAGGTTCAGTCGATGGCACTGCCGCGTGCGTTCTACCTGCCGATGGCCATGCGCCGGGAGCTTGTGCCGGGCGACCGGATGCTGTCGGACGTGCCGGTCGGTGATAGAGCCTTGTGGCGGGCGAGGCGCCCGGTCGCTCGGGTCTACTTCGCGGCGCGGACCGGCACGCGCGTGGACGTGGGCCGGTGGTTCGTGCGGCGGCGGCTTTGCGTGCTGGCGGAAGCTGACGGGTTGAGCCTGGTCGCGGCCGGGCCACGCCCGGTGTTCCAGTGGATCGCGTACTCGGCACTGAACAAGAGCCTGTACAACCACGCGACCGGTTGTGTTGTCCTGGCGCCCGTGGAAGGCGCCGTCGCGGCCTCGCTGCGAATGCCCCTGCGAGGGGCGGAGCAGTTGCTGGCGCAGATTCATCGTAAGGGATTGGATCATGCTTGATCTGTTGAAGATCGTGATTGACGGCGGTTGGATGATGGCGCCACTGCTCGCCTTGAGTGTCGTGGCGCTGGTGATCGTGTTCGAGCGCGGCTACGCGTTCTGGCGGAACAGCACGATCGATGCGCGCGGGTTGCGCTCGCGGGTGTTCGCACTGATTCGCAAGCAGGAAGTCGACGACGCGGCCCTGCTGTGCGCATCAACGCCCCATCCGGTGTCGGCCGTGCTGCTGGCTGGATTGCAGGCCTACCGGCGGCATCGCGCCTATGCCGCGAGCGTGCGCGACCTGACCGAGGAGATCAGCGAAGCCATGCAGTTCCAGTCGGAGCACGCGATCAGCGTCGCCGAGAAGCGGCTGTACCTGCTGCCGACGGTGGCGACCGCCGCGCCGCTGCTGGGCATGCTCGGCACGGTGATGGGCATGATCATGTTGTTTGATGAACTGGGCGTGGCCGAGGGCAACGCGGACCCGGGTGAACTGGCCAAGGGCATTTCGGTGGCGCTGATCACCACGGGCGCCGGCCTGTTCATCGCGCTGTGCGCGGCCCTGCCGTACAACTGGTTTAACTCGCTGATCGATCGTATCGACCTTGAGATCGAGGAATCATCGACCGAACTGCTGGACCTGGTGGCGACGCAGTTGGAGGGATCGAAGCAGCGCGGCGATTTCGTCGGTCACCGCCCGCCCACCGTCGGGCGCGGCGGCAATCGCCGCGCGTCACTGAGGCCGAAAACGAATGGCCGCGCCGTGGCGAGACAGTAGCGTGAAGAGCGCGGAACAACAGTCATGAGCCGACGTCGATCACGAAGACGAAGCAGAGGCGGACGCGACGCCGGGAAGGACATCCCCACGGGGCCCTTCTCCGACATCGCGTTCCTGCTGATCATCTTCTTCGTGGTCGCGGCGACGCTGATCAAGACGAAGGGCTTCTCCACGGAGTTCCCGGCCGGGGAGGAGAACCAGGAGGCCAAGGAAAGCGACAACACGATCGTGCTGACACCGGGCAAGCTGACGCTCAACAAGAAGTCGTTGAGCGTCACGCAGTTGCGGATAAGGCTGAGCGATATGAAGCTGGCGGACAAGCGCAGTGAGCAGGATCGGATGATCGTGGTCGAGGCGCATCCGCAGGTGAAGTACGACCAGTATTTCCAGGTGATGGCCGCGATCAGCCGCGCGGGAGGGATTCCCGCCATCGTGCGCGACGATGGCAAGCAGGAGGGAGGTGGCTGATGGCCCGCCGCGTTAGACATCGCAGACGCCGTCCGGAGGTCGGTGTGCCGTTGACGAGCATGGGCGACATCGCGTTTCTGCTGATCATCTTCCTGGTGATCGCCAGCAACTTCATCCAGGCGCGGCCGCAGAACCTTCAGACGCCGACTTCGCCGGTGCTGGAGGAGATCGAGCAGGGCGTGGCGGTCGTGGCGATGGACAACGAAGGTAACATCACGCTGGACGGGCGGCTGATGGGCAGTGCGAAGGTGCTCGAGGCCCAGCTCAAGGGACGGATCAGCAACCAGACCAGCGAGCGCGGCCGGCGGGTGTTGCTGCAGGTGGACAAAGAAATGACAAAGGCGGATTTCGAGCCGGTGATCGAGGCCATCGTGAAGTCCAACGGCATCGTGGCGTTCGTCGGACGTGAGGATGCCGATGTGGCCGCGGTGCTGACCGAGATTCGGATCGAATCGCTGAACTGACCGGACGTGGAGCATTCGACCATGAATGAAGAACGCGATGAGAAGCACGGCGAGATCGATCGGTTGTCGCCGGACAAGCTGCTGAAGAGCTTCGTTAACACGCAACCGCTGGCGTGGGTGTTGTTGGCGATCGCCCTGCACGTGGTGGTGATCGCCGGCACGGGATACGGCACGATCCTGGACTACCTCAACCCCGAGCGCGTCGAACAGCGCGAGGCGGCACTGAAAGCGGAACGCGAAGCGATGATGAAAGCGCAGCGCGAAGCCGCGGAGCGGGCGGCGCGCGCAGCCGAAGACGGTCCTGGCAACGACGCCGGTGGGGCATCCGGAGACGGCCCTGCCGCGGCCGGCACGGGTGATGGACCTTCACCACGCGGCGACGGTCCGTCGCCGGCGGGCACCGGTGACGACGCGCCGGGCCTCTTCGACGACCTCTGATCTGTCATCACCCGCACGGGAAGTTTGACCAGGCATGCAAAGGCGGATCGACGTGTCGCGGATCGTGATGACGCTGGCCTCGCTGGCCATCGGCGCGATTGGCGTAGCCGCGTGGGCGGCATTCGTCGAGGGCGAGCAGTTGCATGCATTCCTCTTGCGGTATGCGGGTGACTACCAGCCTTTCTACCAGCGATCGGCGGGCGAAGACTGGGTTGACCAGATGCATCTGCTCGTGCGGGTGCTGGCCGGCGTGATGGCGACCGGGGCGCTGATCGGGCTGGTGTTCATCTGGCTGCCGCGTCCCTGGGCGCGAACGCCGGTGCGCATCGCGCTGGCGATCGCGACCATATGCGGCGCGGCCGCGGTGGTCGTTGGGGCGTACCATGCTCGTTTCGTCGGTGCGTACGTCAACCGGCACAACCAGCTCTGCGCGATGCTGAACCAGCCGGACAGCCGCATCATCCTGGACGCGAAGGCTTACTTCACGTTTCAGCTTGCGCACGTTGTCCCGGGGCTGCTCTTCACGCTGGTATGCGTGGCGCTGCTGCTTGCGACGTTCGGCAGCGCGTACATCCGTTGGTGCGGCGGCGCGGCGACATGGCCGACCTTCGCCGATCGCATCTTCGAGAATGTGCGCACGCACGGCGAAGACCCGGGGCTGCGCAAATCGCTTTACAGCGTGGTCGCGGTCATCGTGGCCATCGTCGTGCTGCCCATACTGCTCAGTATGCTCAGGGGCTGCGCGGACCCGATGCCGCCGTACCGTCTGCCGAAGGGCGAGGGATCACCGAAGATCGAGATGAAGGTGGTAGAGAAGAAGCAGGAGCGCAAGCTGCTGCTGAACCCGAACTCGCCGGTGCGGTTCGACTTCCCGGAACTCGAGGATTCGGAGATCGAGAAGATCATCGACAAGGAGACGCGTCGTCAGTACGAGGCGGATCCCGATGCGCTGGCCGGAGCGCTGGGCGCGGGCAAGGGCGGGAAGGGCGGCTGGCCCGAAGGTTTCGAGGATGGGATGATCCGTTTCATCCGCCTTAAGCACGGCGATCGCGCCTGGGCCGACGGCATGGGCCCGAAGGGCGGGAATGCCGACGAGAACTTCCTGGCGTGGTTCAAGCTGAAGTCCGGGGCGAACTTTCCCGTGGCGAAGAAAGGCGAAGCCTACGGTGCGTCGGGCCTGCGCGGCCTGCCGCCGGGACAGTTTCCGCCGTTCCTCTACATCACGGGCAATGACGGCGTCGGCATGTCGGACAGCGACACGGAACTGGTGCGCGAATACCTGCTGGAGCAGGGCGGCACACTGCTGATCGACCTCGGCGGGCCGCGCTTCGATGGCGGCGTGCGAAACTGGGTGACGCGCAGTTTGCTGCCGGGAAAGCAGTGGAAGGTCATCGCGGTGGACGATCCGATCTATCGCTACCCTTTCAACTTCCCGAAGGGTCCGCCGCTGGGCTGGTATCACATCAGCGATCCGACGCCGATGGGCATCAAGCACGGCAAACGCTGGGTGGTGTACTTCTACCGCGGCGATCTGAACGATGCGTGGAAGACGGTGAACATGACCGGTTACCCCGATCGGGCGGAGCAGGCCTTTCGATTGGGGACGAACATCGTCTATCACGCCATCATGCACTACGTTGAGATCAATCGGGAACACTTGATGAAGGCCAAGTGAGGTTCAGGTGACGCAGATCTGGGTGTTCTATGGTTTCCTGGGAATCACGTCGTTCGTGATGTGGATGGCGGCGGTCGCGGCGCTGATCGTGCTGGCGGTGATGCAGCGTCGGGGACTGTACGTGATCGCGGGGCTGCTCGCGGCGGTGGGCGCGGCATGGGGGCTCGACTACGCCATCAGCGGGGCGATCAACGTGAACGAATTCATGCCAGGTATCGTCTGGCTTGTGGCGGTCGGTGCGCTGATCGCGGCGGTGGTGCTGACGCTGCGCTGGTGGCTGGGGGTGCTGTGCGTGGTGGTGTTGGTCGGTGTCCTGGCCGGGCAGGTGTACCTATCGTCGGTGTCGCGGGTGCCGATCGACTACAGCGAGGTGAACGCGTCGCTGCAGGCCAAGGCCGAAGCGCAGCGGCGCGCCCGGTACGAGGCGCGCCTGAAGGAAGCACCCGATCTGCAGTTCGCCGAGGACACGGAGGCGGACCGCCTCGACAAGGCGGGCATGACCAAGGCCCAGCAGGAGGATCTTGCGGGTGACGCCCCGGAGACGGGTCCGGATCTCGTGGTGATCGACCGGTCGTATCGCAACCGGCCAACCGAAGCCCGGCCGGAGGATGCGAAGGTTGAATTGAAAGAGTTCGAAGGAATCCGGCCGGAGCAGATTGCTGCAGGGGACGTGGATGGCTTCGCGCTCGAGCGCAAGCGGCACCGGGCCATGGTGCGGGCCGCGTGGTGGAATGCGTTCGGCGCACGCGTGGCGGGGGCATTTCTGCTGGTGATGGCGCTGCTCGACTACCTGTTGCGGTTCAACCAAACGCGTCCCCGACTTCTGACGCTGCCGCTGGCCGGGCGGTGGATTGACGATCTTTTCGGGGCCCCCAAGCGCCGCACCATCGATTGCCGCAGCATCGGCCGCGGCGAACTGGGGCGTCTTCTGCTTCGTTTCGTGCGCAAGGGCGAGAGATTCATCTACCTGGGGACGGAAGCGATCTGGCGCGAGGTCAACCCGCCTCGTGGGCATGAGGTACTCAGTACGCGGGACGCCTTGATCAACCACGCCGAGGAACTGGATGCGCTCTGGTTCGGCGATCGATGCGTCAGCATGCATCGTGACGCCGCCGCCTTTTCATTCCTTCGGGGGTTTGCTGAGGAATTGCGGCTACGGGCGGACGGGCGCGCTGCGGCGCGGCGGACGATCAACATCGTCTGGGCGTTCGACCGCCCACTTCCGGATGCGCTGTTCAACGAGATCCGCTTCCTCTGCCGCGAAACGAATTGCCGGTTGTTGCTGGCGGGCCCGCAAAGCGCGACGGCGGATCAGGTCGCACAAGCCGAGGAAACACTGGGAAGTGCGGCCGGCGATCGCGGACAGCCCTCACCGGGGCCGGGCGGGGCAGGGCAGCGCACTGTAACAGCCACGTAAAATCCGCCGCGCGCGGCGGCTTTTTCCCGTATTCGGCAAGCGGCGGTCGCTATAATCGCGGATGCCCACAAGCCCCGTTTCAGTACGCAATTGTGATGATTGGCGGAACTGGGCGCAGGCATGTGCGTATGAGGGAGGGGACGAGTGTGAACCACGGCAAAATGCGCTTTCCGGACCTATTCCGGAGTGCGTGACGAAGGAACGTGGTTCTCCGACGTCTATTGGTGTGGATGCGGGGAGTCGGTCGCCGCCTCATCGCGGTGGCCGTGACGCAGAATGAGTTCGCGCGGCATGAAAGGGGTTCTCAGTGCGCAACGCAATTCGGCAGGAATCGAGGAACCATCGCGTTCGCGGACAACGGATTGGGATAGCGCTGCTGGTCGGCTTCCTGCTGGCGGGGGTCGGGCAGGACTGCCCCGGGTCGCCCCGACAGGCGACCGAGACGCTGGTCCCCGCCAGTTTCAGCCAGCGTAACGACGCCCAGGGATTCCAGTGGGATGTGAACCACATGGGCGCGATCGGGGACGGCACCAATGACTGCTTCGACCAGGGACTGGTCCTTCATGTCAACGGCTCGCAGTTCAACGCTTCCCTGCAGCAGATGACCAACGACGGGCGCGAGTATGTGCTCAGCCAGGACATCGCCGGCGTGAAGGTGACGCGACGCATCTTGTTGGACATGCAACGTGCCGCGGTGCGCTACCTGGAGGTATTCGAAAATCCGAGTTCGAACAAGGTCAAACTCACGGTCATGATCCGGTCGACGTTGGGCAGTTCCTGCCAGGGCGCGTCGGCGAGCAGCGGTCAGCCGCTGGGCGGCAGCCTGGGGAAGAAGGACATCGGCTTCGTGACGATCAGCTCCAGCAGTCGCCCATGTGTGATGTTCCTCGTCACGGGTCACTCGACGCGGGAGAAGCCGCGCATCGTGAACAACAGCAACCGGGTCTTTGACACGATCTACATGGTCGAGATCAAGCCGAAGAGCAAGGCCGTGATCCTGCATTACGTCGCCCAGCGCCGGGGGATCGGGCACGGCAATGCGGCCGGTGTTTTCGAGCCGCTCTATAGGCGCCGGCTGATCAAGCCGGAGATTCCGCGGGATCTGCGCCGGCACATCGTGAACTTCCACTCTTCGGCCTTCGTGGGCGGTGTGGCGGCGAATTCGCCGCTGCTCCAGCAGGTGATCGAACTGGCCGAGGGCTTCGACGTTGACCGGGCCAAGCACGACACGCTGATCCTTGACGAGGACGCGAAATTGACCGGCGCGCTGACGTCGGGTCCGATGACGGTTGATACGCGGTTGGGACGAACCGAGGTCCCGGTGGATGAAGTGGCGCTGCTGATCGGCGGGCGGGGCGTCGGGCGCACGATGCGGTTGTTTCTCCGCAATGGCGAAATCCTCACCGGTGATGTGACGTCCGACGACATGGTGCTCAAGTCATCATCGGGCGTGGAGGTCAAGCTGTCGCCCGACCGGGTGAACATGCTTTTCACGCGCGCTTCGGAGGCGGACGGGAAAGCAAGCGATGACGCCAATGCCTACGTGCAGACGCACTTCGGCGACCGGGTGGCGTTGAAGGGCGGGCTCGTCGGCACGATGCGCGGCGCCACGGCCTGGGGGCCGTTGATCACACCGATGGAGGATATCTACCGACTGGTGTACGTCCGCGAGCCGTTCCCGGCCTACAAGCTCTCGCTCGTCGACGGCTCGCTCATGTCCACCATCGTGGACGGCGAGAAGATGAAGCTGAATACGCTTCGCTTCGGCAAGCTGGACGTGCTGCCCCACGCGATCCAACTCGTCCGGCGCGAGGATGCCAAGCCGGCCAAGATCTACGACGAAGAAGCCGAGAAGCCGCTGGTGGGCTACGTGCGGCTGGTGGGGGAGAACCTGCTGGTCAGTCGTCTCGCCGACGATAAGCTGCGGCTGGAGGGCGGCGCCGGCGTTACCGAGATCGATACCTCGAAGGTGCGGCTGATCGAGCGACACGAGGAAACGGATGGCATGCGCGTCGTCTTCACCATCCAGATGCACGACGGCTCGCGTCTGTCAGGATCATTCGCCGAGCGCATGCTCAGTTTCGAGCGGGCCGGCACGGCCTGGCGCATCCCGGTCGAACACATCCTGATGGTGGCTTCGCCGAAACTGCCGGAGCCGCCCGGGAATGATGCGCAGGATGACGAGGAACACGGAAATGGCGACGATGGGGAGGCCGACGCGGACGACGAACCGGACACGGGAAACGGTGACGAAGGGGACACGGACGGCGCGGACGGCGATCCGGGCGAGACCGGCGGCAACCAGCCGACGCCCGACCCGCGGCCGGTGGCACCAACGAGCCAACGAGACGCAGGCAACACGGGGACGGTCATCTTTCAGGACGAGCATAAGGTGATGTCGCCCGCGGAGATGGAGCGATTGAGGGAAGAAATCGAGGCGATGCAAAACGCGAACCCATGATGCGGGGCCGCGACGGCGGATCGGAATCGGCGTGGCAACCAGATGACGCGGGAGCTTCCAGGGATCAACGCAGTGAGGTACGGCATGCGGACAAATATCGGAATGGTGGGAATGCTGGCGATGGCGGCGCTGTCTGGTGTCGCCGCTCCGGGGTGGGGGCAATATGGGCCGCCATTGTCAATTCCGCGCTCGGTGGCGCTCAGTTCTCGAGGGCTCGCCCCCGCCTCCTTCAATCAGATCATGGATGCGCAGGGGTTCCGGTGGGACCTGAACCAGCAGGGCATCGTGATGGACGGCACGAACGATTGCTTCGATCACGCGTGCATCCTGAACGTCAATGGACAGGACTTCAATGGCGGTCAGAACTTCATGGACCCGAAGACGGGCCAGTACATCCTGAGCCAGTCGGTGGGCAACGTGGATGTCACCCGCCACATCTGGGTCGACACCAAGCAAGCGGCGGTTCGCTATGTGGACAGCTTCCATAACAAATCGCGGTCGGATCAGACGCTGAACGTCATGATCCGCAACAGTCTCGGCGGCAGTTGCCAGATGGTGATGAACGACCAGGGCGGTCAGTTCACCGGTGCGCTGGGCAAGAAGGATGGCGGCATTTTCGCGATCCAGCACCAGGGCAACTCGCGGCCTTCGGTCTTCTGGCTCCTGTGCAGTCCGGGCAGCAAGGTCAAGCCGACGGTCAGCATCCAGAACAACTACGAGTTCCGGTTCACCTACAGCCTCAAGGCGCGGGCCGGACAGACCGTGTCCATTCTCTTCGTTGTCGGGCAGCGCCGCATGTTCACCGCCATCGATGCGAAGACGATGAAGAAGATGTTCAAGCCATACCGCGACCGCAAGTTCATGAAGGGGTTGCCGTCGAAGGTGGCGCGCACGCTGGCGAACTGGCGCGGCGGCTACTACGGCGCGGCGGGGATCACCAAGATCTGGACCATGCCCGATGACCTGCAGGTCGTGCCGATCAGCAGCGATCAACTTGTGATCGGCGAAGGCACGCGACTCAAGGGCTCGGCGACCCTTGAGGGACTGACCGTCGAGGGGCGGTTCGGCAAGGTGAAAGTGCCGGCGGAGGATGTCGCAGCCCTGGCCGGCCCGCGGTGGCCGGGCGGGGGGACGCGCGTGTACCTGCGCGACGGGCAGGTCCTGGCCGGGAAGATGACCGCGGATACGGCACGTTTCACCATGGACTCGGGCATCGCGCTGCCCATCCGGATGGAGCAACTCGATCGCCTCGTCATGCAGCAGAAGCCGGATGACGGCAAGCCGGCGGAGGGCGTGGCCGTCTACATCGAGACCTTCGATCGTGATCGCTTCGCGGTCGAGACCGACAGCGAAATGCGGCTGGCGACCGTGACGCCGTGGGGCCCGCGCTCGATCCGCGTCGATGAACTCATGGCGCTGCGACCGGTCGGGCCCGATCAGCCCGGTTACGAAGTGTCCCTCAAGGACCAAAGCCGCTTCTTCGCGTTCCTCAGCGGCGGAGAGTTCGACCTCAAGACGAAGCTGTTCGGCCGGCAGGTGCTGACCGCGGCCGACATACGCGGCATCGTTTCAACCGCGTTCGACGCGGACAAGGTGGGCGAAGGCGCCGCAACGCAGCCGCACGTGGTGCTGGCCGGCGGGTACGTGCTGGTCGGACGCCTGGACCTGGAAACGCTCGGGCTCAACTCGGGGCTCGATCGCTTCCCGATTCCGCCTCAGCAGATCCGGTTGCTGCGTAACGTGAGCGACGAAGCCGAGAGCGACGGCCTGCTGCTCGGCCAGTCCACCGTGTTCGTGGCCGAACTCTGGGGCGGCGGCACCGTGACGGGGCGACTGGATGACGTAGTCCTGCCCATTCGCGTCGGTGACACTGTCTTACGGGTGGCCGCGCGGGATGTGACGGATGTCGTGGTGCCCACCCCGATCGTGCCCGAAGCGGCGCGAGCGAAGATCGCGGCGTTCATCCGCGACCTTGGTCATCCCGAGTGGAAGAAGCGTGAGGAAGCGACGACACGATTGAGCGAGTACGGCGTGCTGGCGAAGCGCAGCCTGCAGGAAGCGCTGCGGCAGACCAATGATCCGGAGGTCCGGCGGCGCGTGCAGGGGCTGCTGGATGGCATGGAGTAGCCGAACATGACGAGCGAGCAACACGATCAACGTTTTTCGGACACGGCGCGCCAGGTGCTCTTGCGCGTGACACTGACGCGGTGGTTGCGGCTGCTGGGGCAGACGTCGGTGTTCATTTTCGTGCCCGTGCTTCTGCTGGGGACGGTGGCCAAGGTGATGGGGGTTCTCCCCTACCCGGGCCTCTTCGCCGCGGGCGCGATCGCGCTGTGGCTGGGCGGCGCGGGGCTGATCACGTGGCTGCGTCGGCCGGCCATCGAGCAGGCGCTGGCGCTGTGGGATGAGCGGGCCGGCAGGAAGGACATGTTCGTTTCCGCCTGGTGCTTCGAACGCGAAGGACAGCCCGACGCGGGGCAGCGCGTGCACATTGCCCGCGCCCTGTCGCGGCTTGAGGCCGAACGTCCGGGCCTCGCCCGCGATCTGCCGCTGCCGCGCCCGCATCTGGCCTGGATTCTGCCGCTTGTCACCCTGGCCGTCTCGCTGGTGCCGATGTCGGTCCTGGGCGATGGACCGACAGCCCCCGCCATCGCCGAGGACACGCGCGAGCAGATCGTGCAGGTGAGCGAGCGCAACGCCGAAGAGGCGCGGATGCTCGACAATCTCAGCGGGCTGGAGAAGAATGAGAAACAGGCGATGGAGAAACTCAAGCGTGAGCTTGAGAAGATGCCTGACGCGGTGAAGAAGATGGAAAGCCAGTCGCCAAAGGATGTACTGTCACAACTGGAGGCGGCCGCGCGACAGGCTGAGAAGCTGGCGGAGAAGATCGAGAACGAGAACAAGAACCTGGCCAGCGACGGCATGGTGGAGGCCCTGATCGCCGAGCCCGATACGCGAAACTTCGGTGAGGAGTTGAAGGCGAAGGAACTGGAGAAGGCGGCGGATGAGGCCGAGCGGATCAACCAGCGGCTCAGTCGTTCGGATGTCAGCCGCGGCGAACTGCTGCGGATGCAGCAATCGCTCAAGCGTGTGATGGATGCGGCCAGCGACAAGGATCGCCAGAGCCAGCTCGGACAGGCCTTGAGCAAAGCGAACCAGGCGCTGCAGCAGCCGAAACTGCAACGGCACCACGGACAGCAGGCGGGGCAGCAGTTCCAGCGGATCGCCCAGCACCTGCGCCGCCAGCATCAGCGTCTGCAGTCCCAGCGGAACCTGCAGAACCTGGCGCGGAGTTTGCGGGCCTCGGGCCAGCGCATGTTCGGCCGCACGCAGCACGCCTTGCAGCGGATGCAGGCGCGTCAACGGGCGGGCTTGCGTTCGGTGTCGAACATCAGCCCCACGGGCAATCGCCTGACGCCGATGCCGGGCAACCGCCTGCTTCGTCCGGCGAATCCCGGCGCGGGCAACCCGCCGTCGGGCATGCGTGTGCCGCTTCCGGGCGGGCGCCTGCCGCGGCCGGGCGCCGCGAATCCCGGTTCGGGCAATCGCACCGGCATGCCCGTGCCGGGCGCCGGTAACCGACCCGGTGGCATGATGCCCGGCGCCGGCAACCGTCCCGGCGGGGCTCCCGTTCCCGGTGGCGGCAACTGTCCCGGGGCGGGCCAACAGCCGGGCGGTGCGGCCAGCGGCGTGGGCGGGCAGCAGTGGGGCAGGGGCACCGCGGCGCTGGGCGGCGCCGCCACGATGCCCAACCGGCCGACGGACACCCGCTCGGTCAGCGGCCGACAGAGCACGGGCGGCGAATCGATGGTTCGCGCCATCGCGCCGCAGGACCGTGCCGAGGAAGCGGAGCAGGAGTTTCGGCGCGTGCAGATGGGCGTGATCGAGGCCGAGGAAGAGGCGCTCGACGCCGAGCCGCTGCCGATGCGACGTCGTGAACATGTCCTTCGATACTTCGAGCAGTTGAGGAAACACTTTGAAGAACAGAACTGAGTGCGAGGCCGATGCAGCGACGCTGACGCCGGACGAACTGGAGCAACGGATGCGGGAATTCCGCGATCGCTTCCGGGCGATGGTGACGGAGATCGGCCGCGCGATCGTCGGCTACGAGGACCTGATCACCGAGACGCTGGTGGCGGTATTCTCGCAGGGGCATGTTCTGCTCGAGGGCGTGCCCGGGCTGGGCAAGACCTACCTCGTGCGCGTGCTCGGGCAGGTGCTGGGGCTTGCGTCCGGCCGCGTGCAGTGCACACCGGACCTGATGCCGGCCGACATCCTCGGCACGCACATCGTCGGCGAGGACAGTGCCGGGCAGCGAGTGTTCAAGTTCGAGCGCGGCCCGGTGTTCGTCAATCTGCTGCTCGTGGACGAAGTCAACCGGGCGACGCCCAAGACCCAGTCGGCCCTGCTCGAGGTGATGCAGGAGCACAACGTGACGGCCGCGGGCGAGCGCATGCCACTGCCCGAACCGTTCTTCGTGCTGGCGACGCAGAATCCGCTCGAGATGGAGGGAACCTACCCGCTGCCCGAGGCGCAGTTGGATCGTTTCCTGTTCAAACTGCGGGTACCGTTCCCGCGTCTGGATGAACTGGTCGAGATCTCACGTCGAACGACGGGTTTTCGGGAAGCGCAGCTTGATGTGGTCATGTCGGCCGAGGAACTCGTGCGCCTGCAGGAACTGGTCACGCACGTGCCGGTGGCCGATCCGGTGATGCGATACGCCGCGTCGCTCGTGCTGGCCACGCATCCCGAAGACGCCCATTCGGTGGACCGGATCAAGCGTTACGTTTCGTACGGGGCCAGCCCGCGCGGCCTGCAGGCGCTGGTCCGCGGCGCGCGCGTGCACTGCCTGCTCGACGGCCGCACGGCCGTGGGTATCGACGACATCCGAAAGGTCGCGCTGCCCGCGCTGCGGCACCGGGTGATGCTCAACTTCGAGGGACAGGCCGAGTCGCTCGACACGGACGCGATCGTCAACGAAGTGATCAAGCAGGTGCCCACGCCGGGCAAGGGAGCGGCATGATGACGGCGCGGCGGCTTGTGCTGGTGTTGGCCATCGCGGTCTGCGGCCTGGGCGCGGGGCGACCGGTATGCGCTGAGGACGCGGACACGCTGATGTCACGCTCGCTGCCGATGCGCACGGCGCTGCACCACGACGCCACCATGAAGGCGCCGTTCGAGAAGCTGCTCGAACTCTATCGCAAGGACAACCGGGTTGATGAACTGGTGGCGATGTACAGGTCGCATCTCTCGCAGTTCCCGCAGGACCAGAATGCGACGATCGTGCTGATCCGACTGCTCAGCGCCACCGGGAATCCCGAAGCGATGCGTGCGGCGCAGACGGCCGTCAGGCAGTTTCCGGAGAATGCCTTCATCCACTACCTGCTGTACGAGATGCTCGACGGCGAGCAGGATCCCGAAGCGCTGTCGATGCTGGACAAGGCGGCTGAACTGGAGCAGTTGCCGTCGCGCAAGGAGACGTGGATCGATGAATTGGTGCCCAAGGCGCGGGCGGCGGGCGATCACGAAATGGCGGAGAAGCATCTCAGGGCGCTCGGCGCGCTCTACGGCGACTCGTCCGCCGGTCGGTTACAGGTGGCTCGCCGGATGCTGGATCACAAGTTTCCGAAGCTGGCGCTCGAGACGCTGGCCGGGGGCGACGGTGACGCGGCCAGCGGCGTGGTGATGCTGGAAAGCGAGATGGTCGCGGCGTCCGCGGAAGCGGCGCTCGACCGCCATGACCAGGCGATCGCGCGCCTGGACGCCCTGCTGGGCCGGGTTTCGGCCGATCACTGGATGCGCGATGAGATTCTGCGGCGGATGGCCGCGCTGGTCAAGACGGACGCGCAGCGACAGGCGATGATCGATGCGGCGCGCCAACGCGTCGAGGCGAGTCCCAACGATGAGCATGCGGTGCTGGAGTTGGCCACGCGGCTGAGCGGCTTCGAGTTCCGCCGCCAGGCGCTGGATGTGTTGCTCGAGGCGGGCAAGCGCCTGCCGCAGTCGCTGCGAATCGAGAAGGCCACGCTCGAGCTGTTCGACCTGTTGCGCGACGAACGCGGTCGCGAGCTGTACCTGGCCGCGCGGATCAAGCAACTGCCGGAGCGCGGCGATCTCGTCCTCGAACGTGTCAAGACGCTCTATCTCCTCGGCCGCAGTCACGAGGCCACCGAGGCGCTGGACGAACTGGTGGCCGATCTGGACGAGCCGGATCGCCTGCGGATCCTGCTGGATGTCGGGCGGTACCTGCGGCGGACGCCGCTGCCGGACGACGCGATGCGGGTGCTCAACCGCGCCGTACAACTGGCGCCCGACCGCTTGGACATCATGCGCGAGGTGGGCGAGCTTTGCCTGGTCACGGGCGATCGCGAAGCGCTGCGCAAGCTCTTCACGCGGGAGATACCCGAGGCCGCGAGCATTGAGAACCTTCTGGACCTCGTCCAGTTCATGGTGCGTCAGCGCATGTGGCGCGAGGCGCGCCAGGCGCTGGCCCGGCGCATGGCCACGGAGCCGAACAACCTGGAGCTGCGGCTTCTGCTGCTCGAGGTGGAGGCAAGCCAGGGGCGCATCCGGGCCGCGGAGAGCCTGATCGTCGACATGCGTGAACTGGCCGACACCACGGCGCGCTACCGACAGTGGCTCGAGGCGGCCGCCCAGTTCCACGATCGCAACGCGACGATCGAGGGATTCCTGGAGCAGGAACTGACTCGCCTGGCGACGTCGATCGGACAGTGGGAGTCGCAACTGGTGGAGCGACGCATCGCGTGGGCGGAGATGGCCATGCGCTTCAGGATGCACACGCATGCCCTGACGCTCCTGCGTAGCGATCTCGAAAAGGATCCGCCGCGGGCGATCGCCATCAAGCTGCGGCGGCGCATCATTGCGGTGCTCGGTGACATGCGCGGCGGCGCGGAGGCACTACGCAACGAGTTCAAGTCGCTGGCGCAGCTCGATCCCGCTTCGACCAACGAGATCAACGCGAGACTGGCGATCCTCCACGTCGAGGCAAGCCGCGACGACCTGGCACAGCCGCTCTTGCAGAAGGTGGATGTGGCGGCCATCAACGACGCGGATCTCCTCGCGCGCCTGCGCCGGATCTACGCGACGAGGAACGATGGTCGACAGGCCATCGCGGTGATGCGCCGGTTGACGGTGATCGATCCGACGAACCGCAACAACTGGGAGCAATGGCTGTCGGCGCTGGCCGGCAGCGGCAACGAAGAACACTTGCGGATCGCGATCCGTCGCCTGCTGGCGGGCGTGGAGCGCATGCCCTTGACCGACGAAGCGCGCGGCCTGCTGAAGACGTACCTGGTCGATTCCTACTGGCGTTCGATCGCCGGCGCGATATCGGATGGGCAGGCGGGATCGTTGGCCGAGTCGCTGGCGCTGCTGGATGCGGTGGATCGGATGATTGCAACGCCGCATGAGGGCATCTGGATCGTCTGGACCCGGGCGTATGTCCTAAACCAACTGGGGCGCGGCGAAGCACGCGACGAAGCGATCCGGGAACTGGACCGACTGGCGAAGATGCGGCTGGTCGCACTGGCCGAGCAGCAGCCGGCGCAACCGGACGAAGAAGGTGAAGCAACTACCGACGACGACGGGTCGGACAGTGAGGAGCACCCGACCGCGGCGGCGTCGCGCCCCGATGTCATCGTGTTCCCTGACGGCATGAGCATCTCGGTCAAGTGGGCCAGGAAGTTGCTGGCGGCTGAACTCGCTGACCAGCCAAATCCCCCCTTCAATCGCGCGGGCCCGATGCCCTCGCTGCAGGGATTGGCGCTGAGGTGGGTCCATCGTGTCGATGCCGGCATGGTGACCAGGCTCATGCCACTGAGTGACGGTCGCTTGCTCGTGTTCAACACCCAGGGCGATATGACGTGCCTGGCCGGGCGGACCGGCAAGCTCATCTGGGAGCGATCCGGCGTCCTGCCACCCACCTCGCTGGTGGGGCAGTGGGTGCAGATGATGTCGCCGACCGGTGGATATACATCGCACTACGTGACGCCCATGGTCCCAAGTCCGGTGCGCGCCGGCGAGGATCGCATCATCGTCGCGTCCGGCGGATCGCTGTCATGCTGGGACTTGAACAGCGGCGAACTGGCCTGGCGTGCCGAACTCGCGTCGTCGCACGCGGCCCCCGCGCAGATCGTGGTGCGCGGTGACCTGGTCGTCGCGGTTGACGCTGTCAGCGGCGAGGCCCTATGGCTTGATCGAGAGACCGGCAAACTCAAGCGCGAGGCGAAGCAGTTGTTCGATCCGCAGGCGGGTCCGAGCCATGCCCAACAGGACGTGGGTTCGACCAGTGATGGACGCTTCTTCTTCGTCTACGGGTCGCAGG
Source organism: uncultured Phycisphaeraceae bacterium (assembly GCA_964532795.1). GTDB lineage: Bacteria > Planctomycetota > Phycisphaerae > Phycisphaerales > Phycisphaeraceae > CAZHJL01. The sequence goes on along the minus strand of CAZHJL010000021.1, from coordinate 20,921 downwards.
CGGGTATCTATGACATCGAAACCGGTGATGCGGTCTGGCGGTTTGCGCCTTCCGAGGTGCGCGCTTTCCCCTTGGAGTTGAAGGATCCGCAGGATGTGAAGCCCAAGCCGAAGAAGCCGGCAAGCGGCGCGACGTCGGTGTCGCCCTATGCGTTCACCGGGCCGGCGATGCCCCCGATGAGTCCTCATGTGGCGGTGCGGGCGTTCTCGGGGGCCTATTTGTCGTCGCACGGCCATGGCCCGTTCGGTGGTCCCAGCGGCTCGCCGTTCGGGTCGGCGCTGGTGCCGTTCGATTACCTGAAGCGGTCCATCCATTCCTGGCAGCCGGGCGGGGATCGGATCGGCGCGCGGGTCGCTTACATGGGGCCGGTTGTCTTCTGGGCGGCCCAGACCTCCAACGAGCGGATCGGGCTGCTTGTCGGCGATCGACTCGTCCTTGGCGCCAACAGCCAGCTTGGGCTGCATCGCCTGGACATGCCGCTGCTTGGCAAACAGGTGAGCGTTTCCGGCACCTACATCGGCCGGCATGGTCGACTGCTCTGCATGATGCAGCACGCCGGGGCGCTGGCGGTCGTTGATACGCGGGATGGAAACAGGCATGACATCGCCATCGGCGAGGTGAGCGGTAACAACCCCCAGCAGTACGCCCAGTGCGTGCTGGACGGACCGTTGGCCTACGTGAGCGGACCGAAGGGGCTGCTGTGCGTGAACATCACCACACGGACCAAGGTGTTCATGTGCGAGTGGCCTGAGGAGCTTCGTGAGTCCGAGGAGGAAGACGAGGCACTGGCTTCGAACGTACCGGGCCCATCGCCGCACATGGTCGGGATGATGGGCCTGCACCACATGGCGCGCCGCGTGTCCGCCCCGCACACCGCGCATCACCAGGTCGTGCAATACAAGTTGAATGGCGTGAGCTTCCAGATCAACGGCAACCAGGGCGCGGCGCTTCCGATGGCGGCCGCGGCGCGCGACGGCGTGCTTTACACGTTGCTTGAACCGGGCGTGCTGGTGGCGGTCGAGGCGGCCGAGACGGAGGCGGATGCGGATGACGGATGATACCCGCGAACTGTTCGATCCTGAGTTCCTCGGGCAGCTCCGCCAGCTCTTTTTCAAGCTGCGTCGTCGGCGACGGCTGAGCAAGCGCGGCCTGCAATCCACGCCTTCGGCCGGCATCACCCGCGAATTCAAGGACCACCGCCAGTACGCGCCCGGCGATGACTACCGCGCGATCGACTGGCGGATCTACGCCCGGCTGGAGCGGATGTTCATCCGCATCTTCGAGGAGGTCCAGGAGTTCCACGTACACATCCTGATCGACCGCAGCCGCTCGATGGTCGAGCCGTTTGGCGAGAAGCGGTTCATCGCCCTGCGGCTGGCCGTGGCCCTGGCGTACCTGAGCCTGATCAACCAGCACCGCGTGTCGCTGATGAGCATCGGGGATGAGACGCACCGCGAGATGCCGCCGCTGAAAGGCCAGGGGCACATCAACGAAATCCTGCGCGCCCTGAGCATGATGGAGTTCACCGGCCAGACCAACCTGGTGGACTGCCTCAAGCAGTTCCGCCCCGGCCGCGACCGGCGCGGCATCGTGTTCCTGATTTCCGACCTGTTCGGGCAGAGCCCGGAACTGGCCACCGAGGCCCTGCGCCAGGCGCGGATGTGGCCGGCGGAAACGCACGTTGTGCAGGTGCTCCATCCGTTGGAAATGGATCCGCAACTCGAGGGCGAGATCCGCCTGATCGACGTGGAAACGAACGAAGTGCGGCGGATCTGGCTGAATAAGCGCGACATGATCCGGTACAAGGAAGCGTTCGACCAGTGGCTGGAAGAAATCGGCCAGATGTGCCAGGCGAGCCAACTCAGCCACGTGCCGTGGACCACGGAGCTGGCGTTCGAGGAGATGTTCATCAATCTGCTCTCGCGCGGCAGCACGCTGGTGGGCAATTGAACCGCGGGAAGACGACCGTATGTGGTTGATGCAATCAGGCATGCTGTGGTGGAGTCTGTTGGCGCTGGCGCCGATCGCGCTGTACTTCTTCCGCCATCGGCCGCGCACCCAGCGGGTCAGCACGCTGCTGTTCTTCAAGGCGCTGGCCCGGGAGCACCAGGAATCGGCATGGCTGCGTCACCTGAAGAAGCTGCTTTCGCTGCTGTTGACGCTCCTGGTGATTCTGGCCGCGACGCTGGCCCTGGCGCGCTGGATCGTCGCACCGCGCAGCGAGGATCAGAAGGCGGTGGTGATCCTGATCGACCGATCCGCTTCGATGGCGGCCGAGGGCGATGACGGCATCACGCGCCTGCACGCGGCGAAGCGCGTGTTGCGTCGGCGCCTGGCCGGCCTAGCCAGCGGCGTGCCGGTGTCGGTCATGGCGTATGACAATCGCCCGGAGACGCTGGTGTCGCGCAGCATCGACATGCGCGAGGTGGAGCGGGCGATCGAGCAGGTGCGCGTCAGGCCGGTGGCGGGAGATACCGACAAGGTGGTGCGCCGGGCGGTGGCCTTGGCCGGGCGCGACGCCCCGGCCGCCATCTGGCATGCGACCGACGGGCCGCCGTACCAGGCGATGTTCGCCCCCCGAACGTCCGAGCCTCGTGTGATCGAGGCCGCCGACAGGCCGGATGGCGCCGATGAACCCGTCTCGTCGGACGCCGCGACTCCGCCGACCGACCCTCCGCTGTCGGCGTCGGGCGCGGCGGGCATCAGTGAACTGGACGCGCTGCACCGCGGGGATGTCCGGATCGAGCACATCAGCGTCGCCATCGACGAACCGTTCAACGTCGGCATCACGCAGTTCGCCCTGCGAAAGAAGAAGCTGCAGGGCGACGAGTACGAAGTCTTCGTCGAGTTGGCGAGCACGCTGCGACCGAAGCCGGGTGTGAAGGATGACGAGCAGGCATCGATCGACGTCACGCTGCACCTCTACGTTGACGGCGTGGCAACGACGCCGCGCACCTGCGAGTTGAAGCCGGGGCGCGTGTGGCGTCCGAGTTCCGGCCAGATGCCGACGGTGACGGCGAGCAAGGGGCAGGTGATGACACTGCGCGTCGAAGCGGAGGGCGATGTGCTGCCGCTGGACGACAGCGTGCACTTCCGCGTGCCGCGCTCGCGCCCGCTGGATGTGGTGTGGATCAGCGACGAGCAGAGCCTGGCGGTGGGCCTGGCGTTGCGGGAGTTGCAGGGACTGCAGGAACAGAGCGTACAGGTCAGCCACGGCGGCTCGAAGGCGTGGCCGGTGAAGGGCGCCGACGTAGTGGTCTTCGAGGGCTGGCTGCCGGACGAGTGGCCCGGCGATGCACACGTGGTTGTCATCAACCCGCCGAACGAACTGGGGCCCGTCCTGGCCAGGCGCCTGCAAGGCGATGGCCTGCCGCTGGATCACGTGCGGCCGACCAACCCGAAACACCCGTTGATGCTCGGCATCGGCAGCGACCGGGCGAAGATTGTGCAGACTTGCGTGCTCAGCCCCTCGAGCGCGCTTGAGCCGCTCTGGGTGGGTTCGCAGGGCCCGGTGCTGGCGGCCGGGGAAGTGGGCAAGCAGCGCGTGGTGGTCATGGGGTTTGATCCCATGCGCTTCGTGCCGGGCGAGTCCGAATGGTTCATCCTGACGCGTTCGTGGCCGATGCTGATGGCCAACGCGGTGTACTGGGCCGGCGCGCCGGCGACGTTCGACGCCAGCGGACTGAACCTGTCGACGGGCCAGTCGATACGCGTGGACGGGCAGAGCATGACGTGGCTGACGCCGCGCCCGGAGTCGACGGCGCGGCCGGAGGAACAGGTGCATCGCATCGACCGCCCGCTGGTCGAGCTGGATCGCGTGGGCTTGTGGCGAACCGACGCCTACGACCCGAACAACCCCGGCCAGGGCGAGGCCGGCAGCGCGGCGCTGCTGTCGCGTCGGGAGACGGTGTTCCCAGTGGTGGACAAGGCCGATGCGACGACTGACGTGCGGGACAGCGCGGGCTGGCTGGATTGGCTGGGTGGCGATCAGTCGACGCTGCTGATCTGGCTGATCCTGGTGGTGCTGGTCGTGGAGAGTTACCTGTTTCACCGCCACGCGGTGTATTGAGTAGACGATTACGGCGCGCCGCGGCGGGGCGGCGCGAGTGGACAGGGCTGCAATGGACGTAGCAAGTATCAACCTGGTGATCATCGCGGTGCTTCTGGCACCGATGCTGCTGCTGGGCCTGTGGTGGTTCAGCCGCATGACGACGCATCCGATGTCGGACCGCCGCCGCCGCGCGTTGCTGGCGGTGCGGGCGGCAATGGTGGTGCTCGCGTTGCTTGCGCTGATCCATCCGGCTGTCGAGTCGCGCACGGAGCGGCAGGCGGTGATCTTCGTTCTCGACCATTCGCGCAGCCAGGGCGTGACGGGAATGCGCAGGGCCTGCGATACGGTCAACCGCCTGGCGGGCGCCCTGCCGGGCGACACCATCATCGGCTTCGTTTCCGCCGGCGCGCAACCGAAGGTGCTGCGCCTGCCGCAAGCCGGGCATGATGTGCTGGAACCGGCCGCCGACCTGACGGCCGAAGCAGGCCAGGATACGAACTACCAGGCCGCGATCGAACTGGCGCGCGATCTGTTTCCCCAGGGCACGACGCGCCGGATCGTGCTGGTCGGCGACGCCATGCAGACGAAGGGTGACCTGTTGTCGGCGGTGGGGGAAGCGGTGCTGGGCGAGGTGGTGGTGGACGTGGTGCCCGTTGCGGGCGATGCGCTGAAGGACGTGCGCGTGCTGCGGGTGCGCGCCAGTCGCTCATCGTTGCACCAGGGCGCGGAGGTGGCGCTGTACGCGGATATCGAAAGTTCGCTGGCGGGCGAGGGCGTCGCGAGGCTGTTCGAGAACGGCATCGAGGTCGACCGGAAGGCGCTTTCGCTGAAGGTCGGTGAAACGCGACAAGTGCGGTTCAAGCGCGCGCCTGATCGGCGCAATCTCTACGACTACCGCGTCGTCCTCGAGGGCTTCGGCGAGGATGCGATACCCGCCAACAACGAGGGGCTCACCTACGTCGATGTGCGCGGCCGGCCCATCTTTCTGTATGTCGAAGGCGAGAAGGGCGAAGCGCATTACCTCGTGGACGCGATGCGCGACGAGGGCATCGATCTGGACGTGCGCCCGCCTGACGGCATCCCGACGGACATCGCGGCCCTCGCCGGCTATGACGGGGTGATCCTGTCCGACGTGCCGCGCCAGGCGGTCGGTGACGAGAAGATGGCCCTCATGCGCCAGTATGTCGAATACTACGGCGGCGGTTTCCTGATGATCGGTGGGCGCCATTCGTTCGGCGTCGGCGGGTATTACCACTCTCCCATCGAGGAGATTCTGCCGGTGAAAATCAAGGCGCCGGACATGGAAGAGAAATACGCGGTGGCGCTGTGCCTCGTGATCGACCGCTCCGGCTCGATGGGCGGGCAGAAGATCGAAATCGCGAAGTCGGCCGCCATCGGCACGCTCGACCTGCTGTCGGCCAAGGACTATCTCAGCGTGGTCGCGTTTGATTCCTCGGCGCAACAGGTGGTGCCGATCACGCGGATCGGCAGCACGTCCAAGCAGGCGTTGATGGCGCAGATCAGCACGATCAACGCCGGCGGCGGCACGCACATCTATCCCGGTATGCAACTGGGCCAGGCCGGCCTCGGCGAGGTGCGGGCGAAGGTCAAGCACATGATCGTGATGACCGACGGGCACAGCGAGGGGTCGGGTTACCCGCAACTTGCGGCCCAGATGCTCAGCGAGGGCATCACGATTTCGGCGGTGGCGGTGGGCGGCGGGGCGGATGCGACGATGCTGCAGTCCGTCGCCGCGGCGGGCGGGGGCACGTTCTACTACGCGGCCGATCCATCGCAGATCCCGCAGATCTTCACGCAGGACACCATGGTCCACGTGAACAAGATGATCCGCGAGGAGGTCTTCAAGCCGCTCAAGCAGGAAAGCCACACGGCGATCGAGGGCTGGGCGATCGAAGCGGCGCCGCAACTGCTCGGCTACGTCAAGACGCGGCCGAAGGCCGGCGTCTTCGTGCCGCTGGTGACCGACTTGGGCGATCCGCTGCTCGCGCTGCGGCCGTACGGGCTGGGCAAAGTCGCGGCCTTCACCAGCGACTGCAAGTCGCGCTGGGCGGCCACCTGGCTGACCGACGGGCACGACCTGTACAGCCAGTTCTGGGCGCAGGTGCTCCGCGAAATCGCGCGCGAACGTCAGGGGCAGTTGATCGATATCCACGTCGATCGCAAGGGCGGCGACGCCAAGGTGACCGTCGACCTGATGGCCGATGCGGCCACGTTCTACAACGATGCCCGGATCGAGGCCGAGGTGCGATTCCTGCCGGCGACGATGCGGCTGAAGGAAGAAGAGCCCGAGCCGGTGGTCATGGACCAGGTCGGTCCCGGCCGCTATGAAGGTCACTTCAGGCTCGATCGGCCGGGGGTCTACCTCGTTCGGGCGCGGCACGACAACGAAACGGTGTCGGCCGGCGTGGTGCAGACGATCGCCGGCGAGGCGGCGACCGGACAGGTCAACGAGCCGCTGATCGACCAGGTCGTCGACCTGTCGGGCGGCTCGCGCATCGAGCCGACTGCCGCGATACTCCCATCATACGACCGGCGCGGGCACTCGCATTTTGTCGAACTGCGGCCGTACATCCTGATACTCATGCTGTCGCTGTTCATGGCGGATGTGGTCATCCGGCGGTGGGAGAATGTGCTCGGGATGAGCGAGTACTTCCGGTCAGTCATCAGGCGGTGAGTCGGTCATCCGGCGGCGCTGACCGGCGGGGTCCGGCCCGAACGCCCAACGGATTCATCCAGCCACGCTTTCCACAGAGACAGACTGAGCAGGGCGAACAGGCGATGGGTGTGGTCCGCGCGGCCGGTGGTGTGCGCCTCGAGCATCTCACGCACCGGCGCCTCGGCGAGGCCGAGCGACTCCAGGCGGTCGTCGGGCAGTACGTCGCGCAGCGGCCCTGCCAGATCGCCGGCGAACCAGCGGCCGATGGGGATGGCGAAGCCGCGCTTGCGCCGGTTGACGATCTCGGCCGGAAGCATCGTGCGGGCGATGGTGCGAAGCAGTTGCTTGGGCCGGCCGCGCGGGGTGAGCACGGCGGCGGGGAGATGCGCGGCCAGTTCGCTCAGTTCACGATCGAGCATCGGGCAGCGCACCTCGAGCGCCACCGCCATCGATGCGCGATCGATCTTGCGCAGCAGATCGTAAGGCAGGTAGTGCGTCAGGTCCCAGCGCATCGCGGCCTTCGGGGGGTCGGCGATGTCCGGCCAGTCCGGAAGCCCGGTGGATCGCGGCGACACGGCGATGCCAAGCTGCTCGACCTGCCGGTTGCTGAAAAGCTGGGAAATCGAGCAGTACTGTTCGGCGGCATCGCGCTGCCTGGCCGCCTCCACCAGCCGCCGGAAACGCGCGCGCGTGTGCAGTTGATCATGCACGCCCAGCAAACGCGGCGGAATCGCGCGCAGCCACCACCGATGCCGGCTGAGCAGCCGCAACGCGCGGTAGCGCTCGTAGCCGCCGAACAGCTCATCGCCGCCCTCGCCGGCCATCGCGACTTTCAGATGCTGTCGCGCCGCGCGGCAGAGCAGGAACGTCGGCAGGATCGAGCTGTCGGCCGTGGGTTCGCCGCTCGTCGCGACCAGGCGTCGCAGGTCGCCGAACAGGTCATCGCCCGACGAGATGCTCAGCGTCATGTGGTCTGCGCCGACGTGGTTCGCCACGCGCTGCGCGTACCCGCTTTCGTCGTAGTTCGTGTTTGGGATGGCCACACAGAAGGTCTTCAGCGCCGGCTCGCCGCGTTCGTCAAGCAGTTTCTGCGCGATCGCGGCGATGAGCGATGAATCGATGCCCCCGGAGAGGAAGCAGCCCACCGGCACATCGGATTCCAGCCGCCGCTCCACCGCCGTGGTGAGCAACTCGGTGACAGCCTGCACGACGCCCTTGGCCGTGTCCGTGCGAGAGACGGGCGGCAGCGACCAGTAGCTTTGAACCTGCATCCGTCCCTCGGCGTCGATTGTCGCCCAACTGGCCGGGGGCAGTTCGTCGATTCCCTCGATGAGCGACGCATTGCACGAGTAGCCGAGCCGCAGGTAGTCGCGCAGGGCGTCCCGGTCAATGCGGATGCTGTTCCCGCTGTCGAACGCGGCGAAGATCGTCGCCACGAGGCTGCCGAAAAGCAGTCGCCCGTTGTCGCGATGGAAGTAGAGCGGCTTCTTGCCGATGCGATCCCGCGCCAGGTAAAGCGACTGCTTGCCGCTGTCCCAGATGGCGAAGGCGAACATGCCCTCGAGGTGTTGCGGCAGGGCAGCGCCCCACTGGCGGTAGCCGTGAAGGAGAATCTCCGTGTCGCTGTGGTCGGATGAGAAGCTGTGGCCGAAGCGCTCGAGGATGCGCCGCAGGTTACGGTGGTTGTAGATCTCGCCGTTGAATACGACGGTCAGATCGCCGTGCTCCTGGAAGGGCGGCGCATGCATGGGCTGGCTGCCCAGTTGAAGGTCGATGATGGACAGCCGCGCGTGGGCCAGCCCGCAGCGGGGCCCGATCCACAGGTTCTGCCCGTCCGGGCCGCGATGCTGCACCTGTCGCAACATCGCCTGCAGCGCGGCTCGATCGACCGGCTGGTCGTCGAACCGGACAATGCCTGCAATGCCGCACATGGGGTAATCCGAAGTGGAATCGTTCAAGATCGCCACGGGCGGCCTATCCGCCGGTGGGAACGGGATTGATCATCACGATGCGCAGCACACTGGCCGATGCGCCGCCGGCGGCGCGTGGCGCCACTACACCTTCATCTTGGGCGCTGAGGCGATGCGCAGGTTCAGGTCGCGCAACTGCAGTTCGTCGACCGGGGCCGGCGCTTCGACCATCAGGTCCGCGCCGATCTGCGTCTTCGGGAAGGCCATCACGTCGCGGATGTTGTCCGTGCCGCAAAGGTGCATCACGATGCGATCCAGCCCGAAGGCGATGCCTCCGTGCGGCGGCGCGCCGTAGCGCAGCGCATCGAGCAGGAAGCCAAACTTCGCGCGGGCTTCCTCCTCGCTGATGCCCAGCAACCGGAACACGCGCTGCTGCACCTGCGGCTGATGGATACGGATCGACCCGCCGCCCAGCTCGCTGCCGTTGAGCACCAGGTCGTAGGCCTTCGACTTCACGGCCGCGGTGTCGCTTTCCAGCTTGTCGAGGTCCTCGTCGCACGGGCAGGTGAACGGGTGGTGCAGGCTGTACCAGCGCTTGGTCTGGTCGTCATACTCGACCAGCGGGAAGTCGACCACCCACAGCCATTCCCACTTGCCCGGGGTGATCATCTTCAGTTCCCGGGCCAGGTGCAGCCGTAATTCGCCGAGCACGCGGTGCACGATGGCCGGGTTGGCGTGCACGCCGAAGCAAAGCAGATCGCCGTCCTGCGCCCCGGTGCGTTCGATGAGCGCATCCTTGATCGGCGCGAGGAACTTGGCCACGCCCGTGGCCAACTCACCGCCTTCCAGCTTCGTCACCGGCAGGCCGCCCGCGCCGAACTGCTTGACCCACTCGGCCAGGCCGTCCGTCTGCTTACGCGTCATCGATGCCCCGCCGGGCACACGGATGCACTTGACCAGTCCGCCCGACGCAATGGCCTCGGAGAACACGCGGAAATCCGTGCCGCCGGCGATGTCGGTGATGTTGATCAACTCCATGCCGAAGCGCAGGTCCGGCCGGTCCGAGCCGTACTTGTCCATCGCTTCCGCGTACGACATGCGGCGGATGTCGCCGACTTCCACGCCGGTGATCTCCTTCCAGACGCGGCGAACCATGCCTTCACAGATCTCGATCACATCGTCGACTTCCACGAAGCTCATCTCCAGGTCGAGTTGCGTGAACTCCGCCTGGCGATCGGCGCGCGGGTCCTCGTCGCGGAAACACTTGACGATCTGCATGTAGCGATCGAGCCCCGCGACCATCAGGATCTGCTTGTAGAGTTGCGGGCTCTGCGGCAGGGCGTAGAAGCTGCCCGGCTGCAGACGCGACGGCACGAGAAAATCGCGCGCGCCTTCCGGCGTGCTGCGGCAGAGGAAGGGCGTTTCCACTTCGCAGAACCGGTGCTCGGCGAAGTAGTCGCGCATGATCTTCGTCACCCGATGCCGCGCGTGCAGAATCTCCTGCATGCGCGGCCGGCGCAGATCGACATACCGATACCGCAGCCGCAACTCCTCGTTCACCTTGTTCGAATCGTCCGGCGTGAACGGCGGGGTCTGCGACTTGTTCAGCACCACCAGTTCGCGGCCTTCGACCTCGATCTGCCCCGTGGGCAGCTTGGGGTTGGTCAGGTCCTTGCCCGTCTCCGGGTCCACGCCGCGCTCCTCGACGACCCCGGTCACGCGGATGACATCCTCATGGCGGAGCGAATCGGCCAGGTCATGGGCCTGCTGGTAGCTGGGCCGGAAGACGATCTGCGTGAGGCCGTCGCGGTCGCGCAGGTCGATGAAGATCACCCCGCCGTGGTCGCGGTAGCTGTTGACCCACCCGCAGAGGGTGACGGTCTGCTGCACGTGGTCGATACGAAGTTGGCCACAGGTGTGGGTACGGGAAGGCATGTGTCTGGCACCTTTCGAGTTACATTCCGCGCGGCGGTCCAAAGACGTGGCATGATACCAAGAGGGCGAAGCAGCGACGAAGCGACCAAGCGACGGAGCGACGAAGGGCAAAGCGGTGAGAACAAGGGCACGAAGCGGCGGGGGTTCGGGGCCGCCCTGTTCGCTTGCCTCCCGCTAACATCGTGCGCCCGCAGGGCGCGGGGCGCCAGGCATTCCGTGACGCAAAAACATTCTGCGCAGCGGAAATCGCGCACTGCCCGGGCGGCGGTGGCGCCATGCGTCCTTCACTTCGCTTTCTTCTTCCGGCCCTGTGCCTCGGAGAGGAAACCGATCGACGGGCGTTCCGGCTCCGGGGCGTCGAAGAGTTGTCTGAGCAACTCGAAGATCTGCCTGAACTGCTGATCGACTGCGGCGTCGCGCTGCTGCATCTTCTGTTCCAGCTTCATCAGCCGCGCGGCCAACTCCTTGTGGACGGACAGAAGCTGTCGCAGCCGCACGAAAGCCCGCATGATCTCGATGTTCACCTCGATCGCCCGACCGCTGCGAAGGACGGACGAGAGCATGGCCACGCCCTGTTCGGTGAAGGCGTACGGCGCGGTACGCCGCCCGCCGCGGCCGCTTGGCTTTGAGATCACAGATTGTGATCTCAAAGATTCCCATTCCTCCTTTGTCAGTTGGAACACGAAATCAGCCGGGAACCGCTCCCTGTTGCGGCCGACCGCCTGCACGATGGCCCGAGTCTCGACCGCGTAAAAACCCGCCAATTACTCATCCAGCAGCACCTTGCAGCCGCGAACCACAAGGATCGTCTGCTCGACCTGTCCCGGCTCGACGGCCGGCATGCGTCCCCGCCGCGCCGACCCGCAACCTTCTTCTTCTTTCCGCTGACCTTCTTTCGAACCATACATGATCGCCCTAGACAAGGGTTCCGACCGATACCAAACGCCAGGAATCTACCCACCGGGCGGCTTGTGGGCAGGCGTGCGGTAGGGCCTTTCGCTTGCGTAGATCGCATCCGATAGCATCAGGTAGAACTGAAGCAGCAGCACGAGCCACCAGAGACCCAGCAGCGGTCGGGCGAGAGGCAGCAGGTCGGCCAGAGTCGGGCCGGACGGGGGCTGGGGCGACGTATAGATCCGTTCCGTGTGCTCGTACTCGAGTGCAGCGTGCGCGTCGGCCGGGTATGGCACGGCGCAACCGCGCACGCCAAGCGCCACACAGGCCAGGAAGAAGATGACGATCTGCCATTCGATGACCGACCAGCGCGCCCGCTGGGCCAGACCGCACAGGTAGACCAGCATGGCGATCGAGCCCACCAGCAGGCCGAGACCACCGGCGGTCATCAGCAGTTCGGTCATCTCGGACGCGACCAGCGAGGTCAGCACACCCCCATTCAGCAGCACGCCGCCCAGTATCAGTCCCCATCGCGACACGGGACGACTGAAACCGCGCCCCACACCCGCGACGCTGCTCTCGCGAGCCGTCAGCAGAAACACGCCGCAGAACAGGAAGAACTGGATCACGATGCCCGAGAGGACGAGCACGAGAATGAAATCCGCGCGCTCGGCCCGGGGATCGGTCGATTCGCGGTGCAGGTGAGTAAGCACCGCGGGCGCGATTTGCAATGCTACCAGGAACAGCGCGGCCTGGACCGATCCGATCCCCAGCAGCATCACGCCCATTCGCATCGCCCGCAACCATCCCGGATCGGCTTGGCTGAGCCGTCGGCCCTCCAGGGAGCGCTCAACCGATGTGCCGCAGGCCGGGCACTTGTCAGTGATGAGAGCCTTACGCAGGCGGCGGCCGCAGATCAGGCATCGCACGCGCCGGACCATCCGTTCACGCGTCGTCGGCGGAGGCGAGCCGGTCGGGCCTGCTGTTTTCTCTTTGGTCACTGCTTCTGATCCACCGGAATCGATCATGGGCGCACCTGTGAGCGATGAAATGCCCCGTAAGACACGCCGGGATGATACACGAAGGCGGCCCACGCCACCTCAACCGCCCGGCCGCGCCGGTGGCGCAGGGTCCCGGTATCACCTAGCCACAACTTGCGTTCTCTTCCCGATTTCGCAAATGATATTGGATTCGCGATAGCGATAGGGTACGGTTCCCCCCGTTCAGGCACCGTGATGAGGGATATCGCCTTGTGAACCGGCGGCGACTGCTGATTCCAATCTTCGCTCTGTGGCTGGCCGCGGACAGTCTCGGCATCGCCCATGCGCTGCATCTGCTGGCCGAGCACATGCCCTCACATGGTCACAGCCACCAGCCGTGTGCGACAAGTCACGGACACTGCGCGGCCGACCGATCCTGCGACACGACCCACCGCGGGCGCCAGGCCCCCGCCCCGTCCGCGTTCCCGGGCGACGGTCTGCATGCGGGCCAACCCGATCAACCTGCCTGGCATGCGTGCCAGTTCTGCCGCGTGCTGACGCTGGGGCGCGTCGCCTTCGACCTGCCGCGCGTCGACAGCCTGCCGCTTCACGAAGCTCAAGCCGTCAGGCCCGACGTGGCTGGCCTGCATTTCCCCATCGATCGGCCCCGCCGCACCGGCGGGCGAGCACCGCCACTTGCGTAAGCCGCACCCCTGACCCAGCGGACCGTCATCTGACACAAGCAACGGCGCGCCTCCGCGCGCCGGGGAGGCCAACGTGCGAAGGCGTCGCGCGTTTACGCTCATCGAACTGCTGGTGGTGATCTCCATCATCGCTCTGCTCATCGGCATCCTGCTCCCCGCGCTCGGCGCGGCGCGGCAGGCCGTGCGAACCGCCAACTGCCTGAGCAACATGCGCAACATGGAGATGGCCCACTGGATGTACATCGACGACAACGACGGGCGGCTGATCCAGGCCGGACTGGCCCACGGCGGCGCCCACGGCCGCGCGGCTGTCGCATGGATCAACACGCTCCAGCCGTACTACAGCGATAAGCTCATCGCACGCTGCCCCTCCGATGACAGCCCGCACTGGCATGGCGGCACGCCCGTCAACGGGCAGTTCCGCCAGACCAGCTACGGCATCAACGAGTTCACCGACCAGGACCTCGTGCCCTGGGGTGGACCGTATCGCAGGCTCGAGAACTACCCCAACCCCGTGGCCACCGTCCACTTCCTGGAGATGGCTGAGACGGGCGACTTCGCGGCGGCTGACCATCCGCACGTCGACCTGTGGGTCGGCAACGTGCTGCTCAAGGCGTCGAAGCATCTTGAGATCCACCAGCACGGCGGCGGCGAGCGGTCGTGGAGCGCTCGAGCCAACTACGGATTCCTCGACGGACACGCCGAAACGCTGGCTTTCGAGGAAGTCTTCAAGAACCGAACCGAGAACCGTTTCGACCCGGCCGTCGCCCACTGACGCGGCGGCCCGCACCCGCGCGGCTTGCAGGCCGCGCACCAACCGAGAGAAGAGAGGAACAAGAAAGATGCGTTACCTGACTGGATTGATGTTCGTCACCGTGATGTACGCGATCACCCCCATGGCGCTCGCCGACGGCCACGATCACGGCCACGACCATGAACACTTCGACATCGCGCCCTATCTGCAGGGCGGCCAACTGGTGACCGGCGGGCTCAGTCACGACGGCGACCAGACCCCGCCGCCCATCACCGTCTACGGCTGGGCCTTCGGCGAGGACGCCGGCGATCCCTTCAACCCCTCCGACCCCGGCGTCAACCAGGCCGCGGGCGTGGGCGGCCTGCCCGACGGTGCGGCCTTGAGTTACAACATCCTCAGCAGCCTGCTCTACTGGGATGGCGCCGGCGAGGTGGCGTGGGGCTCGCCCGGCGATGCCTGCATCAGCCTGCTCATGGGCGCCCAAAGCCGCACCATCGACGCCGCGAGCGGCCCGCAGACCGGCAGCTATATCCAGGCCGTCCTTGCCGACGGCAGCGTGCACAAGCACTTCACCACTTCGCTCTATGCCCAGCCCGGCGCGGGCAACGTCCCGGGCATCGGCGATCCGACGTACGTCGAACCCCCCGCCGGCATCTATGCCTTCAGCATCGAACTGGTGCTCAACGACAGCGGGATGACGTACACCTCCGACCCGCTCTGGGCCGTCTTCAACCACGGCTTAGACGAACACGAGCACGAGGAGGCGATGCAATCGCTCATCCCCGAACCGGCAAGCGCCCTTCTACTGGCCCTCGCAGGCCTGCTCACCATGCGGCGCAACCACTGAAAGCACGCGGCCGGGCGCCGCGATTCCAAGCGCCGGACCAGGGCGGTGAAAGCCGCCTTGGTCTGTTTTCCTACCGGAAGAAGTGGGGCGGTCTGTTACCAAAGGTACAGGGGCGCAGAGGCCCCAACCTCAGCTGAATGCGGACAATTCGCCTCAGACTTACTGTATTTCCTGCGGTTCCATCTTGGCGGCACAAGCTGACTCGACCCAGACGAAGGTCATGTGTACCGGTAAGCGGTTGATCGCGCACTGTTGACAGCATCTGGCGCTCTGCGCGTCGTGTAGGGGCGACCTCGCTCACGGACCACCCGCAGCCATGCCTTGAATGCTACGTCCAGAAGGAGCAGAATATGAGTCCACGGCAATCTTCCTGAATCTCTAGGGCAGATGCGCCGGGTGGTCGAGCGTGTCGCGCACACCTCGTCCGGCGTGCGCACGACATGCGCGCTGCTGTCGGCTCCCAGAGGGAGGAAGACAGTTGAGCATCGTGGTCGCAACCCCCGCACCATCCGCGTGCATCCGTGGTTCAATGTTTCGGGCCATCTCGTGCGCAGAACGGGACCCCAAAATTTCGGCGTTTCTTCAAGTCGCGCAGGTTTTCTTTCGTTCGGCCGCGTCGGGGGTTGCGCGGCTGGGGGGGTGCAAGACAGGCCATGCTGTGCGCACCAGGGCGGCGCTTCGTCCCTGTGTAGGAGGGCCCTTCGCCCGCCCGGGCGCGGCTGGCGGTCTGGCGGGGCGTCGCAGTGGCCGGCGGGGTGGGCGGCCCGGCGCCGCTCGACGTGTGCGGCGGCGACTGAAACGTGCAAAACACTTAAGCGTGAACTGCCCTGAATACAGAATCATGCAGCAAACGACCCAAACCGAACGGAACCGGCTGAAACGAGCCAAAACGGGCCCGAAAACCATGCACTTTTGCGCAATTTATGTGGCCAATGTTTCCATAGTGGCGCACTTGGTGCCCCGTGTCCGCGATTGTGGCCCGGAAACGAGGGTGCCGGTTGCGGCGAGCTAAGCCTATGTCGCTCGATGGACTAAAACATTCAAAACCACCATTCGCCAGCCGGCGGTGGCCGGTTCGGGGCGTGGCGTGCGCGGTCGCCGGCCGGGGTCAATCGGCTCGCAGTGGGATCACGCCGTTCCACGCGCGGCGGATGCCCTTGAAGCCGCCGGCGACCTTCTCCGCCCCCTCGCCCATCGCGGCGAAGAGGTGTGTCGGCCGGCCGGCTTCGAGCAGCAGGAACGGGCGCTCGAGGTTGGACAGCTCGCGGGTCGTGCCGTCGTCGAAGGTGACGACGCGGCTGTACGCCATCGGCCGCGGGGCCGGACGCCAGGCGATGCCGTCGGGCGAGAGCAGGTGCGTGCCGGCGTGGAGCTGGCCGGTGGTATTGCCGGTCAGGTCCTTGGCGATCATCTCGAAGTGGCCGCCCGTCTCGAACACGAAGGGATCTTCGAAGGAGGTGTTGTCGTCGTCGAAAAGCGGCGCGTCGCTGCGCCAGGCGGGCGGGGCGTCGAGGTCGTCATAGATGGCCAGCCCGAGCCGGCAGCCGCGGCCCTTAATGTAGCTGCGGTAGTAGAGGAACAGCCGGTCATCGGCGGTGACATGCGGGGACGGATTGGTGACGACGTGTTCGTCCCACATGCCCGGCCGGGCGAGCAGCAGCGGTTGTTCGGGCCGTCGCCACGGGCCGCTCGGCGCATCGGCCGCGGCGACGCCGATGCGGATTTGCCGGTACCAGGGGTAGAAGGCCGGGCCGGTGCGCAGTTCGTCGGCCGTGGGTTTCTCGCCTTGGAAGGAGGTGCCGATGTAGAAGAGCAGGTATTGGCCGCGCCATTTCGTGATGACGGGATTGTGCGTCATGCGTCCGTCCCAGTAGTCGGGCCCGCGATCGCCGAGGACGGTTTCGGCGAGGGTGTAGGGTCCTTCGGGCGTGTCGCTCACGGCGTGGACGATCTCGGAATAGCTCTGGTAAGCCGGCAGGAACTCGAGATGCCGCGGCCAGCGTGCTGCGAAGAGGTGGTAGCGATTGTCCTCGCCGCGCGTGACCGAGCCGCACCAGACCCACCAGTCGTCCATGGCGAAGCCGCAATGGGTCACGGCGGGGAGAAGTCGGTCGGCGAAGGGCGTGTGTGGGATGGTGTGCATGGCGTGTGCGGCTCGGGACAGGTTTGGGATCGAAGAATGCCCGTGGATTGTAATCCATGGGTTCTGCGGGGCGGATTCGAGATGCAGGAAACCCACGGATGGTAATCCGTGGGCTTCGAGGTTGATCGGAGTTGCTATGAGCGAATCAGTTTCAAGCCATCATGCCGCCCATGCCCAGTGCGCCGCGGGCCATTTGGCCGGCGTAGGCGCCGCCGTTCATGTTGGCGCTGTTGTTGGCGGCGCCGACGGAGTAGGTGCCGGACATTTCGTTCATCTGGATCTGGCTGGTGACTTCGGCCATTTCCTTCATGAGCATCATGGCCACCGCCGCGCCCGCAAGGCCGGAGCTTTTCTTCTCGTCGTCGTCATCCTTGCCGCCGGACAGAGCATCCATGAGTGCCATGGCCAGGATGGTCTTGGACAGGTCTTCCAGCATGCCGGTGCTGTCCATCTGTCCGGCCAACTGGTCGAGCTGGCAGTAGGTGTTGTTCTGCATGGCCGAGCCCTGGAGGCTGTCGCCGGTGAGCGCGGCTGCGGCATCCTGGGTCTGCTGGGGGGCTGCCCCACCGGTCGCCATCGCGCTGCCCATGCCGCCTGCCATGCCGCCGATTGCCATAGGTCCCATGCTGGTATCCCCTGTTCGAGTGCGTGGTCCGCCGCGCGGTCGGGGCGCGGCCTGGTGGTGATGGGAGAGATGCTGCGAGGGGTGGTCCGCGATGGCATGGGGTGGGCCGTGGTATGTAAGCGCTGTTGTGACAATGGTTTGAGAAGGGGTCCGTGTGTGCGGGATATGGCGGTTTCGCGGATTGATGGAAGCGGTCAACGCGGCGTGTGCCGTCTGCGCACCGCGCCGCGACGGGCCCGGTCCGGTCACTACAATGCGGCGATGGATGATGTCAGTGTCAGAACGGATTCTGGGTTGCTTGATGGACTGACCGAGCCGCAACGGGTGGCGGTGACGCATCTGGATGGGCCGCTACTGGTGCTGGCCGGGCCGGGCTCGGGCAAGACGAGGGTGATCACGCGCCGGGTGGCGTATCTCATTCGCGAAGTCGGGATCGCCCCGTGGAACATCTTGGCGATCACCTTCACCAACAAGGCGGCCGGGGAGATGCGCGGGCGCGTGGCGGAACTGATGAGCGAGCGCCAGGCGAACGCCGCGACGATCACCACCTTCCACAGTTTCTGCGCCCGGCTGATCCGGCGGCACGCGGATCGACTGGGCCTGCCCACGAGCTACTCGATCTACGATTCGGGCGACCAGCAGCGCTGCATGAAGATGGTGCTCGAGCAGTTGCAGATCAGCACGAGCCACTTCACGCCAACCGGCGTGCTCTCCACGATCAGCAACGCGAAGAACGACATGGTGGACGCCGCCGCGTTCGCGGCGCTGGCCGGGGATTTCTACTCGAAGCAGGTGGCGAAGATTTACACGGCCTACGCGGACGAACTCAAGCGCAACAACGCGTTGGACTTCGATGACCTGCTGTTGCGCACGGCCCATCTCTTCCGAGACGAGAAGGATGTTCTGGCCGAGGCGCGCGAGCAATACCAGTACGTGCTGATCGACGAGTACCAGGACACGAACCACGCGCAGTTCGTTATCGCCAACGCGCTGGCCCGAGAGCACCAGAACATCTGCGCGACGGGCGATCCGGATCAGTCGATCTACCGGTGGCGCGGGGCGGACATCCGCAACATCCTCGATTTTGAGAAGCATTACCCGGATGCGAAGGTGGTGCGGCTTGAGCAGAACTACCGTTCGACGAAACTGATTCTGTCGGTGGCGGACCGGTTGATCCAGAGGAACCTTCGCCGCAAGCACAAGGCGCTGTGGACGGATAATGAAGCGGGCGAACATGTGCTGCTGATCCGCCACGGCAGCGAGGAGTCGGAGGCCCAGTGGATCGCCGAGCACCTGCAGCGCCTGCACGATGAACGCGGGATGAACTGGTCGGACATGGCCGTGTTCTACCGGACGAATCACCTCAGCCGCGCGGTGGAGGATGTGCTTCGGCATGCGGGCGTGCCGTACCAGATGGCGCGCGGGACGGCGTTCTTTGAGCGCAAGGAGATCAAGGATGCGGTGGCGTACCTGAGGGCGATCGTGAATCCCGACGACGAGGTGAACCTTCTGCGCATCATCAACACGCCGTCGCGCGGGATCAGCGATCGCACGGTCAAGGCCCTGCGGGCACACGCGGTGGCGCAGGGTGTGTCGCTTGGCGCGGCGTTGAAGGACTGCGAGCACGTGAGCGGTCTCGGCACGCGGGCGGTCAACAGTGTACGTGCGTTCGTCTCGCTGCTGAATGCGTGGCGTGAGACGATCGGTATCGACGACAATGCGCTACCGCCGGTGATGCCGGAGAACGATGGTTCGATCACGCGCGATTACGAGCTGCGCGGATTCGTGGAGCAGGTGCTCACCGAGTCCGGCCTGATGCACTACTACGCGTCGGATACCAGCAGCCCGGACAACGAGCGCACGATGAACCTGGGCGAACTGGTGAACTCGGTGCAGCAGTACGAAATGGAACTGGCCCGGGTGACCACGCAGCCGCTTTCACTGCGCGAGAAGATGGAGGGGTTCCTGGAGCGCGTGGCGCTGATCAGCGATGTGGACGCGGTTGAGAGCGACAGCGGGGCGGTGACGCTGATGACGCTGCACGCCGCGAAGGGGCTGGAGTTCGGCGCGGTGGTGATGGTCGGGGTGGAGGAAGGGCTGCTGCCACACGCGAATTCATCGGACAACGTCGACGAGATCGAAGAGGAGCGTCGGCTTTGCTTTGTCGGCATGACGCGCGCGCGTCGGGAACTGGCTTTGAGTCATGTTCGCTCTCGCATGAAGTTCGGACGGCGCGAAGCGGCGACGGCGTCGCGCTTCATCGGAGAGATCGAGTGCGAGCACACGCAGTTGGTGGACCGCGCGGATGAGGATGCGTTTGAGGATGCCGGGCCGATGCGCATGCCGCGCGGGGGGATGACGCGGGACGGGGAGCACATCGAATCCGGCACGCTGGTGCGTCACCCGCAGTTCGGCATCGGGAAGGTGCTGATCATGATGCCCGGCCGGGCGAAGGTGCAGTTCGAGCACTATGGTGTGAAGACCATGGTGCTGGAGCACGCGCGGCTGGAGAGGATATGAACCTGCAGAGTACGCCGATCGCGAAGACGCGGCAAAGAGTGGAACCACAGATGCACACGGATGCACACAGACAGGAGGACCAGTTAACCGGTTGACCAGGTTACTCGTTAACCAGTTAACTCGTCGATGCGATGTCACGAGTCTGGATCAAGATCTGCGGCGTGCGGGATCCGGAGACGGCGGCGGCCGCGGCCGAGGCGGGCGCGGACGCGGTGGGGATGGTGTTTGTGCCGGACACGCCGCGCTGTGTGGATGATGCGTCGGCTGCGCGGCGGATCGCCGAAGCGGTGCCCGACGGCGTGGAGGTCGTCGGTCTGTTCGTGGATGCGTCGGCCGCGCATATTCGGTCGATCGTCGATGAAGTCGGGCTGACGATGGTGCAACTGCATGGATCGGAGACGCCGGCCCAGGCGCGGCAACTGGCGCCGACACGCGTGATGAAGGCGCTGCCTTTCGATGCGGAAGGTCTGCCCGGCGCGATGACGCTGTGGGCAGAAGGCAGCGAGAACCTGGAGGCCGTGATCGTGGACGCGCCGGCGCCCCGCGCGGCCGGGCGCCAGACGGGCGGTCACGGTCAGCCGTTCGATTGGGACGCCATGTCCGAAGCCCTGCGCGATCGCGTGCACGCACGTCGTCCCCACGTGGTGCTCGCCGGCGGCCTGACGCCCGAGAACGTCGTCGAGGCGATCGCAACGGTTCGCCCATGGGGCGTGGATGTGTCGTCCGGCGTGGAGGCCGAACACGGGGTGAAGGATGTCGAGAAGATCCGAGCGTTTTGTCGCGCGGTGAGGGGGGCGGGAGAGGCATGAACCGCGCATCCAACACACCGGGTCTGGCCACAAACTGGGGCGCGCTGTGAGTGATTGCCGAATCAGGGGTTA